>DATJQX010000072.1:0-14465 GCA_035505275.1 Streptosporangiaceae bacterium | reverse complement strand
CCGTGGGTCGCCCCGAGGAGCCGATCGGCGATCAGCGCCTCGGCCTCGGCCGCGAGCTCATCGGTCAGCACCCCGGTGGCGTCGGCGATGATCCGGGCCTTGCCCAGGCTGATCACCCCGGCGTCCAGCGCGCGGGCGGTCCGGGGCAGCCGCGCCTCCAGGTCCCACGCCAGCCCGATCAGCGCGTCGGCGGCGCGCTTGGAGATGCCCAGTTCCAGGGCGACTTCCTCGGTCAGGTAGGGCTGGACGGCCTCGGGCAGGCCGCCCGGCTGCTTCGGCCCGAACCCGGGGACCGGCCGCGCCCGGATCAGCGCCCGGACCACCCCCAGCTTCGCCGACGCGCACCACGATTCCACCGCGTCCCACCGGCCCAGCACCTCGAACGCCTCATCGTCGCTCAGGCCCGCGCACCGCCGGTCCGGGCCCGACACCCGGTCCAGCACCCCGGCCACCGCCAGACTGGGACGCGGCGGGCCGTCCCGGCCACCGCCGCCGGGCAAGGGACCCCCGGCGGAGTCCTCGCCACGCCCGCTGCCTGACCCTGGCCATGCCACCATAGACTGCCTTCTGTTCGGCTCGCCGGTTTCCCTCTTTCCCTCTTCGAATTCTATCGTGAATGACTGACATTTACTGGTAGCACACCGAACTCGTGCAGATTTTCTAGGAGAAATTGTTGACTGCGCCCACCCTACGGTTAACCTGGGACGGTGCTTGACGCGGACGGCGGGAGCATCAGCTGGCGGCCATGAACGAGGCCCTGGGCGTCACCACGCTGCTCCTGCCCGCGCAGCCCGGGCTGGCGGGCATGTCATCGACGGTTCTGCGCGGGCTCAGCACCTGACTCTCACGTACTGAGTCAGGTCAACCCGACGATTCAGGCGGTTATGAGACTCCGGTGCTCAGGGCTGGCGAAGGCGGGCGACTAGGGCGTCGGCTTGGGCCAGGGTGACTTGTTGGAGGGGGACCTCGGACAGGGGCACCGTGCGTGTTTCGCCGGCCAGGAATATGACCTGGTCGCGTAGGCAGGCGCGCAGGTTCGGGTAGCGCTCGGCGATCGCCGCCATCTGCTGCCGCTGCTGCTCGGCCCGGGCGTTGACGGTCGGAATGATCCGTTCCTCGGCGACGCGCTGCATTCGGTTCCTGATGGCCTTGCCGATAAAGCGGCCGGCCGCGCCCATCACGAGATTGGCGATTTCCTGGTCGGGTGAGGTATTGACTGACCAATCCCGTCCGCGTCCTGGCGCCGGTCCGCCTCCGGACTCCGGCCCGTACCAGACCTCCGAGTATGGGCCGGGTCCCTGCCCGGCGCCGGGCTGCTGGTATGGTCCGCCCCCCGGCATGGGGTTGCCCTGCATCTGGCCGTACATGGCGACCAGATCCTGGACCGTGCGGACGTCTGCCGTGCTCCCGCAGCGCGGGCAGGCGTCCTGCTGCGTGCCGTAGTAATCCACCGCTCCATTCTGCTCTCGCCGCTGGCGGAAGGTATAGGGCGAGCGAAAGGTACAGGGCGATTTGCCTAGACCAGGATGCAGGGGATGTCGGTGTTCTCGTCGACCCAGTAGCTCGCGCAGACGCGGTGGTAGCCGTCCGCGACGATGAGGGGGTGGCCGTCGCCGCCGCGGATCAGCAGGATCGGGGACAGGGCCTCGCCGGTGTTGACCTTGGCCAGGTCGTCGGCGACGTGCTTGTTGTCCTGGGCGAGCAGGGCGAGCTGGCTGGCGCGTAGGATGTCCTTGGCCTTGCGGTGCGTGACGTCGCCCCGGGCGTCGTATAGCTGCTGCCGGTACTCGGCGGCGCGCTTGGCTGGCATGATCAGCGAGAGGTAGTCTTCCGCCGCCTGGTAGTCATGCGCTTCCGGCTTGTCCAGCCATTTCACGGTCTCTCGCACAACGCACCGCTCACCGGTGGGCGGCGATGGACTCCGCTACCGCCTCGGCGACGTGCTTGGCCAGGTCTTCCAGCGGGATGTGGACGGTCGACCCGGTGCCGCGTTCGGTCAGTTCGGCGGACCCTGACTCCAGGCCGCGCTTGCCGATCGTGACGCGGAACGGGATGCCGACGAGCTCGGCGTCGCTGAACTTGACCCCCGCGCGCACCGGGCGGTCGTCCACGATGACGTCCACCTCGGCGTCGAGCAGCGCCTGGTACAGTTCCATGCCCGCCTCGGCGACGGCCGGATCGTCCTGCTGGGCGATGACCACGACGACCTCGAACGGGGCCACGGCGGCGGGCCAGATGATGCCCTTCTCGTCGTAGTGGACCTCGATGATCGCGGCCATCGCCCGCTCGATGCCGATGCCGTAGCAGCCCATGATCGGCCGGACCGGCTTGCCGTCCGGGCCGGACACGCTGAGCCCGAAGGCGTCGGTGTACTTGTAGCCGAGCTTGAAGATGTGGCCGACCTCGATGCCGCGCTCGACCTCGAGCCCGTGCCCGCAGTTGACGCACAGCGCGCCCGCGGC
This sequence comes from Streptosporangiaceae bacterium, assembly GCA_035505275.1. GTDB lineage: Bacteria > Actinomycetota > Actinomycetes > Streptosporangiales > Streptosporangiaceae > Palsa-504. Next base: position 12,003 of record DATJQX010000072.1, on the reverse strand, counting down.
GACCTCGCGCAGGTCGGCCCACCGGCCGACGGCGATGTCGCGCTCGACGTCCACGCCGCGCAGGTGCGTGTCGTTGATGTTGGCGCCGGTGGTCATGCCGCGCCGGCCGCGCAGCGCCTCGTCGGCGATGATCGGGTGGCCGGTGACGCCGACCGCGCCAAGGCTGCCCGGGAGCGCGCCGAGCGCGTCGCGGATCTCCTCAGCCTGCGCCGGGCGGATCGAGACCGCGCCCGTGGCGTCGATGAGCTTCTGCTCGTTCAGCGCGTGGTCACCGCGGAGCAGGACCAGCGTGAGCGTGCCGTCCAGGAAGTACACCAGGGTCTTGATCTGCCGGTCGGCCGGCGCGTCATAACCGACGGCGAGGTCCTCGATGGTCCGCACACCTGGCGTCGCGAAGGGTTCGGGGGCAGGTAGCAGCACAGTCCGTTCGGCAGAATCATCGAGGTAACCCAACCGGGACGCCGCGACTTCTATGTTGGCGGCATAACCGCACTCCGGGCAGAGGATGATCAGGTCCTCGCCGCTCGGCGAGGGGCAGATGAATTCGGTCGAGTCCGAGCCGCCCATCGCGCCGCTGGAGGCCTGCGCGGGGACGGCGGGGATGCCGAGGCGCTCGAACGACCGGGTGTACGCGTCGCGATGGGCGCGGAACGACACGTCGAGCCCGGCCGCGTCCAGGTCGAAGCTGTAGGAGTCCTTCATGGTGAACTCGCGGGTGCGCATCAGGCCGGCCTTCGGGCGCGGCTCGTCGCGCAGCTTGGTCTGGAACTGGTACCACATCTGCGGCAGGTCGCGGTAGGACTCGAGCTCGAGGGCCAGGGTGGAGACGACCTCCTCGTGGGTCATGCCGAGCACCAGGTCGGCGCCGCGCCGGTCCTTGAGCCGGAACATCTCCTCGCCCATGATCGCCAGCCGGCCGCTGCGCTCCCATAGCTCGGCCGGGTGCATCACCGGCATGAGGATCTCCTGGGCGCCGATGCGGTTCATCTCCTCGCGGATGATCCCGATCACCTTCAGCCGCACCCGCTGGCCGAGCGGCAGCAGCGAGTAGTGCCCGGCCATGAGCTGGCGGATGTAGCCGGCCCGCAGCAGCAGGCGGTGGCTGGGCGCGCCGGCGTCCGCCGGGTCTTCGCGCAGCGTCGGGATGTGCATCTGGGACCAGCGCATGGTTCGGCGACTCTCACTTTCTGGCCGTGGTCTGGCAGGCCCGTAGTCTATCCGCGGCGGAAGGCAAGCGCCGAGCGGATAACGCGGCGAGGGTCCGGGCCAGCCCGGCCAGTGAACGGGCGTGCTGGTGGCCGTCCGGCGCCGGGCAGAAGCCGTGCGGGTCCAGGTGAACCGCCTGGAGGCCGGCCGCGACGGCTCCGGCCACGTCGTACCGGACGCTGTCGCCGACGTGCAGGACCGTGCGGCTCGCGGGCACGCCCAGGGCATCCAGGGCGATGCGGAAGATGGCCGGATCCGGCTTGGCCACGCCGGCCACCGCGGAGTCGACCACGATGCCCACCTTGACCCCGGGCACGTCGGCGTCCTGCCCGCCGGGCGCGTAGCAGACGCCGAGACGGCGCAGTTCGGCCTGCACGGTGCCGTCGGAGTTCGAGACGATGCCCATCGGCAGGCCGAGCGCGGCCAGGGCCCGCATGCCGTCGGTGGCCCCGGTGCCGACGTGCGTCCAGGCGGTGCCCCTGGTCGCCTCGACGACCTGGCCGACCACCTCGGCGCACCGGTCCCCGGCCACGCCGCAGGCGGCGACGTAGCCGGAGAGGTAGTCGCGCCACCACGTTCCCGCGGCGGGCGGTACGCCAGCCAGGTCCTGGCCCACCATCGCCCGGTAGTGGGCCCGCTCGAGCGCCGCGAGATCCGGGGATACGCCGGCCGCGCGCAGCGGCGGCAGCAGGAGATCCGGCTCCGGGAAGAGCAGCACCCCGCCCGCGTCGAGCAAGATCGCGCTGACCTCGGAGCTCACATGCGCACTATACGCAGGCGGCGTCAGTGCGCCTCGCGGCGGCCCGGCGCTGCCCCCGCGATGCCCCCGCGCTGGCCTTCGGCATCGCCACGACCCGGAGCTTCGTACTCGGTCCGGCGGACCTGTCGGGCCGGATGACCGGCTGGCATAATGCGGGCCGGGAGGAGCGTGGCCATGAGCGCGTATCTGGACTATTCCGGGCGGGATGATGTGCTGAGCGGGGGATCCCGGATGATCAGCGTGGACACGCCCGCCGGACCTTACCGGGTGTGGGTGAAGCGGGTCGGCAACCATCCCGAACTGCGGGTGCTGCTGCTGCACGGCGGCCCCGGTGCCACGCACGAGTACTTCGAGGCCTGCGACAGCTACCTGCCCGCGGCCGGGATCGAGTACTACTACTACGACCAGCTCGGCTCCGGGCGCAGCGATCAGCCAGAGGACACGTCGCTGTGGGACCTGGACCGGTTCGTCGACGAGGTCGAGCAGGTCCGCCGGGCGCTGGGTCTTGGCCGGGAGAACTTCGTCCTGCTCGGCCATTCCTGGGGCGGGATCCTGGCGATGGAGTACGCCCTGGCGTACCAGCAGCACCTGCGCGGGCTGGTCATCTCCAGCATGATGTCCAGCGTCCCGGCCTACAACGCCTACGCCGAGCAGGTGCTGATGCCGGCGATGGACGCGGCCGCGCTCGCCGAGATCAAGGCGTACGAGGCACGGGGCGAGACCGAAGACCCCAGGTACATGGAGCTGCTGGTCGAGCAGCACTACGTGCACCACGTGCTGCGCATGCCCGCCGCGGACTGGCCCGACCCCGTGCAGCGCGCGTTCGGGCACATCAACCCGGCCATCTACGTGAAGATGCAGGGCCCGAGCGAGCTGGGCATCAGCGCCGACGCCACGCTGGCCGAATGGGACCGGACCGGCGACCTGGCCTCGATTGAGGTGCCGGCCCTGGTGATAGGCGCCGGCCACGACACGATGGACCCGGCGTACATGGAGATGATGGCCGGACGCCTGCCGCAGGGGCGCTTCCTGCTCTGCCCGGACGGCAGCCACATGGCCATGTACGACGACCAGCAGGTCTACTTCGACGGCCTGATCGACTTCCTGCGCGGCCTCGAGTAACCAAAAAGACGTCCGGCGCGACTTTTCGCGCCGGACGCTTTAGCTAGTGTGGCGAGCTTTAAGAGAACTTCGTCGTTCGCGGAGTGGGGGTCGGGTGGTGTTCGATCCAGGCCTGCGCACGCGGGTGGTGTACGACATCGCGGTGCGCTACTCGGGCCCGCTGTGGCCGCTGGGCGCCGCGATCAGAGGCTGCTGCGTGTGCGGCCTGTGGCTGCTGCTGATCTGGTTTCCGGCCCGGAGCCTGATGTGGGCCCCGTTCTTCCTGGTCCTGGTGACGGCCGGGGTCGGCACCGCGTGGCTGCACACGCGGTCCCGGCTGCTGGACCGGCTCGCCGGCCTGCCGGTGCCGGGGCTGCGGCACGCCGCCCGGCACCTGGGCAGCACGCAGGGACGCGCGACGGCTGACCTGTCCGGCATCGCGGAGAGCGCGGGGATCGTGATCGCGGTGCTGCTTTACAGCGGGCCGGTGGCCGTCACGCCGCTGCCCGCCGCGGTCTACCTGACCGGGCTGGGGCTGGCGGCGACCCACGTGTGGTCCGCGTGGTCGCAGGTGATGACGGATGCGAGCTGGTACAACCCGGCCGTGCCGCCGAATCCGGGGCTGGTGCGGTTCCGGCCGCTGATGCCGGCAGCGGTGGCGGCCATCGCCTTCGCCCTGTACGGGTGGCGGGACTACACCGGCCAGACACCGCCGCCCGGCGGCCTGGCGGTGGCACTGCTGCTCGCCGGGTCGGTCCTGCTGCTGCTGCCGTACACGCTGCTGATCGAGTTGCTGCTCCGGTCGGCCGCGCAGACGTGCGAGGTGGAGGTGGAAGACGTGCGCGCCAGCGACTCCTCCACGGTGCACAGCCTGGTGAAGAACGCGGCCCACGCCCTGATCTGGCAGGCGCGGCGCGACGAGGAGATCAGCGCGGAAACCAGGTCGCTGATCAACGAGGTGCTCATCGTGGCCGAGGAAGCCCGCCAGATCGTGCTCGGCGGCGGCGTGATGCCGGGCAGCGTGGACCTGCTGTGGCGGTCGGTGCGGACGATCGTGCCGCGGGAACTGCGCGACACGGTCCAACTGGAATCCGGCAGCGAAAAGGTGCGCATGGGGCGGACCGACTACGGGGTGGCCAGGCGCGTCATGCAGGACCTGATCACCAACGCGTGGAAGGCGGGCGCGCAGCACGTCCGGGTCGGCGTGCGGGCCGAATCCGGGGGCCGCGACTGGGTGAGCGTGCAGGTGGACGACGACGGCTCCGGCATAACGCCGGGCGCCCTGGCCGACCCGCGGTCGAGCCTGCACGTCCTGGAGAGTCACCTGCGGCACTTCGAGGGCACGCTGGCGCTCGCCGCCGGGTCGGCGGGCGGCACGCTCGCGTGCGCCCGGTGGCGGTCCTCACCCTGGGAGACGAGCCCAGAATGACGAAGTTTCGCATTCCTGCGCGGCGACCGCAGCGGTCACACTGGTCCGGGCGGGCCGCGTGCCATCAGGGAAAGGTGCCATCATGCGGATTCTGGTGATCGATGACTACGTGGAGGCGGAGCTGGCGATCGCCCACGTGCTGCAGGGCACTGGCCACGTGGTGGCGGGCGTCCGCGACCCGAGGCGACTGCCGCGAGTGCTGGGCGAGGCGGAGCCCTTCGACCTCGCCCTGGTCGACATGATCTTCGTCGACTGCCCGATGACGGGCCTCGGCGCGCTACGCATCCTGGCCGAACAGTCGCCGGACACCCGGTCCGTGGTGCGCTGCTCCGACGACGAGGACAACCGCCAGCTGCACCTGCTGGCCGCGTTCACGTTCTTCGCCCCGCTCGCCCTCGCCCCGCGGCGCGACGGCCCCGACGCGATCGAGTCGCTGCTCGACGCGGTCGAGCGCGGCGTGCCGGTCGCGTCGGGCGCCGACCGGTACCGGCACCTGGGCCCGCCGCCCGCCCCGCTGGACGAGCTGCTGCGGAACAGGACGGACCTGTCCGTCTGGCAGGAGCTGACCCGGTTCGACAACCGGATCGACATCGCCCGGGCGGCCTTCGTGTCGGCGAGCACGGTGGATCACTTCAAGACCGACATGTACCCCGTGATCGAGAAGCTGGAGGCTCGCTTCGGGCGCTCCGGCGCCGCGGCGGCGGGCGGCCGGGAGCACGCGCATAACGCGCCGCTGATCCGGCTGGCCCACTTCGCCCGGCTGCACAAGGACTTCTTCCGCGACCCCGACCTGGAGGCGCTGCTGGCCTATCGGTGGAAGCACCTGCACAGAGAGCTGAGCGAGGCCTCGAAGGGCGTGCGCGAGGCCCGGCCGCGCGGTCGCCGTCGCGTGCCCGGGCCCGAGTGACCGGGGCCCGAGTGACCGGGGCCCGAGTGACCGGGGCCCGAGTGACCGGGGCCCGAGTGACCGGGGCCCGAGTGACGGGGACTGGATGACCGGGGGCTACCTGCCCGTCCTCGGGGACGCGCTCCGCCACGGCCCGTGGGTGGCGGCGGCCGCTTCGCTGGCCGTGACCCCGGTAGGTTTCGCGGTGGTCGCGGCGGTGCTCGAGCGCCGGCTGTTCCGCATCCGCCACGAGTTCCTGGCGCTCAGCGTCGGCGACCCGCTGCTGGCGGTCTCGGTCGCGCTCGGGGTCTGGCTGACTCGCGGGCGCGCACCGAGCGGCGCGGCCGCGCTGCCGTTCGGCGTGGCGTGCCTGGCCGTGGGCCTGGCCTTCGGGCTGCTGCAATGGCGCGCCGAGCTGCGCACCGGTTTCTACACGCGGGCGCAGGCGCTGGCCCCGACGAAGGTATGGCACCAGCTGGTCGTGTACCCGGCGCTCGGCTACTGGGCCTGGACGGCCGACCTGGGCGGGCTCCTCGCCCCGGGGCCGGGCCCGGCGAAGGCCGCGATCGTCGGCTGCGTCGCGATCTGGCTGCTGGCCAACGCCTACGACCGCCGGCACCCGAAACTCGGCCACCCGCCCTACGACTGGTCCAGGCTGCGCCCGCAGCGCCCGCCCTGGCCCGCGCAGTCCGCCTCGCTGCGGGCCTACCTGAGCCGGTAGGTCAGCGCGCGGTCGAGCCACACGGCAACGACGCCCCCGATGATCCCGACAGGCAGCGAAATAGGCGTATACATTGCCATTGTCATGGGCTCGCCGCAGGAGAAGGATCGGCTCCGGGCCGTCGCCGACCGCGGCCTTGCCGCCTGTCCGGTTGGGAGCCGGCGGTGGCCTGTTGGAGGGGAGGCAGCGTTATGAGCGTAATCGCGATGGCGGGCATGCCACGGCGGCCGCGGCGCAGGCGGACCGCGCGGGCAGCCGCGTGCGTGCTGGCGGGCGCGGGACTGGCCTGGGGCACGGGACTGGCGTGGGGCACGGGACCAGCCGTGGCCGCAACGTCGCTCAGCGTGTCCCTTTCCGCGAGCGGCACGGGCGCGAGCGCCGTGTGGAACCCGGCCGGGGATCCGGTTCTGACCGTAGGAACGCCGAGCGCGACGACCTTCGCGCAGATGCAGATCAACAGTCCGCCGACGACCGCCCCAGACGCAGCGCCGACCTTCACGACGAGCAATTATGCGGGAGGGTCTCCGCACTGGTTCATCCAGTTCTCGGACGGCGACTCCCTTTTCGGCTATCCGTCCAATTCCGGCCTGGACACGAGCAACTGGCAAGTCATACCCGCCAGCTCAGGGGCATGCCACGCGCTGACGCACACTCCGGAGTTCGACACCTACGTCAGTTCACTGGCGTTCATCCAGAACAACGGCTGCGGCGGGAATGTCACCGGGGCGGGCATCATAGCCGATGGCGACCAGAGCGCCGGTACCAGCGACACGATCACGGACATCAGCTATGACGGCGAAACGCTCGTTCCCGGCCCCGACGTCGTGACGGTAACCGACCCCGGCACGCAGAACAGCATCGTCGGCCGGGCCATCAGTACGCTTGCGATCCAGGCGTCTTCAAGTAAGGGTGACGCCATCGCTTCCTACGCGGCGACGGGCCTGCCGGCCGGCCTGTCAATCGACGCGTCCAGTGGAGCGATTACCGGCACGCCAACGGCGGACGGCAACTTCTCGGTCACGGTGACAGCCACGGATAATGGCGGGACGAAGGGCTCGACGTCATTCTCGTGGCTCGTCAGCGGCCCGGTGATCACCAGGATCAGTCCCGATAGCGGCCCGCAGTACGGGGATACCCTGGTGCGGATTAGCGGCACCGACCTGGCCTGCCCGCCGCGCGAGCGGTCCTGCCGGGTCAGCGTGAACTTCGGCGGGCACCCGGCGCTGGTGGTGCTCGTCACGCCGGCCGAGATCTTCGCGGTCGCCCCGCCGGGTACCGGGACGGTCAACGTGACCGTCACCGTCGGCGGGATCAGCAGCCAGGCCACCTCGGCTGACCACTTCACCTATCGGGCGTTCGGTTTCTGACCGGGCAGCGTAGGAGCGCCCCTCAGCGCAGGCGGTAGGTGATGGCGCGCGCCAGCCAGACGGCCACGACGGCTTGGCACGCCCCGACCAGCAGGGTGCCGGCCACGCCGACCCCGGCGTACGGGGGCAGCCCGGCCAGGGCGGCGACGGCGCGCGCAGTCGCCCCGTCCGGGGCGCCCGACAGGGCGGGCCAGGCCAGCGCCGCGCCCCAGCCCGCGGCCGTGGCCAGCACGACCAGGGCGACCGCCGAACGCGCCCGCCAGGGCCCGGCCCCGGCCGCGACCCCGATCACGAACGGCGCGAACCACAGGCCGTATCCCGCGGCCACCCCGGTCAGCGCGGCCGCCGCCGCGCACGCGACCAGCCACCGGGCGAACGAGCCGCGCGGCGGGCGGGACGCGAACGTCGGGCGGTACGGGGTGGGCGGGCGCGGGGGCGGCGCGCCGGGGGCGCGGAGCTGGCCTAGCTGGTAGGCGCCCCGCTTGCCCAGGCGCTTCGGGTCAGCCACCGGGACCCGCCACGTCCAGGATCCAGGTCAGCGCCCCCGCGGGGCGGCCGGGGGCGGGGACGGGCAGGTACGCGCCGTCCCACCAGAGCGGCACCAGGTTGTCGTACCAGGGCGAGGCGGGGTTCTCGCTCTGCCCGCCCGGGTACACGCCCTCGGCACTGATACCTGGCGCCGCGGACAGCGTGACGATCATCCGCCAGCTCGGACCGTCGCTGGAGACCGGGCCGCCGTCGGCGGCGTCCGGGGTGAACGGGTCACCGCCCGCGGCCCGCGGCCCGTACCCGAGGCCGCCGGCCCCGCTCAGCGCCGGGATCGCGCGGGAGTGCAGGCGTCCCCAGGCCCACGAGGCCGGGGTGCCGCCGAGCGTGGCCGCCAGGTGCCCCACCGCGCTCGCGAACGCCGTGCGCATGACCTGCGGCGCGGTCCGCGGCCGCCCCGACGGGAGCGAGAACGCCGGGTTGGCCGGGTCATGCAGCGTCCACGCCTCAAGGTCCTCGACCAGGCTGACCTGGTTGACCGTCACGTCCAGGCCGAACGAGTCCTTGCTCACCGGCACCCTGGCGTGGGTCCACCAGGGCTGGAAGGTGTCGGACAGGTAATAGCCGAGGAAGGTCCACCAGAGGGCGGCGGCTTGGGAGCGTTCGGTCATTGAATCGTGCCAGGTGCCCAGGAGGGTCAGGGCGTTCCGTTCGGCAGAAGAAAGACGGGTACCTTGCAGGGCGGTCAGCAGCTTGGGCACCAGGCGCACCGCTAGCTGGTCGGTCAGGCTGGCCTGGAGGGCGGCGAAGCTGGCCGGGGTCAGCGGGGCGGGCCGGGTGAGCAGCGCGTTGTAGATGGTCGCGGCGCGGTAGCCGGGGTCGAAGAAGTTGGCGCTCGTGCCGATGTAGTAGGGGTAGGCGGCGCTGACCGGGCGCTGGTTGGCGGTCGCCACCACGTGCGACGGCGGGTCGTAGACCTGCGGGACGGCCGCGTACGGGATGACGCCGGTGACATCGCAGCCGCCGGTCCCGCTCATCGGCAGCCAGGGCTGGCAGGCCGCGGGGACCTGCGGGTAGTACCCGGGCGAGATCGCGCCGATGTTCCCGGCCGTGTCGGCGTAGACGAAGTTCTGCGACGGGGCGTACCAGGTGGCCAGGGCGGCCTTGAACTGGGCGAAGTCGGTCGCGTGGTAGACGGCGAGCGCCGAGGCGAGGTCGGGTGAGGGGACGTTGCCCATCCAGTCGACCGAGGTGGTCTGGCCGGCCTGGGTCATGATCGGCCCGTGCACGGTGAGGTCAACGGTCAGGCGGACGGTCGCGGCGCCGCGCACCGGGATCTCGTAGTGCACCACCTGCATCGTGCGCCACGCACCGTCCCAGTAGTACTGGTCTCCCCTGGTCTTTTCCTCGTAGAAGAGCGTGGCCTGGTTCTGGGTGTCGGTGAGCGACCAGGCGATGTGCTCGTTGTGCCCGATCAGGACGGCGGGCACGCCCGGGACGGTGACCCCGGCGACGTCCAGGCCGGGCGCGGACAGGGCCGCCTCGTACCACACCGACGGCAGCGTCAGGGGCAGGTGCGGGTCGCCGGCCAGCAGCGCGCCCTTTGCCTGGACGGCCGGGCCGTTGGCGGCCCAGGCGTTGCTTTCCGGGTACTCGTGCACCTGATTCTGGTCGGGAAGGTGGCTGACCTCGGCGAGCAGGGCGGCCGCCGCCCGGGCTTCCCCGGCCGTTATTTCTGCCGAACGAGCGGTGGTGCCTGTCTTCGGCCCGCCGCCTGCCGCTTGTGTTCCGAGCGGCGTGAGGGCGAGCCTGGCGTACGGGCCCGGGTCGTAGGGTTCCTGCGCGTCCGGCGCGATGACCGGGAACCAGGCCATCGTTCTTTTCGCGCCGAGGGAGCGCTCGAGCAGCGCATAGTCCAGCGGGGTCGTGGTGAAGTCGAGCTCCTGCGTGAGCTCGCCCTGGATGACCAGGCTGTCGACCGGGGTCCACGGGCCGGGGTAGACCCCGGCCAGGCTGAAGGCGGCCGGCCACTGGCCGCTCGCGCGGACCCGGGCGAGGTCGTCGTTCACGCCCTGGGCGTAGGCGAGCAGGGCCTGGGCGGCCGGGCTGGCCTTGGGCAGCTGCGCCCATTCTTGCTGGGCCGTGCGGAGCAGGCCGAGCCGGAGCTCGAACTTGTCCGACGCCAGGTCGCTCGGGCCGGCCAGCTGGGCCAGGCGCCCCTCCCCCAGGCGGCGCTCCTCGTCCATTTCGGCCAGCCGGAACTCGGCGTGCACGTAGCCGAGCGCCAGGAACACGTCGTGATCGGTGGCGGCCTCGATCGAGGCGACGCCCTGTTTGCTGAACGAGACCGTGACGGGCTGCTGGAGTCCGGCCAGGTCTAGCGTCTGGGACCGGACCGGCTCGCCGCCCTCGGCCGACGTCCACACGCCGAGGCCCGGGTCCAGCGCGGGCCCGAGCGCGGGGATGGTTTTGTAGCCGAACCCCAGGAGGGCGAGTACGACGACGCAGGCGCAGGCGGCCGCGATGATGTTGAGGGTGCGGCCTAGGTTGCGCATTAGCGCATTACCAGAGCGCGGGGTGCCGGTCCTTCCAGGGGCGGGCCTGCTCCAGCTGGGCGGACAGGGAGATCAGGGTGGCTTCGCCGCCCATCCGCCCGGCGAGCATCACGCCGATCGGCAGCCCGCCGGCGGTCCAGTGCAGCGGGACGTTCACGGCGGGCTGGCCCGACACGTTGTAGACCGCGGTGTACGGGGTGAACTGCTTCTGCCGCTCGAAGTTCTCCGCGGGCTCGACCTCGTCGAACCAGCCGACCGGGCGCGGGGGCAGGGCCAGCGTCGGGGTCAGGACGGCGTCGTAGGCGTTCAGCGCGGCGAGCGCCGACCTGGTCACGGCCTGCAGGTACGCCTGGGCGAAGATGTACTCGGGGGCGGTGATGGCCAGGCCGCGGTTGCGCAGGTAGCTGGTCAGCGGCAGCAGCAGGTTCTCCTGCCCCGGGGCCAGCGGGACCAGCGTGGCGTGGGCGTACCACAGGATCTCGAAGGACGGCACCACGTCGGGGCCGAACGGCCGGGGGATGTCTACGACCTCGTGCCCCAGGCTGGCCAGCAGGCTGCTCGCCTCCTCGTAGGCGGCGACGCAGTCCGGGTGCACGTCGGCTCCCTCCACCGCGTGCTCCAGGGTCCTGGCGATCCGCAGCCGGCCGGGCGGCCGTCGCGCGTAGTCCAGGAACGACTCGCCGCCCGGGGGCGGGGCCGGGGTGTACATGTCGCCGGCGAAGTTCCCGGCCATGACGTCGAGCAGCAGCGCGGCGTCCGCGACGGTACGGGCGATGGGGCCGATCACGCTGAGGCCGTCCAGGTCCGGCACGATCGGGCCGTAGGATATCCGGCCGCGCGTCGGCTTGATCCCGAACAGGCCGCACACGCTGGACGGGATGCGGATGGAGCCGCCGCCGTCGCTGCCCTGGGCGGCCGGGGCCAGGCCCGCCGCGACCGCGGCGGCCGCGCCGCCGCTCGAACCGCCCGCGGACCTGGACAGGTCCCACGGCGTGCGGGCCGGGGGCCCGACCGCGGTCTCGGTATAGCAGGGCAGCCCGAACTCCGGGGTGGCGGTCTTGCCGGTCATGACCGCGCCGGCCTGCCTGATGTTGACCACCACGTAGTCGTCGGTATCGGGGACGTTGGCCTCGAAGGCCCTCGAGCCGAGCGTCTGCCGCACCCCGGCGACCATGTTCAGGTCCTTGATCGGGACCGGCACGCCGGTCAGCGGAGCCAGCGCCGCCTTGTCCTCGGCCCCGGCGACGGCCTTCTCCGCCTCGCGGGCCTGGTCAGCGGCGAGTTCCGCGGTAACGGTGTAAAAAGCGCCCACCTGATCGTTGAGCTCCTGCGTCCGGCGCAGATAATGATCGGTGACGGCGACCGGGGACAGCTCGCCCGCGCGGATCGCCGCGGCTAGCTCGATCATGGTTAGCTCGTGAATCTGGGGCATGGTGGAGATCGTAGACCACGGAATGCACGGACGTTCGGTATGTAACGGGGGCAAAAGGTC
>DATJQX010000071.1:0-43269 GCA_035505275.1 Streptosporangiaceae bacterium | reverse complement strand
TTGACCGCCACCTGCCGGCCCCCCGGCGACACGCCCAGGAACACCCGGCCCATCCCGCCCTCACCCAGCCTGCCGACCAGCCGGTACCGACCGACCATACCCGGATCACCAGGCCTCAGAGGATCCACATCGCCCACCCCGCATCCGCTTGCGATGCTCCATTATCCCGAACGATCTGTGGTGCCCCCCATGCCAACCTGCAACGCCACGGGCGGGACCCCGGGCGGGACGAAGCCCATGATCTGGCCGTAGAAGGAAAGCTCGGCCTCGAGACTGGCGATAATCGTCTCTGCCCGGCGGAACCCGTGCGACTCTCCGGCGAAGGGCAGGTAGGCGTACGGAATCCCGTGCGCGGCCAGGTCCGCGGCGATGGACTCGGCCTGCACCGGCAGGACGATCGGATCGTCGAGCCCCTGCATCAGCAGGATGGGACACGTAGCGTCGGTCACGTGGCCGATCGGCGCCCGCTGCACGTAGAGCGCCTCGCACTCCGGCAGCGGCCCGATCAGACCGTCCAGGTACCTGGATTCGAAGTCGTGCGTCTGCGCGGCGAAACCCCGCAGATCGCTCACCCCGGAGTACGACGCCGCGGCCGCGAAAACCCCGCGCTCGCCGCCCGCCCGGACCTGTTCGGCGATGCCGAGCCCGGAGGTCGCGGCGGCCAGGGCGGTCCACCCGCCGGCCGACCCGCCGCGGATGCCGAGCCGCTTCCCGTCCGCCTCGCCCGCCTCCGCCAGGGCGAGCGCGGCGCTCATCACGTCGGCCACGTCCACGACCCCCCACTGGCCGCGCAGCCGCTCCCGGTAGGCCCGGCCGTAGCCGCTCGAGCCGCCGTAGTTCACGTCGATGATCCCGATGCCCCGGCTGGTGAAGAACGCCTTCTCCAGGTCCAGGCGCGGGAGCACCTGCCCGGTAGGGCCGCCGTGCACCCAGACGATGTAGGGCGGCAGTTCGCCGTCTGGCGCCGTGACCGTCGGGTTGGCCGGAGGGTAGACCAGCGCGTGGATAACCGATCCGGACGCCCCAGCCAGGTGGACGGCGTGCGGAACCGGCAGGTAGGCGGTATCGGGGACCGAGTCGGCCTCCCGCCGGAGTACGGTCACCGGCGCGGTCCCGGCCTCGGCTGCTCCGACGTCGACCCGGATCACGCTGAGCGGCGTGGACGGCCCGCCTGCGATAGCCGCGACGGCCAGGCCGGAGGCCGACAGCCAGGGCTGGAACACCTGGTAAGGCAGGTCGAGATCGGTCAGCTGGCCTGCGTCCGGGTCGAGTACTCCGAGCCGCGGTTCTTCCGTCCCGTGCGTGACGGCGATCCGTCCGTCCCGCAGGACTGCGTACGGGTACATGCCGAGCTGCCACAGCGGCGCACCGAATTCCTCCTCACGCGGGCATAGCTCCCGCGGGGCGTCTGCGGGCTCCCGCAGGTCGGCCAGGTACAGGTTCCACCAACCGGACCGGTCCGAGATCACGTACAGGCTGTGGTTGTCCCGCCAGACCGGCGCCAGCACCGATTCCCCGGCACCGCCCATGACCACCCGGGCGGTGCCCGTGTCGCCGATCGCCGCGACCCGCAGTTCGGTGCCGTCCCAGGGCATCCGGGGGTGATCCCAGCAGGTCCAGGCCAGCCGCGTACCGTCCGGCGACGGCGCCGGGTAGGCGTAGAAGTCCGACCCGATGACCAGCACCCGGACCGCGTCGGGAGCCTCTGCGGCCGAGCCGTCCAGCGGTACGGCCACGATCGCGCGCGTGATCCGGCCACCGGAGTGCCGCTCCCTGACGCACCACACCTCGTGCCCGCCTGGAGAGAGCGCGAAGTCGGCGAACCGGTCCGCCGCGCCCGGCGCAATGGCGGCGGTCAGCGGCCGCGGCTCCGCGGGCCCGGCCTCCCCGCCCGGGTCCGCGCAGTGGTACAGCCGCTGGTCGGCGAAGTTCGCGAAGACCAGGCCGCCGGGCACCGGCAGGTACGACTGGCCGCCGTACTCGTGTACGCGCGTCCTGGCGTTGTACCCCGCCGGGATCATGTCACGGGGGATCCCGTCCGGCCCGGCCGCGACCACCGCCAGCCGCCCGCCCTCGGCGGGCCGGGTCTCGACCCACCACACGCGCGCGCCCGAGATCGCCGGGAACGCCAGCCTGACATGCGTGCGAGCGATGTCGGCACCGGTGATGGGCGAGGGCCATTCGCCATAACATGTCGTTTCCGTAGTCATTTGCATACAGATATAATGCATGATCCCGCCGCCGAGATCACTGGGTCACCTGACGCAAGTACGCCCCTGACCCGCAACCTCCCCTCCGACCCGCCACTATCCTGGTCGTGTGTCAGCAGGCGGCAGGACCTACCAGATCCGGACCTACGGGTGCCAGATGAACGCGCACGATTCCGAGCGCCTGGCCGGCCTGCTGGACGAGGCGGGCTACCAGCCCGCCTCCGACGGCGAGACCCCCGACGTGGTGGTGTTCAACACCTGCGCGGTCCGCGAGAACGCGGCCGACCGGCTGTACGGGAACCTCGGTCACCTGTTCTCGCAGAAGAAGAAGGGCATGCAGATCGCGGTGGGCGGCTGCCTGGCCCAGATGGAGCGCACCAGGATCACCGAGCGGGCGCCGTGGGTCGACGTGGTGTACGGCACCCACAACATGGGCTCCCTTCCCGAGTTGCTCGAGCGGGCCCGGGTCAGGAACGAGGCGCAGGCCGAGTTCGCCGAGACCCTGGACACGTTCCCCTCGCTCCTGCCCGCCCGGCGCCAGTCCGCGTACTCTGCCTGGGTCGCGATCTCGGTCGGCTGCAACAACACCTGCACCTTCTGCATCGTGCCGAGCCTGCGGGGCCGGGAAAAGGACCGCCGCCCCGGCGACATCCTCGACGAGATCCGTGCGCTGGTCGCCGACGGCGTCATCGAGGTCACGCTCCTGGGCCAGAACGTGAACTCCTACGGAGCCGAGTTCGGCGACAAGATGGCGTTCGGCAAGCTGCTCCGCGCCTGCGGCCGGATCGAGGGCCTCGAGCGGGTGCGCTTCACCTCGCCGCACCCCAGGGACTTCACCGGCGACGTGATCGACGCGATGGCCGAGACCGCAAACGTGATGCCCAGCCTGCACATGCCGTTGCAGTCCGGTTCGGACGCCGTGCTGAAAGCGATGCGCCGCGCCTACCGCCGGGACCGCTACCTGGCCATCCTGGACCGGGTCCGGGCCAGCATTCCCGACGCCGCCATTACGACCGACATCATCGTCGGGTTCCCCGGCGAGACCGATCAGGACTTCGAGGACACCCTGGACCTGGTGCGCCAGGCCCGCTTCGCCGGCGCGTTCACCTTCAGGTACTCCATCCGCCCCGGCACCCCGGCCGCGACAATGGACGGCCAGGTAAGCGCCCCCACCGTGCAAGAGCGCTTCGAGCGGCTCACCGCCCTGGTGGAGGAGACGACCTACGCGGAGAACCGCAAGCTCGCCGGGGCAACGGTCGAGGTACTGGTCGCCGAGGGCGAGGGCCGCAAGGACGCCGCCACGCATCGCATGTCCGGCCGCGCCCGCGACAACCGCCTGGTCCACTTCGCCCCCCACGCTGTGCCGGCCCGCCCGGGCCCGCCCGGCCCGCAGCCCCAGGTCACCGGTGCGCCGCGCCCAGGTGACCTGGTCACCGTGACGGTCACCCAGGCCGCCCCGCACTACCTCCTGTCCGACGCCGCGCCACTCGCCCTGCGCCGCACCCGCGCCGGCGACGCCTGGGCCGCAGCCATGGCGGCCCCTCCGGCGGAGGTGTCCCCGGCGGCGGCACCGCCGCGCGCGGTCCCCGTCCTCCTCGGCATGCCCGCGCGCCATCCTTCCGCCGTGTAGCCCGCGGTACGGCCCGAACGGTAAGCCCGTCACAGGTCAGGGGACATCGGCTCGGCGCGGAGCGCGCGGACCTGCTCGGCGGTCGGCCGGAACGGGTAGATCAGCAGCTTGTGGTGCCCGAGCTGGTACACCCGCGCCAGGAATAGCTGCAACTCGTTCAGCGCCTCGCTCTCCAGCCGGCGGGCCAGCCGCGGCAGGTCGCTGTCGCTGTATTTGCGTGAGCGCGTGGAAGGGTCTAGCTGCAGGGCGGCCCACACCCGGGCCGGGTCGGCGTCCGAGTCGATCAGGTTGACGATGCCGATCTTGTGCGTGATCGACGCCCGCCAGCGGTCCAGGGCCGCCCCTGCCCGCGGGTCCTTGACCTGCCGTGCCACCTGCCTGTGGTAGTACGTCACCGCGTCCGCTATCCATTGCGGCTCCGCGGCCGCCGCCGCAAGCCTGGTGTCGCACCAGTCCTGCATGTCCTCGCCCATCCGCTCGTACAAGCGGCTGAACGGGAGCGTCGCCACGGCGGACAGCACCCTGGGGAGCATGTCCCGGTCGCGCTGCGGGGGCAGCCTGCTGAGCCTGAGCCCGCCGGGCACGATGATCACCGCGTAAGCGGCGCCCGTGTTATGGCTGGCGGCGATGATGAGCAGGCCTATTCCGGCGGACACGAGAGCCGTGGTCACCACGATGAACAGGGCCCAGTACCGGGCGTGCGGCCCGAACGGGGGCCCGATCCCGCGGCAGCGCAGCTTCAAGAACCAGTAGGCCACGATGAGCGATAGGACGAAGGTCCCGACCCCGCCCACCACCCAGTTAGGCATCCGAGCCCCCTCGCCGTCCGCCTGTGCCGGTACAGGCGGCGGCCGCCTCCCGAGGAATATGGTGCAGGCGAATAGTAACCTATCTAGGCCTTATTCCCTTCTGCGTCAATATGGGCCGCGGGCCGCCCTTACCCGGATCGCCGCGGGCCGCCCTTACCCGGCCCGAGTGGCGGCACCCGCGTCCGCCGCCCGCATGCAACCCGTCGGCACTTTAACCCCGATGTCCCCATCCGCATCGTTATTATCACTCGGCGAGAGATGGGCGTCAGTTTCGGCGGAAGATCGGTGCTTGGCGGTAGAAAGGGCGCCGTATTCGGCGCCTAAACTTCCGCGGAGCACCGATCTTCCAAGATCTTTTTAAACACCAGTTCTATTATCGCTCCCGATCGCATTACCCTGGCGGAGACCAAGGGGTAAGGCTGATGTGGGCACCCGAGCTTGCCGCCGAACTGAACTACCCCGGTTCACCGGAGCTACTGCGTCACGGCCGCCTAGCCCGGCTCGCGTACGCCGGCCTCGACGGCTTCCCGCGCGTGATCGTCGAGGGCGTGCCGCCGGAGTACCTCGCCGCAGCGGCCAAGTCGATGGACCCCGCCGAACTTCAGGCCTTCGAAGCGAACGTCCGCGGCACCTGCAAGCAGATGGCCCGGATCGCGGTCACCCCCGGCTGGGCGCGCTTCTACGACTTCGGTGCCGGCCGCGTGCCGGCCTTCCTGCATGAGCTCTTGACCGGCGGTTAGCCGATCGGCCCGCAGGCCGAGGAGCTACGCATAAGGAACCCTTCGGCCGGGCATCGTCTTGGTGGGCGACGCCCTGCGGCCCGGGGCCGAAGGTAACATTTCCATAACGATCGGCTTCGGCAGGTTGCCTGGCCATGCACCCGGCGAGACTTTAGTTATACCTAAAAGTTTAGGCAGAGCTATACGTTTAGCTAAACCTAAAGTAAACTGAAAACTACCACGAACCGGGCGTAACAGGGTCTGGCCGTAACCACGTGGAGGAGCTCATGGGCTTCGGACTAGGCGTTTCGCCAGACCAGCGGGCCGCTGAGAACCAGATCGACGAAGAGCTGCTGGCCCTCGTCACCCAGCTGACCAACGAGATCACCTGGTACATGCGCGAGCGCGGCCTCTCCCGCGCCGACCTCGCGGCCCGGATGGGCGTCTCGGCGGGACGGGTCAGCCAGATCCTCGGCGGCGGGGAGAACCTCACGCTGCGGACGCTCGCCGCGCTGTCGACGGCGCTTGACGCGCGCTTCGACGTCGAGCTCAGCGCCCTCAAGGGCGACGACACGTATAGCAGCCGCGCCGAGGCCCCGCTGGCCGGGAACCACCACGCGCTCTCCCGGCTCAGGCATCGCGAGAGCGGATCCCCGCCGCCCGCGAGCTGACCTCGGTCAGGCGAACTTGGCGACGGCGTCGTAGATCGCCTGCCCGTACTCGGTGCTTCGCTCGGAACCGACGAGGCCCGCGCCCATCTTGTTCATCATGTACGAGATTGTCATGCGCCGGCCGACGTCCATGATGATCATCGAGCCGCCCCACCCGCCCCAGAAGCAGATCTTCTCGTCCGGCAGCCAGGGCACGGCGTCACGCTGCGGCAGCCCGTAGCCGATCCCGAAGCGCAGCGGGATGCCAATCACCAGGTCGACGCCGTTCTGCTGCTCGCGGAAGATCAGGTCGACCGTGTCCTGGCCGAGCAGGCGGACCCCGTCGACCTCGCCGCCGCGGGAGACCGCCGACATGATCCGGGCCACGGACCGCGCGTTCGCGTGCCCGTTCGCCGCGCCGATGTCCGCGCCCCGCCAGCCGGGAGTGTTCGCCGTGTCGGCCGGGGCGAGCGGCCCGGTCAGCGTCCTGACGGTCACGCTGGCCGGGTCAAGTACGGCAAAGTCGAACGGCAGCGGCGGCGGCGGGACCACGTCCGCGATCCGGGCCCAGTCGCTCTGCGCGGCGCCGATCTGGAAGTCGGCGCCGAGCGGCCCGGCGATCTCCTCGGCTACGAACTGCTTGAGCGTCATGCCGCTGATCCGCCGCACGACCTCGCCGACCAGGTGCCCGTAGTTCAGCGCGTGGTAGCCCGACGCGGTGCCCGGCTCCCACCACGGAGCCTGGGCCGCCATCCGCGAGGTGGACTCCTGCCAGTCGTACAGATCCTCCACGACGGCGGGCTGGTCCAGCCCGGAAACGCCGGAGGCGTGCGACATGACCTGGCGGACCAGCACGTCCTGCTTGCCGTTGGCACCGAACTCCGGCCAGTACCTCGCCACCGGGGCATCGACGTCGAGCTCGCCCCGGTCGACCAGCATCAGGGCGGCCAGGCTGGTCACCGTCTTGGTCGTGGACCAGACGTTGGTGATGGTGTCTTCCGTCCACGGGACCGTCCGGTCCTGGTCGCGGTAGCCGCCCCACATGTCGATGACGATGTCTCCGTCGACGTCCAAGACGAGCGACGCTCCCAGTTCCTCGCCCGAGTCCAGGTTGCGCGCCAGTGCATCCCGCACCGACCCGAATCGCTCGTCACACGTGCCGTGAATCTCGGCCATCGCCTTGGTCCTCCTAGCTATCGAAGGGTCGGTGTTGTCTAGGGTCGTAGGCGGGTGCGTGCCTGCGCCAGCCGCGGGCGCGTTCGAGCTGGGCGGCCAGCGCGAAGAGCACCGATTCGCCTCCGGGGGCGGCCACGAGCTGGACCGAGCCGGGCAGCCCCGTCCGACCGGGTGGGGCGGGCACGCTGGCGGCCGGGAAACCGGCCATGTTCCACGTTCCGGTCATCGGGCCGAACCGGAGCGAGGTGACCACGCTGTGCAGCCACGACCGTTCGCCCCAGCGTCGCGCCGCCGGGCACGGCAGCGCCAGCGCCGGCATGATGAGCACGTCGTGCCGGTCGAAGAGCGGCTCGAGCGCGGCCCGCAGCCGCTCCCGGTCGCTAGGGCGAGGTGGCCGGACCCGGCGTGCGAGCCGGCCCGCGCGGACGTGCCGCCTGGTTCGTCGTTCGAGGCCCGCGCCGTCCACTAGCACCGCGTCGCCGGCCGTCGCCGCGAACCAGTCGGCGATCATCACGGGCGTCGCCCACAGCGGATAGGCCGGATCGTCGGTCTCGACCGTGTGCCCGAGGTCGGCCAGCAGCGATGCGTCCTGCCGGACCGGCGCGACGCAGGCCCGGTGCACGATGATCCCGGGACCCGGGGGCTTCACCGAGATGGCCACGCGCAGGCCCTTCCGTTCGGCCAGATCGAACGTGGTGCCAGCCATCACCCCCAGCATCAGGGCGGCATCGCCGACCGTGGTGGCCAGCGGCCCGTTCTCCAGCAGGCCGCCCCAGCTGTCGGTCCCGACCTGCGCGGGCACCACGCCCGCGCCCGGCTTGATGCCGAACAGCCCGCACGCCGCCGCAGGGATGCGGATCGAGCCGAGCCCGTCGGTACCGTGCGCGAGCGGGACCATCGCCGACGCCACGGCCGCCGCCGACCCTCCGGAAGACCCGCCCGGGGTGCGGCGCCTGTCCCACGGGTTGCGGGCGATCCCGAACGCGCTGTCGGTAAACGGGTAGATCGACAACTCAGGCAGGTTGGTGAGCCCCACCACCACCGCTCCGGCCTCCCGCAGGCGGGCCACCACCGGGTGATCCTGCTCCTGCGCGCCGCCGGGCGCGGCGGCGCTGCCGAACCGCATCGGTTCCCCGGCGACCGGCACGCTGTCCTTGATCGCTACGGGCACGCCGGCCAGCAGCAGGTCCGCCCGGTCCGCCCGCGCGTCTACCTCGGCGGCCTCCCGGACCGCCTCGGCCGACCTGACCCGGACGAACGCGCCAAGCTCCGGATTGACCTCCGCGATCCGGTCGAGGTGCCCGGCGACCACCTCCGCCGCCGTGACCTGCCCCGATCTGACCGCCGCCGCGATCTCCGTGGCCGGACGCCCTACCCACTCAGCCATTCCCACATCATCGTCCCGGGCCCGCCCACCCGCCAGGGCCTAGCGGAGGATGCTGCCGCTACCGCCCCATTTGGCCGACAGGTGATAGGTCAGGAACGCCAGGACCATGCCGCCCGCCAGCGCCCCGCCCAGCAGCAGCCAGCGCGTCACGCTCGCCGCGAGCAGGCGGCGCGCGCGGTCAGCCGGTTGGCTCGACAGCATCCGCGGCAGCTTCGGGACGTACGACGCCAGGTGGATAAGGATGACGAGCAGCCAGATGAAGAAAGACAGATGGTGGATCTGGTCCCACGGCCCGTTGCCGGGACCCGCTATCACCAGGGTGACGCCGCTGCCGAGGACTGCCACCGTGGTGAGGATGATGAATGGGCCGGTGAGCCGCCCGCGGTGTGCCCCGTTGCCCCGTGCTCACAAGGTCGAGGCTAGGCAGTTCCAGCCGGCGCCGACATGGGGCTAGCCGGTGTCCGCACCGGTGGAACTAGCTACACCATCGACGGTCGAGCCCCGATACCCATGAGTGGCCCGGCCGGGGGCTGGCGGGTTACCATCGCCAGCGGAGCCGGCCCGCAGCCGGCCTGGGAGGGGTTTCATGGACATGGACTTGGCCGGGCAGGTCACCGATATCGCCCGCCGCGTAGTCGCCAGCGGAGCGATCTCAGCGAACGGGCACGGCAACGTCAGCGTGAGGGTTCCGGGCGCGGAGGAGATGTACTTCACCGCCGGTCCCTCACTGCGCGACCATCCAGTCTCGGCGGTCGTGCGGGTCGGCCTGGACGGGACCCTGCTGGAAGGCGACCTGCCGCCCATCCAGGGGGCCGTGGTGGCCATGCACACGGCCATGTACCAAGATCACGCCGACGTCGGCTGCGTGCTGCATACCCACTCGCCGTACGCCACGGCGTACGCGGTCGCCCGCCGCGGGATCGGGTGCTGGATCGAGGCCCTGGCCATGTTCGGGCTGGCGGACGGCGTGCCCGTGGCCGGTTACGGGCCCCGCGGATCCGCCGAAGCCGTGGCCAGCATCCGGGCCGCGGTGATTCCCGGCGTCCCCGCCGTGCTGCTGGCCAACCACGGCGTGCTGGTCTTCCACCGCACCCCGGAGCTGGCCATCCTGACCGGAAGCGTCGTCGAGGAGGCCGCGCAGGCCGGCATCAACGCCGCCGGGCTGGGCGGACCGGTCGAGATCTCGCCGGACCTGCGGGCCGCGGCCCTTCAGCGCGCGATGGTCTTCGATAGCCGGGGGACCGTGCGCGCCTAGTCCGGGTCGTCGTAACGGACCGGAGTTGAGTAGCGCGGGTCCTCGTGGCTGGCCCAGTAGCGCTCCTTGAGCTGTAGCGTCAGCGGTCCGGGCGTGCCCGTTCCCACGGCCGTGCCGTCGATGACGGTCACCGGCATTATCCCGCCCGCCGTGGACGTGACCAGCACCTCGGCCGCCCGGCGCAGGTCGTCGGCGCTCAGCCGGCCCTCGGCCGCCTCCTGTCCGGCCTCGCGGGCCAACTCGAGCACCGAACGCCGCGTGATCCCCCCCAGCGTGCCGCTGCCGGGTGTCAGCCACCGCCCGTCCACGTAGGCGAACACGTTGTACCCGGGTCCCTCGGTGATCGCGCCGGACAGGTCGCGGAGCACGACCAGGTCGGCGTGGTGGTCGTAGGCGTCCAGTAGCGCCAGGTCCAGGTCCAGCCAGTGGTAGTTCTTGACCGACGGGTCCACGCTCTGCGGCGGGATGCGCGTGAAATCGCTGATCTGCATGCTCGCCCCCGTCGCCTGCCGCTCGGGGCTGCTGACCCACACGAACGGAACGGCGTAGCAGTAGAACGTGTTCCGCGCGGTACGCAGGTCACGGCTGCCCGCCGCCAGCCTGCCGCGCGTGCACGTCATCGAGACGTACGCCTCCCGGAGCCCCGCGCGGCGGACGCACCCGTGCAGGATGGCCTCGATCCCGGCGCGGTCGTGCCCGGGGTCGAGCCGCAGCCTGGCTATGCTCGCGCTGAACCGGTCCAGGTGGGCATCGAGCCGGTAGAAGCGCCCGCGCCACGCGTGCACCACGTCGTACGCGCTGTCCGACCGGGTGACGCCCAGGTCGAGCACCGAGATCTTCGCCTCCTCGATCGGGCAGTACCGCCCGTCGATCCAGGCCGCCCCGGCCGGCCAAGGCGGCCGCCCCCCGCCGCTGCCCGCACCTGCTCTGCTCATCCAGACTCCATGTCCTAGGGAAGGGGAAGCGGAGCCTGCGTCAGGAGGGTCACCCCGAGGCGGCTTTCAACCTCAGCTATCGGTATGAACACTGTGCGGGGTTGAAAGCCAAAGATGGGAAGGTTGACTGTATCGTTGGCTTTTATAACTATGCCGATTACGTAGACACCGACGGGTACGCCATTATTCATGTCGTAGGAGTAGACCGGCCCCCCGCTATCCCCTTCGTAGCCTTTCGCATTGAAAAACTGGGTGCCTGGCTGGCAGCCGAGGCCACCATTGGAACAGGACGACTCCTCCGCTTCGTCTCCTGCCGAACCGCATTGCTCGGCTTGCTCAAACTCCGTAGCTGAGCCGTATCCGTAGTGGCAGACCTGGGTGACCTCGGAAAGGGTCTCCGAGCCGACCACTGGCAGCAATCCGTGCGCCGTCTGCACCAGTGCAGACGGCACGACACTGGCGGGCAGCCAAGCCATCATGTCGCCCGTCTCGTACCGGCCGGACTGTTTCACGGGAGCCGGTACCAGGCAATTCGCCGAGGGCTGCAGGCAGTTGATCGACGCATAGACTGTCCCGGCCGGGTACGGCGCAATCGTCACTGGCTGGTTCTTTTTGGTGATGAGGTTGTTGGTGTCCTGATCGGCCCCGTCGCCGTCGATGCAGTGCTTTGCGCCCAGCTCATAATCCACGTCACCGTTCGCGACGCTGAAACCGGTGGTGCACGCGAACTCGGCAGAGTTACCAGCGGGACCAGGGGGATAAGTCAAGGTGATGAAGGTACCCGCAGGAAGACCCGCATCAAATGCTATGGTGACCGTTGCCGATGCTGTTTGCGAGCCGTCCACGGCGGTGAGCTGGAATACGTAGACGCCGGCCTGGTTCACCGTGGCTGTGGTTGCCGGCGACGTCCCGTCGAACGTCGCCATTGCCGCGGGCGTGGTGCCGGCCGGCCCGAGAAATTGGCTCCAGCTCGTGGTGGCCGCCGGGTCGGATACCGATCCGGCCAGTTGGACAACGGTTTTCCCCACCACGACCTGGTTAGGGCCTGCGTTGACCGTCAGGGAGGGCGAGCCGCTTGGCTCGACGCTTGGCTGGGGGGTTGGCGTGATGTCCGCACCCGCCGCGGTAACGGCCGTGCTGCCTACAGATCCGGTACCGGGTGCTGCCGCCTGCTTAGCCAGTGCCACCGCCGTGAGGCTGGTGGCCGCGATAACCCCGGCACTTACCAGCGCCACAAGCAATGCCCTGACTGCGCGCACGCGTGCTCGCGTTGCCATTTCCCCTCCCGACGCGCATGCTGCCGCGTGCCCGGCCAGCCTGAATCAGCACGGACGGTCCGCACGCCATCCCTGGGTGGCCAGCTCCGCAATGACACAGTATGCGGGCCAACTCCGCAATCAGGTTGTCAGAGCAGATCGGCGGGCAAAAGACCGCTGGCGGACAATTTATCTCACGTATTGCCTGCGCTCAGCCGAAGTCCGGCGAGTTAGCCCGCGGCGGCCCCGCGATCAGATCGCGATGAGCAGGATCCCGATCGCGGCGAGGACCAGCCCGGCACGCTGGATCCAGCGCAGCCGCTCACCAAGCATCACCCTGGCCAGGAGCACCGTTACCCCCGGGTAGAGCGAGGCCATCACGACGGCCAGGCCGAACATGCCGGTCCTGGTCGCCGCCACGTAGCAGATGTTCGCGATGACGTCGATCACGCCCGCGGACGCTGCCGCCATGAGCAGCCGGCGGTCCGCGCCACGCGGCGTCAGCCCGCGCCGCAGCACGGCCGCAGTGGCCAGGACGGCCACCAGTTCGCCGATCCGCCCGGCCGCCACCGGCCACACCGCGCCAGACTGCCCCGCGTTACGGATAAGGAGGAAGAACAGGCCGAACGCCATGCCTGACACCGCGCCGTAGGCAATGGCCCGCCCCGGGCGGCCCGGTCGGCGCGCGGTACCGCTGTCGCCCGCCGAGCTGGCCAGCACGATCGCGACCAGGCACAGCAGCGCCCCCGCGTAGACCCCGGCCCCGGGCCGCTCGCCCCAGGCCAGTGCCACCGCGACCGGCAGGACGGTAGAGACCAGCCCGGACACCGGCGCGACCACGCTCATCGGCCCGGTCGCCAGTCCGATGTAAAAGACGATCAGGCCCAGCCCGCCGATCACGCCAGCGCTGAACCCCCAGGCCAGTCCGGCCAGGCTCGCCCCGCCCGGCGATATCGCCGCGGCGGCGAGCGCCGCGATCGCTCCGGCGGTTTCGGCCACCATGAGCACGGTCAGCACGTGCACCCTGCGGGTGGCCATGCCGCCCAGGAAGTCGCCGCCGCCGTAGAGCACCGCTGCGGCCAGCCCCAGCAGGATCACCATGATCCGCACCTCCGGTGGGCCAGGCCGCCCCCCGAACTCCGACGCCCGACCATCGTCTCGTGACCAATAAAAATAGTTTACCAGTCATATCGAGACCGATCAAACGACTTAGATAGTCACGACCTGTACTGCCCGGAGCTCGGGACGTCACTCAGCCAGGGACGAGTACCACGCGCGGGCCGGATTCGGCCGAGGCGGTCCAGGCCGCTCCGACGTCTGACAGCGGGAACGTCCGGAACGGCACCTGGACCGAGCCGTCGGCGATCAGCTGGACGTACCGCGGGACCTGGGCCTTGATCTGGGCGGCAGTCACGGAGCCTGCCCCGCTGCCAGAGATCGTCAGCTTCCTGCTGCGCAGCAGCGAGGAGGGCACGCCGGCCTCGGCCCCGGCTAGCGCGCCGATCTGGACGTACTTGATGTCGGCCTCGTCCTCGCGCAGCCCCCGGCGTCGCAGGGCCCCGAACGCAGCCTCGGCGACCGGTCCCCAGACGAAGTCGAGTACGAGGCCTGGCGCGTCGCCGTCCAGCACCGCGGCGAGGGCCTGGGCGTCGGCCTCTTGGTCGCCGGTCAGGGCGACCGTCTGCGCACCCGCCGCGGCGGCGCGTTCGAGTTCTGGCCTCCTGCGCCCGGCGCCGACGACGCGGGTGGCGCCGAGCAGCCTGGCGTTCTGCGCGGCGAGGAAGCCCGACATCCCGGTGACGCCAAGGACCAGCACCGTGCCGAGCGTGCCCGTCTCGGCCTGGCGAGCCGTCAGCGGCAGCCAAGAGCCCATGCCCGGGTTGACGCCCGCGGCAACGGCCTCGGGCGGCGCCCCCGGCGGCAGCGGAAACCTCATCGCGTCGGGGGAGGCGATGCGCTCGGCGAACGTGCCGTACGGCGGCGGCCCGGATGAGGTGAAGACCAGCTCGCCGTTGTCCGTGCGCGCCACCGCGTTGAGGCCCGGGATGACCGGGTAGGCCGCGTCGCTTCCGTAGTGCCGCCCCGCGGCCACGGACCGGGTCACGTGGTGAATGCCCGACGCCACCAGCCCCACGATCTGGCTGCCTGGCGCGGCCGGCGGCTCGGAGAAGTCGCCGTAGACGGGGACGGAATCCGCCGCATGCAAGATCGCCGCCTTCATCCTGACCGCCTCCTTAACGTTGTTAAATACCAGCGAGCCCAAGGATGCCTTAACACTGTTAAACTGTCAAACCATGCCAGCCGGACTGACCAAAGCGGCCATCGTGCAGGCGGCGTTCGACCTGCTAGACGAGGCGGGAATGGACGGCCTCACGGTGCGCGCGCTGGCCTCCCGGCTGGGGGTCCAGGCCCCCGCGCTGTACTGGCACGTGCGCAACAAGCAGGCGCTACTCGACGAGATGGCCACCCAGGTCTGGCGGCGCATCGGCGACGTGATGGCCGGGCTGCCCGCCGGCCTGTCCTGGCGCGAGGTGATGGCGACCTACGCCGCCACGGTGCGGGAGGCGCTGCTCGACCACCGCGACGGGGCCAAGGCCTTCAGCGGCACCACGCTGACCGATCCCGCTGTGGTCAGGCGGCAGGAGGTCACGTTCGACGGCCTCGTCCGCCAGGGGTTCACGCTGAAAGATGCCGCCCGCGGCCTGGTCCTGCTCCACGACTTCACCATCGGCTTCTCTATCGAGGAGCAGTCAGTCAGCCAGGTAATCGCCGACGGCGACGACAGAATCAACCGCCGCGCCGAACTAGTCGGCCGCGAGACCGCGCCGCTCGCCGTCGAGGCCGGCGAGGTGATCTTCGGTGATCCCGACGTCCGCTTCACCGAACTGGTCGGCCTGCTGCTGGAGACCATCGCCCGGATGCTGCCGAACGAATCCTGACCGGGCCTACTCTTGTCCGGTCTCGAGCAGGAAGTACACGTCCCGTTGTCCGTGCACCAGCGTGCCGGACCGGGCCGCGATCCTCGAACTCGGCGAGGACTTCATAAGGCACGGTAGATGCTCCCGATCCAGTCCGCGATGGAGGTGACCGCTGCCTGGTGCGAGAACACCTTGCCCAGCAGGACCCGGTGTACCTCGGGGTCGGCGTCGAGGCAGCCGTCCGCCAGGACGGTGAGACGGTAATCCAGGTCGGCGGCCTGGCGGAGGGTCGAGAGCACCACCCCGCTCGTCGCGATCCCCGCCAGGACCAGACTGTCGATATCGCCCGCGCGCAGCACCATGTCCAGGTCGCTGCCGGCGAACGCGGATACCCGGCGCTTGCTGATGATCACCTCGCCGGGAGCCGGGGCGATGGCGGGATGAATGCGCGAGCCGGGATCGCCGTCGACGTACCGACCGGATCCCCGGATGCCCGCGAAGTTCCTGTTACGGGGGCTGACCTCGGGATATCCGGGACGGAACGCGACGGTCACGTAGATGACCGCGATGCCTGCCCGGCGGGCGGCGTCGGCGGCGGTGGCCAGCCGGGCCAGGTAGTCATCCCTGGTGGGGAAGCGATCCACGATGCTCTGCTGCACATCCATCAGGAGCAGGGCGGTTGACGTCATGCTGGCATTCTCCCTTGAAGATCAGGAATCATTCAGGCCGGGACCATGAACCCGGGCAGGCCGGTCAACCAGGACAAACTTCAGTGGCTGGCCTCAGTGGCTGGGCGGGACGTCAAGCGCCGGGTTCTGGTCGAAGAACCCGAACGGCTTCAGCCAGAACGAGACCACGTCGACCGGCATGACCGGCCAGTCCTCCGGCCGGGTGATGTGGTGGATGCCGAACACGTACCAGAGCACGACGTCGGTGTTCTCGATCGCCCGGTCCGCCGCGGTCCAGGTCGGCAGCCCCTCGTCGCGCGCACTCAGGTTGGGGAAGTCACCGCACGGCCAGCGCTCGTCCGCCCGGTACGGCGTGACCCAGAGCGTGTGGCCGATGACCTCGGCGCGCCGGAACGCCGGCGCCGAAGGGTCGAGCAGCGGCGGGAACATCCCTGACGGCACCAGCTTGTACCCGACGGCGCCGCCCAGCGAGTTGCGCACGTTGTCGTTGACGACCTTCCAGCCGCGCTGCGTGGCCCAGTCGTAGTCCTGCTTGCCCTCCGCCTCGGTGCGCAGCGGCGTGCTCGTTACCACCAGGCCCAGCCCGTACGGGTCGGCGTCGGAAAACCCGGTGGCCCGCGACTCGGTCGCGTAGACCGTGTTGGCCGGACCGTCCACGTCCAGATCCAGCCGCGCGACGATGAAGTGCTGGTGGAATGGCGCGTACGTGCGCTGGTCCACGACGGTCCCGTTAGCCGGCGAGCCGTCCGCGCCGACGTGCGAGGTCACCAGGATCCCGGTCGCGCGGACCTCGCACTCGATGTTCCCGTCCTGGTAGAACCGCCAGTACACCAGGTACTCGTAGTTGGCCACGGTGACGTGGAAGGAGACCACCAGCCGCCGGGCCCGCCGGACCGCGGCGCCCGCCCGCTCGTCGACGTGCTTCCACAGGACCCCGCTGTCCTCCTCGTGGATGCAGATCGCGTTCGCGATCGTGCGAGGCTCGCCGCGCGAGTCGTGCACCACCGCGTCCAGGTACGTGATCTCGCCCAGGCAGTCGCAGCCCAGCTCAAGCGAGGTGGTCATGAACCCCAGGCCCCACTCGCCGATGTCGAACGCGGTACGCCGGTAGTGGTCCGGGCTGGGGTCCCGGTAGGGCACGAACATCTCCGCGAACGACAGCCGGTGCGCCACCGACCGCAGCCGCCCCGAATCGGTGAACCCCACCTGGTGCAGGACGAGGCCCTCGCGGTGGTTGAACCCCAGCCGCAGGCGCCAGTTCTGCCAGGAGAGCAGCCGTCCGTCCAGCGTGAACCCGACCCCCTCCGGCTGGGTCACCAGCAGCGGCTTCACCTCGCGCGGCGGCAGGCCGGTGAGCCCGGGCAGGTACTCGCCCCGCACGTCGGGGTGGTCGGCTGAGGTCGGCAGATCGTCCTCAAGCTCAAGCACGGTCATGCTGTTCAGGTCGATGACCGCGTGCAGCCCGGTGACGTGGTGGGCGTACGGGTTGCCGTGCTCGCTGTCGCGGTACCAGACGTCGGACCAGCCGATCCGCAGCCCCCGGTAGCGCTCGGGCACCAGCGCCGCGCCGTAGGCCCACATGTCCGTCAGCACCAGGGACAAGTCGGTGATCCCGCGCCGCGCCAGCGCCTCGACCATGGCCGGGTGGGCGCGCAGGACCTCATCGCACTCGTGCCACTCGTCCACCGTCATGTTCGGCTGCTGGCCGGGCAGGTACTCCCACGCCGTGACCGCGTCGCCGCCCAGCGACACCACGGCCCGGTACGCCCGCCCGTCCGAGCGGTCCCAGCACACGACGATCGCCTCCCGACCGGCCGCGTCCCCGGACCTCAGGGCCGCCTCCAGGACGCCAAGCGCCTCCTTGCCCGGCTCCCTGAGCTCGATCGACGCGAATCTCCAGCCGGCGCTGACCTCCCGGTCGCGCCGCAGGATCGCGGCCGCCTGCCGGATCTCCTCAGCCGTCAGCGGGTCCAGCGGATGCGCCATCGTGCCTCCTTTGCTCCAGGTTCCCCCAGTATTTATCCCGAACGAGCGGTGGTGATCCTCCCGGGCCCCGCGCCCGGCCCAGTGGTGGCACGACGAGCCTTGCGGCCGCCACGCCCCAGGCCCTAGGTTGCGCCCATGCACAGTGTCGACGCCACCACCGAGGCGATGATCAGGTCGGTCCTGGCGTACGCCGAGAACCGCCTGCGGCTGGACCCGGTTCCGCTGGACAAGGGCTTGCGGGACCCCGCCGAGCTGGACGTGGCGCTCCGCGGCCTGCCCGCCGCCGAGCCGCACGACCCCGACCAGGTCCTCGGCGTCTACGCGTCGGTCATCGCGCCCGCGGTGATCTCGGCCGACAGCCCGCGCTTCCTCGGCTTCATCCCCGCCGCGCCGACGAAGGCCTCGCTGCTGTTCGACATGCTCGTCTCCTGCGCGTCGATCCAGGGCATCTCCTGGCTGGAAGCAGCCGGGGCGATCGACGCGGAGAACCGTGTGCTCCGGCTCATCGCCGAACGCGCCGGGATGCCACCCCAGGCGGGCGGCTGCTTCGTCTCCGGCGGTTCGGCGGGCAACCTGTCCGCCCTGGTCGTGGCCCGCGAGGTGGCCAAGCGCAAGGCCGGGCCGGCGGCGGCGGGCCGCCGCTGGCGGGTGGCGGTCAGCGAAGACGCCCATTCCTCCATCGTCAACGCGCTGCGGATCTGCGAGATGGACGCGCTGGTCGTGCCGGCCGCCGATCACCGGCTGACCGGTGCAGGCCTGCGGGCGGCGATCGAGGCGGACGGCGACCCGGCCTCGCTGGCCGCGATCGTCGCCACGTCGGGCACCACGAACGCCGGCATCATCGACGACCTGGCCGGCGCGGCCGCCGTGGCGCGCGAGTACACCCTGTGGTTCCACGTCGACGGCGCGTACGGCGGTGCCGGCCTGTTCGCGCCGAGCGTCCGGGCCGCCTACGACGGCATCGAGCACGCCGATTCGTTCATCGTCGACCCGCACAAGTGGCTGTTCGCCCCGTTCGACTGCGCGGCCCTGCTGTACCGGAACCCGTCGGTGGCCCGTTCCGTGCACAAGCAGGACGCCTCCTACCTGGACGTCATCCACGACACGCCGGGGGAGTGGAACCCGACCGACTACGCGTTCCACCTGACCCGGCGGGCCCGGGGCCTGCCGCTGTGGTTCTCCCTGTCGGTCTACGGGGTCGACGCGTACAGCGAGGCCATCGAGGCGGCCATCGACCTGGCCCGCCAGGCCGCGGCCGAAATCCAGGCCAGGGACGACCTGGAGCTGATCCGCGAGCCCGACCTCGGCGTGGTCCTGTTCCGCCGGCGCGGCTGGGACCACGCGCGGTACACCCGCTGGGCCGACCAGCTCCTCCAGGACCAGGTGGCCTTCATCCCGCCGTCCGCCTGGGAGGGCGAGACGGTGGCCAGGTTCGCCTTCCTCCACCCGCACACCTCAATGGACCTGGTCCGCGAGATCCTCGACCGGATGGCCTAACCTCCGGCCGCTCCGCCCCGCCGGGTCCGCTCCGCCCGCCGGGTCCGCTCCGCCCGCCGGGTCCTGCCCGCCAGTGGTCCCCAGGTCGGTCCACTCGGCTCCTCGTCCTGGTCTCGACAATTGACAGACCGACTATCGGTTTATCTATACTAGACCGACAGTCGGTCTAGTAATTAGAAGTGCTCTACCAGGAAGGCGAGCGCAATGCAGCTAACCGAACTCAACGCCCACCGGCACACCGCCGCGATCCGCTCCGGCGAGATCAGCTACCTCGACATCGGCAACGGCCCAGTGGCGCTGTTCGTGCACGGCCTCGCGAGCAACGCCTACCTGTGGCGCCACGTGATGGGAAGCGTGGCCGCGCAGCGCCGCTGCATCGCCCCCGACCTCCCACTGCACGGCCAGAGCCCGGTAACAGCCGGGCAGGACCTGTCGCTCACGGCCCTGGCGGCGAACCTCGAGGACCTCTGCGAGATGCTCGGGCTTACCGGCATCGACCTCGTCGCCAACGATACGGGCGGGGCCATCGCCCAGATCTTCGCCGCCCGCCACCCGGAGCGGCTCGCCACGTTCACCCTTACCAACTGCGACACCCAGGACAACATGCCACCCGACGCCTTCAAGCCGCTAATCGAGCTAGCTGCCGCCGGCGGACTCGCGCCGACCGCCGTCGCGATGCTCGCCGACCTGACCGCCGCCGCACAGTTCTCGTTTGAGGCCGTCTACGAGCACCTGGACCGGATGGACCTGGACGTGATCCGCTCCTACCTGGAACCGTGTTTCGGCACGCTGGAGCGCGCCCGCCAGTTCGAGCGGCTGCTGACCTCTCTCGACGCTGGTGACCTGCGTGCCGTCATGCCGCAGCTCAGGGAACTCAGCGTGCCCACCCTTATGGTGTGGGGGACAGGTGACACCTTCTTCGACGTCTCCGCGGCATACTGGCTGCGCGACACCATCCCTGGCGCTACCGGGGTGGTCACGGTGGATGGTGCCAGGCTGTTCTTCCCCGAGGAACGTCCCATGGATCTCGTGCCCCACCTGGAGCGGCACTGGGCCGCGGCCCCGGCGGCCCGCGCCTGACAACCAGCCAGGCGAGCACCCCACGCCTGGGCGGGGCGCTGTCCGCCAGATCCTCCGCGGTGGGCTGACGGAACCAGTCGGCCGGGGCAGCTACGCTCACGCCGTGACCGGCATCTGGGAGCCCGCCGCGGCGGGCGTGCTACGCCTGCCCTCGGGTCGGCTCATCCGGGGTCGGGGGCTGCGTCGGCCCCTTCCCGCGGGTCCCGTGCCCGCCTTCGCGCTCTACCTGCTGGACCACCAGCCGCCCCTCGTTCCCTGGGAAAGCCGGTGGCTGCACTGGCCCGACTTCGGGCTGCCCTCCGACCCTGCGGCCACCGCCGACGCGCTGCGCGAGGCCTGGGCCCGCGCAGGATCCGAGCGCGTCGAAGTCGCCTGCGCCGGCGGACACGGCCGGACCGGCACGGCCCTGGCCTGCCTCGCCGTGCTGGACGGAGTACCCAACCGCCAGGCCGTCGCCTACGTCCGTAAGCACTACAGTCCCCGCGCTGTCGAGACTCCCGGGCAGCGCCGCTTCGTCTCCCGGTTCCGCTAACCGCCGACACGCAAAGCTCGTTTCGATGAGATAGGCTTTGGCTCACAGTCGTTCGATTGTATGTTTCAATAGGAGCATGCTCGGATGAGGGAGGCGCGATGCTCGCCAGCGCAACCGTAACCGCCGCCGTCGGCCACCCCGCGGTCGCGGCCTTGCTCGGACTCGGGGCCTGCGGGCTCGCCGCGTCCGTGGTGGCAATGGCCTGGAACGTGCACGTCCGCCAGATCCGGCTCGCCGAGCTGCTGGCGCGCCGGCAGATCAACGTCGCGGACGAAGCGCCCGCCAGGACCTCGGCCGAGGAGGCCCCTCCCGCGGCGGTCAACGGCGGCGGTAACGGTCATGCCGTCGTCCCCGAGGCCCGCGGCGCCGCTCGCGCGAGGCCGTCGGCGCTGACCATCGACGGCCCGGATACCGTGGTCGCCGGCGAGCAGGTCCGCTACAGCGTCCGGCCTTCGGGCAACGGGAAGGTCGTGACGTGGGCCGCGGGCGGCGGCTCGGTATCGCAGGCACCCGACCCGGCTCACCCCGACCAGTTGCTCCTGATCGCCGACCGGCCCGGCAACCTCACGATCACCGCGCGGGTCCGCGAGGGCCTCACCGAACGCCGCGAGACGAAGTCCGTCACCGCCGTGCCGGACGCGGCGGAGCCTCCGTCCCCGGCCGTGCCGCGCCTGTTCGTGCACACCTGGGGACTGGTCGTGGTCGCCGTGGTCATCGTCGGCTTCGCCGGGGCCCTGGCGGCCCTGGGCAGCCTCGCCTCCTCCGACTTCATTGCGCTGGTCGCCCCGCTCGGCGCGCTGCTCGCCGTGCTCGTCCTGGCCATGGCCAGGACCGGGGACGACGCGGGTCGGCGCCCAGGCCACGGGGCGGATTAGCCTGGCCCGGGAGGCCGGTCCACACCGCCATGCGCTCGCCGGCCCGCTGAGCCCACGGCGGACAGTTCGGAGCCGCTAGTGGGCCGGGCGGCCTCCGTGACTGAGCAGGCCGTCGAGGACCAGCGCGAGCATCCGGTCGGCCTGGCCGGGGTCCTGGCCCATGTCGGCCGCCATGCTCAACGCGTGAGCGAGCCGCATCACGTCACTCCCGCGCACGTCGGCGCGCACGGCCCCCGCCCGCTGCGCTCGTACCACCAGCTCATCGGTCGCGTCGCGCAGCACGTCGCGGCACGAGGAAAGCAGCTCAGAATCCTGGTCGAGAACCTCAAGCAGCGCGGTGGTGAGGCTGCGCTTGGCCTTGCCGAACACGACCAGCGCGGCCACCCAGTCGGCCAGGGCCGCGCCAGCTGAGTCCGCCTCGAGCAGCGCGGCAGCACGCGCGCCGAGCGCGTCGACCTGATCCCGGTAGAACGCTTCCAGGAGGGCCTGCCTGGTCGGAAAGTGCCGGTACAGGGTGCCGATGCCCACCCCGGCCCGCCGTGCGATCTCCTCCAGTGAGACGTCATCCGCGCCCCGCTCGGCGAACGCCGCGCCGGCCGCCGCGAGCAGCCGCTCATAGTTCCGCCGGGCATCGGCCCGCATGCCCTCGCCGCGCCTGACCCTGGCCGCGACACCCGCAGCATGCTCGGCCCCGGCCCCGGCCATAGCCGCGGTGCGCTCGGCCCCGACCTCCATACCCGCGGTGCGCTCGCCTCCGGTCTCCGCGGTGCGCTCGGCCCCGACCCCGGCCATACCCGCGGTGCGCTCGGCTGCGGTCTCCGCGACAACCTCGGCGCTCATCGTCCCTGACCCTTCACGCACCCGCTCGTGAGCCATCCGTCAATCCGGCTCACGTGTAACCGCCAATCCAGCTTGCAAAGCGGAGGGGTCCTCCGTATAGTCATTAGCGGAGGCATCCTCCGGATTAAGGATAGCTCGCCGGGACCGCGGTGGCGAGTGATCCGCCGGATGGGATCGGCTGGGAGGCCGGCCCGTCCGCAGCAACACGTCGGGAAGGAACCTTGTGTCCATTTCCTCGTCAAACCGATTCCTCACGAGGGCCCGCGACCTGGCCCCGGCCCGGCCCGGCCGCCTGGGCGTCAGCCTGGCGCTGGTCCTGGGCGCCCAGCTGATGATCATCCTGGACCTGACCGTGGTGAACATCGCGCTGCCGCGCATCGAGCACGGCCTGGGCTTCTCCGCGGCCAGCCTGTCGTGGGTGCTTAATGCCTACTCGCTGACCTTCGGCGGGCTACTGCTGTTCGGCGGTCGGCTGGGCGACATCCTGGGGCGGCGGAAGGTATTCATGGCCGGGCTGGCCATCTTCACGCTTGCCTCGCTGGCGGGCGGGCTCGCTACCTCGGCGCCATTGCTGCTCGCGGCCCGCGCGGTGCAGGGCGCGGGCGGCGCGATCGCCTCGCCCGCGGTGCTCGCGCTGATCATCACCGGTTTCCCGGAAGGCAGGGAGCGTACCCGGGCGCTCGGCATCTTCACGGCCGTGGTCATGGGCGGCGCCTCGCTCGGCCTGGTCCTTGGCGGCGTGATCACCGAATGGGCGTCCTGGCGCTGGGTGCTGTTTATCAACGTGCCGATCGGTGCGGCGGTCATCCTCGCTACACCGCGGTTCCTGCCCGAGACGCCGCGCCAGCCCGGCCGGTTCGACGTCGCGGGCGCGCTGACCTCCACCGGCGGGATGTCGGCCTTGGTGTACGCGTTCATCAGGGCCGCCTCCAACGGATGGGCCGACCGGCTCACGATCGCCGCGTTCGCTGCTGCCGCCGCGCTGCTCACCGCGTTCCTGATGACCGAGGCGCGCTCGGCTCACCCGGTCACTCCGCTGCGGTTGTTCGCCGACCGCGGCCGGTCCGCGTCCTACCTGGTCCGGCTGCTGCTGGTCGCCGGGATGATCGGGATCTTCTTCTTCCTCACCCAGTTCCTGCAGGAGGTGCTCGGGTTCAGTCCGCTGCGCGCCGGGATCGCGTTCCTGCCGATGACCGCCGCCCTGTTCGCGGTGTCCAGGCTCGCGCCGCGCCTGGTCCCGAGGTTCGGCCCCAAGCCGCTCATGGTCGCGGGCCTACTGCCGGTGGTGGCCGGCATGGCCTGGCTGTCCCAGATCAGCCCGGCCACCAGCTACATAACCGGCATCCTCGGGCCGATGCTGCTGCTCGGCACGGGGATGGGCGTCGCCTTCGTACCGCTGACGATGGCCTCGCTGCAAGAAGTGGCCCCGCAGGACTCCGGCGCCGCGGCCAGCATGGTCAACGCGATGCAGCAGGTCGGCGGAGCGCTGGGCCTGGCCATCCTGGTCACCGTGTTTGGCAACGCCACCCGTGCCGCTCACCATGCGGCGGCCAGTGCCGCGCGCCAGGCTCTCCAGGCCACCACCCACGGCATGGCCAGTTCGTTCACCATGGCCGCGCTGTTCGACGCGCTGGCCCTGCTGCTGGTCGTGCTCGTGCTCCAGATGCGGCAGGCCGCGCAGCCCGCTCCCGCCGCCGCGGATGAGTAGCTCAGACCGGGCCTGCCGCGCGTCCGCGGAACGGCCGGAAGAACTCGCGCACGTCGCCGACGAGCAGGTCGGGTTCTTCCATGGCCGCGAAGTGGCCCCCGCGGTCGAACTCGGACCAGTGCACGATGGTGTTGGACTGCTCGGCGAAACGCCGGATCGGGGGCGCGATCTCCCGCGGGAAGACCGCGATCCCGGTGGGCACGGTGGACACGGCAGGCGGACCCGCGGAGCCGGAATGGGCCGCCTCGAAGTACAGCCGGGCCGATGACCCCGCCGTCCCGGTCAGCCAGTACACGGTGACGTTGGTGAGCAACTGGTCGCGGTCGACCGCGCCGGGCAGCCCGCCGTCGGTCCACTCGTTGAACTTCTCCGCGATCCAGGCCAGCTGGCCTGCGGGTGAGTCGGTGAGCGCGTAGGCCACCGTCTGGGGGCGGGTGGACTGAATCCTGAAGTACCCGCTCCCGTCGGACCGGAAGCGGCGCAGGGCCTCAAGGCGCGCCTTCTCGACGTCGGTCAGGTCGGCTGGCTCGTCCCGAAACTGGGGAAACAGCATGTTCAGGTGCACGCCGATCAGGTGCTCGGGCGCGATGAGCCCGAGTTCCCTGGAAATCGCCGAACCCCAGTCGCCGCCCTGCGCGCCGTAGCGCTGGTAGCCGAGACGCCGCATCAGCTCGGCCCAGGCCCCCGCGACGCGCTGCGGGTTCCAGCCGCGGTCCCTGGTCGGCCCGGAGAACGCGTAGCCGGGAATCGAGGGGACGACCAGGTGGAACGCGTCCGCCGGGTCGCCGCCGTGGGCCCAGGGGTCGGTCAGCGGGCCGATGACGTTCATGAACTCCACGATCGAGCCGGGCCAGCCGTGGGTCATGATCAGCGGCAGTGCGCCAGGCTCCGCCGAGCGCACGTGCAGGAAGTGCACGTTCTGGCCGTCGATGGAGGTGGTGAACTGCGGAAACCTGTTCAGCATCCGCTCGTGAACCCGCCAGTCGTAGCCGTCACGCCAGTACTCGGCCAGCTCCTGCACCACCGGGAGCGGGATGCCGTAGTCCCAGCCGGTTCCCGGAAGCTGGCCCGGCCAGCGCGTCCTGGCCAGCCGCATCCGCAGGTCGTCGAGGTCCTCCTGCGCGATGTCGATGCGGAACGGCCGGATCCCCGTCTGTTCGTTCATCGTGCCTCCCGTGACCCGGTGCGCCAGGGCAGCCCTGGACACCGGCAGGGTATCGGCACGCGGCCGGGGCTGGGCAGGCTGGCAGCAAACGGCGGCCCGCACGGACCGGTGGATACTGACCCCGGAACGGCGAGTGCGGCCTGAGGACTTGCCACCGGGAGATGACACTGCACCGGTATCAGGCCAGGTTGCGAAGCGTAGTCGGCAGCTCACCCTTCATGCGCGCAGTCCGGTCGCACTCGCAGACAAAACGGAAACGCCGGAATCCTCCGGGAGGATCCGGGTTCTCGGGAGTATTTGGTGCACAGTAGTCCCCCCGGGCTCAACGGACACCCGAATGCTCCCGCAAGATCCTCGACCAGACGGGCGGCTGATGCGTGCGGGACTGACGGGGTGAGCGGGGTTGCGGGTCAGGCCTCGGCCAGGGGATGGATGGGTCGGATAGGCGGCGGGTCGACTGTGCCGCCGAGCGGATCAGCGCCTGGAACCCTCGCCACGGCCTTCGTCCTCTGGGGTCCGAGCCCGACCCGGCCCAGCCCAGCCCGGCCCGACCCGACCCGGCCCAGCCCAGCCCGGCCCAGCCCGGACCGGCCCAGCCCAGCCGGCCCGGTCCGGGTCAGCCGGCCGGAAGGGTCACGGTGAAGGGTTCCAGGCTCTGCTGGGTGGCGATCGAGCCGACGCCGGTCACGGCGGAACCGGCCGGGGCCAGGGCGGTCAGCTGGTAGCTGCCCTCGGCCTGGGCGCCGGTGAGCCCGCTGATCCGCGACGGTGACCAGACCGTCCCGTTGGCCGAGGTCCATACCGCGACGTCCCGCTGCCCAGGCTCGCCGGACTGCCCCGCGGCGGCAAAGCCGCCCGGGCCGGCGGTGAGCGCGTTGAAGGACGTGTCCGTTCCCTGGGACCTGAACGGTACCTGCTGCCAGCTGGTTCCCCCGTCGACGGACAGCTCGGCGATCGGCAGGGTGGCGGCCCCTACCGTCTCTTGGCCCAGCGCGACCACGCGGTCGCCGCTGATCGCGACCTGCTGCAGCACCGCCCCGGTGGCGCCGGCCGGCATGGGCAGGACGATGGTCGTCCAGCTCCGGCCGTCGGCCGTCGTCCACACCGCGGGCCTGCCGTCGTGCGAGCCGGCCGACACGAAGCCGTGCGCGCTTGCGGCGACCGCGAGCACCTGGCTCGAGCCGGTCGCGTCGTTCACGTCGTGCGCGCGGACCCACAAGGTCAGGTTCGGTGACCACCAGACGTCGGCGACGCAGTTGCCGCCCGGCGCGACCAGCTTGCCGACGATGATGTACCCGGCCGGGCCCGCGGCGGTGGCGACGGCGGCCACTCCGGCCAGGTCGTTGGTGATCGATCCGTTCCCCGTGGCGAACTGCCAGGTCGTGCCGTCAGCGGAGGTCGCGACGTAGGGACCGGGTGCGCCGACCGCCAGCCAGCCGGCCGACCCGTGACTCACCCCGGTCAGCGCCGTCAGGCCGGTTCCCGCGGGCATCGATGTGAGCGGGGTGACCAGGGCCCAG
This sequence comes from Streptosporangiaceae bacterium, assembly GCA_035505275.1. Classification (GTDB taxonomy): domain Bacteria; phylum Actinomycetota; class Actinomycetes; order Streptosporangiales; family Streptosporangiaceae; genus Palsa-504. The sequence goes on along the minus strand of DATJQX010000071.1, from coordinate 16,432 downwards.
GAGCTGCCTGAGGTCTTCTGCCACACTGCCGGGTAGCCGTCCGCGCTGCCCACGGCAACCTTCTGGCCACCGGCTACCGCCAGCCCGTTGACCGTGAGCTCCGGGATGACGCCGCCCGGAATCCCGGTCAGCGAGACGGGCCGGATGGTCCCCGCCGTGTTCGCCTCGATGAGCATCGACTCCTGGCCGATCTTGCTCCGCGTGGTGTACCCGACGGCGACGATGGTGCCTGCGGGCGCGACCGTCGCGCCGACTACCGACTCCCCGGCGGCATCGCCGAGCGAGCCGGTCGGCTGCCAGCTGGCGCCGTTACCGCTGCTGGTGTAGGCCACCAGCCGGCCCGCGGCGGTCGTTCCCGCCACCACGAAGCCGTAGACGCTGCCCTTGACGACGCCCGGGGTCCAGCCGCCGGCCGCGTCGATCGTGCCCACGTACTGCCAGGCGCGTCCGTTCGGCGAAAAATAGGCCACGCCGTCCGGCGCGCCGGCCGGCGTGCGGCCCGGCCGGACCGCGAGCAGGCCCGCGCTGTCGTACGCCACGCCGGTAACCGAAGTCCCCGCGCCGTGGTCGGCCGGTATCGTCACGCGCGTCCATGACGAGCCGCCGTCCGTGCTCAGCCACGCGCCCGCGTAGGTGGTCCCGTTCCCGGCGACCTCGCCGGAGATCAGCGTGTCATCGCCCAGCCAGGTGGCGTAGGAGATGTTCAGCACCTGCTCGCCCGCGGCCGCCAGCCCCAGCTGTGCGGCGGTCATCCGGTGCCACGTCACCCCGTCCGCCGACGTCCACAGCACCGCCTGCGAGGCGCCGTGCCCGGCCGAGCCGTTGCCCGCGGCCAGGAAGCCTTGCGCGGTCCTGGTCATCACCCAGACCGAGTCACCCGGGAGTTGCGGGGTGATCCCGTGCGTGGCGGCCAGCGTCCAGGACTGGCCGTTCTGGCTGGTCCAGAGGGCCTGCGGCCCGATCGCCGCCCATCCGCCCGGGCCGCCGGCCAAGAGCGAGGCGGCGTACCCGAGCGGCGCCTGGCCGCCGCCCGGGGATTGGACCGAGGCCAGCCGCCACGTCGCCCCGGCGTTGGTGGACACGAAGAACTGCTGCCGGACGATGCCGTCGCTCGTCTGCGAGCCCATCGTGACGATCGTGTTCCCCGAGGCGACGATGCGGTTGACGGTCTGGAACACACCACGCTGCTGCTGCCCGGGGTAGGTGCCGAACGCCGCGGCGGTCAGTGCCTGCGGCAACGCCGGGGCCTGGTCCTGCGGCTGACTCGACGCGAGCTGGCCGAACCTCGGCCCGTGGCCGGTCAGCAGCGCCAGCGCCATCGCGGCGACCGCCACGAGCACGATGATCGGCACCACGATCGCCGCCGTACGGCGCGTGACGCGGGTCCTCGGGCTGGTCGGCCGCCGCGGTCGCTGCGGTTCCTCTTCGAGGAGGAGGGTGTCATTCGCCTCGCGCCCGACGGAGGCGCGCTCCCACCCGAAGGAGCGGTCCCACGGCAGCTCCCGCCCGTCATCGACGCGCACGGTACCCCGGTCGTCGCGCGCCTCCGGTTCGGCCGCCGCGAACACCGGCGCGCTGAGCGCGACCTGGGTGCGCCCCGGCCAGGCACCGCTTACCGGCTCCGCAGGTCCAGCAGACCCGGATCCCGCCCCACTGTGCCGGCCCGCGTATCGCTCGGGCGGCGGCAGGGGAGCCGGCCCGATCCTGCGCGGCGGCAGCGGGCTCGGCCTCAGGTCCCGGCGCGGGGAGACCGGCGGGGCGGCACGCTGCGGTTGCTCGTCCCAGCCGATGCCCGAGTCACGCCACAAGCCCTGCGCTTTCTGCCACGGGGAAGGCTCGGCCGCCGCCCGCCTTGCCCCAGAACCAGGACGCCCCGGCTGGAAGCCGGGACCGCCCGCCCGACCCCACAGCGCCCTAGTCGCCCCGACCACCGGCTCCGCCGGCAAGCCTGCGCCCGACACGGTCCAAGCCCGCACCGGCCGCGTGCCGCTCCAGGAACCGGCGCCGCCCGCGTCACCAGCGCGGCCCGCACTTTCATCCGACGCCGTGCCGTGCCCGCCACTCTCACCCGCCGCCGCGTCGCCCCAGCCACTCCTGTCCGCTGCCGCGTCGCCCCAGCCACTCTCATCTGGGGCCCGCAGGAACCACCCCGCCGCCGGCGCGACCCCGGGCCAGCCTTCCTCGTCATCCCCAGGCCCGTCCCCCGCCGACCCGTCCGCTACCCCGGCATCTCCCGTCCGATCCGCCGGTTCGTCCCCCGCCTCGTCGGCCCCCATCTGGTCATCGGATCCGTCATGCGGCTCGCAGTCCGCCGGCTCGTCCGCGCGCTCCGGGGCATCCGGCTCGTCATCTGCCGGTGCGGGCCTGAAGCCCGTCACCTGCGGCTCGGCCGGTTCGCGATCCGCGCGGCAGCTGTCCCAGTTATCCGCGTCCAGTTGGTCCCGGTACGCAGGCCCGCCATTCGGGCGGTTACCGTCCGCGTCCCAGGCTTGCGTGCGGCCAGGCGTGACCCACCCCGGCGGCGGCGTCCATTCCGGTGCCAGGTTCTCCGGCCAGTCCCAGCTGTACCGCGCCGTAGCCTGCGGCTTTTCGGCTGGAACAGGCTCCTGATAACGATTCCCACTCGACCGATCACTCTCAGTGTTCATCATAGGCCCCAGTTCAGCCACTTCCCGAACGAGATGTAACAATCTCGCCGATCCCTACCGCTTTCGTACGGGTCGTCCCCGCGGTTCGATGTTACCCATTGAGAGCGAGTGTGTACAGAGGGCTATTTTTATGCCCGTGCTGGGCCAAACCACGCAGCACGCTCAAGCGCGCCCATGACGGTCAGTTCAGGGAGCTTCAGGCTTCGGCCTGGTGGTCTCCTGGGCTTGGATGAGGCCGTACCCGATCGCCTGGGCGGTGGTCAGCGAACGGCCGCGGCGCGAGTCCTCGCGGATGTCGTCCACCTCACGCCCCGTGACGTCGGCGAGCTTGAAGTACAGCGTGTCGAGCATGCGGCACACCTGCTGCTCGCGCGCGCTGACCGCGCTCGCCGTGCCGCCGAACTCCAGCCTCGGCTCGCTGAGCGTGAAGGACGCGTTCGGGTAGCCGGTCCGGCGCGTGCAGCAGGCCAGTACGCCCAGCGCGGGGCCGCTGATCTCGCCGCTCACGCACCCGTGCACGGGCACGCGCATGACCTCGAGGATGCCCATCACGGTGAGGGCGGCGGGCAACTCTGCCGTCAGGTTCTGCAGTTCCAGGCGGATGGGCCCGTCGCCTTCCGCGTCCAGCGTGAGCAGCTGAGCCGAGAGCCTGCTGGCCGCGTCGTCATCCAGCGGCCCCGAAGCCAGCACGATCCGCTTCTGGAGCAGCCGTTCGTATAGCAGGCCTTTCCAGTCGGCGTGCGGGTCCAGCCACACCCTGGTCGGCGGGACCGGTCCCGGGGCGGGCATCGGCGGCGCGGGTTGCCAGCCCGGGAAGAGCGGGGTGCCAGGCCAGGGCGGCACCTCCGGCGGACCTCCTGGCAGCTGAGCGCGTGCTGGTCGTGGCGGCGATGCCGGGTGCGTCATCCGCTGGCCCCTTCCTCGGGGTGGTCGAGTTTCCAGGTGATCTGGCCGCCGACGGCGGCCGCATAACGTTCCAGCGTGGAGGCGCGCACGTCCGCGGTCCCCGACTCCAGCCTGGCCACCGCGGACTGCGAGGTCCCCATGCGGGCCGCGACCTCGGTCTGCGAAAGCCCGGCCGCCTGCCGCTGCCCCGCCAGCTCGCGAACCAGCCGCCCCCGCTCGTCCGCCATCCGCGCCACCCGCTCGTCCGCTATCCGTGGCGCCCCCTCCTGCGCTATCCGGCGCAGTGCCATCTCGCGGAACCCCGGCATGACCGGCACCTGTTCCCCGCCCTCGCCCCGTGCCGTCTCGAACCCCGCAGAACCCGACGCAGATCCCGCGCCGCCCTCCAGCCCACCGTCCATACCGTAAAGAATATCTCATATTCGAGATGCGTAAGGCAGTAGCCCGCAGCGCGGTGGACCGCATTCTTAGGTAGTGCCCAGCCCCGCCGCGAGGCTACGCCGCGGGGCTGGGGGTCCAGTCGCCTGCAGGAGCGGGGGAGCGGCGCCGGCGGGGCCTGTCCCGCCCTTGCGAGGGAACCCCGACCGGCCAGCAGGCTTCCGCCCACACGGTTCGTCCCGGGTAGGCCTCCGCCCACCCCCACCGGCTGGTGCAGGCGGCCACCATGGCCAGCCCCCGGCCGCCTTCGGCCGTCAGGTCGGGCGCGCCGGCCGCCGGGACCGATGCGCTCCCCTCGTCGGTCACCGCGACCCGGGCCACCCCTTTGCGCGGGTACCCGACGGAGACGACGAATGCGCCGCCGTCCCCGGAGGCGGTGTGCGTGATCGCGTTCGCGCATAGCTCCGACACGCACGTCATGAGTACGTCCCTGGCCGGGCAGCCGGCCAGCAGTTCGGCCACGAAGCGCCGGGCGTCCGGTACGGACGCGGGCGTCCCGCGGAATGTGCGGACCCACGGACCCCGGGTCCGCGTCGATCCGACCGAACCCATGGCATCCGCGGACCCGAAGGAACCCACGTTAAGCACCGGGTAGGCACCGCTCACTGTAGGTCACCTCCTGACGATTGAGGTCCTACCTACAGTGACGCACGACGGAGCAAAACGGTTCGATCGCGGCATCCGGACCTCTCGGGTAACCACATGCTGTCACCAGGGTCTGACAATATGACGTCGCCCCCGGCCGGGGATCGGGTCTTGCGGGCCACAAGCACCGATAGCCATCGGTCCCGTTGGGGCGTCGCGCGGTGCCCGAAGATCCGGTGGGTGCGGGTGGCGGGGTGGTCGCGGTCATGCTTGATGCTGGAGGGGCGGGCACGTACCCTCAGCGGGCCATCCCCGGAGCTGAGCCTGGCCGGGATTCATGCAGATGACACCCTGGACCGTAACGATCCCGGAACGCCGCGGACGTGGGCGTTGCCTCATGCCAGGAAGCGTGCCATGTGAGGGGCTCTCCGCTCGTCCCGCCCGATCCGGTGACACGCCCCGCACACAGGCCGCACCGCGGCACCGCATGTGGCATCCCGACCCCGCAAGATGGGGCTCGTGGGCCGCGAGCCCCATCAAATACCTGGTGAAGTCGACGTTTTCGTATCTTTTGCCCCTTCCGTACCGCCCTGGTCCGGAGGGACACTATGGGAACGGAGCACAGCAGAGGAGGAGCATTATGGCAGCGACTCCGTCCCCCGCGGCCGGTTCTCGGGAGCCCCGGGCGCACGAAGGACTCCCGGTGTTCGGGCTGAAGCGCGGGCTATCTATCTGGGCGGCGGTCGGCCTGTCGATCGCGCTGATGGCGCCGAGCATGGCCGCGAACATCAACCCGCAGGCGAGCGCGACCACGGCGGGCCGCGCGGTGCCGCTGACGTTCCTCATCGCCGGAGTCGGCGTGCTGCTGGTGGCCTACTCCTTCGTCCGGCTGACTCAGTACTTCCACCACGCCGGCTCGGCCTACGCGTTCGTCGGCGCCACGCTCGGGCCGCGGACGGGCGTGGTCGCGGGCTGGGGCCTGGTGGGCACCTACCTGTTCTACGCGGTGGTCACCGCGAGCGCGGCGGGCATCTTCGGCACCGCGTTCCTGCAGGCGGTCGGGATATGGCACAACCCGCCGTCCTGGGCGCCGTTCGTCCTGCTGGCGGTGGTGCTGATCCTCGTCCTGTTCCTGGCCGTCATGCCCGCCAGGCGCGGCACGAGCGTGCTGCTGGGCGTCGAGGGCATCACGGTCGCGCTGATCCTGGTCGTAACCGCGGTAGTACTGGTCCGCCTGCTGGCCGGGAACGCGCCGGACCATCACACCTTCACCTGGAGCGTGTTCCAGGTGACGCCGGGGACGAGCTTCTCCGGGCTGTTCCTCGGGGTGGTGTTCGGCTTCCTGTCGTTCGCCGGGTTCGAGGCGGCCGCCACCTTGGGTGAGGAGGCTAACCGCCCGACCCGCGACATCCCGCGCGCCATCCTCGGCGTCGCGATCTTCGGCGGCGTCTACTTCACCATCGTGACCGCGGTCGAGATGATGGGCTTCGGCGCGGGCACCAAGGGCGTCGCGGCCTTCACCGCCTCGCCGTCGCTGCTGGGCGACCTGGGCTCGAGCTACGTCGGCCACTGGGTCGGGGACGTGATCACCCTCGGCACCACGTTCAGTGCCTTTGGCTGCTGCCTGGCCTGCGTCGTGGGCGCGGCGCGCCTGATCTACGCGCTGTCCAGGGACACGGCCGGCCCGCGCGGGCTCGGCTCGGGCTCGCGCTGGGGCACGCCGGCCTGGGCGACGCTGACGGTCGTCGTCGCGGCGGGCGTGGTCGTGCTCCTCTACAAGGCGGCCTTCGGTGCCACGGCCTTCGACAGCTTCCTCTGGTCGGGGACCATCGGCACGCTGATCCTCCTTGTGGTCTACGTCCTCGCCACCATCGGCGCGACGGTGCTGGTGTTCGTGCAGCGCAAACTGCCCGTGCCGACGTGGCAGGTGGTGATACCGACCGTCGGGATCATCGTGCTTGGCTACACGCTGTACCGCAACGTCATCCCGTGGCCCGCGGCCGGCCCGGCCAGGTGGGAGGTCATCACGTCGGGCGTCTGGCTGGCCGTGGCCATCGCCGCTGTGCTCGCCGCGCCGGCGACGGCGCGCAAGCTCGGCGCGGCGCTGGCCGCGCGTGAGGGCATCAAGGCACCGGACGGCACGCCCGAGCAGGTGCCCAGCCCGCGGCTGGCGACGGCCGGCGACGAGTCGGCCTAGGGGAGGCGCCTAAGTGCCCGAACTGCTCGCCTGCGTGGCCGAGCAGCCCCTGGTCGACCACCACTGCCACGGCGTGCTGTGCCGCGACGCGGACGAGGCGACGCTGGAGTCGTGCCTGAGCGAGGGCGCGGGCTTCCCGGGCGGCTCGGCGTTCGACTCGCAGGCGGGGTTCGCGTTCCGCCGGCTGTGCCCGCCCGTCCTGGGCCTGCCCCGGCACGCCGAACTCCGGGACTATGCGGCCCGCCGCGCCGAGCTCGGCGCTCCCGAGGTGAGCAAGCGGTTCCTGCAGGCGGCCGGGCTCTCCGCCCTGTGCGTGGATACCGGCTTCACGCCGGAGCCGATCACCTCGCCCGCCGAGCTCGGCGAAGCGGCCGGCGCGACCGCGTACGAGATCGTCCGGCTCGAGCGGGTCGCGGAGGACGTGGCCGCCGCCGGGACGGGCGCGGCCGCGTTCCCCGATGCGTTCCGCTCCGCCCTGGCCAAGCGCACCGCCGATTCCGGCCGGGTGGTCGGGGTGAAGTCGATCGCCGCCTACCGGACCGGCCTCGAGCTCGCCGCCGAGCGGCCCGATGACGCCGAGGTGACCGCCGCCGCCGGGCGCTGGCTCGACGGAGCCGGCGACGGTGGCCCGCCACGGCTCGCGGACCAGGTCCTGCACCGGTTCTTCATCTGGTGCGGCGTGGACCTCGGGCTGCCCGTCCAGTTCCACGTCGGCTACGGCGACAGCGACGTCGACCTGCACCGCTGCAACCCGCTGCTGCTCACCCCGCTGCTGCGGGCGATCGAGCCGACCGGCGTCCCGGTCATGCTGCTGCACAACTACCCCTACCACCGCGAGGCCGGCTACCTGGCCCAGGTCTTCCCGCACGTGTACGTCGACGCCGGCCTGGCCACCCACAACCTCGGCGCCCGCGCCCCCGCCCTGCTCGCCGAGGCCCTCGAGCTCGCCCCGTTCGGCAAGTTCCTGTACTCCTCCGACGCGTGGGGCCTGCCGGAACTGTATTTCCTGGGCGCCGCGCTGTTCCGGACCGCGCTGTCCGTCCTCTTCACCGAAGGTCTCAACGAAGACCTATATGCCGAACGAACAGTGCTGCGCCTGACCAAGATGATCTGCGCCGACAACGCCAAGCGCGCCTACGCCCTAGGTGACCAGATGTAGCCCAACACCTCGAGCATGATCACGAAGACTTTTGTACCCTATGCGGTACCAGATCCTTCGTGATCATGGTCGCCCAGGATTTGCCGGGCGTGGTCGAGGAGGTGGGCCCCGCTGGCGTCCAGCCAGCGGATGCGGGGGTCGCGCCGGAACCAGGATTCCTGGCGGCGCGCGAAACGCCTGGTGGCCCTGACCGTCTCGTCGCGCGCTTCGTCCGGGGTGCACTCGCCATCGAGGTAACGGAGAACCTGCTGGTAGCCGAGGGCCCGGCTGGCGGTCTTGCCCTCCCGCAGGCCCTCCCCGGCCAGCCCCCGAACCTCCTCCTCGAACCCCGCCTCCCACATCCGGTCGACCCGGGCCGCGATGCGCCGGTCAAGCTCGGGCCTGGGCAGCGTCAGGCCGACCTGGATGGCCGGGCGCCCCTGGTCGTAGCCCGGCATGGTCGCGCTGAACAGGCGTCCCGATATCTCGAGCACCTCGAGGGCGCGCACGATCCGGCGGCCGTTGCCCGGCAGGATCGCCGCGGCCGCGGCCGGGTCGAGCACGGCCAGCCTGGCGTGCAGCGCGGCCGCGCCCAGGCGGTCGAGCTCAGCCTCGAGGCGGGCCCGGGCACCGTCGTCCGTTCCGGGGAAATGCAGGTCGTCCAGGGCGGCCCGGATGTACAAGCCCGAGCCGCCCGCGAGGATCGCCACGTGCCCGCGGGCGTTGATGCCCTTGATCGCGTCCTGCGCGAGCTGCTGGTAGTCGGCCACGTTCGCGGTCCGGGTCACCGGCCAGACGTCGAGCAGGTGATGCGGCACCCCGCGCCGGGCGGCGGGCGGCTCCTTGGCGGTGCCGATGTCCATACCCCGGTAGAGCTGCATCGAGTCGGCGTTCACGACCTCGCCGCCCAGCGCCAGGGCCAGCTCGATGGCGAGCCCGGACTTGCCGGTGGCGGTCGCCCCGACCACCGCGATGAGGTCCGTGCCCATGACCCCCAGTGTGCCCGCCTCAGCGCATCTGGCGCGCCTGGCCGGCGCGTGGCACGATGAAATAAGGCCGTGCACCGGTCCTGGTGCTGGTAGAGCGCGGAGGAAGCAGTGCGGGTGGACGTGAGCCCCGAGGCGGATGCGGTCGTCCGCGGGCTGGGCGGGCGGCTCTACGTCTGGGCCGCGCGCCCGTGGGGCTGCTGCTGGGGTACCCCGGCGTATATGAACGCGGCCGCGACCCCGCCCGCGCGCATCGCCCTGTCCGCGTTCAGCCCGGTCGACCCGGCCGAGGCGGGCGGCCTGGAGATCTGGTTCCGCGCCCCGGGCGGCCGCCTGCCCGACGTCCTGGAGATCGGGATGAAGGGCAAGCGCCACCCCCGCGTCGAGGCCTACTGGGACGGCTGCAGCTACATGCTCTGACGTCCGCCGCCTTCTCTGTTCCGCCCTTTCATACCGCTGGCAGAGCCATGCTGCAGTGAAGCCGCAGCCGGCGTGGGTGTCCTGGGTCCAGGACCAACACCCCCACCGCTAGGAGGCGGACACGTTGAAGACCAGACTGGGCAAGATCATTATCGGGACCGCGGTCGGCGCGGGCGCGCTCGGCATCGGCTTTGGCGCCAGCATGGCGGTCGCCAGCGCCGCGACATCGCACTCGGCCACCACGACGTCGACGACACCGTCCTCGACGTCGGACACGACCGCGGTCAGCGCCGGGTCTGCGAGCACGGCCACCGCGGCTCCCTCGCCGTCATCCACGCAGAAACCCACCCACCAGTGCCAGAACATGACGGGCGGGCCGGGCGCGCCGACCGGATCAGGGAGTAGCAGCACCGGCAGCTAAGCGCTGCGGGTGATGGCCGGCCCCTCCTTCCAAGGTCCCGGAGGGGCCGGCCTCCCCGGCCACCGGTCACGGGCGGTCAACTGCTTTGCTGACAGCATGAACTTCCGCGGTAGTCCCGAGATCCACGGGCGCAGAACGTGAAGGATGACCGGGTAAAGTCCGCCGCGCTAGGCGTCCTGGAGTCGGCCTGGCGCGAGGACCGCGGTTACTGCCTGCCCAACGCCGATGTCTACCCGCATATGTGGCTCTGGGATTCGTGCTTCCACAGCATGGCCTGGGCATCACTTCACGATGAGCGGAGCGTGGCAGAACTCACCCACGCGCTGGCGAAGCAGTTCGCCAACGGATTCCTCCCGCATATGGTCTACGCGGGCCCGAATACCGTTTACCGCGGCCCCCGGTCTGATGTCTCGTGCTTTACCCAGCCGCCGGTTTACGCCCTGGCGATGACCTGGGCCGGGCGGCAGGGCCTCGCGGTGCCCGGTGACCTTTCCGCGAAGATATCCCGTGCCCTGTCGTATTTCACGGCCCGGCGGTTCCGCAATGGCCTGGCCTTTGTCGTGCACCCGTGGGAGACCGGCTGCGACGATTCCCCGCGCTGGGATTCGTGGTACGGGGGCAGCGACTGGAACGCGCCGGGATGGCTGGCCCGCGACACGCAGCTCGTCGGCGCGACCGAGTTCAGCGGCGACGAGGGCGACGCGATCTGGAACACCGAATTCGTCTGCGCGCCGAGCCTGTTCAACGGGATCTTGTCGCACGCCTTCCTGCTGGCCAGCGAGCTGACCGGGGACGACGCGCACCGGCGCGTCAGCTTCGAGGTCGGCGAGGCCATGGACGAACGGCTGTGGGATGACCGCCAGGGCATGTACGTCGACCGGCCGGTCGTCGGGGGCGGCGAGAGCCATCGCGCGCCGACCCTCGACGGCGTTCTTTCCGCGCTGGGCAGCGTCCGCCGCGACCGTGCCCTGGCCTGCCTGGACCAGCTGCGCGACCCGTCCAGGTTCGCGGCGCCGTGGGGCCTGCGGTACCTGCCGCCCGCCGACCCCCGGTACCTGCCGGATACGTACTGGCGCGGGCCCGCCTGGCCGCAGCTGGAGTTCCTCGTCGTCCAGGCGTGCCGCCGCTGGGGCGAAGAAGACCTGGCCGACGAGATCGCCCGCCGGGCGCGCCGGGCCATCGTGGCTTCCGGCTGGTCCGAGTACTGGAACCCGGAGACAGGCGCCGGGCGGGGCGCGCGCCCCCAGACGTGGGCCGCCCTGGCGGCCGCCCTGTAGGGCGACCCGATAGGGCGACGCGATAGGGCGACGCGATAGGGCAGGTCAGGCCGCTCCGGCCGGAGGCGGGAGCGGGGCGCGGCGGATGGAGGCGTCGAGGACCTCGGCCACGTGCGCGACCGCGACGTGCGCGCCGCGGTCGCCAAGCGCGGACGCGATCTGCAGCGAGCAGCCGGGATTCGCGGAGATCAGCAGCGGCGCGCCCGCGTCCAGCACCGCCTGCGCCTTGCGCGCGCCCAGTTCGCCGGCCGCCTCGGGTTGCAGCAGGTTGTACACGCCGGCCGAGCCGCAGCAGGTCCCGGCGTCGGGCAGCTCGACGAGGGTCAGCTCGGGGATCGCCCGCAGCAGCTCGCGCGGCTGCCTGGTGATCCGCTGCGCGTGCGCCAGGTGGCAGGCGTCGTGGTAGGCGGCGGTGACCGGCAGCGGGTGCCGTTGCGCGACCGGCCCGAGCTCGGCGAGGTACTCCGACAGGTCGCGGACCTTGGCGCTCAGCGCCGCCGCCCGCGCGGCCCAGCCGGTCCCGGCCAGCAGCCGCTCGTACTCCTTCATCGCCGAACCGCACCCGGCCGAGTTCACCACGATCGCGTCGACGTCTTCGGCCTCGAAGGTGGCTATCGCGCCCCGGGCGAAGGCCTGCGCCTCGGCCTCCCGGCCCGCGTGCAGCGACAGCGCGCCGCAGCAGCCCTGACCGCGGGGGATGAGCACGTCGCAGCCCTCGGCCGCGAGGACCCGCGCGGTCGCGGCGTTCACCTGCGGGAAGAACACCGACTGCACGCACCCGGTGAGCATGCCGACCACCGCGCGCCGGGATCCCCTGGCCGGCACGCGCTCCGGCAGCCTCTTGGTGGCGGACGCGGGGGGAGCCAGGCGCCCCGCGCCGTCGGCGCCAAGGCGCACTGCCGCGCCGAGCGCGGGGGAGAGGCGGTCCGGCAGGCGGCTGCGGGCCAGCCGCCGGTCAAGCCCGGTGCGCTGCGCCGCGCGCAGCGGCCCCAGCATCGCGCGCAGCCGCGCCGGATACGGGAACAGGGCGAAGATGGCCGCCCGCGCCGCCCGGTCCCGTCGCCGCTCAGCCGACGAACCGGCCGGACCGCCCGCGTCCGCCTGGGCGGCGCCCGCGGTGCGCGCCTCTTCGGTCCAGGCCCGGGCCGCCTCGATGAGCTGGTCGTACTGCACGCCGGACGGGCAGGCGGTCATGCACGCCATGCAGCCGAGGCACCGGTCGAAGTGCCCGGCCGCGGCCTCGGTCAGCTCGGCGCCGTCCAGGACCTGGTTCACCAGGTAGATCCGGCCCCGCGGCGAATCCATCTCCTCGGCCCACAGCTGGTACGTCGGGCAGGCCGGCAGGCAGAACCCGCAGTGAATGCAGTCCTTCGACACGCTGCGCAGGTGGTCCGCGTCGTGCATCAGCTGCCTCCCGCCAGTCGGCCGGGGAACATCCGGTAACCGGGATCGAACTGGTCCTTGACCGACCGCATCAGGGCCGCGCCGGGAACCGGCCCGTAGGCGCCGGCCGTGGTCAGGACGGACGAGGGCGCGGCCAGGACCACCACGCTGCCCCGCGGACCCGCCGATCCCTGAGTCACCCTGGTCAGCCGGTCGCGCAGCGCTGCGATGAACCGGACGGCCGCGTCGTCCTCGGTGTGCGGGCCGAGGCAGGCGTACAGCGCGCCCGCGCCGGCCGGGCCGCTGACCGCGGGCCTGACCCCCGCCTCCTCTCCCGCCGCGACCAGCGCGTCCAGCACCGCGGGCAGCTTGGCGACCCAGAACGTGGTGCGGACCACCGTGCTGGACGACGGCAGCTGACCCCACCTCGGCGGAGCGGTCGGCGACACCGCGACGATCGGGGAGCCGGCCGCCCCGCCCAGCCGCTCGGACATCCGGGTGGCGCGCTCGGCTACCCCGGCCGCGGTGCCCTCGAGGAGCACGCCGACCCGCAGCGGCCGGGACGAGCCGCCTGGCCAGTCCAGCTCCACCGCGGACGGCACCAGCGCCGACCCCGCGGCCGCGGCCACCGCGGCCGCGGCGCCCGCCCGGTCGGAGGAGCCGAATTCCGCGGTGACGTACACCACCGCCACCGGCAGCGGGTGCAGCCGGAACGTCGCCTCGGTGATCAGGCCCAGCGTGCCCTGCGACCCCGAGAACAGCTTGCCGATGTCGTACCCGGCCACGTTCTTGACCACCTTGCCGCCCGAATGCGCCACGACGCCGTCCGCGCGCACCGCGGTGAGGCCGATCAGCAGGTCCCGCGGGGCGCCGTAGCGGAACCGCCGCGGCCCGGCCATCCCGGTCGCGACCACCCCGCCGACCGTCGCGTCGGGCGGGGCGTCAAGCGCCAGCTGCTGCCCGGCCTGGGCCAGTACCGAGGCCAGGTGCCCGATCGTCGCGCCCGCCTGCACCCGCGCCACCAGGTCGCCCGCCGCGTGCTCGATCACGTCGCCCATCAAAGCCATGTCGACGACCAGATCACAGGACGACGGCGGCAGGCCCCAGCCCAGCCCGAGCCCGGCCCCGCGCGGCACGACCGTCAGGTCGTGCGTGGCCGCGGCGCCCAGCAAGGCGGCCGCCTCGGCGGTGCTGGCCGGCGACGCGACGAACGCGGGAGTGACCCCGGCGACCGAGTCCGCCGCGGCCCCATCCCGCGTCGCGGAGCACGCAGCCTCCAGGGCGGCCCGGATCTGGGAAACCACCGCCCGTTCGGTATCCATCAAAAGATCTCCGCCAGCCCGGCCGCTACGGCGGGGTGCGGCGCGCGCCGGTGGCCAGGGACTTCGCCGCACAGCCTCGGCGTGGGGAAGACCTTGCCGGGGTTGCAGAGGCTGGCCGGGTCGAACGCGCAGCGGACCAGCTGCATGGTGTCCAGGTCGTCGGCGTTGAACATCTTGGGCATGTACCGTGACTTGTCGACGCCGACGCCGTGCTCGCCGGTGATCGACCCGCCGTGCTCCAGGCACGTGTCGAGGATCGCGCCGGACAGCTCCTCCGCCGCCTCGGTCTGCGCAGGCGACGCGTCGTCGTACAGCACCAGCGGGTGCAGGTTGCCGTCGCCGGCGTGGAACACGTTCGCCACGCGGATCCCCGCGTCGGCCGACAGCGCGGCGATCCTGGCCAGCACCTCGCCGAGCGACGTCCGCGGCACCACGCCGTCCTGCACGATGAACGCCGGGCTGATCCGCCCCACCGCGGCAAAGGCGGACTTGCGGCCGGCCCAGATCACGGCGCGCTCGGCCGGGTCGTCGGCCGCCCGGATCTCGGTCGCCCCCGCCGCCTCGCACAGCGCGCGCACCGTGGCCAGCTCGCCCTCGACCTCGCAGGCCGGCCCGTCAAGCTCGACGATCAGGACCGCGCCCGCGCCCTCCGGGTAGTTGCAGCCCACCGCCGCCTCGGCGGCCTCGATGGACAGCGCGTCCATCATCTCGATGGCCGCCGGCACGATCCCGGCGCCGATGACGTCGGAGACCGCGCGGCCGCCGTCGCTGGTCGTGGCGTACGCGGCGAGCAGCGTGTGCACGGTCTCGGGCAGCGGCATCAGCTTGACGACGATCTTGGTGACGATGCCCAGCGTGCCCTCGGACCCCGTGAACGCGCCGAGCAGGTCGTACCCCGTGGTCACGCCGGTCCCGTCGCCCAGCCACGTCAGCTCCCCGGCGGGCGTGACGATCTCCAGGCCGGTCACGTGGTGAACGGTGAACCCGTTCTTGAGGCAGTGCGCGCCGCCGGAGTTCTCCGCCACGTTGCCGCCGACCGAGCAGACCACCTGGCTGGACGGGTCGGGCGCGTAGAACAGGCCGAACGGCGCGGCGGCCTTGCTCACCGACAGGTTCGTCGCCCCGGGCTCGACGACGGCCCGCCTGCTCACCGGGTCGACCTCGAGGATCTTCCGCATCCGGGACATGACGACGAGCACCCCGTCCGGGTGCGGCAGCGCGCCGCCGGACAGGCCGGTCCCGCTGCCGCGGGCGACGAACGGCACCCCGGCCTTCGCGCACTCGGCCACGACCGCGGCCACCTCGCCGGCCGTGCCGGGCAGGACGACGAGCGCGGGCACCATGCGGTGCGCGGTGAGCCCGTCGCACTCGTAGGTGCGCAGCTCAAGCGGGTCGGTGATGACGTTGGCCGCCCCGCAGACCTGTCTCATCCGCGGGACGAGCCCCTCGATGGTCGTCGCTGCCATGCCGTCCCACCTCGCCGTCGACCCGAAACCGCCGTGCCCGCTCCCGCTGATTCTGCCCTTTTTGCGCCTGGCCGAACGACCGACCGCTACGGCATCCGCTCGTAGGCGGGAATGGTGAGGAAGTCGGCGAACGCGTCGGCCAGGGCGACCTCGCTGAACAGCGCCACCGCCTGGCCGTACTGCTCCGCGTCGAACTCGTCCCCGGCTTGCTCGCGGATCGTGCCCAGTTCCTCGTCGATCAGCCGCTCGACCAGTTCCCTGGTCACGACCGGGCCGTCGTCAAGGGCCACGTCGTTGTGGATCCACTGCCAGACCTGGGAGCGGGAGATCTCGGCCGTCGCCGCGTCCTCCATCAGGTTGAAGATCCCTACCGCGCCGTTGCCGCCCAGCCACGCGGCCAGGTACTGCAGCGCGACGCTGATGTTGTTGCGCAGCCCTGCCTCGGTGATCACGCCGGGAGTCTTGCTCACGGCGAGCAGGTCCTCGGCGGTGACGCTGACGTCCTCCCTGGTCTTGCCGATCTGGTTCGGGTTGGCCCCGAGGACGCCGTCGAAGACCTCCTTGCAGACCGGCACCAGGTCCGGGTGGGCGACCCAGGATCCGTCGAAGCCGTCCTGCGACTCGCGCGTCTTGTCCTCCCTGACCTTGGCCAGCGCCCGCTCGTTGACCTCTGGGTCGCGCCTGGAGGGGATGAACGCGGCCATGCCGCCCATCGCGTGCGCGCCGCGCTGGTGGCAGGTCTTGACCAGCAGTTCGGTGTAGGAGCGCATGAACGGCGCGGTCATCGTGACCGAGTTGCGCTCGGGCAGCACGAACTCGCGCCCGCGGGTGCGGAACTTCTTGATCACGCTGAACAGGTAGTCCCAGCGCCCCGCGTTCAGGCCCGCCGAGTGGTCCCGCAGCTCATACAGGATCTCGTCCATCTCGAACGCCGCCGGGATCGTCTCGATCAGGACCGTGGCCCTGATCGTACCGCGCGGGATGCCCAGCGCGTCCTGCGCGAGGTTGAACGCCTCGTTCCAGAGCCGCGCCTCCAGGTGGCTCTCGTTCTTGGCCAGGTAGAAGTACGGTCCCTTGCCCTTGTCCAGCTGCTTGTTCGCGCACGTGGCCATGTACAGCGCGAAGTCGACCAGGCTGCCAGAAGCCCGCTGACCGCCGACCAGGATGTGCTTCTCGTCCAGGTGCCAGCCGCGCGGGCGGACCACGATCGTGGCCAGCTCGCCGTCCGGCTTCAGCGCGTAGTCC
>DATJQX010000070.1:0-14955 GCA_035505275.1 Streptosporangiaceae bacterium | reverse complement strand
CGACTACGGCGCCGATGCCGCGGCCGCGCTCGGCGTGACCGGCTACGTCGACGCGACCTGCAACGGCGCGACGACCGCTAGCATGACCCAAGGCCAACCGGTCCCGCTCGGCACCAACCCGCCGCAGTTCAGCGCGCTGGCCGCCGACGACTCGGTGGTCACGCTGACCATCGGCGGCGACGACATCGGGTTCACCGGCATCCTGGAGACCTGCGCCAAGCTGAGCCTCACCGACCTGATCGGCAACCCGTGCCAGCGCCACTATGAAGGGGGAATGGGGAGGGGGGTGGGGGGCGGCACCGACCAGCTGGTCGCCACGATCAACGCGGCCGCGCCGAAGGTGGCCGCGGTGCTGCAGGGCATCGAGACCCGCGCGCCGGACGCTCGCGTGCTGCTGGTCGGCTACCCGGACATCCTGCCCACCACCGGTGACGGCTGCTGGCCGCTGGTGCCCTTCGCCTTCGGCGACGTGCCCTACCTGCGCGGCATCGAGGTCGACCTGAACCAGATGCTGGCCCAGACGGCCGCCGCGAACGGCGCGACGTTCGTCGACACCTATCAGGCGACCATCGGCCACGACGCGTGTACCGGCGCGAGCACCAAGGACGTCGAGGGCCTGGTCCCGACCTCGCTGGCCTACCCCTTCCACCCGAACCAGCGCGGCGAGCAGGCCATGGCCCAGCAGGTCGTGGCCGCCCTGAACAGCTGACCTGAACGGCCGAACCCGCTTACCGCACGGACAGGTAGATCGCGGCGCCGAGTCCCGCCACCAGGCAGTAGATCGCGAACGGCGTCAGCGTCCGCCGCGGATCGCTGAAGTAGCGCATCAGGAACCGGAGCGCGACGAACGCGCCCACGAAGGACAGCACGCTGCCGAACAGCACCTGCCCGTGGATCCCGGCGCCGAGCGGCCCGGTCAGGTCCGGGAGCTTGAGCACGCCGGCGGCCAGGATGACCGGCGCCGACAGCAGGAACGAGAACCGCGCCGCGTCCTGCCGGGACAACCCGCGGAACATGCCGCTGACCATGACGCTGCCGTCCCGGCTGATGCCCGGCAGCAGGGCAAAGATCTGCACCGCCCCGAGCAAGAAGGCACCCAGCCAGCCGGTCCGGCGGACGATGCGCTTGTCGGACTCCACCGCGAGGCTCGCGTGCTGCTGTTTCAGCGCCCGCTGGCCGGCTGAATGCCGGCCGCCGCCGCCACCGGCGCCCGCCGCCACCGCGGCCTTCTGCCGCTCGCTGACCGCCTGCAGGTCGGCCTCGATCTCCTGGGCCTCCCGGTCCGCACCGCGCCGCCGGGCGCGCTCGCCGGCCAGCAGGACCAGCCCGTTCACGAACAGGAAACACCCGGTCAGGATCGGCTTGCTGAAGTACACCCGGAAGGCGTGCTCCAGCAACAGGCCGGCCAGCCCGACCGGGATCGTGGCCAGGATGATCATCCAGGCCAGCGTCTGGTCGATGTCCTGCGGCTCGAACCGCCTGGTACCCGGGGCCGGCGAGAGGACATGCCCGACCGAGGCGAAGAAGGCCCTGATGATCCGCAGCCAGTCCCGCCAGAAGTACAGGATCATGGCCAGCGCCGTGGCCACGTGCAGGCCGACGATGTACGCCAGGTACGGTGACTCGGCCTTGGACACGTCCAGGTCCTGCGCCCACTGGCCGCCGACGATGGCCGGGATGAGCACGGCATGGCCCAGGCTGGAGACCGGGAACAGCTCGGTGATGCCCTGGAGAAGCCCGACCACCCCGGCTTCGGCGTACGTCAGATGCGACATGCCAGCCCTTCGCTCCCACGGTTCTTTAAAAACATTTGATCCGAACGGACAGTGGTGCGGGCTCCACGGATACGTTCATCGCAGCCCGGGGTTCAGCCACCCCTCAGGCCACGAGCCATGGTAGCCGGGCTCCAGTTCCCCACGGCCCGGTTTCATGCTGTCTTCATAAAGACGGAGTGGGCTCAGTTTCCTTGGTGTTGGGGACCATGGGAGTGTCCTTGTGCGTGCGGCGGGTGATCTTGTCGCCGAGCCAGACCAGCGGGTCGAACTTGCGCCCGGCCACGCGCTCCTTCATCGGGATCAGCGCGTTGTCGGTGATCTTGATGTGCTCCGGGCAGACCTCGGTGCAGCACTTGGTGATGTTGCAGTACCCGAGGCCGAAGTCGTCCTGGGCGATCTCGCGCCGGTCGGCCTCGTCAGCCGGGTGCATCTCGAGCTCGGCGATCCGCATCAGGAACCGCGGCCCGGCGAACGGCCGCTCGTTCTCCGGGTGGTCGCGGATCACGTGGCACGTGTTCTGGCACAGGAAGCATTCAATGCACTTGCGGAACTCCTGTGACCGGTTGACGTCCACCTGCATCATCCGGAACTCGCCCGGCTTGACCGCCGGGTCGGGGGTGAACGACGGGATCTCCCGCGCCTTGGCGTAGTTGAACGACACGTCGGTGACCAGGTCCCGGATGACGGGGAAGGTGCGCAGCGGGGTGATGGTCAGCGTCTCGCCGGGCGTGAAGGTCGACATCCGGGTCATGCAGGCCAGCCGCGGCCGCCCGTTGATCTCCATCGAGCACGACCCGCACTTGCCGGCCTTGCAGTTCCACCGGATGGCCAGGTCGCTGGCCTGGGTCGCCTGCAGCCGGTGCAGGACGTCCAGCACGACCTCGCCCTCGTTGACCTCGACCGAGAAGTCGGTGAGCGCCCCGGCGCCCGCGTCCCCGCGCCAGACCCGCAGCGCCGCCTTGTACGACATTAGTGGGCCCCTTCCGCGGTCGCGGCCTCGCCGGGCAGGCCGGCCAGCTCGTCGTCGGTCATGTACTTCTTCAGCTCGCTCACGTCGAACAGCTCGAGCAGGTCCTCCCGCATCGGCACCATCGGCTGCCTGCGCAGGCCCACGTCGCCGTCGGCGTCCAGGGAGACGAC
Organism: Streptosporangiaceae bacterium; assembly: GCA_035505275.1. Classification (GTDB taxonomy): domain Bacteria; phylum Actinomycetota; class Actinomycetes; order Streptosporangiales; family Streptosporangiaceae; genus Palsa-504. The sequence goes on along the minus strand of DATJQX010000070.1, from coordinate 12,040 downwards.
CAGGTTCACCTTCCGCCACTCCGGCGACATGTTCGGGTAGTCGTCCCTGGTGTGGCCGCCGCGCGATTCCTGCCGTTCCAGCGCGGCCTGGGCCACGCTCTCCGACACGACCAGCATGTTCCGCAGGTCGAGCGCCAGGTGCCAGCCCGGGTTGTAGGCCCGGCCGCCGGGCGAGCTCACCTGCGCGACCCTGGCGCGCAGCTTGTCCAGCTCGACCAGCGCCGTCTTCATCTCCGACTCCCGCCGGATGAGCCCGACCAGGTCGTTCATGATCGTCTGCAGCTCGCCGTGGAGGGCGTAGGGATTCTCGCCTTCGGCCCGCTCGAGCGGCTCGAGCGCGGTCGCCGCGGCGGCTTCCAGGGCCGCGTCGGAAACGGCGGGCCGCGAGGCCAGCGTGGTCACGTACTGGGCCGCGGCGGACCCGGCCCGCCGGCCGAAGACCAGCAGGTCGGACAGGGAGTTGCCGCCGAGCCGGTTCGACCCGTGCATGCCGCCGGAGACCTCGCCGACCGCGAACAGGCCGGGCACCGTCGCCTCTTCGGTGTCCGGGTCCACCTCTACGCCGCCCATCACGTAATGGGCGGTCGGGCCGACCTCCATCGGCTCCTTGGTGATGTCGACGCCGGCCAGCTCCATGAACTGGTGGTGCATGGACGGCAGCCGGCGCAGGATCTCCTCGGGGGAGAGCCGGGACGAGACGTCCAGGAACACGCCGCCGTGCGGCGACCCGCGGCCCGCCTTGACCTCGGCGTTGATCGACCGGGCCACCTCGTCGCGGGGGAGCAGTTCCGGCGGCCGCAGGTTGTGGTCGTGGTCGGCGTACCAGCGGTCGGCCTCCGCCTCTGTGTCGGCGTACTGCGCCCGGAACACGTCGGGCACGTAGTTGAACATGAACCGCTTGCCCTCGGAGTTGCGCAGGATGCCGCCGTCGGCGCGGACCGACTCGGTGACCAGGAGCCCCCGGACCGAGGGCGGCCACACCATCCCGGTCGGGTGCAGCTGGACGAACTCCATGTTCAGCAGCGTGGCCCCGGCGCGCAGCGCCAGCGCGTGACCGTCGCCGGTGTACTCCCAGGAGTTCGAGGTGACCTTGTACGTCTTGCCGATCCCGCCGGTGGCCAGGATGACCGCGGGCGTCTCGAACACCACGAACCGCCCGGTGTCCCGGAAGTACCCGAACGCCCCGGCGATCCGCTCGCCGTCCTTGACCAGATCGGTGATGGTCGTCTCCGCGAAGACCTTGATCATCGCCTCGGGGTCACCGAGGGCCACGGCGTCCTGCTGTTGCAGCGCCACGACCTTCTGCTGCAGGGTGCGGATCATCTCAAGCCCGGTCCGGTCGCCGACGTGCGCCAGCCGCGGGTACTGGTGCCCGCCGAAGTCCCGCTGGCTGATCTTGCCGTCCTTGGTCCGGTCGAACAGCGCGCCCCATGCCTCGAGCTCCCAGACCCGGTCCGGCGCCTCCTTGGCGTGCAGTTCGGCCATCCGCCAGTTGTTCAGGAACTTGCCGCCGCGCATCGTGTCGCGGAAGTGGACCTGCCAGTTGTCGTTCGGGTACACGTTGCCCATGGCGGCGGCGCAGCCGCCCTCGGCCATCACCGTGTGCGCCTTGCCGAACAGGGACTTGGAGATGACCGCGGTCTTCTTCCCGTTCAGCCGGGCCTCGATCGCGGCGCGCAGCCCGGAGCCGCCCGCGCCGACGACCACCACGTCGTAGGAATACCGGTCGATATCGTCCATGACGGTCTCTCTAGTTGAAGATTCTCGGGTCCGCGAACACGTGTGCGGCCACCAGCCAGATGTACAGGTCGGTCAGCATCAGCGTGCCCAGGGTGATCCAGGCGAACTGCAGGTGCCGGGCGTTCAGCCACGACACGCGCGTCCAGATCCAGTAGCGGACCGGGTGCTTCGAGAAGTGCTTCAGGCGGCCGCCCGTGATGTGCCGGCAGGAGTGGCAGCCGAGCGCGTAGCACCACAGCAGGATCACGTTGGCCAGCATGATCAGCGAGCCGAGGCCGAACCCGAAGTTCCCGTCCGGTCCGCGGAACGCCTGCGCCACGTCGTAGGTGAGCAGGATCCCGACGAGGACGGCCGCGTAGAAGAAGTAGCGGTGCAGGTTCTGCCCGATCAGCGGGAACCTGGACTCGCCGGTGTCCCTGGCGTGCGGCTCGCGCACCGCGCAGGCCGCCGGGGCCTGCCAGAACGCCTTGTAGTACGCGCCGCGGTAGTAGTAGCACGTGAACCGGAAGCCGAGCACGAACACCAGCGACACGAACGCGTAGGGGATGATCGGCGGCACCGCCGGGATCCACTGGCCCAGGGTGCTCGACCCCGGGACGCACTCGCCGCTCACGCACGGCGAGTAGAACGGGGTCAGGTAATGATCGCCCGGCACGTAGTACCACTTGCCGATGAAGACGTGCACCGTCGCGTAGATCACCCAGATGGAAAGGCCGGCCGCCACGGTGCGCGGCTGCTTCCACCACGGGTCGGTGCGGAGCGTACGTGCGGAGATCTGCGCCCGCGTCCTGGCCGGCGCTTCCGGTGCCTGTGTCATGCCTCAGCGTCCTCGCTGCTTCGAGGGTAATACCACGCATGAGCGTGCCGACCGCGGCCGGCCCATTGCGTGACTGATGCCCATGAACCTATTCCAGTCCGCCGCGCAATGCAGTAACCGAAGTCTCATCGTGCCGTGTGACCCTGGCTACACTGGCCCGCCGAGGCTGCGGCGGAGGAAATCGAGCTGCAGGAGCAGGAGGTTCTCCCGGACGGTTTCCTGCGAGGCCATGTGCGTGACGCCGGTCAGCGGGAGCACCGTGTGCGGGTACCCGGCGGCGAGCAGCGCCCCGGACAGCCGCAGCGTGTGCGCGACCACCACGTTGTCGTCGGCGAGCCCGTGGATCAGCATCAGCGGCCTCGTTGGATGCACCACCGCCCGTTCGGCCGAAGAGATAAGGGAGGACCTGTCATAGGAGTCCCCGTCGTGAGCCGGGTCCCCCAGGTAGCGCTCGGTGTAGTGCGTGTCGTACAGGTGCCAGTCGGTGACCGGGGCGCCCGCCACGGCGGCGCGGAACACGTCGGGCCTGCGCAGCACGGCCAGCGCGGCCAGGTAGCCGCCGAACGACCAGCCGCGGATCGCCACCCGGTCGGCGTCCAGGTCCGGGTACCGGTCGCAGACCGCGCGCAGCGCGTCGACCTGGTCATCCAGGGTGGGTCCGGCCAGGTCGCCGGCCACCGCCCGGTCCCAGGCCGGGCCGCGCCCGGGGGTGCCGCGGCCGTCCGCGATCACCACGGCGAAACCCTGCTCGGCGAACCACTGGGAGGTCAGGTACTGATCACGCGCCTTGAGCACCCGCTGCGCGTGCGGGCCGCCGTACGGGTCGAGCAGGACCGGCAGGCTGCGCTTTCCGGGGCGGTGCCAGGAGGGGAACAGCACGGCGGTGCGGAGCTCGCGTGGCCCGGCGCGCAGCAATTCCGGGTGCGGCGTCGGCAGCGCGGGGTGCTCCGCGCGGGAGTCGATGCTCGCCTGTTCGACGCCGTCCCGGTACACCCGGACGGTCACGCCGTCGTGGTCGAGGGAGCGGCCGGTCACGACCATGGTGCCGCCCGCCAGGGTGCCGGTGTCCACCCCGCCCTGGCTGATCCGGTTGAGCCCGTCAGGACCGTAGGTCCATAGCTCGCTGTCGGCCGGGTCGGTGCACGCGCGGAACAGGATCGTGTCGCCGTCGACGTCCAGCACGCCGCGCACCTGCAGGCCAGGCGGGGTGACCGGGACGGTCTTGGTACCACTGGGCACGCCGACGAGCAGGCGGCGGGTGTCGTCGTCGTCGCCGGTCCAGACGATCCGGCCGTCGGCGGTCCAGGCGGGGACGCCGGGCACGATGTCCAGCCAGGCCGGGTCGGTGTCCTCGCGCAGCACCTGCGCCGCGCCGCTGACCGGGTCCACCGACAGGATCCGCATCCGGCGCTGGTCGCGGCTCTGCACCACGACCAGCGGGTCGTGCCCCCGCTGCCAGCAGACCGTGACCACGTAGGGGAACGCGGCCCGGTCGGTCTCCACGGGCGTGCCGCTGCCGTCGAGCCTGGCCAGCAGGAGTGACACGTCGGCGTTCGGGGTGCCGGCCGCGGGGTAGGCCACCTCGGCGGGCACCGATGCCGGGTTGGCCGGGTCGGCGATGTGCCAGCGGGTGACCGGCGTCTCGTCTACCCGGGCGACGAGCAGCGCGGAACCGTCCGGCGCCCACCAGTAGCCGCGGTGCCGGTCCATCTCCTCGGCCGCGACGAACTCAGGCAGGCCGAACGACACTCCGGGCTCCCCGAGAACCTGCGCGTCGGCTTCGCCGTCCAGGCCGGCGACCCGGAGCGCGCCGTCGCAGACGTAGGCCAGCCGCCGGCCCGACGGGTCGGGGCTGGGATCGAGGGCCGGGGTACGGGTGGGCACCTCCCGCGCCGGCGCGCCGCCCTCGGTCAGGCCGGCTGCGTAGACCCGCCCCGACAAGGTGAACACCGCCACCGTGACGTCCGCGTCGGTCGCGTAGGCCACGACGCCGCCCGCCTGCTCCCTGACGCGTTCGCGGCGGGCGCGTTCGGCCTGGGCGAGTTCCTCCTCGTCGGCGTGCAGCGCCCGCGGGTCTACGACCAGGCGCTCCCGGCCGCTGGCGACGTCGAGGACCCACAGGCACGTCACCGGGTCGGCTCCGGCCTGGGTCCGCAGGAAGACCACCCGGGAGCCGTCCGGTGAGATGCGGAACGCCCCGGGCACGCCCAGCGTGAACCGCCTGGTCCTGGCCTCCTGCCGCGGGAAAGTCTCCGTCATGGGTGGCATTGTGCCAGTCCCGGCCCATTGCGGATCCGCCGGTAGGCTCGGCGCCATGAGTCCCGCCGCGCCGGGCAGGCGCCTGCTGCTCGTGCATGCGCACCCGGACGACGAGTCGATCGGCACGGGCGCGACGATGGCGAAGTACGCGGCGGAGGGCGCGGGGGTCACCCTGGTGACCTGCACGCTCGGCGAGGAGGGGGAGATCATCCCGCCGTCGCTTGCCCACCTGGCCGCGGGGAAGGAAGACCGGCTGGGGGAGTACCGGATCGGCGAACTGGCCGCGGCCTGCGCCGCGCTCGGGGTGACCGACCACCGGTTCCTCGGCGGCCCCGGCCGGTGGCGGGACTCGGGGATGATGGGCACCCCGGCGAACGACGACCCGCGCTGCTTCTGGCGGGCTGACCTGGACGAGGCCGCGCGCGCCCTGCTCGAGGTTATCGGCGAGGTGCGGCCGCAGGTCCTGGTGACCTACGACGCCAACGGCTTCTACGGGCATCCCGATCACATCCAGGCGCACCGCGTCGCCTGGCGCGCCTTCGAGCTTGCGGGCCCCACGGGGCCTGAGAAGTTCTACGCGACGGCCGCACCCGGCTCCGACCCGGCGACAAGTGAGATCGACGCCGAGGCCTACCTCGGCCAGAAGCTGGCGGCGATGCGGGCGCACGCGACGCAGATCACCGTGTCCCCCCCGTACTTCGCGCTGTCCGACGGCGTGCGCCGGCTGGCGCGCGGTACCGAGTCCTACACCCTGCTGGCCGGGCCCCGCGGGCTGCTGGCCGGGCCCCGCGGGCCGGGGGCCGGGCCCCGCGGGCCGGGGGCCCGCGAGACAGACTTGTTCGGCCAGTAGCCTGCTGCCATGGGACCAGCGGGCAGGAAGAGAACGGGGTTGCTGGTCACCGTCGCCGTCTACGGCGTGCTGGTGGTGCTCGGCGCGGTGGAGGGCCTCATCGGCAGCTTCCAGTACGGCAACATGGCGGGATCGGTACCGGTCGCCGCGATCGCCGCGGACGCGGTGATCCTGGTCACCTGCCTGCTGGCGGGCTGGGCGGTCCGCTCGGTCAGCGGCGCGCTGGCGCCCGCCGCCGGGTGGATCCTCGCGTCCTTCGTCCTGTCCATGCCGGTCTCGAACGGCAGTGTGATCATCACCGACACGACCGCGGGCAAGTGGTACCTGTACGGCGGCACGCTGAGCACGGTGATCGGGGTGGCCCTGTCGTTCGGCCTGCTGGCTCGGGCGCGGCCGCGGTGAGCGGCGTCGACCACGCCGCCTTCCGGCAGGCGGCTGGCCAGTTCGCGAGCGGGATCGTCGTGGTCACGACGAACTCCGGCCACGCGATGACGGTCAGCGCGTTCGCTTCGGTCTCGCTGGAGCCGCCGCTGGTGCTGTTCTGCGCGGAGAAGATCGCGCGCTTCCACGACGCGGTCCTCGCGGCGGGGTCGTGGGCGGTGTCCATCCTGGCCGCGGACGCGGAGAAGACCGCGCGCTGGCTGGCCACCCGGGGCCGTCCCATGGAAGGGCAGCTCGAGGGGCTGGTCCACCATCCCGGCCCGGTCACCGGTGCCCCGGTGCTCGAGGACGCGCTGGCCGTCCTGGAGTGCGTGACCACCGCGGTGCACGACGGCGGCGATCACAGCATCGTCGTCGGCCTGGTCACCGCCGTCGCCGTTCCCGCGGACCCGCCGTCCAGCGGACCTCTCGTGCACTACGCCGGCGCCTACCGCCGGCTGCGGCAGCGTTTAGGCTTCCGCAGGGCAGCCCATCTGTTCATCCCGCCGTCCGAGTATCTGACCGTCTGACTTCGATGAGGTGATCATGACCGAAGGTCTCGCGTCCCCGGCCCGTGACCTGGCCGACCGGTTCCACCGGCGCTGGCTGGAGGAGAACCCCTTCGCCGCCACCATGTACGGCATTCCCGGGTACGACGACCTGGTCCCGGACGAGAGCGAGCCGGGCCAGCAGGCCTGGCGGGCCGAGGTCGGGCGGTTCCTCGCCGAGGCCGACGCGATCGCGCCCGGGCCGCTCACGACGGCCGATGCCGTCACGCTCGACTGCGTGAAGGAGGCGGCCGTCCAGGAGCGGGAGATCATCGACCTGGCCCGGGACGAGTACACGGTCACCCCCATGCAGTACTCCGGCCCGGCGCAGCTGATGGCGCTGGCCGCCCGGACGGTCCTGGTCGACGAGGCTGCGGCCGAGGCCTACCTGGTCCGCCTGCGCCGCAGCGGCGGCTGGCTCGACCAGATCGGCGAGCGGCTGCGGACCGGAGCCCGCCGGGGGCGGCTCCCGGTGGCCCCGCTCGCCGAGCAGGCCGTCGCCTGGGCCGAGGCAATCCTGGCCGCGCCCGCCATCGCGCCGGTGCTGTCCCCGCAGCCGCCGCAGGGGTGGGACCGGGTGACTGAGTGGGAGGAAGAGCGCCAGGCGGCCGCCGAGGAGGTGGTGCGGCCGGCGCTGGCCAGGTGGCTCGCCATCGTCTCCGAGCTGGTCCCGCAGGCCCGGCCCTCGGCGCAGCCCGGACTGGTTTACCTGCCGGGCGGCCAGGACGATTACGCCAGGTCGATCAGGATCTACACCACGCTGCCTGTCTCGGCCGAGCAGCTGCACCAGACGGGCCTGGACCACATCGCCGCGCTCGAGGCCAGGGCCGTGGAGCTGGGTGCCGGCCTGGGTCTTTCCGGTCTTGATGAGGTATTCGCCGCCCTGCGAGGTTCAGCGGGTCAGGTCTCGCCGGAGGAGGCCATCGGCCAGGCGACGGTCGCCGTGCGCCGGGCCGAGGCGCGCGCGGCGGAGGTCTTCCCCGCGCCCCTTCCGCCGCCGTGCCAGGTGACGCCCATGCCTGAGGTGGTGGCCGTGAGCGGCGCGGCGCCCCACTACTCCCCGCCGCGCCTGGACGGCGGCCGGCCGGGGACGTACTGGTTCAACACCGAGCGGCCCACCCCCGGTACCGGATGGGACACCGAGGCGGTGGCCTTCCACGAGGCGGTACCCGGGCATCATCTCCAGCTGTCCCGCCTGCAGCTGCTCACTCACCTGCCCGCGCTGCAGCGCCAGCGCAGCCTCCCGGTGTTCTCGGAGGGTTGGGGCCTGTACGCCGAGCAGCTCGCGGAGGAAGCCGGGCTGTACACCGGCGAGCGCGGCCTGCTCGGCGCGATCGGCGCGTCGCTGATGCGCGCCGTCCGGCTGGTGGTCGACACCGGGCTGCACGCGCTGGGCTGGAGCCGGGAGCAGGCCGTGGACTTCGCCGTGGCCCACGTCCCCATGCCGCCGGGGTTCATGGCCGCCGAGATCGACCGGTACGTGGTGATGCCCGGGCAGGCCCTGGCCTACCTGACCGGCAAGCTGGAGATCCTCAGGCTCCGGGAGCAGGCCCGCGCACGACTGGGCCCGGAGTTCTCCCTGCCCGCCTTCCACGCTGCGGTCCTTGACCACGGCTCGCTCCCGATGCCGACGCTGGATCGCAGCATCACCGCCTGGCTGGATCAGGCCGGCTGACCTTCGGCCGCCGCCGGTGCTCCGGGGGCGGCGCAGGCGGGTTTCTGCCAGGTCAGTGACTCCAGGGGGCCGTTGAAGCAGTGACCTCGCGGGCACCGGATCCGGGCGCTCTCCAGCGGTCCGTCGGTTGATTTCACCGTGTAGCGGTACTCCACCGCGGCCGGCAGCCCGCACCTGGCCGCGCCGTGGGGATCGGTGTACGCCGGGCAGTCAAGGAACATCACGCTGGTTTCCATCGCAGCCGGTCCCCGTTCGCAACGCGGCCTGCGCCCTTGGCCGCGCAGGCCTCCCACCGACTCGGAGGCGGGAAGACCGCCGCTGATACGCCCGCGGGGCTAGCGCAGCGCGTCTTCGATCTGGTCCAGGCCCCAGTCGAGGTCGGCTTCGCTGATCACCAGCGGCGGCGCCAGCCTGATCGTCTTCCCGTGCGTGTCCTTGGCCAGCACGCCGCGGGCGGCCAGCCGCTCGCAGACTTCCCGCCCCGGCAGCGACGCGAAGTCAACCCCGGCCCACAGCCCGCGGCCGCGTACCGCGCGGACCGCCTCGCGCGGCAGCGCAGCCAGCCGCGCGTGCATGTGCTCCCCGAGCGCGGCCGCGCGGGCCTGGTACTCCCCGGTCGCCAGCAGGGCGACGACCTCGCGGCCGACCGCGCAGGCCAGCGGGTTCCCGCCGAACGTGGACCCGTGCTGGCCTGGCTGCAGGACGCCGAGTACCGGCCAGGTGGAGACCATCGCGGACACCGGGACGATACCGCCGCCGAGCGCCTTGCCCAGCAGGTACGCGTCGGGGACGATGCCCTCGGCCGAGCAGGCGAACGTATGGCCGGTCCGGCCCAGGCCTGACTGGATCTCGTCCGCGATCATCAAGATGCCGCGGGTGGTGCACAGCTCACGCATCCCGGCCAGGAAGCCCGGCGGCGGGACGATCACCCCGGCCTCGCCCTGGATCGGCTCGACCAGCACCGCGACCACGCGTTCGCCCAGCTCGCCGACTGCCGCGGCCAGCGCGTCCAGGTCACCGTACGGCAGGGTGCGGAAGCCCGGCGTGTACGGCCCGAAGCCGTCCCGCGCGTCCGGATCGGTGGAGAAGCTGATGATCGTGGTGGTGCGGCCGTGGAAGTTCCCGTCGAAGACGATGATCACGGCTTGGTCCGCGGGCACTCCCTTGACCGTATAGCCCCACTTGCGGGCGACCTTTATCGCGGTCTCGACGGCTTCGGCGCCCGTGTTCATCGGCAGCACCACGTCCAGGCCGGCCAGGCCGGCCAGCTCGGCGCAGAACCGCCCGAACTGATCGTGGTCGAACGCCCGGCTCACCAGCGTGAGCCGCTCGAGCTGCGCCTGCGCGGCCGCGATCAGCCGCGGATGACGGTGGCCGAAGTTCAGCGCGGAGTACGCGGCGAGCATGTCCAGGTAGCGGCGGCCTTCGACGTCGGTCACCCAGGCGCCCTCGGCCTCCGCGACCACGACCGGGAGCGGATGGTAGTTGTGCGCGGCGTGATCGCGGCTGAGCCTCATCAGGTCGGTCGTGCCGCCGACCGCGGTCTCGGTCATCTGATGCCTCCCTCTCGGGGCCTGGCCTGGCTACCTTGGGTCAGTCACGCAGCTCCAGCGTGCAGCACTTGGGGCCGCCGCCGCCCTTGAGCAGCTCGGACAGGTCGACCCCGATGGGCTCGAAGCCGCGCTCACGCAGCTTGGCGGCCAGGTTACGCGCCTGGACGGGGAGGACGACGTGCAGGCCGTCGCTGACCGCGTTCAGCCCCAGTACCTCGGCGTCCTCGTCCTTGGCCTCGATCAGCTCGGCGAACTGCCCCGCGATCGCGGCCCGCGCGTCATCGTCGAACGCGGCCGGGTAGTACATGGCGGTGTCGGGGTCGAGCACGCATAGCGCGGTGTCCAGGTGATAGAAGCGCGGGTCAACCAGGCGCAGGCTCACCACGGGGAAGCCGAACGCCTCGGCCAGCTCGCCCGCGGCCGCCCGGTCGCTGCGGAACCCGTAACCGGCGAGCAGCACCTGCCCGGCGAACAGGATGTCGCCCTCGCCTTCGTTGACGACCCCGGCGGCCCGCGCGTCTTGGTAATCATGGTCACGGAACCACTGCAGGTACGCGCCGGCTTCGCCGGCGCGCTCCGGGTGCGCGAACCGCACGCCGAGGACCCGGCCGCCGACCACGGTGGCACCGTTGGCCGCGTACACCATGTCGGGCAGCCCGGCGACCGGCTCGATCGTCCGCACCTGGTGCCCGAGGTCGAGGTACACCTGCCGCAGCCGCGCCCACTGCCGCATCGCGAGGCCGGCGTCGGTCGGCTGATCTGGCCGCATCCACGGGTTGATCGCGTACGTGACGGCGAAATGTTCCGGCGGGCACATCAGGTAGCTGCGGGCCGTCGCCCGGCGTCGGCGCGGTCCGTCGGTGGCCAGGTCGGCAAGGTCGCTCATGACTTCAGGTTAGGGGGCGGCGTAGCCGGAAAAACATGCGCCGGCCATGCGTGTCGGCGGAGAATCGTTGCGTAATACCCGGTGCGAGCGGCGATTTGTTGCTCTCGGTCGCCGTCGTGGAACCCTCAGCGCTTTCTGGCTACTCCGCAGTATGCGGCCGGCTGTCCGGACGGGGTGGTGTGCCTGTCCCGCACGTCCCCCCGGGCGCCCCCGTCCCCGGCGCGGGTTCCCGGGAGCGTCTGCGCAACATTCCTCGTATTGTGCCGGACCACCCGGCCGGGTGACGCGGTTCCGGCATGAGCCCGTCGCCCGGTTAGGCTCGCTGGCGATGGACGACCCCTACGCCGACGGGACCTTCCGGTGGTGGCACCTGGAACGGCCCTCGCCGGAACTACTCGCGGCGGAGGCGGACGGCTGGCTCGGACCCGCCGGGGTGGCCGTCGACCTCGGCTGCGGCCTCGGCGCCGAAGCCGGCTACCTCGCCGCGGCGGGGTGGCGCGCCGTCGGCGTCGACCTGTCCGCGCCGGCCTTGCTCGCCGCGGCCCGCGCGCGGGACGGCGCCCGGTTCGCCAGGGCGGACGTGCTGCGGCTCCCGCTCCGCGAACACAGCGCCGACGTGCTCCTCGACCGTGGCTGCTTCCACTACCTCGCCGCCGCGGACCGGGACGCCTACGCGGCGCAGGCCCGGCGCGCGCTGCGCCCGGGCGGGCGGTTGCTGCTCCGGGCCTGCCGGACGGCGGCGGGAGTCGCGAACGACATCGAGCCGGGGCTCATCGAGCGCGTCTTCGCGGGCTGGCGCCTGGACCAGATCGCGGTGCAAGACATCCCATCGCAGACGCGGCGCATGCCTGCCGTTGTCGCCCGGCTGAGGCAACCGGTCTGACCTGGAGAGCGTCTGGTAAGACAGGCGGGTTCCCGGCGCTTTCCTCGATCCCCACCCGTCTCACCACACCCATCCGTTTCCTCTTGCTCACCCGGTCGGTCCTTCGCCAGATTTCCGGGGAGGATCCGGGCCTGTGGGAGGAACCTGGGGGACTGGAGTGCACCGGATCAACCACGAAGCCCGGATCAACCCCGGAAACCGGAGCCACCGGCGGCACCGCGTTCAAGCTGCCACGTCCCGCAAGTTTCAGCAGCCTCCGCAGCCCCTTGCGCACCAGAAGATCATGGAAGTTCCGCGCTCCGTGGAAGATTTAGGGGACTATAGCCCCCCGGATCCTCCACGAAGCGCGAAACTTCCACGCAAAATCGGCCTGCAGCCGGATCGTCGTCTCGATAGTCAGGCGGCGGCT
>DATJQX010000069.1:0-44341 GCA_035505275.1 Streptosporangiaceae bacterium | reverse complement strand
AGGCGGTCCTGAAGGCGATACGGGCCGAGAGTCGCCGGCAGTCGTTCCGTCGCAGGCATCGCGGAATCCAGAGTACGAAACCGATGCAACCTTGGGGGGAGCGCACCGGCGCCAATAGAATCACGACATCGCTACCTCTGGGGCTTACCGATGACTGAGCATGATGACGCGCTGTCGCTGGACATGGTGACCGCCGCGCTGCGCGCCGACAGCACCGACGTGGCCATCTACGCGCGCGTCCTGACCCAGTCGCTGGGCGAGGCGCTGCCGAGCGAGTTCGTCACGGTCGACAGGGAGCGGTCCGTGTCCGACCGGATGCGCGGGCGCCCCGGGGAGATCTCCAGGATCGCGGTGCAGCTCGGCGACACGCAGATGACCCTGTCCGTCCGGAACGGCCGTGCCGTCGCGGAGGTCTGCCGCGCGGTGCGCGGCGTGGTGCTGTCCAGGCAGACGGTGCCGATCCACGACTGGGCCGCGGCGCTGGCCAGCGCGCTGGTCGCCTACGCGGAGCAGAACGCCCAGGCCGCCGAGGCCCTGCGCAAGCTCGTCGCGGGCAGCTGACACCGTTGCCCGTCGTGACGCGCGCACGGAGCCGGGCGCCGCGATGAGCACCCAGCTGGAGCTGGTCAGCTGGCGGCGCCTGGTCAGCGAGCTGTACGCCGCGGTACGCGCCGAGGACGATCCGCAGGCCGGCCACGCGCTATGGCGGCGCGGCCGCGATGAGCTGTTCCGGACCCATCCGCAGAGCCCGCTTCCGCCGGGCGACCCGCTGCGCACCTCGGGCGTGCCGTACTGGCCTTACGACGCCGCGTGGCGCTTTGAGCTGCCGCTGCTCCCGGCGGAGCGGGAGGAGTCGCGCTCCGTCCCGAGCACCGACGGCATGATCCCGCTGACCCTCGTCGGCCGCGTCCGGCTGCCCGGCCCGCTGGACGCGGAGATCGACGTGTGGTGGCTCCAGCAGTACGGCGGCGGGCTGTTCCTGCCGCTGCGCGACGGCACGGCCGGCACGTCGACCTACGGCGGAGGCCGGTACGCACTCGACACGGCCAAGGGCGCCGACCTAGGCGGCGGCGCCGACTCGCTGGTCGTCGACCTGAACTTCCTCTACCACCCGTCGTGCCGGTACAACCACGCCTGGCAGTGCCCGCTGGCCCCGGCCGGGAATACCATCAGGGCCCCGGTCGCGGCGGGCGAGCGGATGATGTGACCCCGGGCCGCTAGGGCCGAGCCGACGCTAGGGCCGAGCCGACGCCTGCGGCTGCGGCTGCCGGTCGGTGATGGTCAGCTCGGTCCGGTCGGGGTAGAAGCACATGAAGCCGGCGATCGGCGCGGCGGCGGGGATGGGCGTCTCGTAGCTCCAGACGAGGTCCTCGTAGGTCTCGCCGCCGACCTCGGCCGACCAGTACGACGCCTGTCCCTTGAACGGGCAGGTCGTCGTGCTCGCGGTAGCCCGCAGCAGGTCCGTCCGGACGTCCTCGCGGGGGAGGTAGTAGCGGGGCGGCAGCCCGGTCTCGTCCAGGCGCAGCGCCCGGTCCGAGGAGGCTAGCGTCTGGCCGGCCAGGGTGACCTCGATGTGCCGGTCGGCCGGGTTGATCGTGACGGTGTGCCCAGTAGCCATGCCCTCAAGAACCACGCGACAGCCCAGACGATTCCGGCGCGGCCTGGGCGGTGCCGTTGCGGATGGTGACCCAGGTCGGGGCCATGGTCACCAGGAAGCCGGCGGCGGCCGGCATGGCCAGCCAGACCAGGCCGATCAGGACCGACCCGGCACGATGACGGGCGGCGCCGTGCCGGGCCGGCCGCCGCCACCAGGGCCGTGCCCGCGGCGGCCAGCGCGAACGCGGCGATCATCGGCAGCCTGGGTCCCAGGCGGGCGGTCAGCCATCCGCTGGCCAGCGAGCCGGCGCCGACGACCAGGCTCATCGGCAGCAGGAGCAGCCCGGTGGCCAGGACGGGTCGAGCGCTTCAGCGGAAACGCGCTGCGCAAGCTCGCCGCGGGCAGACGAAGCCGCAATCAGGTTTCCTTTCACCGCATAGGGCCGCGGTACGGCCAGCCGTCTAAAAGATCTTGGAGGATCCTGGCTCCGTGGAGACTTTTGGGGATCACAGGCCCCCCGATCTTCCACGAAGCGCGGATCTTCCACCGAAATCTGGGTGTACGTGACGCTGGTGCGCGAATACGCGGTTAAGGAGGTCCCTGGGATCTGTGGGACATTGCTAACGCCGACGGAGGGGCGGTCAGCGGCCGGTGAAGGTGGCCTTTCCCGGGCCGCGTTCGAGGAAGCTCTGCATGCCGGCGCGCTGGTCTTCGGTGGCGAACAGGGCAGCGAACTGGGCGCGCTCGAGCTCCAGGCCGGTGGCCAGGTCCACGTCCAGGCCGTGGTCGATCGCCTGCTTGGCCGCGCGCAGGGCGAGCGCGGGACCGGCCGCGTACCGCCGCGCCATATCCTGCGCCGCCTGGTACACCGAATCGTCGGGCGTGACCAGGTCGACCAGGCCGATGGCGTGCGCGTCGGCGGCGCGGATCATGCGGCCGGTGAAGATCAGGTCCTTGGCCCGGGCCGGGCCGACCAGGCGCGGCAGCCGCTGCGTGCCGCCCGCCCCGGGAATGACGCCGAGCAGGATCTCGGGCTGGCCGAGCCTGGCGTTCTCGCCCGCGACGCGGAAGTCGGCGGCCAGGGCGAGCTCAAGCCCGCCACCCAGGGCGTACCCGGTGATCGCCGCGATCACCGGCTTGCCGAGGCCCGCGATCAGCCCCATGGCGGCCTGGAGCCGCTCGGCCCGCAGCGCCATCTCGGCGTACCCTGCCTCCACCATCACGCCGATGTCGGCGCCGGCCGCGAAGACCTTCTCGCCGCCGTACAGGATCACCGCGCGGATCTCCGCCGAGGCCGCGGCCTCGCCCGCCGCGTCGGCCAGCTCGCCGGTCAGCTGGTCGTTCATCGCGTTGACCGGCGGCCGGTCCAGCCGGATCGTGCCGATGCCGTCAGCCGCCTCGAGCCGGACGAACTCGCCCATGGCCATCCCTCCGTTACTCAGCGCAGGTCGCCGTTGATCAGGCCGACCGGCGCCTGCGGGAAGGTGACCAGCCCCATCTCGGCGCGGCTGTCGAGCAGCGCGTGGTGCGGCAGCACGCGCACCGTGTAGCCGAACGGACCCGGCCGGTCGAGCCGCACCTCACCGCTGTAGCGGTGCAGGCCCGACGCCCCGGACACGCCCTCGGCCGCCAGCGCCGCGTAGGCCGGCGCGACGATCTCGCCGTCGTCGTCCGGCCGCCCGCACACCACCTCCACGGCCACGTCGTCCGGGCTCAGCTCGCCCAGGTCCACCGAGACCCGCACCGTCAGCACCGACCCTAGGAGCTGCCCGGCGGCCTCGGACTCCACGTGCTCGATCCGCACCTGCGGCCAGGCCTGGATCACCCGGTGCTTCCAGGCGGCCAGGGCCTTCGCAGGCCCGAACCCGTCCGCCGCGTCGCCCCGCGCCCGCGAGGACGCCGCGGCCGGCACGTAAAGGGCGGTCACGTACTCCCGGACCATCCGCTCGGCCTGCACCTTAGGACCGAGCGAGCGGAGCGCGTGCCTGATCCGGTCCACCCAGCCCAGCGGGATCCCGTCCGCGTCCCGGTCGTAGAACAGCGGCGCCACCGACTTGGCGAGCAGCTCGTACAGAGCCTGGGCCTCGAGCTCGTCACGCCGCACGGCGTCGGTCACGCCGTCGGCCGACGGGATCTCCCACCCGTTCCCGCCGTCGTACCACTCGTCCCACCAGCCGTCCCGCACCGACAGGTTCAGCGCGCCGTTCAGCGCCGCCTTCATGCCCGACGTGCCGCAGGCCTCCAGCGGGCGCAGCGGGTTGTTCAGCCACACGTCGCAGCCCTGCACCAGGGTGTGCGCCATCGCCATGTCGTAGTCGGGCAGGAACACGATCCTGCGCCGGACCTCCGGGGTGTCACTGAACTGGACCATCTGCTGGATCAGGGCCTTGCCGCCGTCGTCGGCGGGATGCGCCTTGCCCGCCACGACGACCTGGATCGGCTGCGCCGGGTCGTTCAGCAGCGCCGAGAGCTCGGCGGGGTTGTTCAGCATGAGGGTGAGGCGCTTGTACGAGGGCACCCGGCGGGCGAACCCGATGGTCAGCACGTGCTCGTCGAGCACGTCATCGATCCAGGTCAGCTCGGCGCCTGACGCGCCGCGCTGGCGCCAGGAGGCCAGCAGGCGCCGCCGGGTCTCGGCGACCAGCCGGGCGCGCAGGACGTGCCTGGCCTCCCAGAGTTCCTCGG
Organism: Streptosporangiaceae bacterium; assembly: GCA_035505275.1. Taxonomy (GTDB): domain Bacteria; phylum Actinomycetota; class Actinomycetes; order Streptosporangiales; family Streptosporangiaceae; genus Palsa-504. The sequence continues at coordinate 40,059 of DATJQX010000069.1, read as the reverse complement.
CCGGCGCCGAGGCGGCGCGTTCCCAGTCCCAGCCGGTGGCGTCGCCCGACGCGTTCCCGGTCAGGGACAGGGCCTCCGGCGCCACCCAGGTGGGGGTGTGCACGCCGTTGGTCACCGAGCCGATCGGGACCTCGCTGGTGTCGAACCCGGGCCAGAGGCCAGCGAACATCTTCCTGCTGACCTCGCCGTGCAGCAGCGAGACGCCGTTCACCCGCTGCGCCAGGCGCATGCCCATCACGGCCATGTTGAACACCTCGGGGTCGCCGCCCGGGTAGGTTTCCGCGCCGAGCGCGAGCACGTCGCCGATGGGCAGCAGCGGGTCGCCGTCGAAGTACTGCCGCACCATGTCGCGCTCGAACCTGTCGATGCCCGCGGCGACCGGGGTGTGCGTGGTGAACACGGTGCCGGCCCGGCAGACCTCCAGGGCCTCGGCGAAGCTCAGCCCCTGCCCCGCGTACTCGCGGATCCGCTCCAGGCCGAGGAACCCGGCGTGCCCCTCGTTGGTGTGGAACACCTCGGGCGCGGGGTGGCCGCGCAGCGCGCAGAACGCCCGGACCGCGCGGACCCCGCCCACGCCGAGCAGCAGTTCCTGGACGAGCCGATGCTCGCTACCGCCGCCGTACAGGCGGTCGGTGACCTCGTGCAGCCCGGCCTCGTTCTCCTCCACGTAGGAATCGAGCAGCAGCAGCGGGATCCGCCCTACCTGCGCCACCCAGACCTGGGCGGACAGCTGCCGGCCTGCGGACAGGCCGACCGCGACGCGGACGGCACTCCCCGAGGCGTCGCGCAGCAACTCGAGCGGCAGCCCGTTCGGGTCGTCGCCCGGGTACTGCTCGGCCTGCCAGCCGTCGGCGGACAGCGACTGGGTGAAGTACCCGTGCCGGTACAGCAGCCCGACTCCGATCAGCGGGACGCCCAGGTCGCTGGCCGACTTCAGGTGGTCACCGGCCAGGATGCCCAGGCCGCCGGAATACTGCGGCAGCACGGCGGTGATCCCGTACTCGGGCGAGAAGTACGCCACCGCGGCCGGGCCGGCCTGCGTCAGCCCGGCGTCGGAGTACCAGCGCGGATCCGACATGTAGCGCCGCAGGTCCTGCTCGGCCTCGCCCAGGGCGCTGAGGAACCGCGGATCGGCCGCGATCGCGGAAACCCGGGCGGGCGGCAGCGCGCTGAGCATCGCGATCGGGTCGCCGCCCGATGCCGCCCAGGCCGCCGGGTCGATCGACGCGAACAGGTCGGCCGTCGGGGCGTGCCAGGACCAGCGGAGGTTCAGCATCAGGCCCTCGAGCGGGGCCAGCGGCTCGGGCAGGGTCATGCGGACGGTAAACCGGCGAATCGCTCTCACGGGCCGACCTTATTGGGTCCGCGCGGCAAAGGACCAGCCGGATCGCCAATCTAGGATGAATAAATAAGAAAAGAAATTCACATTTTGCCGAACGAGCGGTGGTTACACTCCCGAACTCGTGATCCGCGGCCGGTGGCGGCCCGCGCCGCAGAAACCCTGAACCCGCGCTGGCATGATGCGGGCTGCGCTCGGTAGCGTAATTGGCGTGATGGGACGAATCCCGATCCTCGACGTCGAGCCCAGCGTGGAGGGCGGAAACCGCCCGGCCAAGGCGGTCGCCGGGGAGAGTTTCCAGGTCAGCGCCACGGTGTTCCGCGAGGGGCACGGCATCATCGGCACCGGGGTGGTCCTGCGCGACCCCGGGCGCGGCGCGGGCGAGGTCGCGCTGATGCGAGAACTCGCGCCAGGCCTGGACCGGTACGGCGCGGACGTCACCGTGACCAGCGAGGGCCTGTGGCGCTTCCACGTGGAGGCGTGGGCCGACCCCATCGCCAGCTGGCATCACGACGCGGCGATCAAGATCCCGGCGGGCCAGGACGTGGAGCTGATGCTTACCGAGGGCGCGCTGCTGTTCGAGCGGGCGGCCAAGCGGATCCCGCAGCCGGCCGGCGCGAGCCGCAACGCGGCGGCCAGGTCCGCGCTGCGGACGCTGGTCACGATGATGCGCGACCCCTGGCTGACCCCGGCCGAGCGCCTCGCGGCGACCGAGCACCCGTTCATCACCGCCGTCCTGGCCGCCTGGCCGCTGCGCGACCTGGTCACCAGGTCACCGTCGCTGACCGTGCAGGTGGACAGGGAGCGCGCGCTGTACGGGTCGTGGTACGAGTTCTTCCCGCGGTCCGAGGGGGTTCAGTTCGACCCGGCCGGCCGCGAGCCGCCGGTCTCCGGGACGCTGCGCACCGCGGCCAAGCGGCTCGACGCGATCGCGGCGATGGGGTTCGACGTGGTGTACCTGCCGCCGGTGCACCCGATCGGGTTCACGTTCCGCAAGGGCCGCAACAACACGCCGGTCGCGCACGAGGGCGACCCTGGCTCGCCGTGGGCCATCGGGTCCCAGTTCGGCGGGCACGACACCGTCCACCCGGACCTGGGCACGATGAGGGACTTCGACGCGTTCGTCGACCGCACCCGCGAGCTGGGCATGGAGATCGCGCTCGACCTCGCGCTGAATGCCTCACCGGACCACCCCTGGGTCAAGGAGCACCCGGAGTGGTTCACCACCAGGGCGGACGGCTCGATCGCCTACGCCGAGAACCCGCCGAAGAAGTACCAGGACATCTACCCGCTGAACTTCGACAACGACCCGGAGGGCATCTACGCCGAGGTGCTGCGGATCGTCCGGCTGTGGATGGACCACGGGGTCCGGATCTTCCGCGTCGACAACCCGCACACCAAGCCGCTGCGGTTCTGGGAGCGGCTGCTCGCCGAGGTCGCCGCCAGCGACCCCGACGTCTTGTTCCTCGCCGAGGCGTTTACCCGCCCGGCCATGATGGCCGCGCTGGCCAAGATCGGGTTCCACCAGTCCTACACCTACTTCACCTGGCGTAACACCGTCGAGGACCTGACCGATTACATGCGGGAGCTGTCCGGGCCCGCGGCCCCGTACATGCGCCCGAACTTCTTCGCCAACACCCCCGACATCCTGACCGAGTACCTCCAGCACGGCGGGCTCCCGGCGTTCAAGATCCGCGCCGTGCTCGCGGCCACGCTGTCCCCCACGTGGGGCATCTACTCGGGCTACGAGCTGTGCGAGCACGTCCCGCTGCGCCCAGGCAGCGAGGAATACCTCGATTCGGAGAAGTACCAGTACAAGCCGCGCGACTGGGACCGGGCCGCCCGGGAGGGCATCGGCATCTCGGACTACATCACGGAATTGAACCGGATCAGGCGATCGCACCCAGCGCTGCACAGGCTACGTAATCTGCGCTTTCACGCCGTTGATCAGCCGGAACTCATGTGCTACTCCAAGCGCGCCTCCAGTAGGATCCAGCCAGGCCCGGACAGCGGCGGGGGCGGAGCGGACGACATCGTGATCGTGGTCGTCAACCTGAACCCGTACCGGACCAGGGAGGCGACGGTCTGGCTGGATCTGCCCGCTCTCGGGCTGGACCGCCCGTTCGTCGTGACCGATGAGCTAACCGGCGAGTCCTACCGGTGGGGGCAGGCCAACTACGTGCGCCTTGACCCGGCGACGCGGCCCGCCCACATCTTCACCGTCACACCCGGCGTGTTACAGCGCCCCGACCAGGAATAACCCAGGAGATCACGCAGTGTCAGAGCATCACGACGCGGTAGCTGACTCGTTCTCTTTCGACCAGCCACGGGACCCCGGCTGGTACCAGCGCGCGGTGTTCTACGAGGTACTCGTCCGCGGCTTCCAGGACTCCACCGGAGACGGCACCGGCGACCTGCGCGGGCTGATCTCCCGGCTGGACTACCTGGAATGGCTCGGCATCGACTGCATCTGGCTGCTGCCCATCTACCCCTCGCCGCTGCGCGACGGCGGCTACGACATCGCCGACTACATGTCGGTCCTGCCCGAGTACGGGAACATCGGCGACTTCGTCGCCCTGGTCGACGAGGCGCACAAGCGGGGCATCCGGGTCATCGCCGACCTGGTCATGAACCATACGTCCGACCAGCACCCGTGGTTCCAGGCGTCCCGCAGCGACCCCCATGGCCCGTACGGCGACTTCTACGTCTGGTCCGACACCGACGACAAGTACACCGGGGCCCGGGTCATCTTCGTCGACACCGAGCAGTCCAACTGGAGCTTCGACCCGGTCCGCGGCCAGTACTACTGGCACAGGTTCTTCTCCCACCAGCCGGACCTGAACTTCGAGAACCCGCGGGTCCAGGACGCGATGATCGAGGTGCTCCGGTTCTGGCTGGACCTCGGGATCGACGGCTTCCGGCTGGACGCGGTGCCCTACCTGTACGAGCGGGAGGGCACGAACTGCGAGAACCTCAAGGAGACCCACGAGTACCTCAAGCGGGTCAGGTCCGAGGTGGACAAGCTCTACCCGGACCGGGTCCTGCTGGCCGAGGCCAACCAGTGGCCCGCCGACGTGATCGAGTACTTCGGGGACCCCTCGGTGGGCGGGGACGAGTGCCACATGGCGTTCCACTTCCCGCTGATGCCGCGGATCTTCATGGCGGTGCGCCGGGAGCAGCGCTACCCGATCTCGGAGATCCTGGCCCAGACCCCGCCCATCCCCTCCGGCTGTCAGTGGGGCATCTTCCTGCGCAACCACGACGAGCTGACGCTGGAGATGGTCACCGACGACGAGCGCGACTACATGTACGCCGAGTACGCCAAGGATCCGCGGATGAAGGCGAACATCGGGATCAGGCGCCGGCTGGCGCCGCTGCTCGACGGCGACAGGAACCAGCTCGAGCTGTTCACCGCGCTGCTGCTGTCGCTGCCCGGCTCGCCGGTGCTGTACTACGGCGACGAGATCGGCATGGGGGACAACATCTGGCTCGGGGACCGGGACGGCGTCCGGACCCCCATGCAGTGGACGCCCGACCGCAACGCCGGGTTCTCCCAGGCCGACCCGCAGCGGCTTTACCTGCCGCCGGTCATGGACGCGATCTACGGCTACCAGGCGCTCAACGTCGAGGCCCAGCAGCGCAACGCCGCGTCGCTGCTGCAGTGGACCAGGCGGATGATCGAGATCAGGAAACGGCACCCGGTCTTCGGCACGGGCATCTACGAGGAGCTGACCTCCTCCAACCCCAGCGTGCTCGCCTTCGTCCGGCTGCCCGCTGCCTCGCCGGACGAGGAGACCGACGGCTCGGATCGCATCCTGTGCGTCAATAACCTGTCCAGGTTCCCGCAGCCGGTCGAGCTTGACCTGCGCCGGTTCATCGGCGTCACGCCGGTCGAGTGCATGGGCGGCGTGACCTTCCCCAAGATCGGCGAGCTCAGCTACCTGCTGACGCTGCCCGGCCACGGCTTTTACTGGTTCCAGCTGCCCGCCGCTGGCGGCGACCGGCCGCCGGGAGGTGAAAAGCGCGGTTTGGGGGGTAAGGCAGCCTCATGACCTTCGAGGACGTGCTGACCACCTGGCTGGTCAAGCAGCGGTGGTTCGCCGGCAAGGGACGGACGGTCCACGACCTGGCGGTCGTGGCCGACACCGAGATCACCGGCGGCGATCCCGGCCTGCGGCACCTGCTGGTCACCGTCTCGCACGGCGCCACCTCCGACTGCTACCAGCTCTTCATCGGCCAGCGCGAGCGGTTGCCCGCCCGGCTGCGGCACGCCAGCATCGGCTCGGACTCGCGGTGGCAGTTCTACGACGCCCTGCACGATCCGGACCTGACCCGGATCCTGCTCGATGCGATCGTGACCGACCGGGCCGTCGGCGCCCTGCGGTTCCGCCGGCTTACCGAGGCCGACCTGGCCTGGGCCGACCGGCCCGGGCTTGACAGCCTGGTGCTGACGGGAGAGCAGAGCAACACCAGCCTGGTGTTCGGCGAGTGGGCCATCTTCAAGGCGTTCCGCCGGGTCGCCCCGGGTCCCAACCCGGACCTGGAAGTGGCGGCGGCCCTGGCCGCGCTCGGCTCCACCCACGTGGCCGAGCCGTACGGCTGGATCGAGACGAGGATGGACGGCGCGAGCACCGTGCTCGCCATCTTGTCCCGGTACCTCCGCGCCGCCTCGGACGGCTGGTCGCTGGCCGCGACCAGCGTGCGCGACCTGTACGCGGCCGTCGACACCGACGTGTCCGGCACCAACGCGGCCGAGGCCGGGGGCGAATTCGCCGGCGAGGCCGAGCGGCTCGGCGTCGCGACCGCGCAGGTCCACGCGGACCTGGCGGCCGCGTTCGGCACCTCAGAACTCGACCCCGAGGCCATCCGGGACCTGGCCGAGCAGATGTTCCGGCGGTTCGACCTGGCCAGCGCGGACGTCCCCGAGCTCGCGAGGTACGCCGACCTGGCCGGCGCGGCGTTCTCCAAGCTGGCCAAGCTGACCGAGCCGGTCCAGGCCCAGCGCGTGCACGGCGACTACCACCTGGGCCAGGTCATGCGGACCCAGACCGGCTGGGTGGTGCTCGACTTCGAGGGCGAGCCCGCCAGCCCGCTGGCCCAGCGGCGCGCCAGGTCCTCGCCGTTGCGCGACGTGGCGGGCATGCTCCGCAGCTTCGACTACGCGGCCAAGCACCAGCTGATCACGCACCGGGACCGGGCGAGCCTGGGCGCGGTGGCCAGCGACTGGGCCCGGCGCAACTCCCGCGCGTTCTGCGCGGGCTACGCCGAAGCCGGCGGACCCGACCCGGCCTCGCACGAGGTGCTGCTCCGCGCGCTGCTGATAGACAAGGCGGTGTACGAGGTCCGCTACGAGGCGCGGAACCGCCCGAACTGGCTCTCCATCCCCCTAGAATCCCTGGCTGAGATGTGACCATGACACACGCAGAAACCAGCCTGGGCGAGATCGACCAGCTCGCGGCCGGGCTCCACCATGACCCGCACTCGATCCTGGGCGCCCATCCCGGCCCGGACGGAGTCGTCGTCCGCGCCCTGCGCCCGCTCGCCGCGTCGGTGACGGTCGTGCTCGACGACGGCCGCAGGTTCCCCATGACGCACCTGCACCAGGGCGTCTTCACCGTCATCGTCCCGGACGAGAAGGTACCCGAGTACCGGATCGCCACGTCGTACTCACCGGGCGGCGCGGACGAGACCCTGGCCGACGACCCGTACCGCTTCATGCCCACCGTGGGCGAGTTCGACCTGCACCTGATCGCGGAGGGCCGGCACGAGGAGCTGTGGCGCGTGCTCGGCTCGCATGTCCGCGAGATCGGGACGACCGCGGGGACGGCCTTCGCCGTCTGGGCGCCGAACGCCCGCGGCGTCCGCGTCACCGGCGACTTCAACTACTGGGACGGCCGCGCCCACCCCATGCGCTCGCTGGGCGGGTCGGGGGTCTGGGAGCTGTTCATCCCCGGCGTCGGCGACGGCACCCGGTACAAGTACGAGGTCTACGGCCGGGACGGGGTATGGCGCGAGAAGGCCGACCCCATGGCGAACGCGACCGAGGTCCCGCCGGCGACCGCGTCCGTCGTTTTTTCCTCCCGGCACGCCTGGCGCGACGAGGACTGGATCGCGGCACGCGACACGCGCGAGCCCGTGCGCGAGCCGATGAGCATCTACGAGGTGCACCTCGGCTCCTGGCGGCCCGGGCTTTCCTACCGGGAGCTGGCCGCCGAGCTGACCGCCTACGTCACCGACCTCGGCTTCACGCACGTGGAGCTGCTGCCCGTCGCCGAGCACCCGTTCGGCGGTTCCTGGGGATACCAGGTCACCTCCTACTACGCGCCGACGGCGCGGTTCGGCAGCCCGGACGACTTCCGCTACCTGATCGACGCGCTGCACCAGGCGGGCATCGGCGTGCTCCTGGACTGGGTGCCCGCGCACTTCCCGCGCGACGGGTGGGCACTGGCCAGGTTCGACGGCACCGCTCTTTACGAGCACCCCGACCCGCGGCGCGGCACGCATCCCGACTGGGGCACGCTCATCTTCGACTACGGGCGCCCCGAGGTGCGGAACTTCCTGGTCGCCAACGCGGTCTACTGGCTGGAGGAATTCCACGTCGACGGGCTGCGGGTGGACGCGGTGGCGTCCATGCTCTACCTGGACTACTCGCGCAAGGACGGCGAGTGGGCGCCGAACCGGTACGGCGGCCGGGAGAACCTCGAGGCGATCTCGTTCCTCCAGGAGGTCAACGCCACCTGCTACAAGCGCGTCCCCGGCATCTCGATGATCGCCGAGGAGTCGACGGCGTGGCCCGGGGTCTCCCGCCCTGTGTACCTGGGCGGGCTCGGGTTCGGGTTCAAGTGGAATATGGGCTGGATGCACGACACGCTCGACTACCTGAGCCACGACCCCATCTACCGCCAGTTCCACCACAACCTGATGACGTTCTCGATGATCTACGCGTACTCGGAGAACTTCATCCTGCCGCTGTCGCACGACGAGGTGGTCCACGGGAAGGGCTCGCTGGTCGGCAAGATGCCCGGCGACGAATGGCGCAAGTTCGCCGGGCTGCGCGCGCTGCTGGCCTACATGTGGGCGCACCCGGGCAAGCAGCTGCTGTTCATGGGGTCGGAGTTCGGCCAGGTCAGCGAGTGGTCCGCCGACCGCGGGCTCGACTGGTGGGTGCTCGACTACCGTCTCCACCAGGGCGTGCAGCAGCTGTCCCGCGACCTGAACGCGGCGTACCGCACTCATCCCGCGCTGTGGGAGCTCGACTCCGCGCCGGAGGGGTTCAGCTGGATCGACGCCAACGACGCCCAGGGCAACGTGCTGTCCTTCCTGCGCTACGCCGCCGTTCCCGGAACCGGGGACGCGGAGACGCGCGGGGTCCTCGCGTGCCTGGCCAACTTCTCCGCGCAGCCGCACGAGCGGTACCGGGTCGGCCTGCCGCAGGCGGGCCGCTGGCGCGAGGTGATCAACACCGACGCGCCCGCCTACGGCGGCAGCGGCGTCGGTAACCTGGGCGCCGTCGAAGCCGTCGCGGAGCCCTGGCACGGACGGCCGGCCTCGGCCACGATCACGCTCCCGCCGTTGGGTGTCCTCTGGCTCACCCCTGACCCGGAGCCTCAGCCGTCGGAGTCGTCGTCCTCGGAGTCGTCGTCCTCGGAGTCGTCGCCGGAGGAGCTTATGTCGTAGTCGTCTTCCTCGACGACGTGCATCGCCGCCTCCTCGGCGGTGGCCGCGCCGCCGTCGATCCCGACGTCGGTCGCGAGCAGGTCGGTCACGCTGACCGGGTGGGCTCCCTCGTCCGGGGCCACCAGCCGGCCGGCCCGCGGGTCGGGGCCGTCGTCGAGCAGGAGGCCGTCCACGTCGTCGTCCCCGGCGTCCTCGTCGTCCTCGTCGTCCTCGTCGTCCTCGTCGTCCTCGTCGTCCTCGGTGTCCTCGTCGTCCTCGGTGTCCTCGAGGGCGTCGAGGGTGACGTCGGGCTCCTCCTCGGCCAGCAGGTCATCAAGGGACTCGCGATCCGGGTGGTCGGACCTGATCGCGCCGGTCCACCGCTCCGGCGGGGCGACGCCGCTGTCCAGCGGGTCATAGCTGCCCGGCTGTCCGATGAGCGTGTCCGATGCGTCCTCGACCTCGTAGTCCTCGAGGTCCTGGGACTCGTGCGGGGTCTCGTCTCTGTCACTCATCAGCGCGCCGCCCAGATTCCGCCGTCGACGGGGATGACCGCGCCGGTGACGTAAGCCCCGCCGCGGCCGGACAGGAAGATGGCGACGCCGGCCATGTCGTCGGGGCAGCCGATGCGGCCGAGCGGGGATTCGGCGGCGATCTGGTCGCCCATCTCGGCCAGGGTCGCCGCCATCATCTTCGACTCGAACGGCCCGGGCGCCACCGCGTTTACGGTGATGTGCCGCGGGCCGAGTTCGCGCGCCAGCACGCGGGTGAGCTGGTGCAGGCCGGCCTTGGTGGCCGCGTAGGAGTAGGTGTGGAACTCCGGCACCCGGAGCCCGTCGATGCTGCCCACGTTGATCACCCTAGCCGGGTCGTCGGCCGTCGCCGCCGCCTCGAGCAGCGGCAGGAACGCCCGGGTCAGGTAGAACGGCGTCTTAAGGTTCAGGTCCACGACCTTGTCCCAGCCGTTGGCCGGGAACTCCTCCAGCGGCGCGGCCCAGTTGGTGCCGGCGTTGTTGACCAGGATGTGCACGCCCTCCTCGGACCGGGCGACCTCCTGCGCCAGCCGCGTGCACTCCTCCTCCCGGGACAGGTCGGCGGGCACCGACAGCACAGTGCCGTACTTCTTGAGCTCCTCGACGGCGGCCTGGCCCGCCTCGGCTCTTCGCGAGCTGACGTAGACCGACGCCCCGGCCTGGAGCAGGCCGCGCGCCATCATCAGGCCGATCCCGCGGGTCCCGCCGGAGACGACGGCGACCTTGCCGGTCAGATCGAACAGGTACACGGGCACCCTCCGAGTCCGTCAGCAGCCACACCTTCGAGGCATTGTAGGCCCGCGGGCGGTCAGGATGGCTCCCAGTCGGTGGGCAGCGTCATCGAGGGGCCGGTCAGCGCGCCGGGGTTGACCCGCCTGACGATCTGGTTCAGCACGATGCGCACGTAGGGCTCGCCCACCCACAGGTGCTTGGCGCCATTAACGGCGATCACCTCAGCCTGGGGTACCCGCGCGAACCTCCGGCGCGCCTCGTCGGGGCGCAGGTAATCGTCAAGTGAGGGGACCAGGACCATCAGCGGCTTGCCCGACGCCGCCCAGCGGTCCAGGTCGGCGTCGCCGGCCCGGCGCAGCGGCGGCGACAGCAGGATGGCGCCCGCCACGGCGTCGGGGTCGTCAAGCCCCCACCTCAGGGCCAGCTCGGTCCCGAAGGACCAGCCGAGCAGCCACCGGCGGGGCAGCCCGGCGGCGGCCGCGTACCCGACTGCGGCGTCCACGTCGTACCGCTCGCCCTCGCCCGAGTCGAACGTGCCCTCGCTCGTCCCCTGCTCCGAGGTGGTACCGCGGGTGTTGAAGCGCAGCACCGCCAGCCGGGCCAGGGCCGGCAGGCGGAACGCCGCCTTCTTCAGCACGTGGCTGTCCATCATGCCGCCGGCCGTGGGCAGCGGGTGGAGGCTTATCAGCGTGGCGACCGGTCCTTCATCGGGCGGCAGCGCCAGTTCCCCGACCAGCGCCAGCCCGTCGCCGGTCTGCAGGGTGACCGGGGTCCGCCTGGCCGGGAGCATCGTAGCCGGCCTGATCTCGCTCACCGGGCGCCTTCCTACTCCCCTGGCCTGCGGCGGAGCCGGCTGGCCCAGCACGCCCGGTGCCAGTGCCTGCGCTCGTCCACGCCGATGTTGATCCCGTCGGCGGGCCAGGCCACCACGTGCGGCGTGCCGGGCGCGACCTCCTGGTCGCAGCCCGGGCACCGGTACACCTTGACCGAGCCGGCGCCGGGGACCTGGCGGACCACCCAGTCCCCGTCGGGCCAGGTTTCCACGCGCTCGGGCCCGGGGACCGGCGCGGGCGGACCCGGGTGCGCGCGGCGGATCCTGCGCGGGCTCATGCCTGCTCACCCTATGCGGCACCGGCCAGTAGAGTTACCGTCCGTGCGGCTCGTCATCGCGCGGTGCAGCGTGGACTACGTAGGCAGGCTCACCGCCCACCTCCCCTTGGCCCTGCGCCTGCTGCTCGTCAAGGCCGACGGGTCGGTCCAGGTGCACTCGGACGGCGGCTCGTACAAGCCGCTCAACTGGATGTCGCCGCCGTGCCGGCTGACCGAGGAACCCGGCCGGTGGACGGTCACCGGCAAGAGCGGTGAGACGCTCACGATCACCATCAGCGAGGTGATCAGCGATACGTCGGCCGACCTGGGCACCGAGCCCGGCCTGGTCAAGGACGGCGTGGAGGCGCACCTGCAGGAACTGCTCGCCGCCCAGCTCGGCCTGCTCGGCGACGGCTGGCGGCTGGTCCGCCGCGAGTACCCGACCCCGATCGGCCCGGTCGACCTGATGTGCCGGGACGGCGCCGGGCAGAGCGTGGCCATCGAGATCAAGCGCCGCGGCGAGATCGACGGCGTGGAGCAGCTCACGAGATACCTGGACCTGCTCAACCGCGACCCGCTGCTCGCCCCGGTGCAGGGCGTGTTCGCCGCGCAGGAGATCAGGCCGCAGGCCCGCGTGCTGGCCAGCGACCGCGGCATCCGCTGCGTCACCCTGGACTACGACGCCATGCGCGGGGTGGAACCGGACAACACGCTGTTCTGATTTCGGGGCGGTCAGCCGTGTCCGCGGGCCCACGTGACCTCGGCGGCGGCGACGTCGCTGACCAGGTTGTCCTGGGCGAGGAACATGTCCCAGACGTGATAGCCGAAGTCGGCACCGCCCGTCTCGGTCAGCGTCGGTCCCTTGACCGTGCTGCCCGGGGTCTTGGTCACGTTCAGCCAGCTGGCCCCGTCGGCCTGCTCGCACGTGGCGGTGTAGAGCCCCGGCAGGGCCACCCAGGGGGTCGCGAGCTTGCCCTCGGTGGGGAAGGCCGCGTCCAGTGGCGCGGTCCCGCCCGACAGCGCGGCCGGGTTGACGCATACCACCTGCAGGCCGGCCTTGGCCGTCTGGTTGGACTGGAGCGACACGCCCTGGCCGGGCCGGCCGAAAAGAGAGTCGGCGGGCGGCACCTGCGGGAAGCTCGAGAAGGCGATCACGCAGCCGGCCTGCCCTGGGCTGCTGCAGGCCGGGATGTGCTTGAAGGTCCCGCCGACCAGTTGCCCGCGGGGCACCTCGACGTTCCCGCCGAGGATCACGGCGACGACGAGCCGGGCCCGCAGCGACGGGTTGGGGTCGACGATGTTCGCCAGGAGGAGGTTGAGCATCGCCGCGCCCTGTGAGTCGCCGATGACGACGAACGGCCGATCGCCCAGCTCGTGGGCGAGGAAGTCCTCGAAGCCGGACCTGATGCTGTCATAGGCGGTCACGGTCTCCGGCGGGCCGAAGTTGAGGTCCGGGTGCTGCACAAGGTCGGCCAGGGTGACCTGGCGGTAGATGGGCGCGTATACCTGGCAGACCGGGGAGAAGGGTGAGCCCTGGGCGATGGCCGAGTTGACCTCGGCGTTCTGGACGGCCAGGTTGGCGTTGACCGAGGTCTCCGCGGAGACGGTGCCGTAGACGTAGAAGCAGGCGAACCCGGTCGAGCGCGCCGGCTTCGGCCTGCTGATCGAGATGGCCCCCGTCGGGCTCACCACGGTCGTCTCCAGGCTCCGCGTGCACGGGTCGTCGGCCAGGCCCGGCTTGCAGAGCCAGACCGTCGACGTGGCGGACGCCGATCCGCTGCCGCCCTCCGGGGTCGTCACCGCAGTGGTCGCCGTGGTCGTCGGCGATGAGCACGAGGCGGTGAGGAAACAGGCCGCCAGCAGCGCGGCGGCGACTGCGGCGAACCGCCGGGCCCGGTGTTTCGCCGCTGAGCCAGGTAGGCAAGTTACTTGCATATCGCGCATACGCTGTAGTGTGCCTTCCGATGACCGCTAACGCAAGTCCGCCCTACCGCTTCGGTGACTTGCTCGCTCGTGCCCGGCGCAGCTGGATCGAGCAGATCCGGGACCGAATGCAGGAAGCCGGCTTCCCCGGCTACCGCCGGACCGACGCCGGGGTGCTCGGCCTCCTCCTGCGGCAGCCGCTGGCCATCGGCCAGCTGGGCGAGGCGCTGGGCGTCAGCCGCCAGGCCGCCCGCCAGCTAGCGGACGGGCTGGCCGAGCGCGGTTACGCCGGCTTCGGAGCTGACCCGGCCGATTCCCGTCGCACCCTGGTCGTGCTCACCCCGAGCGGCATAGCCTACGGCCGGGCGATCTGGGCGGCCCAGAACGCCCTCAACGAGACGGTGCGGAGCCGGGTGAGCGAAGCCGACCTGGCCGCCGCCGATACCGTGCTCCGAGCCGTGTTCCCCGACGGCGAGGCCCGCCAGCGAGCGGGCGAGCCGCGCAATTCTGGCTTACCGGGTGCCGTAGACGTCCGCGCGGTGATCAATGCGTACGACGTGCACGATCCGGGCGGCCTCGTCGATGCGGTAGATCACCCGGTAAGCGCCCCGGCGCGCGGAATGGTAGCCGCCCAGCTCGCGGGTAAGAGGCTTGCCGACCCGATGGGGATCGTCCAGCAGCGGCCCGATCAGGAACTCGGTAACTGCCGCCGCCACCGCCAGCGGCAGCCCGCGGGGCGGTCCTTCAACTGGGACGCGACGAGCAGAGGACGCCAGCGATAGCGTGTACGCCTCGTCGCTCACTCGCCACCATGCTCGGCTCGCATGCGTTGCTCCATCAACCGCCGAAGCTCTTCGGCGCCGATGGCTTCGCCGCGGGCGATTTCCGCCTCTGCCGCGCCGATCTCATCCAGCGCACCCGGCGTGGACAGCAAGTCCAGGGTCTCCTCCAGCGCCTCCAGATCCGACACGGACATGATCACTGCCTCGGGGCGCCCATTGCGGGTGATCACGACTCGTTCGTGGGTGTCCCGCACCTCATCGAGCACCGCAGACAGGCGAGCCTTCGCGTCGGCCAACGGGATGGTAGTCATGACCTGAATTATAGTCACCAGATGCAGGCCGACGCCGCGTCTGCGAGCCACCGGACGGCTGCCTGTCTGGGACGCCGACGCGACCAAATGGTGATGTCCAGCATTTATGTTCCCTATGCAGCCGTATGCTGCCTCTTGCTATGCTCCGGGGCGAATGGGACCCCGGGGGGGTAGGGCGATGGATCCGCTTCAGCCTGGTGATCCGGCCAGCGTGGGCAGCTACCGGCTGCTTGGCAGGCTGGGCGCCGGCGGGATGGGGCAGGTGTTCCTCGGGGTGTCACCGGGCGGCCGCAAGGTCGCGGTCAAGGTGATCCATCCGGTCCATGCCGGGACCGCTCGGTTCCGGGAGCGGTTCGCCAGGGAGATCGAGGCGGCCCGCCGGGTCGGGGGTTTCCACACCGCCCCGGTGGTCGACGCGGACCCGCACGCCAATCCGCCGTGGATGGTGACGGCCTTCATCGACGGGCCATCGCTGCAGGACGCGGTCGACGGGCGCGGGCCGCTGCGGCCGGATCAGGTATGGGCGCTGGGCGCCGGGCTGGCCGAGGGCCTGGCCGCGATCCACGCCCGCGGCCTGGTGCACCGGGACCTCAAGCCCGGCAACGTCATCCTCGCTCCGGACGGGCCGCGGATCATCGACTTCGGGATCGCCCGGGTGATCGACGCGTCGACGCCGATCACCAACCCGGGTGCGGTGATCGGCACGTTCGCGTACATGTCCCCCGAGCAGGTCGGCGGCGATGCGACCAGCCCGGCCAGCGACGTGTTCTCGCTGGGCAGCGTGCTGGCCTTCGCGGCGACGGGGCGGCCGCCGTTCGCCGCGGACTCGGCCGTCGCGGTCATGTTCCGCCTGGTCAACCGGCCGCCCGATCTGGTCGGGCCGGCTGACCCGAGACTGGCCAGGCTGATCGGCGGCTGCCTGGCCAAGGCGCCCGAAGCCCGGCCGACGGTCTCCTACCTGCTGGCCGCCTTCGCCCGCCCGGGCCCGGAGCCGTGGCTCGCCACCGCGCCAGGTGACGCCCGCCCCGGCTCCGAGCCGTTGCTCGCCACCGCGCCAGGTGACGCCCGCCCGGGCGCGGCTGTCGGCGGCGCGCCTACGACGACCCCGCCGCAGACGCCACCGCCAACCGGGCCGGAACGCCAAGCGCTGCCCCTGCTTCCGCTGCCTTTCGCCACCGCGGCCAGCGAAGCGGAGCCCCGTCTTCCGCAGGCCCGGCATGCGCTGCCTAGCGCCGCGACGAGCAGGCCTCGCCGCTGGCCCGCCGCGCTCATCGCCGCCGCGGTCCTCGTGGCCGCCCTGGCCATCACCCTTCCGTTCGTGCTCAGCGCGGGCACCCCGCAGGCGGCGGCCGGAAACCGCTCAGGCGCGGCCACCGCCAGTGCCGGAGGTCTCGCCAGTCCCGCCACCGTCGCCGGGGCGCCGGCGAGCCCGGACCGAAGCCGCCGGAGCACGACCGGCGGCAGGAACAGCCAGACGCCACAGGCCAACGCCAGCAGCATCGCAGTCACCCTTTCGCCACCAGAGCACTCCAGCCACAGCCCGGCGAGTTCCGGGAGCTCCGCGAGTTCCGGGAGCACCGCGGGTTCCGGCAGCACCGCGAGTTCCGGGAGCCCGGAGCTGGTCGAGGTTCCTGACGTGGTCGGCCTGACCGCAGACCAGGCGATAAAGGCGCTCGAGAACGCCGGATTCACCGTGGTAGTGATTGACCCCACCAGCGGCACGTTCCGCCCCGGCCGGGTGACCGGGTACACCCCGTCCGGCGAGGCGCCGCTCGGCAGCCAGGTCACCATCCGGCTCTGAACGCCCACCGGGATTCCGCCGCCGGCCTAAGTGAGGCTGGCTGCGCGCTGAGGGACGCTCTGCGCTGGTGACCGCCTGGCGGGTGGCGTGCGGGCTCAGCACGCCCGCCGCCACGGCGACCAGGATCGCGAGGCCGGCCGGGATGAGCAGCGCGTCGCGCAGGCCCACGCCGGAGGCGGCGGCGCCGATCGCGACCGGGCCGCTGAGCAGGCCGGTGTACGCCACCGCCGCGATGCGGCCGATGTTCCGCCCGGCCCGCTCGGGATCCAGCCGCGCCGCCGAGGTGACGATCTGCGGGAAGATCCCGGCCAGGCCGGTGCCGAGCAGCGCGAACCCGGCGATGCCCGCGGCCGGGGTGCCGATCAGCAGGCCGACGGCGAGGCCGAGCCCGGCCACCAGGCCGCTGGCGCGGACCAGCGCCACCGAGCCGAACCTGGCCCCTAGCCGGTCGCCCGCCAGCCGGCCGGCGGCCATGGTGACCGAGTACGCGGCCAGCCCGGCGGCGGCGAATCCGGCGGACGTGTGCAGGTTGGTGTGCAGGTAGACGGCGCTCCAGTCGCCGGCCGAGCCCTCGCCGAGTTGACCGCAGAGCGCGAGCAGGCCCAGCACCCAGATAATCGTCGAGATCTGGCGCGATGAACGCGGCGGCGGACCGCCGGGCTGGACGGCATGGGCCGTGACGGGCGGCAGGACGACCCACCCGCCGGCGAGCAGGACGAAGAGGGCGAGCGGCACGGCCACCGACGCGAACGTCGGCAGCGGCCCGAGCGCCAGCGCCGCGAAGATCCCGCCGATCCCCGCTCCGGCCAGGCCCGCGATGCTGTAGCCCGCGTGCAGCGAGGACATGATGGGCCGGCCGTAGGCGACCTCCAGGCGGGCCGCGCAGGTGTTCATCGACACGTCGAGCAACCCGGCCACGACCCCGAACCAGGCCAGGGCGGCCACCAGGACGGCGAGGTCGTGAGTTTGCGGGCCGAGGCCGATGGCCACCAGCGCCGTGGCGATGAGCAGGCCGGCGACGCGTACCACGCGCGCGGCGCCGAACCGGTCGACGATGTGGCCGCTCATCATCAGTGTCAGCACGCTGCCCGCGGGCACCGCGAACAGGACCAGCCCGAGGCCCCCGTCGGACAGGTGCAGCGATTCCTTGATGGCCGGAAGCCGGGCGCTCCAGGTCGCCGTGGCGGCGCCGAGCACGAAGAAGTGGCCGAACACCGCGATCCTGGCCCGTCGCAGTTCCTGCGGCGTCATGCGATGACCACGTCCAGGCCCGCCTCGGTCAGCCAGGCGCGGTCGGCGTCGGCCGCGCCGTCGTCGGTGACCAGGGTGCCGGCGGCGGCCAGCCCTCCGATCATGGCGAAACCCACCTTGCCGACCTTGGACGAGTCGCACGCCACCACGGTTCGCCGGGCGCTGCGCAGCGCGGCCTGCTTGACCGCCACGTCGTCCAGGCTGAAGTCGGTGAACCCGTCGACGCGGGACAGACCGCCGACGGCCATCACGTAGGTGTCGAACCGCAGCCCGGCGATGACGCCGCGGGTCACCTCCCCCACGAACATCTGCTCGCCGGGCCGCACCTCGCCGCCGGGAACCAGCAGCCGGATGCCCGGCCGGTCGGCCAGCACGCCGGCCGCCTGCAGGCTCAGCGGGCAGATCAGCAGGTTGGCGCGGTCGCGCAGCGCCCGGGCGACCTCGACCGCCGTCGTGCCCGCGTCGATGATCACCGTCTCACCCGGCATGATCAGCTCGGCCGTGCGCAGCCCGATCGCCCGCTTCTGCGGCTGGTGCTCGTACGCGCGCGCCGCGAACGGGACCTCGAAGCTGCGCGAGACGGTCGTCACCGCGCCGCCGTGGTACCGCCGGGCCAGGCCCTCGTGCTCAAGGAACTCCAGGTCCCGGCGCGCGGTCATCTCCGAAACGGCCAGCTGCCTGCTCAGCTCCGCGACCGAGACCTGTCCTCGTTCGCGCAGCAGGCGGACCACCGCCGCCCGGCGTTCCGCAACCTCCACATGTAGTTTCTAACATATATTCCAGTGATTTAAACAGGTTGAGTGTGAGAATCAGGCGGCTTGTGACGCGCGGGCCGCTGGCGGGGGCGTACGGGCGCCCGGCGGGTCGATGTAGGTAACTCGCCCGCCGACGGCGAGGGCGAGTCGCGCAGATAGCCCAGCACGCCGGCTGACGACGATCACCTGGCACCCGGCGGTGACCAGGTCGGCGGCGCCCCGAGCGAACGCGCCGTCGCCGGAGGCGATGGTGACCCGGCAGAATCGCTCGGCGACATGCTCGCGATCCATTACGTCGAGGAGCTCACGGTCGGCGCCGTCTGGCCCGGAGCGGACCAGGTACCGGGCTCTGGGCCACCAGTCGCCGGTGTTCTTCAGGGCTAGATGGCTCGAGGCGATGACCACTTGGTCCAGGCCGCCGACCCCGGCCAGCACGAGGTAGCGGGCACGCAGGCAGCGGACCTCGACCGGGTCTGGCACGGCGGTGCCAAGCAAGTTCTCGACATCGATCAGGTGGAGGCCGCGCGACGGGTAGTAATGCGTGCCCGTGCGCTGCAACGCCCTCAGCGGCGCGTGGCCGCCAGATCGATCAGTCATCCTGTAGGTCCTATACCCGGAATTTCGTGACCTGTCTCATGGGCGAGTGGCCCCGGGTCCTACGGCTGAGGGTTCGTGCCGAGCACCCGGTCGGCGATGGCGACCACCGCGCCGTTGTCCGCCAACGGCGGCTGCGCCCGCCCGTCGACGGCGATTCTCGAGCCCCCGCACGGCCACCGCGTCGCGGAGACCACGACGACGGGACGGCCGGTCCGGGACACCGCCAGGGCCAGCTGGTAGTCCGCGAAGATCAGCGGGCAGTTGAGGACGAGGGCGGGCTCGGCCTGCGAGGCGTTGAGCGCCCGGGCGAGCTGGCTGATGACGGCCCGCGACGTCACGACCCGGCGCATCGTGTGCGTCCCGCGGCCGGAGAGCGTGACGGTGACGGTCAGCACGTGGTAGCGCGCCGGGTCGATGTACTCGGCCGCGGTGCGCGACGGGTACCAGATCACCTGCGCGTCGGCTAGCAGTAGCGACCCGCCTGAGGTGGCCGGGACCAAGGTGAGGACGAGCCGGGCCGAGTAGATGCTCGCGGGTACCGACCGGGGCGCGTACTCGACCTCCCTCATCGTCTCGACGTCGCGATCCCATCCCGAGCCGGTTCCGCTCAGGCTCAGGCCAGCGGGCACGCGCGCCGCCATGACTGCGGCCAGGGCGTCCAGCGGCTGCGCCACGGCGAACAACTGGTGCAGGTTGAGGTCGTCTGGACCGCCGGGCGCCGCGAACGCGTCGCTCACCGGCGCGGGCAGGGGCGTGGCGGGCAGGCGGCGCGTGCCGGCCGGCAGGCGCAGCCGGGACAACAGCTCCTGGGCCAGCGCGGTGGCTTCGGCCCGGCTGCCCGCAGCCGGGCCCGGTACGGCACCGGTCAGCGTGGCGCCGGCGGTGTGCAGGTCCGGTCCTGCGGCCCGCGGCGCCGCGGCGGTCCCGCAGGCCGCCAGGCTGGCCGCCGTCACCATAGCTCCGATCACCGCGATGACCACCCGCATGGCCTGCCTCCCGCCGTCCGCTGGCCGATTAGACGCCGGGCGCGGCTCATGTGGTTCCGGGCTGACGCCGTGGCTCCGGTCCGGCGCCACCCAGGGCCGGCGCGCCGGCTGGGTGCGCCGGGCGGTCAGTTCCCCGCCAGGTGGGCGTTGACCGAGCGGGCCCGGCCGGCCAGCTCCGGGACCTCGATCACCGTCACGCCCGCCGCGCGCAGCTGCCCGGCGCCCTCCCCCGCGGTGAACAGGGCCGGCTCGCGCCAGGCGAAGACGACCCTGGGGATGCCCGCCGCGACGATGTGCTGGACGCAGGTCACCGGGCGCGACGCGCGGGCCCCGCAGGGAACGAGCGAGCTGTACAAGGTGGCGCGCTTCAGCCGCCAGTCGGGGCCGAGCTTGCGCAGCGCCACCTCCTCGGCGTGGTCATGGTCCTCCTGCTCGCGGGAGAACCCGGTGGCCAGCACCTCGCCGTCCGCGCCCACGATCACCGCCCCGACCGAGAACGCCGACTCCGACGGGGGGCTGAGCCGGGACAGCTCGACCGCCCAGCGCAGGAAGCGGTGGTCGGGGCCGCCGGGACCGAGCAGGTAACGGAGCAGGACCACGTCGTCGAGGCGGCGGACTTCGGCGAGGGTCATGGGGCGGCCGGGGCCATCGGGATTCGGGGGGGCATCGAGCCGCGGGGCGCCGGGCTGGGCCACGAAGAACGGGGCCACGGCCAGGTGGAGTTCGTCGGCCAGGTCGCGCGCCAGGAACTCGCCGAGGACCTGCGCGCCGCCTTCGACGAGCAGACGCGCCACGGATCGTTCGGCCAAATCTTTCAGAGCGACGTCGAGGGACAGCGGGTCACCTGCGTCGATGAGTACGGCGGCGGCTGCTAGGCGGGCCCGGGCCGCCTGCAGGGCCGGGGTGGCGCAGTACACCAGCCGGGGCGCGCCGGGGGCGAAGAAGCGCGCCTGCGGGTCGAGGTCGCCGGTGGCGGTCAGGGTGACCCGGGCGGGCTGCTCGGGCAGGCCGCGCGCGGTGCGGCGGGCGCGGCGGCGCGGGTCGCGGATCAGCAGCCGGGGGTCGTCCGCGCGGATCGTGCCCGCGCCGACCAGGATGGCGTCGCAGCCCGCCCGGGCCTCGTCCACCCGGTCGAGGTCGGCGGGCCCGGACAGGATCAGCCGGCCGGGGCTGGCGTCGTCGAGGTACCCGTCGGCCGAGGTGGCGCAGGACAGGAGCACGTACGGGCGTGGCAGCACGCGCCAAGCGTAGCCTCGGCCAGGCGGGCGGTGATTTACTGTCAGCGTGCTTGAGACAGTCAATCCGGCAACCGGGGAAGTGCTCGCCACCTTCCCCGAGCACGGGCGCCGTGAGGTCGACGCGGCGGTGGCGGCGGCCAGGGACGCGGCCGGGTGGTGGGCCGGCCTCGGCTGGTCCGGGCGGAAGATCCGGCTCCTCGCGTGGAAGTCCTACCTGGTCAGGTACATGGGACGGCTTGCGCAGCTGGTGCACGAGGAAACCGGCAAGCCGCTGGACGACGCGAAGCTCGAGATCATCCTGGCCATCCTGCACATCGACTGGGCCGCCAGGCACGCCCGCCGGGTCCTGCGCCCGCGCCGGGTGCCCAGCGGGCTGGCGGCGATCAACCAGGCCTGTTCGGTGGAGTACCCGCCGCTGGGCGTGGTCGGCGTCATCGGGCCGTGGAACTACCCGGTGTTCACGCCGGTCGGGTCGATCGCCTACGCGCTGGCGGCCGGGAACGCGGTGGTGTTCAAGCCGTCCGAACTGACCCCGGCGACCGGAAGCTGGCTCGCCCGGTCGTTCGGCGAGGCGCTGGCGGTGTTCGGCGAGCCGATGCCGGTGTTCGGTGTCGTCACCGGGCCGGGGTCGACCGGCGAGGCGCTGGCGCGCAGCGGCGTCAGCAAGATCGCCTTCACCGGGTCCGCGGCCACGGCGCGGAAGGTCATGGCCGCCGCCGCCGACACCCTGACCCCGGTCCTGGCCGAATGCGGCGGCAAGGACGCCCTGCTGGTCAGCGCGGACGCCAACCTCGACGCGGCCGCGGACGCCGCCGTCTGGGGGGCGATGTCCAACGCCGGGCAGACCTGCGTCGGGGTCGAGCGCGTCTACGTCGCCGACGCGGTGTACCACTCGTTCCTCGAGCGGCTGACGGCCCGGGTCGCCGACCTGCGCCCGGGGTCCGACGCCGAGGCGGCGTACGGGCCGATGACCTTGCCCGCGCAGTCGGAGATCGTGGCCAAGCACCTGGCTGACGCGCTGGCGCGCGGCGGGCGGGTGGTGGTGGGCGGGTCTGATGCGGTGTCACCGCCGTACGTTCGGGCGGTGGTCCTGACGGACGTGCCTGAGCACAGCCGGGCCGTGACCGAGGAGACGTTCGGGCCGACCCTGACCGTGACCTCGGTGGTCAACATGGCCGAGGCGGTCTCGTACGCCAACGCCAGCCGGTACGGGCTCGGATCGGCGGTGTTCGCGAAGGACCGGTCCGCGGCGATGACCGCCGCGCGCGCCCTGCGCAGCGGGATGACGTCGATCAACTCGGTGATCGGGTTCGCGATCGTGCCCGCGCTGCCGTTCGGGGGCGTGGGGGAATCGGGGTTCGGGCGGATCCACGGCGCGGACGGGCTGCGGGAGTTCACCAGGCCCAAGGCCATCACCAGGCAGCGGATGCGGCCGCTGGTCAACCTGACCACGTTCGGGCGGACCGACAAGGACATGCGGCGCATCATCACGCTCATCACGCTGCTGCACGGCCGGCTGTACCGGCCGCGCGGGGCCCGGCGGGCCCGGTAGCCCGCGGGCCTTCGGGCTGGCTTTGGGCCGGCTAGCCCGGGACCCCTGGGCCGACCGGTACTTCCGTCCCTCCAGCACCATCACTTACATTGGTGCCAGTCAATGAGTGTGGCGCCCTACGGAGAAGAGTGGTCGCGTCTGAAGGCCGCATGCGGTAGCCCTGGGAGCCCTCACCGGTCCCGCCAACCTCATTGGCGTGGTTAACGCGCGCGCGTTCGATCTAGTGATCGTTTTATTGTGGTTGATCCGGGTCCTGTGGTTGATTCGGGGTACGGGGGTGCACCGGATCCGCGCAGTGCCCGCACGGGGACGCTAAGGCCGCGCCTGGCTGTGCGGGTGAGTGCCACTGCCGGTCTGACGGCTCGAACCCGGCGCGGATTCTAACGCTCACGTCTCGCAAGTCTCAGCAGGCTCTAGGGCCTCTCGTGTACCAGATGATCACGGAAGATCGGTGCCTGACGGAAGAAAGAGCGCCGTATCTGGCGCCTTTTCTTCCGTCGAGCACGGATCCTCCGCGCAAATCCAGGCTAGAGCCGGATGGTCGCGCCTAAGGCGGCGTCGCCGGAGTCGCCGGGGTTGCCGCCCCGTGCCCTGGTCCGGGGGGTCTTGCCGATGGCCTCGGAGGCGGCGATCGCGATCGCGTCGACGGGATCGGCCGGGTCGACCGGGGCCAGCGGGGCGCGCCCCGCGATCAGGTCGGCGGCCCGCTCGGCGATCGCGATCGTGGGCGCGTTGGTGTTCCCCCGGGGCACGGCCGGCATCACCGACGCGTCGACGACGCGCAGCCCGGTCACGCCGCGGACGCGCAGTTCGGTGTCCACCACGCTCCACTTCGACTCCCGGCCCATCGCGCAGGTGCCCACCGGGTGGTAAAGGGTCACCACGCTGGTCCGCACGTAGTCCATCAGCTCCGCGTCGGACCGCAGGTGAGCGCCCGGGGCGAGCTCGCTCCGGCAGATGGCCGCCATGGGCCTCGCCGTCACGAACTCCCTGGCCATCTTCAGGCCCGCCAGGAGCGCCCGCGCGTCCCCGCCGCCGTCGGACAGGTAGCCGGGGTCGATGGACGGGCGGTGCCTGGGGTCGGCGCTGCGCAGCCTGATCAGTCCCCGGCTGCGCACGTCCACCAGGCCGACCAGGACGGTCATCGCGCGCTGCGCCGGGTCGGCCAGGCCCTGGTCGCGGTACGGCGCGGGCAGCACGTGCAACTGGAGGTCGGGCGCGGGCAGCCGCGGCTCGGAGTGGGCGAAGCCGCCGGACTCGGCCACGTTGCTGGTCAGCGGGCCGCGGTGGGTCAGCTGCCAGCGCATCGCGGCCGCGTTGCCGCTCTTCTCCCACAGGCCGCGCAGCCTCGGCGTGGACCAGATGACGGGCAGCACGGGATGGTCGGACAGGTTCGCGCCGACACCCGGGCTGTCCACCGCCACGCTGATGCCCGATTCGATCAGGTGGTCGCCCGGGCCGATCCCGGACAGCATCAGCAATTGCGGGCTGTTGACCGCGCCGCCGCAGAGGATGACCTCCCCGTCGGCCAGCGCGATCTCGGTCTCGCCCTTGCGCAGGTAGGTCACGCCGGTGGCCTGGCCGCCGTCGATGAGGACCCTGGTGACCAGGGCCCCGGTGTGCACGGTGAGGTTCGGCCTGGACATGGCCGGGTGCAGGTACGCCGTGGCGGCGCTGCACCGCTGGCCGCCGCGCTGGGTGACCTGGTACCAGCCGACGCCGTCCTGGCGCGGCCCGTTGAAGTCGGGGTTGGCCGCCGCGCCCTGCTCCTGCGCCGCCGCGATGAACGCCTCGCACGCCGCGGACTTGTACCGCGGGTCGCTGACCGTCAGGGGGCCGCCCGCGCCGTGGTAGGCGGAGGCACCGCGCGAGTTGTCCTCGGCCCTGCGAAAGTACGGCAGGAGGTCCTCGTACCCCCAGCCGGTGCAGCCGTACTCGTCCCGCCAGGTCTGGAAGTCATGGCGGTTGCCGCGCATGTAGATCATGGCGTTCATCGAGGACGAGCCGCCGAGGACCTTGCCCCGGGGCCAGTAGATGGAACGCCCGCCCGCGCGGTGCTGCGGGACGGTCGTGTAGTTCCAGTCGTAGGCGCTCTGGAACAGCCGGTTCAGCGCGGCCGGCGCGCGGATCTCGTCGGCGTCGTCGGCCGGGCCGGCCTCCAGGAGCAGGACGGACAGGCTCGGATCGGCGGACAGCCGGGCCGCGAGGACGCAGCCTGCGCTTCCGGCACCGACGATGATGTAGTCAAACACGCGGCGGTCTGGCTCAGACACAAAGGGAACAATAACGCGCCCGGGTCGGGTCCGGGCGGGGGATCCGGACCCGAGTGCGTGTCCTAGGGTGGCTTCATGCCCCGTGAGCCCAGCGAGAACCCCGTCGTGCTGTCCCGCATCTACACGCGCACCGGCGACGACGGGACGACCGCCCTCGCCGACGGCAGCCGCACGGGCAAGACGGACTCGCGCCTGGCCGCCTACGCCGACGTGGACGAGGCCAACTGCGCGATCGGGATGGCGATCACGTTCGGCTCGCTTCCGCCGGATATCTCGCAGTTGCTCACCCGGGTGCAGAACGAACTGTTCGACCTCGGTGCCGACCTGGCCACCCCGGTGCACCCGGAGCCGCCCTATCCGCCGCTGCGGATCGAGGAGGACTACATCACCCGGCTGGAACGGGAGTGCGACGCCTACAACGAGGACCTGCCGACGCTGCGCAGTTTCCTGCTGCCGGGCGGGAGCCCGGGATCCACGCTGCTGCATATGGCGCGGACCGTGACTCGCCGGGCCGAACGGAGCGCGTGGGCCGCGGCGAGCGAGCACGGCGAGACGATGAGCCCGCTGCCCGCCCGCTACCTGAACCGGCTGTCCGACCTGCTGTTCATCCTCTCCCGCGCGGCCAACGCCGGGCACGACGACGTGCTGTGGAAGCCGGGCGGCGACCGCGGCTTAGCGCCGAGCCAGACGGTCTGCAGGCGGCCGTGATGCCGCGCGGTACTGGTGATTCCTGACGCCTCCGTGGCGAACCGTCACCAGGGGACGTCCAGGTGGGAGCCGGGGGGCGCGGCCTCTAGCCAGGAGAGCAGGCCGGTGAGGGCGGACTCGCTCACCGCTAGCTCCACGGTGCCGCCCGCGCCGAAGCTGCATTCCAGCACGATCATGCCGGGGCCCAGGATGGACGCCTCGGCGTCGGTGGGCATGCGGCGCGACGCCACGACCAGGTCGCGCCGCGGGAAGACCTCCTCGGGGCGCATCGACACCCCGAACACGCCGAACCAGCAGAGTTCCTCGCGCTGGTAGGACGCCACGCCGAGGCGCCAGGACCCGCCCGGCTGCCGCAGGCCGCACTCGACCGTGCCGCCGCCGCGCTCCAGCAGGTACCTGCGGGTGGCGATGCCGACGGCGGCCAGCACCAGGATGATCAGGAAGGCGGCGAAGAGCCAGGCCGCATCGAGCGCCAGCGCTTCGCCCACTCGTCAGGCCTGGCCGCCCGCGGCCCGCAGCAGAGCCTTCGCGTACTTGGCCTCGGCGGATTCCTCGTCGCCGGGTGCGGCCTGCGCCGTGGCGCTGTCCAGTTCCCGCCGCGTCTCCTCCTGGTCGACCTCGGCGCCGAGCTGGGCGTGGGCCGCCAGGATCGACACCTGGTCGTTGGCGACGGACAAGAACCCGCCGCTGACGGCGGCGCGCACCACGACGTCCTGGGCGTGGATCTCGACCAGGCTGCCCTCGGCCAGGACGCCGAACAGCGGCGAGTGCCCGGTCAGCACGCCGATGTCGCCCTCGGTGGTCTTGGCGATCACCGTCTGGGCCTCGCCCGACCACAGCTCGCGGTCGGGCACTACGAGCGCCGCGCGCATGGTCACCGCTCCAGCTCCCTGGCCTTGTTCTCCACGTCCTCGATCCCGCCGACCATGTAGAACGCCTGCTCGGGCAGGTTGTCGTACTTGCCTTCGCTGATCGCCTTGAACGAGGAGATCGTGTCCTCCAGCGGCGTGAACACGCCCGGCTGCCCGGTGAACTGCTCGGCCACGAACATCGGCTGGGACAGGAACCGCTCGATCCGCCGTGCCCGCTGGACGGTGATCTTGTCTTCCTCACCGAGCTCGTCGACGCCGAGGATGGCGATGATGTCCTGCAGCTCCTTGTACCGCTGCAGGATCCGCTGCACCTCGCGGGCCACGTCGTAGTGCTCCTGGCCGACGTACCTCGCGTCCAGGATCCGTGAGGTGGAGTCCAGCGGGTCCACCGCCGGGTAGATCCCCTTCTCGGTAATGGCCCGGGACAGGGTGGTGGTCGCGTCGAGGTGCGCGAACACGGTGGCCGGCGCCGGGTCGGTGATGTCGTCCGCGGGCACGTAGATGGCCTGCATGGACGTGATCGAGTGACCACGGGTGCTCGTGATGCGTTCCTGCAGCTCGCCCATCTCGTCGGCCAGCGTCGGCTGGTAACCCACCGCCGACGGCATCCGGCCCAGCAGCGTGGATACCTCCGAGCCGGCCTGCGTGAAGCGGAAGATGTTGTCGATGAACAGCAGTACGTCCTGCCCCTGGACGTCGCGGAAGTACTCCGCCATGGTGAGCGCGGACAGCCCGACCCGCAGCCGGACGCCCGGCGGCTCGTCCATCTGGCCGAACACCAGCGCGGTGTCCTTGATGACCCCGGACTCGCTCATCTCCAGGAACAGGTCGTTACCCTCGCGGGTCCGCTCGCCCACCCCGGCGAAGACC
Source organism: Streptosporangiaceae bacterium (assembly GCA_035505275.1). Taxonomy (GTDB): domain Bacteria; phylum Actinomycetota; class Actinomycetes; order Streptosporangiales; family Streptosporangiaceae; genus Palsa-504. The sequence continues at coordinate 12,791 of DATJQX010000069.1, read as the reverse complement.
GAGACGCCGCCGAAGTTCTGGGCCACCCGGCGGATCATCTCCTGGATCAGCACGGTCTTGCCCACGCCGGCCCCGCCGAACAGGCCGATCTTCCCGCCCAGCACGTAGGGTGTGAGCAGGTCGATGACCTTGATGCCGGTGGTGAACATCTGGGTCTCGGGCTCGAGCTGGTCCAGCGCCGGGGGGTCGCGGTGGATTGGCCAGCGCTCGGTCACCTCCAGTGATGAGATGGGCACGTCGAGCGTCTGGCCCAGCACGTTGAACACGTGCCCCTTGGTAACGTCGCCGACCGGCACCTCGATCGGCGCGCCGGTGTTGACCACCTCGGCGCCGCGCACCATGCCGTCGGTGGGCTCCATGGCGATCGCCCGCACGATGTTGTCGCCGATGTGCTGCTCGACCTCCAGCGTCAGCGTCCGGGTTTCGTTGTCCAGCGTGACGTCCACGTGCAGCGCGTAGTAGATCTCCGGCATGTGCTCCGCCGGGAACTCGACGTCCACGACGGGCCCGATGATCCGGGCGACACGGCCGGTGGCCTCGGCGGTTCCGGGGTCCTCGCCGCCGGCGGCTGAGTTTTCAACGGTCGCGGTCATGTGGTGTGTCCTCACTCACTCGTTGCGCTTGCGGCGGCCAGCGCGTTGGCGCCGCCGACGATCTCGCTGATTTCCTGGGTGATCTCGGCCTGCCGGGCCTTATTAGCCTCACGGGTCAGGGACTCGATCAGGTCATTGGCGTTGTCCGTGGCCGCCTTCATCGCCCGGCGCCGCGAAGCCAGCTCGGACGCGGCCGCCTCAAGCAGCGCGTAGTAGATCCGGCTCGTCACGTACTGCGGCATCAGGGCGTCGAGCACTCGCTGTGCGTCGGGCTCGAATTCGTATGACGGCAGCGGGCCCGACGGGCTCGGCTCCTCGGTCTCCTCGATCTCCAGCGGCAGCAGCCTGCGCACCGCGGGCCGCTGGGTCAGCATGGACACGAAGTCGGTGGTGACTAGGTGGATCTCGTCCACCTGGCTGTCGTCCTCGGCGGTGAACGCGGTGAGCAGGACGTCGGCGATCGCCTTCGCGTTGCGGTATCTCGGCGTGGCCGAGAAGCCGCTCCAGGACTCGGCCAGCTCAAGGTCGCGGAACCGGTGCCAGGAGATGCCCTTGCGGCCGGCCACGTACAGCACCGGTTGCAGGCCGCGCTCCCGCAGCCGCTCCCGCAGCCGGGCCGACTCGCGCAGCACGTTCGCGTTGTAGGCGCCGGCAAAGCCCTGGTCGCTGGTCAGGATGAGCACCGCGGCCCGGCTCGGGTTCTCCGGTTCGGTGATGAACGGGTGGGTGATGTTGGTCGAGCGGCTGATCACCGCCTCGACCGCCCGGGTCAGTTCCCGCGCGTAGGGCTGGGCGGCACGCGTCTGCTGCTGGGCGCGGACGATCCGCGACGACGCGATCAGCTCCTGAGCACGGGTGATCTTGGCGATGGACCTGACGGTGCCGATCCGCCGCCGGACCAGGCGAAGCTGTGCGGCCATGACCTACTGCTTCTCGGCGGGCGCGGGCTCGTGGCGGCGGGCGATCTTCTCGTGGCCCTCGTCCTCCAGCGCCTTGGCCTGCTCGTCCTCGCCGGACAGCAACTCGCCCGAGCTGGTCTCGAAGGACTTGCGGAAGTCCTCGATCGCGTCCTTGAGCGCGGTGACCGTGTCCTCGGACAGGTCCTTGGTCTCCCGGATCGTGCCCAGGATGCCCGGGTGCGACCGCCGTAGGTTCTCCAGGAAGTCGCGCTCGAACCGGCCGGCGTCTTCCACGGGCACGTCGTCGAGGTACCCGTTGCTGCCCGCCCAGATCGACACCACCTGCTCCTCGACGGGGAACGGGTCGTACTGCGGCTGCTTGAGCAGCTCGACCAGGCGCGCACCCCGGTCCAGCTGGGCCCGGGAGGCCGCGTCCAGGTCGGAGGCGAAGGCGGCGAACGCCTCCAGGTCGCGGTACTGCGACAGGGAAAGCCGCAGGTTACCCGCGACCTTCTTCATCGCCTTGACCTGGGCGTTGCCGCCAACACGGGACACCGAACGGCCGACGTTGATGGCGGGCCGGATGCCCGAGTTGAACAGGTCGGCCTCGAGGTAGATCTGCCCGTCGGTGATCGAGATGACGTTGGTGGGGATGTAGGCGGAGATGTCGTTGGCCTTGGTCTCGACGATCGGCAACCCGGTCATCGAGCCGCCGCCCAGGTCGTCGGACAGCTTGGCGCACCGCTCGAGCAGCCGGGAGTGCAGGTAGAACACGTCGCCCGGGTACGCCTCGCGGCCCGGCGGCCGGCGCAGCAGCAGCGAGATCGCCCGGTACGCGTCAGCCTGCTTGGTCAGGTCGTCGAAGATGATCAGCGCGTGCTTGCCCTGGTACATCCAGTGCTGGCCGATGGCCGAGCCGGTGTACGGCGCGATGTACTTGTAGCCGGCCGGGTCGGAGGCCGGCGCGGCGACGATCGTGGTGTACTCCATGGCGCCGTGCTCTTCCAGCGCCCCGCGCACCTGGGCGATCGCCGAAGCCCGCTGGCCGACCGCCACGTAGATGCAGCGCACCTGCTGCTTCTCGTCGCCGGACTCCCAGTTCGCGCGCTGGTTGATGATCGCGTCGATGCCGATCGCGGTCTTGCCGGTCTGCCGGTCGCCGATGATCAGCTGCCGCTGGCCCCGGCCGATGGCGGTCATCGCGTCGATGGCCTTGATGCCGGTCTGCAGCGGCTCCTTCACCGGCTGGCGCTGGACCACCGAGGGCGCCTGCGTCTCTAGCCGGCGTAGCTCGGTGCTCTCGATGGGCCCCTTGCCGTCCAGCGGCTCGCCCAGCGCTCCGACCACGCGCCCGAGGAAGGCGTCGCCGACCGGAACGGACAGGATCTCGCCGGTCCGCTTGACCTGCTGGCCCTCCTCGATCTCGTTGAACTCACCGAGGATGACGACGCCGATCTCGCGCACGTCCAGGTTGAGCGCCAGGCCCCGGACGCCGTTCTCGAACTCGAGCAGCTCGTTGGCCATGGCCGAGGGCAGGCCCTCGACCCGCGCGATGCCGTCGCCGCACTCGATGACGGTGCCTATCTCTTCCCGCGAGGCGCCTTCCGGCTCATACTCCTGGACGAAGCGCGCCAGCGCGTCCCGGATCTCCTCCGGCCGGATCGTCAGCTCAGCCATTGCCCTGCCTGTCTTGTCGGATTCTTGCGCTGCACGTCAGCTCGCCAGCTTGCGCCGGACGGCGGCCAGCCGACTGGCCGCGGTGCCGTCTATGAGCTCATCCCCGATCTGGACGGAGATTCCGCCCACCACCGAGGGATCGATGACGACATCTAGGTGAACGTCGTGTCCGTAGGTGCGGGCCAGGGCCGCCGCGAGCCGCCTGCGCTGGCTCGCGGACAGCTCGACCGCCGAGCGCACGTACGCGATCAGCTGCTGCCGCCGGCGCGCCGCGATGTCGGTGCACGTGTCCAGGGCGACGGCGAGCGTCCGCCCGCGCGGATGCGCCACCATCTGCTCGATCAGGCCGAGCGTCACCCGGGTCACCTTGCCGTCCAGCAGGGTACGCAGCAGCTCCCGCTTGCCCTGCTCGGGCAGTGACGGATCGGCCAGCGCGGCCCGCAGGTCCGGGTTGGCCGCGACCACCCGGCCGAACCGGAACAGCCCGTCCTCCAGGTCGTCGAGGCCGTCGTCCGCCTCGGCGGCCAGCACCGTGGCCTCGATCGCGAGCTGCTCGACCGCGTCCGCCAGGTCGCCGCTGCCCGCCCAGTGGGCCTCGGCTGCCGCCGCGGCCAGGGCCTCGGCGCGCCTGGTCACCTTCCCGTGCAGCAGCGCCGAGGTGACCGCCCCCTTCTCCGCCGCGGGCTTGCCCGGGTCGGACAGCGCGCGGCGCAGCCCGTGCTCGGTGTCGAGCAGGCCCACGACCGCGAACAGCTCGCTAGCCAGCCTGGTGGCCACGGTGGCGCTCTCGATGTGCTCCGCCGACAGGCGCTCGGACAATTCGGCGAACGAGGCCCTGCTCACACCGCGCATGCCCACTCGCCTTCCGCTCCCGGGCGGGTCGCTTGCCTCACGGGCTGGACACCTGCTCGAGTTCTTCGAGGAACCGGTCCACCATCCGGTTCTGCCGTGCGGTGTCTTCGAGCGACTCGCCCACGATCCGGCCGGCCAGTTCGGTGGCCAGCGTCCCGACCTCGGCGCGCAGCGCGGTCAGCGCCTGCTGCCGCTCGGCCTGGATCTGGGCCTGGGCGGACTCCGTGATCCGGCGGGCCTCGGCCTGGGCCTGCTCGCGCATCTCGGCGATGATCTGCGCGCCCTGCTCCCTGGCCTCCTCGCGCATCCTGGCCGCCTCGTGCCTGGCCTCGGCCAGCTGCTCCTTGTACTGCTCGAGCACCTGCGTGGCCTCGGCCTGGGTCTCGTCCGCCTTGGCCAGGCCGCCCTCGATCAGCTCGGTGCGCTGGGCCAGGATCTTCTGGATCCTGGGCATCAGGAGGTAACCCATGATGCCGAATACCAGGACGAAGCAGATGGCGCCGACGACGAGTTCCGGCGTCGAGGGGAGCAGCGGATCCTGGTCCGCTTGGGCTAGCAAATGCATGGTTCGGCCACCTGCCCGGTAATCAGGAAGCGTGGAAGATGAACGGGACGACCAGACCGAGCAGCGCGAGGATCTCGGTCAGCGAGAACCCGATCCACATGTACAGCGTGATGCGGCCGGTTGCCTCCGGCTGGCGGGCCATCGCCTCGATCGCGTGCCCGAAGACCAGGCCGATGCCAACGCCCGGGCCGATGGCCGCGAGGCCATAGCCAACCGCGCCGAAGTTGATCTGGTACACGGTAGGGGCTGCGGAGGCCAAGGTGGCGGCGAGTGACATGTATACGGTCCTTTACGGTTCAGGCCGGCGGAACATCCCGCCGGGTTGGGTCGGATAGCAACGGCTCAGTGCGCCGCCTCCAGCGAGCTGGAGAGGTAGACGGCGGTCAAGGTGGTGAAGATGAACGCCTGCAGGAAGTCGACAAGCAGCTCGAGCAGGAAGACGAACAGCACCATGACGGCCGAGCCTGCGGCGAACAGCAGGCCGATGGTGAGCGAGGCGAGGTACCAGGTGGCGACCATGAAGATGGCCAGCAGCAGGTGGCCGGCGAACATGTTGGCGAACAGCCGGATGCCGAGGGTGAACGGCTGGATGATGAAGAATCGCAGCAGCTCGATCGGGATCAGGATGGGCAGGATGAAGAACGGCACGCCGGACGGCCACATGTTCCTGATGTAGCCCCATGCCCCCTGGTGCTTGAAGCCCAGGTAGATATACAGCACGTAGATGATGACCACCGGGGTGACCACGAAGCCGATCTTCGACATCGCGGGGAACTGGATGACCGGGATCAGCTCCATCAGGTTCATCACGAGGATGTAGAAGAACAGCGACACCAGGAGCGGGAGGTAGGAGTCCCCCTTGCGGCCGAGCGCGGGACGAAGGATCTGGTCCCGCACGAACAGGATGCCGATCTCTGCCACGTTCTGCACGCCGCGCGGCACCAGCTTGGGCTTCCAGAACGCCGCCCCGAAGAAGGCGAGCACGATCACCGTGCACAACACGGCCACCAGCATCGGCTTGGTGAAGGCAAAGGAACCGACGGTGAACAGCGGCTTGAAGTAGAAGTTCTGCAGGCCGGGCGCGGGGAACCCGCAGCCGCTGAACAGGTGGCACCCGCCGGCCGCGTCCGCGCGCACGTCAGCGATCATCGGATTCCCTTCCAGCTGCCGTGGTCCCCTTGGTCCCGCTGAACTGCTGTTCCACAGACCCCTGCCTGCCGTAGCGGTAGATGACGTAGCTGACGGAGATCGCCATGCCGACGATCATGCCTACCGGAAACAGCCATCCGGCGTTCAGCGCCCGGCCGATCCCCCAGCCGATGGCGCCGTAGGCGATCATGCCGGCGATCAGGTAGCTGAATACGGCCCATCCGGTACCCAGGCCCAGCGCCGCCGAGCCGTCAACCGCGGCCGGCCGGGCCACGGGCCGGCTCCGGTCCACGTCAGCCGCCATGCCGCACCGCCTCGGATTCGGGCTCGACGTACAGCATCCGCACCCGCATCCCCACGACGATCTGGGCGCCGCCCCAGGCGACGATGCAGGCGATGGCGGTGAAGCCGAGCGCCCGCGTGCTGAACGCGGTCGAGCGGTACACTGCTGACACCACCACGGCGAGCGCCACGATCTTGACCAGGAAGGTGGCGAGCGCGGCCACCATCATCGCGGCCGGGCTGACCTTCGCGGCGCGCCCGACGACGAGGATGCTGATACCGAAGAACACGGTCACCAGGGCCACCCCGAGTAGCCCGCCGACCAGGCCCTTGATGCCAGCCAGAGCGGCGCTCACGGCGACGGCCACGGCCGCGACGGCGGCCGTCGCGACGGCCGCGCGCCGGACGACGATGCCATAACTCGCCAGCATCACATGGCTCCCGGAGGTCAACATCATCGGTGCGGACGCGGGCATCCCCGCGTACCTGGCAGGAGCCGGTCGCCGCACCGCTGGCGGTGCGGGTATCCGGTTGGGTTTACGCAACTTATCATGGGCCTCTGCTGTGCCGAAGTGGGGCTGCTCGTGAAACATATCACAAAGTTCTTGACCCTGTCTTTACCTAATCAGGAAAAACTTATGACCAACTTGCGGCGGCCGTCCGCCGTACGGCCCTGGCGTGCGGCGCCTGTACGGCTGACCGCCGATGGCAAAGGCAGGGTAAAGAAAAGTCAGGGGAAGGCCGGGGCTGCTACCTGGTCCACGGGTCGCGGTACCGCGTCCCCGAGAGCGGATCGGCGGCCTCGGACGCCCGGCCGTCGCCCAGCGGGCCGACCGCAGGGAACGGCTCGGGGTCCGCGAGGGGATCGGCACCGGAGAGCGGCCCGCCCGCCAGGAGGTAGCCGTTCCCGGGGCGCCAGCCAGGAGCGGGGAACGGCTCACCGGGATCGGCCGGATGGGCCGGCTCGGTTTCGGGCAGTTCCGCCCGGGGCCACGGCTCGCCGAGGGCCGCGGACGCCGTTGCGGGGTACCCGCCGACCGGGAACCAGGGCGCCTCGGCCGGGACGGGGGCGGCAGACGGCGGCGCCGCGTAGAAGACCGGGCCCGGCGGGGCCACGGGCGAGGGGGGCGCCACCTCGAAGGCGGGACCCTGGGCCCGGGCCGCGGCCGGCGGATCGCGGTCGACGACGGAACGAGCGGGGCGGGCGGCCGGCGGGCGGGCCGGGCGGGGCCGGTGCGCGCCCGGGCCGCCGGAGGCCAGCGCGACCGCGCGCGCCGGGGCGGAAGCGGTCCGTCCTGCGGCGCGTGACCGCCAGGGACGCAGCCGGGGACTGGTCACGGGGAGCAGGGCCAGCACCGCGATCACCGTCGCGGCGACGAGCACGACCAGGCGCGTCCGGACCACCGAGAGCGAGACGACGGTGACCGAGAACAGCGCCGCCCACAGGTACATGATCAGGACGCTCTGCCGGTAGGAGTGCCCGATGTTGAGCAGCCGGTGATGCAGGTGCTGCCGGTCGGGGGCCATCACGGGCCGGCCCGCCTTGATCCGCCTGACGATGGCGAACATCAGGTCCGTGTACGGGATGACGAAGATCGCGGCCGGCACGAGCAGCGGGAGGAACGTAGGGAACCGGTTCAGCGCGTGGTTACTCGCGTAGTTGGTCAGCAGGGCCGGGTCGAGCGATGCGGTACTCGAGATCGGCCCGTAGGCGAGCATCAGGCCGAGCAGCATCGCGCCGATGTCGCCCATGAAGATCCGGGCCGGGAAGAAGTTGTGCGGCAGGAACCCCAGGCACATCCCGGCCAGCAGGGCGGACGACACCGCCGGCAGCGACTGCGACGTGCTGCCGATCGTCTTGGTGAGCGTATAGGAATAGGCGAGGAACGAGAGCGCGGCGACGGCCACGATGCCCGCCGCGAGCCCGTCGAGGCCGTCGATGAAGTTGATCGCGTTGATGGTCACCACGACGAGCAGGACGGTGAGCGTCACGCTCAGGTCAGGTTCCAGCGAGAACAGGCCGCCGCTCGGCGTCGGCAGCCAGGGCAGCTCCTGGCCGCTCCACACCAGGATGCCGGCGGCCGCCACCTGGCCGGCCAGCTTGCTGATCGCGCTGAGCCCCCACCGGTCATCGATGAACCCGACCACGACCACGAGCCCGCCGGCCAGCAGCAGCCCGGCGATGGTCTTGGACCCGGCGGCCTGGAAGGGATCCTGCAGCGAGGTCAGCCGGTCGGCGACGATCAGGCCCGCGACCAGCCCGCCGTACATCGCCAGCCCGCCGAGCAGCGGCGTCGCCTGCTTGTGCATGTCCCTGGCCCGGGGCTCGTGCATGGCGTGCGTCGCCACCGCTACCCGCCGCACCAGCGGGGTGAGCAGGTAGGTCACCGCCGCTGTGACGAGCAAGACCAGGAAATACTCGCGCATGCCGACTCAGCGGATCCGGATCGGGTCGGGTTTCATTACCGCCACTTTAAAGCACGAGCTAGCCAGCCGAGGGCGGCTCTTCGACCGGCGCGTCGGGCGTTCGCTCGAGCGGGTGCGGAAGGGCGGGCTTGAAGTCCGCGGCGGAGCCGGTCCCGGCGGTCATGGGGTCGACCGGGTCGTTGTCGTCGATGACCGCAACGACGGTGCGCAGCCGGTCCACCGAGACCGCCCCGGCGCGCAGCAGCGTCGGGACCGTTCCGGTCAGGTCGAGGATGGTCGACGGGATGTTGTCGGAGCACGGCCCGCCGTCCAGGTAGACCGACACCGACTCGCCGAGCTGGCCCTGTGCCTCGTCGGCCGTGGTGGCCGACGGCTGGCCGGTCCGGTTGGCGCTTGACACGGCCAGCGGACCGGTCTGCTTCAGCACCTCGAGCGCCACCGAGTGCAGCGGCATCCGCAGGGCCACGGTGCCCTTGGTGTCACCCAGGTCCCACAGCAGCGTGGGGCTGGCGCGGAAGATCAGGGTGAGCGCGCCGGGCCAGAACTCCTCGATCAGGGCCTGGCCGAACGCCCCGAGGTCGTCCACCAGCGCCGCCGCGGCCCTGGCCGTGCCGATCAGCACGGGCGGCGGCATGTTCCTGCCCCGGCCCTTGGCCGCCAGCATGGTGGTGACCGACGCGGGGATGAACGCGTCCGCGCCGATGCCGTAGACCGTATCGGTCGGCAGGACGATCAGTTCCCCGGCCCGCGCGGCCGCTACCGCCGCGTCGATCCCCGCCGCGCGCGTGCGCGGGTCCCGGCAGTCGTACCGTGTGCTCATCTCGCCGCCACTCCTACCCAGTCACCGGCGCCAGCTCAGGCACCATTACCCGGCCAGACCGCCGTGACAAACCGGTCACGGCCGGCCAGGTCCTTGTTGTTGCGGGTATCCCGCCAGCCGGATTCCTCAGGGAACACCCAGTACACCGCCGAGCCCTGCGGCGCGCCGTGCTCGACGGCGACCAGCCCGCCGGGGCGGAGCAGCCGCCTGGCCGTGCGTTCCACCGCCCGGATGGCGTTCAGGCCGTCCGCCCCGCTCCACAGCGCGGACGGCGGGTCGTACTCGCTGACCTCGGGCGGCACGGACATCCCCACCGGGATATACGGCGGGTTACTGATCACGAGGTCAACCGTACCGTTGAGTTCGCCGAGCGCGTCACCAAAGTCACCGCGGTGCACCATCACCCGGCCCGCGGTGTACGGGACGCTTTCGGCGTACCTGGCCACGTTGCGCTCGGCCCAGGCCCGGGCCAGCGGGTCGGCTTCGACCGCGTGCACCCGAGCTCGCGGCACCTCCTGCGCGATGGCCAGCGCGATCGCGCCAGACCCGGTGCCGAGGTCGGCCACCACCGGCTCCGCCACGTCCGCCTCGCGCAGCCGGGCGATCGCCCAGCCGGTCATCACCTCGGTCTCCGGACGCGGCACGAACACGCCCGGTCCCACCTCGAGCTCGAGGTAGCGGAAATGCGCCTGCCCGGTGATGTGCTGCAGCGGCTCGCGCGCCGCGCGGCGTGCGATGTCGGACCAGAACCGCGCGTCAAACGCGGAGTCGGGGACGGTATGCAGCTCGCCCCGCCTGACGCGGTGCACGCTGGCGGCGATCAGCTCCGCGTCCGTGCGCGGCGACTCCACCCCGGCCTCGGCCAGCCGCGCCGCGGCCAGCGCTACCTCATCAAGTAGCAGGCTCATCGTCGCCGGAAGCCCGGGAACCCCCGGAGGCCAGCTTCGCGGCCAGGTCCGCGGCGGCCAGCGCGTCGATCACCGCGTCGAGGTCGCCGTCGATGACGTGGTCGAGGTTGTAGGCCTTGTAGCCGACGCGGTGATCGGAGATCCGGTTCTCGGGGAAGTTGTACGTGCGCACGCGCTCGGACCGGTCCACGGTGCGGACCTGGCTGCGCCGCTCCGCGCTGGCCTTCGCGTCGGCGTCGGCCTCCGCCGCCGCAAGGAGCCGCGCGCGGAGCACGCGCAGGGCCTGCTCCTTGTTCTGCAGCTGGCTCTTCTCGTTCTGGCAGGACACGACGATCCCGGTCGGCAGGTGGGTGATGCGCACCGCCGAGTCCGTCGTGTTCACGCTCTGCCCGCCGGGCCCGGATGACCTGAAGACGTCGACCTTGATGTCGTTGTCGTTGATCTGGACCTCGACCGGCTCGGCCTCGGGCGCGACAAGCACGCCGGCCGCCGACGTGTGGATCCGCCCCTGCGACTCGGTCACGGGCACCCGCTGCACGCGGTGCACGCCGCCCTCGTACTTCAGCCGGGACCAGGCGCCCTCGTTGCCCTTGCCCTTCACGACCACCGTCGCGTCCTTGATCCCGCCAAGGCCCGTGACGGTCGAATCCAGGATCTCGGTCTTCCAGCCGCGCCGTTCCGCGTAGCGCTGGTACATGCGCAGCAGGTCGCCGGCGAACAGCGCGGATTCCTCGCCGCCCTCGCCCGCCTTGACCTCCAGGATGAGGTCGCGGTCGTCGTTCGGGTCGCGGGGCACGAGCAGCAGCTGGAGCTGAGCCGCCAGCTGCTCACGGCGCGCGGCCAGCTCCTCGGCCTCGTCGGCGAAGGAGGAGTCTTCCCTGGCCAGCTCCCGCGCCGCCGCCTCGTCGGCGCAGGTCTGCTGCCATTCCCGGTATACCGGCACGACCTGGTTCAGCTCGGCGTAACGCCGGCCCAGCGTGCGGGCCTTGTCGGGATCGGAGTGCACGCCCGGGTCAGCGAGGGCGTGCTCAAGCTCCGCGTGCTCGCTGACCAGATCGGCGACAGCCTCAAACAACCTAAAGTCCTTTTACTGAACGAACTGTCACTGCGCGGCCCGGGGCCTGGGTTCCCGGCCCCGGGGTGCCCCGCTACTTCTTGGGCGAGGCGACCTTGCCGAACCGCTTCTCGAAACGAGCGACGCGACCGCCGGTGTCCAGGATCTTCTGCTTGCCCGTGTAGAACGGGTGACAGTTGGAGCAAACCTCGGCGTGAATCGTGCCGCCGGGAGCGGTGCTCCTGGTGACGAAGGTGTTCCCGCAGCCGCACGTCACCGTGGTGACGATGTACTTCGGGTGAATCTCGGGCTTCATGACAACTCCTGCCTTGAGCGGTCGCCGGGTCGCCTCTTACCGGGCGTGAACCGGTACCGCATGGTTGCGGCTTTCTAGTTTGCCAGACCGTGGAACCAGTTTCCCCGGTCCGGCATTCCCTCCCCCGGGCGTCAGGAGCCCAGGGTGGTCTTCTGGACCTGGAGGAGGAACTCGGCATTGCTCTTGGTCTTGCGCATCTGCTCCATGAGCAGTTCCAGGGCCTGCTGGGGCTCCAGGGCGTGCAGGACGCGGCGGAGCTGCCAGATGATCTTGAGCTCCTCCGGCGACAGCAGGATCTCTTCCTTACGGGTGCTGGAGGCGTCCACGTCGACGGCCGGGAAGAGCCGCTTCTCCGCGAGCTCGCGGCGCAGCCGCAACTCCATGTTGCCGGTGCCCTTGAACTCCTCGAAGATGACCTCGTCCATCCGGGAGCCGGTCTCGATCAGGGCCGCGGCGAGGATCGTCAGCGAGCCGCCGTGCTCGATGTTGCGCGCCGCGCCGAAGAACCGCTTGGGCGGGTACAGGGCGGTGGAGTCGACGCCGCCGGACAGGATGCGGCCGCTGGCGGGCGCCGAGTTGTTGTAGGCGCGTCCCAGCCTGGTGATGTTGTCCAGCAGGATGACCACGTCGTGGCCCATCTCGACGAGCCGCTTGGCGCGCTCGATGGCCAGCTCGGCGACGGTGGTGTGGTCGTCGGCCGGATGGTCGAAGGTGGAGTGGATCACCTCGCCCTTGACCGTGCGCTGCATGTCGGTGACCTCTTCTGGCCGCTCGTCCACGAGGACGACCATGAGGTGGCACTCCGGGTTGTTCTTGGTGATCGCGTTGGCGATCGCCTGGAGGATCATCGTCTTGCCGGCCTTCGGCGGCGAGACGATCAGGCCGCGCTGGCCCTTGCCGATGGGGCAGATCAGGTCGATGATCCGGGTGGTCATGTTGCCCGGGTCGGTCTCCAGGCGGAGCCGCTCCTGCGGGTACAGCGGGACCAGCTTGGAGAACTCGGGCCGGGCCAGGGACTTCTCCGGGTCGAGCCCGTTGACCTTGTCCAGCCGGACCAGCGCGTTGAACTTCTCCCTGCGCTCGCCATCGCGTGGCTGGCGGACGGCGCCCTCGATGACGTCACCCTTGCGCAGCCCGTGCTTGCGCACCTGGGAGAGCGAGACGTACACGTCGTTCGGACCCGGCAGGTACCCGGTGGTGCGGACGAAGGCGTAGCCCTGGACCTCGAGCACGTCGAGGATGCCGGCGA
>DATJQX010000068.1:0-10257 GCA_035505275.1 Streptosporangiaceae bacterium | reverse complement strand
CTACCGGGCGCTGCTGCGAGCGGCCGGCGATCCTGCCGACCGGGCCTGACCCAGGCCGGCGCGGAAAGGGCCGGGGTTGGCAGGGGGGAGGCTCGCGCTCGACGCGGGTTGGCTCCTTGTGATCGTCCTGGTCCTGGGACTGGGCTGCGCCATGGGCATCGCCGTCCGCAGGACCCTGATCGAGCGCGGCGGCGGCAGCGTCGAATGCGGGCTGCGCCGGGTCGGCGAGCGGCGCTGGCGGCTCGGCCTGGCCGCCTACCAGCCTGACGAGCTGCGCTGGTACCCGGTGTTCGGGCTGCGGCTGCGGCCCGGCGAGTTCTTTGCCCGCCGCGCCCTGAGCGTGGTCTCCAAGCGCCCGGCCGACCCGGTCGAGATGACCAGCGTCGGCTCGGGCGCTGTGGTGGTGGAGTGCTCGACGGGCAAGCCCGCCGAGCGGATCGAGCTAGCGCTCACCGAGGACGCGCTGACCGGGTTCCTGGCCTGGCTGGAGGCCGCGCCGCCCGGCCCGGTCTCCGACCTCCGCTGACTGCGCTACCCCGGGTCAGCGCTGCGAGCCCGGCTTCCAGAGCAGGTCGCCATCCGGCTCGTTGGCCTGCCGGCCCAGGATGAACAGCAGGTCCGAGAGCCGGTTCAGGTACCGGGCGGGCAGCGGGCTCACGCTCGCCCCGTGCGCCTCCATGGCCGCCCAGGCGCTGCGCTCGGCCCGCCTGACCACCGTCCGCGCGGTGTGCAGCAGCACCGCCCCGGCGCTACCACCAGGCAGGACAAAGCTCCGCAAAACCGGCAGGCCTTCGTTGTACCGGTCGCAGGCCTGCTCCAGCCGGGTGATGTAGTCCTCGTCGATCCGCAGCGGGGGATAGGGCGGCGTCTCGTCCGCGGCGGCCACCGGATTGCACAGGTCGGCGCCGACATCGAACAGCTCGTTCTGCAGCCGCACCAGCAGGCCGGAGACCTCGGCGGGCAGGTCACCCAGGGTGACCGCGGCGCCGATCGCGCAGTTGGCCTCGTCCACGTCTGCGTACGCGGCCAGCCTGGGGTCGGTCTTGGCCGCCCGGCTCCCGTCTCCCAGCGCCGTGGTGCCGTCGTCCCCGGTGCGGGTATAGATACGGGAGAGCACCACGGGCTCGTCCCGGTGGTCGTGTGACATGCAGTCAACCGTAGCGGGCACCTGATCGGGCGAGAAGCGCGTCTTAAAACCCCACAAACTAGGTGACCGAAACAAACCGGGTCAGCGAGCTATAGCGGTCCAGCAAAGATCGACCAAGGAACATCTCTAATCCGGTTTTAGCCTCCTGACCAGGGGTATTCACATAGACACCACGATGTGGCATCGTAGGTGTACGAAGGGTGATCACCGGAGGGGCCGACACGCAGCATCGAAGCGAAGGTTTCGGTCACCAAAGCTGATGACCCTGGCCAGGCCGAAACGGGGGAAATAGCGGCCTGGGGCGGGCTTAGCGCCCGCAGGCCAGCTCGTAGAGAGTGCCCGGCGGATCTCGGGGGCCCGCCGGCACCGAGCCGGCCGCAACTGTGGGGGGAGCGCGCCCCCGGCCTATCAGGCCGGGGGCGCGCTTATATGCTCAGCGGCTTCGGGTTGCCGGCGGTGCCAGGGTTGCGGGGTTCGCCAATGGTCGCCGAGGGTGATCGCACCGGCCACCCGCCGGGCGCGGCCGGGCCCGGGTATAGCTCGCTCCTGACGGGTCCGTCCTGAGTAAGGTATCCGGGAAAAGGTCCGAAGGTCCGAACTGCGGGTGTTCGGGAGGCTCGTCGTGTATGACTACGTCATCGTGGGCGCCGGCAGCGCGGGCTGCGTGCTCGCCGCGCGGCTCAGCGAGAACCCCGAAACGCGGGTGCTGCTGCTGGAGGCAGGCCCGCCCGATGACTCCGACCACATCCGGGTCCCGGCATCGCTGAACCTGCTCTTCCAGAGCACCTACGACTGGAACTACCAGACCGTCCCGCAGGAGCGGTCGGCGAGCCGGTCGGTCTACTGGCCCAGGGGCCGGACCCTGGGCGGGTCGTCCTCCATCGGCTCGATGATCTACGTGCGCGGCAACCGCTACGACTACAACACCTGGCGCGACGAGTACGGGTGCGAGGGCTGGGGCTACACCGACCTGCTGCCGTACTTCCTGCGCGCGGAGGGCAACACCCGCGGCGCCTCCGCCTATCACGGCGGGTCGGGCCCGCTCAGCGTTCAGGACCTGCGGCACAAGTCGCCGCTGAGCTCGGCGTTCGTGGACGCGGCCCGGGCCGCCGGGATCCCGGCCAACGACGACTTCAACGGCGCCCGCCAGGACGGCGCCGGCTTCTACCAGGTGACGCAGCAGCGAGGGCGCCGCTGGTCCGCGGCGGACGCGTACCTGCACCCCGCCATGACCAGGCCGAACCTGACCGTGCAGACCGACGCGCTGGTGACCGGCATCGCCCTGTCGGGAGGGCGGGCATCGGCCGTGCACTACCTGCTGCGCGGGGTCGCCGAGACCGCCCAGGCCGAGGGCGAGGTCATCCTGGCCGCGGGCGCGATCGGCAGCCCGCAGCTGCTCATGCTGTCCGGCATCGGCCCCGCGGACCACCTGCGCGAGCACAACATCCTCGCCCAGGTGGACAGCCCCGGCGTGGGCGCGAACCTGTCCGATCACCCGGTGGTCACGGC
This sequence comes from Streptosporangiaceae bacterium, assembly GCA_035505275.1. Taxonomy (GTDB): domain Bacteria; phylum Actinomycetota; class Actinomycetes; order Streptosporangiales; family Streptosporangiaceae; genus Palsa-504. The sequence continues at coordinate 7,601 of DATJQX010000068.1, read as the reverse complement.
CATGTGGCACACGCCGAAGACCCGCGCCTTCTGGGAGCAGGCCAGCGCGAGGAACCTGGCCCGGTGGCAGCTCATGCACTCCGGACCGATGACCACGAACGTCGCCGAGTCCGGCGGCTTCAGCCGTTCCGACTCCGGGCTGCCCGCCCCCGACCTGCAGTGGCTCGCCCTGCCCGCGCCGTACCGGGACGGCGGCCTGACCGACCCCTCGGTCCGCGCGCTCTCGCTGCTGGTCACCCTGGCGGCGGCCCGCAGCAGGGGCCAGGTCCGGCTGCGCAGCGACGACCCGCGGCACCGGCCGCTGATCGACCCCGCCTACCTTGCCGACGGGACCGACATCGAGCCGCTGGTCGCCGGCATCGGCCTGGCCCGGGAGTTCGCGGCCGTTCGCCCGATGTCGAAGATCTGCCGGTCCGAGCTCGCGCCGGGCGCCGACGTCCGCACCGACCCGGAGATCAGAGACTTCATCCGGCACAACCTCATCTCCGGTCATGACCCGGTCGGCACCTGCGCCATGGGCGGCGACTCCAAGGTGGCGGCGAGCCGCCTGACCAGCGTGGTCGATCCCGAGCTGCGGGTACGCGGGGTCGAGGGCCTGCGCGTCGTGGATGCCTCCGTGATGCCAGCGGCCCCCCGCGGCAACACCAGCGCCGCGACGATAGCGATCGCCGAGCGGGCCGCCGACCTGATCTCAGGACGTGCCCCGCTGGCCCCTGTGGAGCCGGCCGACCAGGAGCTGGCCGCCGCGTCCTGATCCAAACAGCAGTAATTACGCCCCGCCTCGTCACCATCCAGGCCTCGAAAGCGGTCAGCTGGTCGGGCCGCTGCCGGCACCGCCCATTCGGGCCGATAAGGTGCAGGCTGGCTGTTCGGGTTCTTGATCACGGGGGCTGGTGAGCGCGCGATGACGACTCTCGATGCCGATGTCGCGGTCATTGGCGCCGGTTCGGTCGGCAGCATGGCCAGCTGGCAGCTGGCCGAACGGGGACTGCGCGTCATCGCCGTGGACCGGTTCATGATCCCGGGGCCGTTCTCGGCTTACGCGGGCGAGTCACGTCTGTTCCGGATGGTCTATGCCGAGGGCGGGCAGTACACGCCGCTGCTCCAGCGCGCCCGCGACCTGTGGCGCGAGCTCGAGGCGGCCAGCGAGACCGAGCTGCTCACCATCACCGGCTTCGTGACGATCATGGATCACGACCACCCCGACCACGCCGCCCTGCTGCAAGCGGGCCGGGAGCGGGGACTGAAATTCGAGGTGCTGGCGGGACCTGAGGCCCGCCGCCGGCTGCCGCAGCACGTCATCCGCGACGGCGACGTGGCCCTGTTCGACCCCGAGGGCGGTTACGTGCGCAGCGAGCGCGCTGTGTTCTCGGCCATCAGGCAGGCCGAGCGTCGCGGAGCGTCCTTCCTTGGCAACCGGCAGGTCAGGGCACTGGAGCGGCAGGGCGACCGGTGGGTGGTGCGCACGGACCAGGAAGAGATCCGCGCACCGCGGGTGCTGGTGGCCACCGGAACCGGTGCCGGCCCGGTCTGCGAAGCGCTCGGCACGCACCTGGCCGTGCTTCCCCAGATACTGACCTGGTTTCCCATCGCCGACCACGACCTGCTCGCCCGCGGCGGGCAGCAGGTCTTCCGCCGCAGTTCCTATGCCGCTCAGTTCTACGGCTTCCCCAGCAGCGACGGGTGGACGATGAAGGTGGCGGCGAGCGTCTACCTCGACGAGGTCGCCTCCATGGCCCAGCCGATCACCTGGGATCCCGGCCATCTCGACACGGTGCAGTCCTGGGTGAGTACGTACCTGCCCGCGCTGGTGCCCCGCCCGGTCCGGACGGTGCTGTGCGCCGACGGCTACACCGTCGACGAAACCGCCCTGCTCGGGCACGTGCCGGGCCTAGACGGCGTCGTCGTGGCCGTCGGGTTCTCCGGTCACGGGTTCAAGATGGCGTCCTCGCTCGGTGCCGTCGCGGCCGACCTCATCACCGAGGGCACGACCGCCACCGACGTCAGCTTCATGGACCCCGCACGTTTCCTGCCGGACAAGGAGGTCATCGACATGCTTCCCCTCAATGCCGCGGCCGGCGCGGCGAACGAGCGCTCATGACCGGCCCATGCCCCTACGCGCTCGGCGACCTGGAGGCCCAGCCGGGCACGCAGGTCCGCGGCCACTGCGCGGTCAGTCTCGGGACGAGCACCCTCTCGCTGCCTGTCGCCATCACGCACGGGGCCGAACCCGGCCCAGTGCTGGCGGTCACCGCGGGGATCCACGGCGGTGAGTACGTCCCGATGGTGGCGGTCCGCCAGTTCATCCGCGACCTGGATCCGACCCGGATGCGCGGCACCGTCGTGGCCTGCCTGCAGTCCAGTCCGGCCGCCTTTGAGCAGCGCGTGGCCTTCGTCAACCCGCTCGATGGCCAGAACCTCAACCGCTCCTTCCCGGGCGACCCGCTCGGCGGCCCGACCGCGCGCCTCGCCGCCTGGCTCTGGGAGAACCTGCTGACCCGCGCCGACTATTACGTCGACTGCCACTGCGGTGACCTCCCGGAGGTGCTCGACGCGTGGGCCGGGATCAGCGCCGGACCGGACGGCGTGGTCAGTAGGCAGGCCCGGGCGCTGGCCGACTGCTTTGACGTCGAGCGCCTCATCGTGGATCACACCGAGGGCTCTACGATCTTCCAGGCGGCGCTCGCCGGGATCCCGGCGGTTCTGGTTGAGGTGGGCGGCCACGGCCGCTGGTCGCAGGCTGAGGCCGATGTGCAGCGCCACGGCCTGCTCCGCTTGGCGGCACAGGTCGGCATTCTCCCGGCCGTCCCGGCGGCCCTGGCGGACGGCGACGCCCGCCTGCCGCTGCCCCTGTTCGAGGACGCGGCGGACGTTCTCAGCAACCGTCCCGGCATGTGGTTCCCCGTGGTTGACGTCGGGCAGTCGGTAACCGAGGGCACTCGCCTCGGCCGGCTGGAGGACGCGTTCGGGGACACGGTCCAGGAGATCCTGGCGCCCGTCGCAGGCGTGGTGACATTCGGCCTGGGCAGCCTGGCCGCGGGCCCCGGCGACCTGCTGGCATCGATCGCGCGCCCCTTGCCGGGCAGGTAAGAGCGCCCTGGTAACTACTCGGGCTGCAGCTGCCATGTCACCAGGTCGAACTCGTTGCCCTCCGGGTCGGCGAACGTGGTCTGGCGGACCGCCGCCACGCCAGGAGGAAGCGCCGCAGGCGGGAGCGTGATCTGGTTGAGCGGCCTGGCGCCCAGGCCGGTCAGCCGCTCGATCTCCTCGTCGTGTTGATCGGTCATCAGGACGGGATGGACGCTGTTCTTGGCCGTCCCGGGCCCGGCGGGACTGTGCAGGATCATCCGCGGGCCGCTGTCGGGGCCGGTGACGTCAACCGCCATGTCCCCGGCGACGGCGCCCGGGCTGACCGGGCGGCCGAGTGCCTTCCCCCAGAAGTCCGCCAGAGCGGCGGGATCGGCGGAGTCGACGGTCAGGGCTGCGAAACTCAGGCTGAGGGTGGTGGGCATGACTGCTTCCTTCCGATGGGTTCACTCACGGACTGACCTTGCGGCGCCTTCGCCGGCGCTGCGGCTGACTTAAAGCGTTAACTGACAGTACCTCAGTTTCACTTCACGATGCAAGTTATCTGGGTGCCGGGTCACTTTAATATTTAAGTTATACTGTCCGCATGGACGCCACCGAGGAGCCTCGCTGGCTCGACAACGAGGAGAGCCAAGCCTGGCGCGCCCTGGTCAAGACGCTGGCCAGGCTGCCGGCCGCGCTCGATGCGCAGCTGCGCCGCGACGCCGGGATCAGCCACTTCGAGTACGAGGTGCTGGCCCTGCTATCGGAGGCGCCGGACCGCACCCTGCGGATGAGCGCGCTGGCGATGTGGGCCGGGGCCTCGCTGCCGCGCCTGTCCCAGGTCGTCGCCCGGCTGGAACAGCGCGGCTGGGTGCGCCGTGCCCCCGACCCCTCCGACGGCCGCTACACCCTGGCGACCCTGACCAGCCAGGGGCAGGCAAAGGTGACTCAGGCCGCGCCGGGCCATGTCCGAGAGGTCCGCCGCCTGGTCTTCGACCCGCTGACCAAGACCCAGTCGCGGCAGCTGCGCCAGATCGGTCAGCGCATTCTCCGCGCCATCGACCCCGACGACCACGGCCCCGACGACCGTGATGAAGGTCGCCCCGGCCAGGACCCAGAGCGACGAGATGGCCGGAGCTGATCAGGTGGATGATCTACTGGATCAGTCGTTTGTCGCAGTTGATCAGCCCGAGCGGTGGTCGCTGTGACGGTGGAGACCGTCGAGGATCAGGTTGATGGTGAAGTCGAAGCGATCGTGGCCGGTTCCTGAGGTGAGTTCCGCGGCGTAGCGCTTGGTCTGCGGGAAGGTGTCGGGCAACTCTGCGAATCGGCGCAGCAGTTCGTCGCGGCTGACGACCCAGTCGTCCCCGTTTCGGGTGACCTGGTTGTCGCGCAGTGAGGTCTCGAGGCAGTAGGCGTTGACGTAGAGCGTGAGGGCGTCGATCGCCCAGGCGGCCGTCTGCGGATCGGCACCTCCGGCGAGCACGATGGCGAACATGCCCTCGCTGATTCGCATGGTCTCAAGGTTCGTCGGCACGATGGCGAGCGCCGCTCGGGAGATGCCGGGGTAACGCGAGTACTGATCTCGCATCTGGGTGCAGACGCTCGTGATCTGCTGGCGCCAGGCACCGGGGTCTGGTTCAGGGAGTTCGATCTGAGCGTAGAGGCGGCCGAGGAGCAGCTCGTCCAGGTCGTCTTTGTTGACGACGTGGGCGTAGAGGGATGCTGGGCCGGTTTCGAGCACGGTGGCCACCCGGCGCATCGTCAGGGCCTCGTATCCCTCGCTGGCCACGATGTCGAAGGCGGTGTCGATGATGGCCTCGACCGTGATCGGCTTCTTCCGTCCGCCAGACGGTCCGCGGCGCCTCACCGGCGTGCTCGTGCCGCTACTGAGCTGCAGGTGGCGGGCGGTGCGCCGTCGCTGTGGGGCCGATGCCATGAGGGCAGTGTAGCAAGCTTTGGAACGTCCTTCTAGTAATGCAGACTCCTGCTCGACTTGACACGATCATTGTTCGTATTAAGAATGGTGTTCGTGCCTACTACCACTGCCCAAGCACGATCCGGCCAGCGCCGCAGCGAGCCGCTCGATCCCGCCCTGGTTAAGCTCGCGCTCGCCGTCCTGGTCGGGGTCATCGCGGCGATCCTCGACCTGACGATCGTCAACGTCGCGATCGACACCCTGCAGCATCGCCTCCACGCGAGCGTCTCCACGATCCAGTGGGTCAGCACCGGCTACGCGCTGGCCGTGGCGATGACGATCCCCGTCAGCGGCTGGGCCTTCCACCGCTTCGGCGCGCGCCGCTCCTGGATGGTCTCGCTGACCGTCTTTGTCGCCGGCTCGGCGTTGTGCGGCGTTGCATGGTCGACCGGCAGCCTCATCGCCTTCCGCATCTTCCAGGGCATCGGCGGCGGGATGCTGCTCCCGCTCGCGCAGACGATCCTGGCAAACGCGGCCGGCCGCGAGCGGTTGGCGCGCATCGTGCCGTTCATCGCCATCCCCTCCCAGGCCGGCCCGGTCCTCGGTCCGGTGATCGGCGGGCTGATCCTCAGCAACACGAGCTGGCGCTGGATCTTCTACGTCAACGTCCCCGTCGTCCTGATCGCGCTCGCCCTCGCCTGGCGGCACGTGCCGGAAACCCAGATCAACTCCGACCGCCGCCTCGACATCCGCGGTCTCGCGTTGCTCTCACCCGCCCTGGCACTGCTCGTCTACGGGTTCTCCGAAGCGGGCGTGACCGGCGGGTTTGACCACGCCCAGGTGATCGTGCCGCTGGCCGCCAGCCTCGCGATCCTCGCCGGCTACGGCGTCCATGCGCTGCACTCTCGCGTCGAGCCGATCCTCAACCTGCGCTTCTTGCGCTACCGCGGCTACGCGACGTCGTCGGCGATGATGTTCCTGTCCGGCGTCACCCTCTTCGGCGCGCTCTTCCTCCTGCCGCTCTACTACCAGCAAGGACGCGGCACGTCCGCGCTAGAGGCGGGCCTGCTCCTTGCACCCCAGGGCGTCGGCGTGGCGATCGGTGCGCTAGCCGCCGGACGACTCGTCGACAAGATGGGCCTCTCCGTCCGCCTTGTCGCTCTAGCTGGCATGGTATTGCTCACCGCCGCGACGGTGCCCTACGTGTTTGCCACAGCCCACACCAGCGAAGCGCTGCTCAGCATCGTGCTGGCCGGCCGCGGCGCCGGGCTCGGGCTTGCGCTGGTGCCTATCACCACCGCCGCCTACGTCGGCCTGCCGCACAGCGACATCCCTTCGGCGACCACCGGAGTGCGGATCTACCAGCAGATCGGCGGCGCGCTCGGAACCGCGATCCTGGCCGTCATCCTCCAGCGGGCGATGCATTCCCCTGCGGATCCCGACGGGATCGGTCACGCATTCGACACGACGTTCGCCTGGGTCCTCGCGCTGACCGCCCTCTCCTTCGTGCCCGCACTCCTGCTGCCTGGCCACAACCACGACGACCAAGCGGACTAGTTCTCTCCGGTCGTGCCCGCGCCCGTGAGCACTTGCATCGGGTTCGAGCTCTGGGCCTGAGAGCGCCCAGGCGCGGGTGGTCAGCTCGGTCACGGAGGCTCCGTCTGCACGAGCCGCGACCATGCGCTCGACGTCGAACGACGGCCCGACGGAGTCGCCCTCGAACTCCGGTCCGTGCATGTAGGCGGTGGCCTCATCTGGAGTGGCGAAGCCACGTCCCGGTGCGTGAGGCGCTGCGCCAGCGGCTGCACGACGAGTTGAGCCGCCACCTTGAGGCCAACCTGGCCGAGGTTCTAGAAGCACTCGAAGTTGCAAGCGCACTCGCCCGTCCCGAGGTCGGCCCGCTGCGCGCTTCCAGCGCCGGGGCGCGGGATAGGCATTCTTCTGTCACGTCGCCGTTTCCAGGACGACCGGGGCTCCGGTGAGCCGGGAGCGCTCCGCCGCGAAGGCCATCCGGTGGCTCTCCAGTGACTCGCGCGGGCCGGTGCGGACGAGCGAGGCGTCCCCGGACGCGACCGCGTCCACGAAGGCGCTGATCGCACCGTAGTCTCCGCCGTCGTGCCCGGCCGCGGCGTCGTGACCCCCGCCGTGCGCGATCTGCTCGACCGGCGCGGCCCGGCCGGTCACGAAGTCGGTCACCGTCACCTGGTGGCCGTCTCCCTCAAGGAACCCGCGCGTGCCCATGATCCGGGTCCGGCGCCGCCCGTGCGGCGTGAACGCGCTCATGGTCAGCGTTGCGGTCACGCCGCCATCGAACTCGATCGTGACCACCTGGTGGTCGGCCACGTCGTTGTCGCACGCGTAGACGCAGCGGCCGTACGGGCCGTCGCGCAGGGCCTGGCGCACGCCGCGCTCGGTCAGGTCGGTGGTCAGCACCGGCAGCGGCCAGGTGCGTCGCTTCGGGTCATCGAGGAACCCCAGGTACAGCCGGGTCGCCGAATACGGGCACGAGGACTCGACGGCGCAGTCGAGGCAGCGGTCGGCGGCGCCGGGCGGGCGGCTGGCCGCGGTGAAGTGATGCAGCCCGCCGCGGCTGGACACCGAGACCGCCGGCCGG
>DATJQX010000067.1:0-22944 GCA_035505275.1 Streptosporangiaceae bacterium | reverse complement strand
TGGGGGATGCTGGGGGATATGGACCTTCCGGTGATGCCGCCGGTGGCGCCGATGCTGGCCAAGCCGGTGGACGCGATCCCCGACGGCGACTACGTCTTCGAGCCCAAGTGGGACGGCTTCCGGTCGATCGTGTTCCGCGACGGGCCCGAGGTGGAGATCGGCAGCCGCAACGAACGGCCGATGACCCGTTACTTCCCCGAACTCGTGGACGCGGTGCTGGCCGAGCTGCCGTCCCGGTGCGTCATCGACGGGGAGGTCGTGGTGCCCAACTTCACCACCGGCCGGCTTGACTTCGAGGCGCTGCAGTTGCGCATCCATCCCGCGGCCAGCCGGGTGAAACTGCTGGCGGCGCAGACGCCGGCCCACTTCGTGGCCTTCGACCTGCTCGCGCTCGGCGACACCGATTACACGGCCCGGCCCTTCGCCGAGCGCCGCGCCGTCCTGGCTGAGGCGCTGGCGGACGCCGAGTCCCCCGTGCACCTCACCCCGACGACTACCGACAAGACGGTCGCCACCCAGTGGTTCAGTCAGTTCGAGGGCGCCGGCCTCGACGGGCTGATCGCGAAGGCCCCCGATGTGCTGTACGAGCCGGACCGGCGCGTGATGCTGAAGATCAAGCACGAACGCACCGCCGACTGCGTGGTGGCCGGCTACCGGCCGCACAAGAGCGGTCCCGACGCGATCGGCTCGCTGCTGCTCGGCCTCTACCGCGATGACGGCCAGCTGGCCAGCGTCGGCGTGGTCGGCGCGTTGCCGATGGAGCAGCGCCGGGAGCTGCGGGCCGAGCTCGAACCCCTGGTGACCACGTTCGACGAGCACCCGTGGAACTGGGCCAAGGAGACGGAAGGCACCCGCACGCCGCGCAGCTCGCAGTACAGCCGGTGGAACGCCGGCAAGGACCTGTCGTTCATCCCGCTGCGTCCCGAGCGCGTGCTCGAGGTCCGCTACGACCACATGGAGGGCCCGCGGTTCCGGCACACCGCGCAGTTCGTCCGCTGGCGCCCGGACCGCTCGCCGCGATCGTGCACCTACGCCCAGCTGGAGGAGCCGGTCGGCTTCCAGCTTTCCGCGATCCTCGGCCAGGGACCCATCATCCGGAACGGGCGGGGGTGACTCGTGCCAGACCCCAGGATCGTGGTGGAGGCGGCCGGCCGCGAGGTGCCCGTCTCCAATCCGGGGAAGGTGTTCTTCCCCCGCACCGGGCACACCAAGCTGGACATGATCCGGTACTACCTGGCCGTCGCCGACGGCGCGCTGCGCGGGGCGGGCGGACGGCCGATGGCGCTGAAGCGGTTCGTGAACGGCGCGGAAAGCGAGCCGTTCTTCCAGAAGCGCGCCCCGGAAAAGCGCCCGGACTGGATCGAGACCGCGCGGCTGAGCTTCCCGTCGGGCCGTGTGGCGGATGAGGTCGTGCTGCGGGACGCGGCCGGGCTCGTCTGGGTGGTCAACCTGGGCTGTATCGACCTGAACCCGCATCCCGTGCTCGCCGCCGACCTCGACCATCCGGACGAGCTGCGGGTCGACCTGGACCCGGTGCCCGGCGTGCGGTGGCCGCAGATCGTCGCGGTCGCGCTGGTGGCGCGGGACGTCCTGGCCGACTTCGGGCTCACCGGCTGGGCGAAGACATCCGGGTCGCGGGGCATGCACATCTACGCGCGGATCGAGCCGCGCTGGTCGTTCACCGACGTCCGGCGGGCCGCCGTGGCGGTGGCGCGCGAGATCGAGCGCCGGGCGCCGGACCTCGCCACCGCCAAGTGGTGGAAGGAGGAGCGGCACGGCGTCTTCGTCGACTACAACCAGAACGCCAAGGACCGCACGGTCGCCTCCGCCTACTCGGTGCGGCCGCTGCCTGACGCGCGCGTCTCGACTCCGCTGACCTGGGACGAGGTCCCTGACTGCGACCCGGCCGCGTTCACGATCGACACGGTCCCCGCCCGGTTCGCCGAGCTGGGCGACCCGTGGGAGGGCATGGACGAGGTGGCCGGCTCGCTCGCCGCGCTGCTCGAGCAGGCGGACCGCGACGAGGCGTCCGGCCTGCCGGACGCCCCCTGGCCCCCGCACTACGAGAAGCAGGAGGGCGAGCAGCCCCGGGTGCAGCCGTCGAAGCGGCGGCCGTCAGGCGACGGCCGCGCCGCCGGCGCCGACGGCGCCGGACCCCGGACCGCGCCAAGCCCGACCGGGCGGCGCCAGTCGACGAAGCCGCTGATCGAGGTCGCGCGGGCCGAGACCAAGGCGGAGGCGCTTGAGGGGCTGGAGCGCTGGAAGGCAAGGCACGCCGACGTATGGCGGCACCTGGAACCGGCCGACGTCCTCGTCGACGGGATGCGCGGCCGCAGCTCCGTCTGGTACCGGATCCGCCTCAACCTGGAGCACGTCCCGGAGGCGCAGCGCCCGGCGCAGGAGCCGCTGGAGGTCGACTACGACCCGTGGGCTGGTTTCAGGCCGTAAGACGGCCTGTCACCCCGATTCACAAGTCACTTGGGACTCTCTGACCTCGCGCGACGGCACATCCTCCTATCACTTATGACCACTTTTTCGGCTTTCTATCGCTTATGACCATTATCGTGTCCATTTTATCCGATTTATCCATACGGAACTGATAGGGAGTCACCGAAGTGATAGGAAGATGGCCGCTTGGCAGTGCACGCGCGGCTCCGCTGGACCCTTTCGTCTCAGCGGCCACGCATGCCAGCCGTCGGCGGGCCGTCGCTCGCCTTCCTACACGTCCAGGATGAAGCGGGCGGCGGGGCTGAGCCTCGCGAGCGTCTCCGGGCGCACGTGCTTGCGCTGGTCGGTCTGCTGGCCGTTGGCGCGCCGCGTGAAGTAGGAATGGACCGCGCGGCGCGGCCGGCTCGTGTGGTTGAGGGTGCCGCCGTGCCATAGGTGGCTGTTGAAGACGACGACGGTGCCGGCCGGGGCGATGAGCCTGACCTCATCGGGGTGCGCGGCCGCCGGATCGGCCACCGCGTCACGCACGGACACGGTGAACCGGTGGGAGCCGGGCACCACCCGGGTGGCGCCGTTGTCCGCGGTGAAATCGTCAAGCAGCCAGATCGAGTTGCACACCTGGTAGGGACCCGGACCTACCGGGCCGCCCTCGGTGTGCAGTGCCTGCAGGCCATGGTCCGGCAGGGCAGCGCGGCTGTTGAGCGAGGAGAGCTTGAATTCGCCGAGCACGTGGGCGACGCAGGCCAGCACCCGCGGATCGGTGAAGCAGACCTCGAAGACCGGGTCCTTGTTGACGAGATCGGCGAGCCGGTCGGTGCCCCGCTCCTGATGCACCTCGAGGCCGGCCCGGTCGCCCTCGGCCGCCGTCAACTCGGCCAGCCTGGCCCGCATCCTCGCCACCTGCTCGCCGGACAGGACGCCGGCGAGCGGCGCGAAGCCGTCGCGGTCGAGCCGGTCCTTCGTCTCAGCGTCGAGGGCGCCATCCGTGACGCCCAGCTCAGCCAGCGCGGTCGCCATGTCCATGCTTCCTCCCTTGGCCCGAGCTGCGCCCGTGCGTGATGATTGTCCGCAAAGGAGTCATCTGATGCTATTCGGCGGCACGCTCCCCCCGGAGACCATCCCCCATACCACCGTCTTCCGGCAGCACGTCTACCACGTCGTGAACGGCGAGATCGTCTTCCCGTCGGTGACCGGCCCCATCCCGGACCGCTGGCCCGCCCTGCCGGCCGGCGTGGCCGGGTTCTACACCCTGTACCCGAACCCGGACGAGCTGCTCGCCGGGAAGCTGGACGGACGCGTGCGGGCGTACCTGGCGGGGGCGCAGCCGGGCAGCATGCTCACCGCCTACGCCGAGGCCGACGGCGACCGCCCCGCGGGGGGCAACTTCGCCGCGCTCGGGCTGACCCAGGCCAAGCTCAGGGACGTGCACGCGCACATGCAGGCCCTCTGCGCGGGCACGCACGTCCGGTACGGCTCGGTGACCTGCGGGTTCGATGCCGCGGCCCCTGGCTGGAGCGCCCCCGGGCTGGACTTTTACGGCCTGGACATCTACGAGCCGTGCCCGCCGGGCATCATGAACGCGCTGAACGAGTGGCGCGCGAACGTCAGTGCCCTGCAGCCGGATCCGGTGCTGTGCATCGCCGAGACCAACACCGCCGCCCCCGCCCGGCGCCCGTTCTGGTTCGCCGCCATCTTCGGGTGGCTGAAAGCCTACGAACAGACGGGCGGCGGGGTGGCCGCCATGTGCACGTACTGGAACCCCAACGGCCCGCTGTCGGGCCCCTGGCTGCCCGGCGACGAGGCCACCGTAGCAGCGCTGTCCCTGATCGCGCAGGCGGCTGGGGCTGGGCCGCCCGGCTAGAACTGGGACTCGAGGTCGGCGATTTCGCTCGTGCGCGCGCGGAGCTGCGCGTAGGCCGGGCGCTCGCGGATGCGGGCGAGCGCCCAGCGGACGGCCTCCGCCCGGCTCGCAGCGAGGCCGGCGGCGATGAGGGTGTCCACGGTCTCCAGGTCTTCCTGGCCTACCTCGGCCGCGATCCGCGTGAGCCCGGCGACGGCACCGCCGGGGCCGCCGTGCGCCAGCAACTGGATCCGCGGCCCGGTCTCGGCATCGACGGGCCCGCTGCTGGCCACGACCTGAAGCAGGATGTTGGCCGGCAGCGTGTCGAGCGCCTCGCGCAGCGCGTGCACGGCCGCGATGTGCGCCTCGTGGAACTCCTTGAACGTCCGCATGCGCTCGACCGGGTCGTCCGGCGCCGCCAGGACGACGCGCGCGATGAGCTGGCCAGGCTCGACCTCGGGCGCCTCGCCGTACCGCAGCACCTCGGCCCGGACCGGGGCGCCCGGCAGGCGCTCGCGCACTTCCCGGTCGAACATCTCCCTGATGCGCTCAAGCTCGGCCTGTTCCACGGCCCGCCTCCATGAGTTTCGCCTGTAATCAACGTAACTCATGTATCGCCCGGCGTCCAGGTCAGTCCACGGCGACTTCCCCGCGCAGGAACTGGATGTAGCGGGCGGCCGAGGTCTCCAGGACCTCGCGGGCGCCCGCATGCAGCGTGGGCTGCCACCAGCCGCCGTAGATCCGGTCGAAGCGGTACGGCCGCACGGCCTCGACGACGGCGCGGACCGCGTTTTCCGGCAGCGGCAGCCGGTTCGGCGCGCTCCAGATGAACGTGAGCCGCTCCTCGCCCGGCGTCACGCAGATCGTGTCCCCGGTGAACAGGGCGCCGGCGCCGCCGGCGCCTTCCGCCCAGTGCACGACCGCGCTGCCGGGGAAGTGCCCGCCGCACTGGATGAGCGTCACCCCGGGCAGCACCTCCAGTGTCCCCGACCACAAACGCACCCGCAGGCCCTCCGGCACCCGCAGCCACTTGGCGTCAGCCTCAGGGACCAGGATCTCCGCCCCGAACGCCGTCGCCCAGTCGGCGATGCAGCCGTAGAAGTGCGGGTGGCTGGCGCTCACGAAGCTCACCCCGCCGGCCGCGCGCGCCGCGGCCACCGCCGCGTCGTCGATGAACCCCGAGGGGTCCCAGAGCAGGTTGCCCGCGGGCGTGGCCACCAGCAGCGAGCGCTGCCCGATGGCGACCTGCGGGTCCGCGCCGATCCCGGTCAGCCCCGGCTCGACCTCGCGCACGTCGGACCGGTGCCCCGCCGCGGCCAGCTCGTCCAGCGTAGTCCACCGCTGCCCGCCGGGCGGCACCCACTGCCGCTCGTCCGCGCAGATGACGCAGATCTCGGGCCGGTCATCGGGAAAATGGTTACCACATGTGGCACAGACCCACGTCGCCGGCACACACACCACCGCCCGTTCGGAAAATTTAGAAAGATCATTTTACCGAACGGGCGGTGGTATCACTCCTCAGCTCACTGCACCGCCTCAGCCGGCGGTCGGCTCACGCCACTTCACGGTGGGACGGAGTGCCTCGAGGCGGACGCGGTGGGCGTACTGCTTGGTGATGTCGAACAGCGACTCGATCAGCGTGTCGGACAGCAGGTGCGGCTCCAGGCCGAGCTCGATCAGCGCCGTGTGCTTGACGTTGTAGTAGTGCTCGGGTGCCTCGACCCGCGGATTCTCCACGTTCTCGATCGTGACGTCGCCGGGGTAGGCCCGGGCCACGGTCTCGGCGATGTCCTTGACCGACATCCACTCGGTGATCTGGTTGAACACCCGGAACTCACCCCGGTTGGCCGGGTTCTCGCACGCCAGCTGGATACAGCGGACGGTGTCCCTGATGTCGATCATGCCGCGGGTCTGGCCGCCGGAGCCGTAGACGGTCAGCGGGTGGCCGATGACCGCCTGGATCGCGAACCGGTTCAGCACCGTGCCGAATACCGCGTCGTAGTCGAACCGGGTCGCCAGCCGCTCGTCCCGGGCGGTCTCGGCGGTCTGCTGGCCGTAGACCACGCCCTGGTTCAGGTCGGTGGCCCGCAGGTCCCAGATCCGGCAGGCGAACTCGATGTTGTGGCTGTCGTGCACCTTGGACAGGTGGTAGAACGAGCCAGGCCGCTTGGGGAACAGCACCCGGTCGGTCCGGCCGTTGTGCTCCAGGTCCAGCCAGCCCTCCTCGATGTCGATGTTCGGCGTGCCGTACTCGCCCATCGTGCCGAGCTTGACCAGGTGGATGTCCGGGTTGGTCTCGGCGATCGCGAACAGCAGGTTCAGGTTCCCGACCACGTTGTTGTGCTGGGTGTACACCGCGTGCGCCCGGTCGATCATCGAGTACGGAGCGGCCCGCTGCTCGGCGAAGTGGACCACCGCGTCGGGCTCGAAATCCCGGATGATGTGGTACGTGAAGATCGCGTCGGTCAGGTCCCCGATGTACATCCCGATCTGCCTGCCGGTCAGCTCGTGCCAGGTCGCGATCCGCGTCCGCAGCGGCTCGATCGGCACCAGCGACTCCACCCCGAGCTCGTCGTCGTAGTGCCTGCGGACGAAGTTGTCGGCCACCGCCACCTCATGGCCCACCTCCGACAGGTGCAACGCCGTGGGCCAGCCGAGATACCCGTCCCCGCCCAACACCAAGATTTTCATTCTCCGGCTCCTACCGTGTCCTTCTGTCATTTCGTCTGACTTTCGTGTGCCTTCGTGCGTGGTACCGCACGGGGCGGGTAACGTGCTGTGAGTGCGGATGCTGAACACCCTCCTCGCCTAGTCGCACCGGGCGGCTTCGCCGGAGTTAGCTTTACCGGCCTGCGGTTTCCGTACTGTATACCTGATCCTCATCACATGGTCGGCTAGCTAACCTAGGACGGCAATGGCTCTGGTAACCAATCGGCTCAGCGACACGATCGTCCGCAAGGCCCGCACGACGCTCGGCATCCGCTTCGGGCGCTTCGCGATCGCGGCCATCTCGGCGTTCGCCACCAGCGAGATCGTCTACGTGATCTGCGCCGCGCCGCTCAAGCTGTCGTCCACCGTGGCGACGCTGGTGGGCTGGTTCTCCGGCGTCGTGGTCAGCTACCTGCTCAGCCGGTGGGCGTGGGAGCGGAAGGGCCGCCCGAACGTCCTCAAGGAGACCGTGCCGTTCTGCATCGTCTCGGCGATCGTCATCGTCGTCCTCGAGCTGGCGGACAAGTACCTCGGCTACCACCCGGCGACCTGGTGGCACCTGCACGGGACCGAGCGCGCGGTCTACCTCGCCCTGGTGTACGGCGTGGCCAACCTGTTCACGTTCCTGGTGCGGTTCTTGTTCTTCCACTACGTCCTCTTCGCGCGGTCGCCGCAGCCCCCCGCCGCCGCCGAGGAAGCGGTCGCGTCGACCGACTCCGGGCCCGAGCCCTTCGCCGTCGCCGCGGAATCCACCGGCCCGATGCGCGCGCTGCCCGACGACGAGGGCCGGCCAGGCCGGGACTGCTCTGCCTGATTTGCGGACTCCGTCCGCCCTGCGCGCCGGTGCTCGCGCCACCAGGTGCCGTAGACGACCCGCGCGAAGCGCAGCCCGTAGAAGAAGTTGTTCACGCCCGGCAGGTGCAGCCCGTAGAGCGGGTTCTGGCCTTTCTTGCTCTCGCCGACCCGCCTGCGGTGAATGGTGGCGGGCACCTCGGCCAGCTTGTAGCCGTGGGTGATGACCCCGATCAGCAGCTCGGACGCCTGGTACTGCGGCTGGGAAAGCTGGACGGCGCCGGTCACCTCGGATCGCATGGCCCGCAGCCCGAACGTCGTGTCGCTGACCTTCTGGCCGGTGAGCAGGCTGATGGTGAAGGCGAAGAACAGGACGCCGGACCGGCGGACCATGTCTTTGGTCTCCTGGCTGCCGAGCCTGCGTGACCCGGTGACGAAGTCCGCCTCGCCGGCCACGACGGGCGCCAGGACCCGCTGGATCTCCGCCGGGTTGTACTGGCCGTCCGCGTCGCTGGTCACGATGTAGGCCGCGCCACCGTGGCGGGCCAGCCGGTAACCGAGCCGCAGCGCGGCACCCTGGCCCCGGTTGACCGGCACGTCGCAGACCATGGCCCCCGCCGCGGCAGCCTCCTTCGCGGTGCCGTCGGCGCAGCCGTCAGCGACGACGATGATCGCCGTGGCCAGCCCGCACACCTCGGCCGGCAGCTCCTCGACGACCGGGCCGACGGCGCCTTCCTCGTTGTAGGCGGCGATCACGATCGCGACCGGGGGCAGGTGCGTGGCGCGCTCGCCGTAGGCGTCGGCGAACGCCGCCTCGGCCGCGTCGTCTGCCGCCTGGTCCCTGCTGTTGGTGTAGATCATGCTTGGGTCTCCGCTGCTGCTCGGGCCCCCGGGTGGTTGGGGTCAAAATCCGGCCAGACCGTGGCCATGCCCGTCTCCAGGTCGTGGGTCGGTTGGTAGCCGATGGTCAGCGCCGTGGAGATGTCCACCACCACGGCTGGCATTTCCCCGTTCGGGACGGGCACGTGCTCGACGGGAATGGGCGCGCCGGTCACCCGGCGGGCCGTCTCCACCATCTCGTTTACCGTGACCGACCGCCCGGCCCCCAGGATCAGCGGGCCGCTGTATTTCGTCGTCCAGGCCGTCATGATGCCCTGCACGACGTCGTCCACGTGCACCAGGTCGCGGAGCATGGTGCCGTCGCCGCGGACCTGGACGCCCTCGCCGTCCCGCGCCGCGCGCATCAGCCGGGGCACGAAGCTGTCCTTCTCGGTCATCCCCGGGCCGTAGACGTTGGAGAACCGCAGCGACGCGCCGGCCATGCCGTAGCAGTTGGCGTAGCTGCCGATCAGCATCTCCGCCGCGGCCTTGGTCGCGCCGTACGGGGTGAGCGGGCGCAGCACGGTCTGTTCGGTGATCGTCGCGCCGCCGACGTTGCCCGTCACCGCGTTCGTCGACGCGAAAAGGAAGGTCCCCACCTCGTGCTCGCGGGCCAGCTCGAGCAGCCGGGCGGTGGCGTCCACGTTGAGCCGGTGGGTGCTCACCGGATCGGCTATCGAGGCCAGCACGTAGGTGAACGCGGCCAGGTGGATGATCACGTCGGTGCCCGGCTGGACGGCCCGTCGCGGCCCGTCCGGATCGCACAGGTCGCCGACCACCGACCGGACCTCCGGGTCTGGGAACGCCCGCAGGTCGGCCACGGTCACATCGTGTCCTTCGGCCAGCAGGCGGCGAACCACCCTGCGGCCGATGAAGCCGGCCCCCCCGGTAACAAGTACGCGGGAACCACTCGCCATGCGTGCTCCGTTCAGCCTGTAACTATCTCACCTGTCGGCACGCGCCAGGTTGCGGTCGCCCGGCGCGTCACACCTGCATGCTCGCAGGCAGCGGGAATTGCCATCCGGTTCTACCGACATTCGTTCGCTCACGCTACCGGGATGCGCTGAGAGTTTCCTGGTATATGGCTGGCAAACGCGAGGTCGGACCGGCCGGGCCAGTGTACCCGGCGCCAGGCGCGCCCGGCCGACGCGTTAAAGATATAAAGATGAGGCATGAAGTCCGACGATCCGGTTGAATCCGAGGCGTTCCGGATCTTGCGGTCCAGGATCGACCTGAGCGCGCTGCCGCCGCTGAGCCGGGCCGTGCTGGAACGCGTCATCTACGCGACCGCGGACTTCGACTACGTCACCGACCTGGTCTGCGACGAGGGGGCGCTCGCGGGCGGGGTCCTGGCGCTGCGCCGCGGCGTCCGCGTCGTCGCCGACACGCCCGCGCTCGCGGCGGGCGTGACCGGGTACCCGGTGATCTGCAAGGCGGCCGACTCGCTGGCGGCCAGGCTCGCGCGCACGGCGAACATCACCCTCGGCGCGGCCGCGGTCCGGCTGGCGTTCAGCGAGGCGGGGCCGGGTGCGATCTGGCTGGTCGGCAGCGCGCCCGAGGCGATTTCCGAGATCATGGGGCGCGAGGTAGAACCCGCGCTGGTCATCGGCGTCCCGGTCGGCTTCCTCGGCGCGGCAGAAGCGAAGGACGCGCTGCGGATCAGCGGCCTGCCCGCCCTGACCAACGTCTCGGAGAAGGGCGGCGCGGCCACGGCGGCCGCGGCGTTCACCGCCCTGTGGAAGATAGCCAGCCGCGAGGAGACACCCGGATGAACGACCAGAACGGCGACCCCGCCGGCCAGCAGGACGACCGGAACCCCGGCCCGGCCGCGCCGCGTGACGGAGACCGGAACGGCTACCCGGCCGGCCAGCGGGAGGCCGTGTACCGGGTGATCGCCGAGCGCCGGGACGTCCGGCAGGGCTTCCGGGGCGACCCGGTGCCCGCCGAGGTGCTCGGGCGGGTGCTGGCCGCGGCCCACCAGGCGCCGTCGGTGGGCCTGTCGCAGCCGTGGGACTTCATCGTCATCACCGACCGGGCCCGGCGGGAACGGATCGCCGCGCTGGCCCGCAGGCACCGCGACGAGTATGCGGACGAGCTGCCTGGCGGCCGCGCCCGCGCGTTCGACCGGCTGAAGATCGAGTCGATCCTGGACACACCGGTCAATATCGTCGTGACCTGCGACAGGACCCGCGGCGGGCGGCACACGCTGGGCCGGCGCACTCAGCCGAGGACCGCCGACTTCTCCAGCGTGCTCGCGGTGGCGAACCTGTGGCTGGCGGCCCGGGCGGAGGGCCTCGGCGCGGGCTGGGTGAGCTTCTTTGACGAGCGTGAACTGGCCGCGGAGCTCGGGCTGCCCGCGCACCTGGAGGTGATCGCGTACCTGTGCGTGGGCTACGTGACAGAATTCGCGCCTGAACCAGAACTCGCGACCGCCGGCTGGGCGCGCCGCCGCCCGCTGTCCTGGGCGGTGCACGCCGAGCAGTACGGCCGGCGCGGACTACCCGGGGAGGAACCAGTGGACCCGCTCGCCGACGTGATCGCCGCGATCTCCCCGCCGGACGCGGCGGCGATGGCCGCCGCGCGGGAGCGCCAGGACCGGATGACCAAGCCGCGAGGCTCGCTCGGCATGCTCGAGGATGTGTCCGTCCGGCTGGCCGGCCTGGCCGGCAGCTGCCCCCCGCCGCTGCCCGAGCCCGCCTGCGTGGCGGTCTTCGCGGCCGACCACGGCGTGCACGCGCAGGGGGTGACCCCGTGGCCGCAGGAGGTCACCGCCCAGATGGTCGCCAACTTCCTGGCCGGCGGGGCGGTGGTCAACGCGTTCGCGGCGCAGGCCGGTGCTGAGGTCACCGTGGTCGACGTGGGGGTGGCCGCCTCGCTCGAAGCCGTCCCCGGCCTGCTGCCGCGCAAGATCGCGCCGGGCACCGCGGACTTCACGCAAGGACCCGCGATGACCCGCGACCAGGCGGTGGCCGCGCTGACGGTTGGCGCGGAGATCGCCAGGGACCTGGTCGCCGCGGGCAACCGGTGCCTGATCACCGGGGACATGGGCATCGCCAACACCACCGCGTCAGCGGCGCTGATCTGCGCCTTCACCGGCGCCGACCCGGCCGAGGCGACCGGGCGGGGCACCGGCATCGACGCGGCGACGTTCGCCAGGAAGGTCGACGTGGTATGCCGCGGCCTGGCCAGGCACCGGCCGGATCCAGCGGACCCGGTGGGCGTGCTGGCGGCGTTCGGCGGCTTCGAGCACGCCGCCCTGGCCGGGTTCATCCTCGGCGGGGCCGCGCTGCGCGTCCCGGTCATCCTGGACGGGGTCATCGCGGGCGCCGCCGCGCTGGCCGCGGTGGCGCTGGCCCCCGACGCGGTCGCCGCCTGCTTTGCCGGCCACCAGAGCGCCGAGCCCGGGCATGCCATTACCCTTAACCACCTGGGGCTGCGCCCGCTCGTCGACCTCGGGCTGCGGCTCGGCGAAGGCACCGGCGCGGTGCTGGCCCTGCCCCTGGTGCAGAGCGCGGCGCGCGCGCTGCGTGACGTGGCCACGTTCGATTCCGCGGGCGTGACCGACAAGCTCTAGGCGGCCGCGTATGGACCCGTACCTGCTTGGGCTCCGCCTGCGGGGCCGCCGCGTCCTGGTCGTCGGCGGGGGAGCGGTGGCAACCCGCCGGGTCCCGGCGCTGCTCGACGCGGGCGCGGACATCCTCCTGGTGTCCCCGTCGCTCACCATCGGGCTTGAGGACCTGGCCACGGCCGGCCGGATCCGCTGGGTGGCGCGCCGCTACGAGCCTGGCGACGAAGCTGGTGCCTGGCTCGTCTGCGCCTGCACCGACGACCCCGCGGCGAACGCAGCCGTCGCCGCGGCGGCCGAGCAGCAGCGGATCTGGTGCGTCCGCGCCGACGACGCGGAGGCGTCGCCTGCGTGGACCCCGGCCTCTGGCCAGGTCGGCACCGTCCGGGTCGGAGTGATCACCGGTGAGCCGCGGCACAGCGCCGCGATCAGGGACGCGATCCTGGCCGGACTCAGCTCCGGCCAGTTTCCCCCGGGCAGGCCGGGGGGCCGAGGGGGCTCGGGAAAGGTTCCCCCCCAAGATCGGGGGGTTTCAGGGGGGTCACCCCTCCGGGCAGATACTCCCCGCAGGGCTGGCACAGTAGCGATCATCGGCGGCGGGCCAGGCGATCCGGGCCTGATCACCGTGCGCGGGCGGCAGTTGCTCGCCGAGGCCGACGTCGTGGTGACAGACCGGCTGGCCCCGCGCTCGATCCTGGACGAGTTGCCCGCGGACGTTGAGATCATCGACGCGAGCAAGATTCCCTACGGTCGCGCCACCGCACAGGAGCACATCAACGCCACGCTGATTACTCACGCCCGCGCGGGGCGTTTCGTGGCCAGGCTCAAGGGCGGTGACCCGTTCGTCTTCGGCCGGGGCGCCGAGGAGGTCCTGGCGTGCCTGCGGGCCGGGATCCCGGTCACCGTCGTGCCCGGCGTTACCAGCGCGGTGGCCGTCCCCGCCGCCGCCTGGATCCCGGTCACCCACCGCGGCGTCGCGCAAGACTTCCACGTCGTGTCGGTTCATGTTCCGCCTGATGACGAGCGGTCTTCCGTCGATTGGGAGATACTCGGCGGTAGTCGCGGAACCTTGGTACTGCTGATGGCCGTGGAGCGGATCGGTGCGATAGTGAAGGAGCTGCTCAAGCACGGACGCAGTCCAAGTACACCCGTTTCTGTAATCGCAGACGGGACTCTGCCGACTCAGCGCACAATTAACTCAACACTGGAACAAGTGGAAAGACGGGTCGAAGAGGAGGGTTTGAGGTGGCCAGCGGTCATCGTGGTAGGCGACGTAATAGGCATCGCGGCGGAGATAACAGAACTCATGCGCCGTGTAACCGCCTGACAGACGGGATAGGATCCGCGTGCCAGGCGATTTAGCTGGAGCGAACCCGGGCAGACCGCTGCATCCCGCGAGGAATTAGGGCAGGTCAGCCGGGGCAGAGGAGGCCGCTAGAGCGATGGAAGGTCGGGGCGTGGCAGCGTCAGCAGCATCTGCGTCCGGTAGGAAGGACGAGTTTGCTGCTGCTGTGGCTGCCGAGAGCCATGTGACCGATGATGTTCTAGGTGGTGAGGACAAGCGGCGTAACGGGGATGACACCATCGTGATGCCTGCCCCGGATTCCTCCGGACCACTCGCGCCGGGCGCCGCCGCCTTTCCCCTTCCGCCCGAGTCCCCGCAATCACCAAGGGAGCCTCAACTCCCGCGCGCAGGCTTCCTCCCCCAGACCGGCCCGTTCCCCCCGGCAAGCCCGCTCCCCCCGGCAGCCCCACTGCACCAATCCGACCCGCTGCCCCAGCCCGGTCAGCCACCGCAGCCCGGTCCCCTGCCTAAGGCCGGTCAGCCACCGCAGCCCAGTCCGCTGCCCCAGCCCGGTCAGCCACCGCAGCCCGGTCCCCTGCCCAAGGCCGGTCAGCCACCGCAGCCCGGTCCGCTGTCCCAGGCCGGTCAGGTCCCAGAACCCGGAGCACTAGCCGGGGCAAGCCCGCCGCCCGAGGCCGACCCGCAGCTTCAGGCGCCCAAGGCCGCCCCGTGGCCCGCAGCAGCCGCCCAGGGATCACCTTCCGCGCAGCCCAGCCAGCCAGAGCATCTAGGCCTCGACCTCCCCGTCCCCCCTGCGGTCCCAGAGTCCCCCGCGGCCTCCGAGTCCCCCGCGGCCTCCGAGCCCTCCGCGGCCTCCGAGCCCTCCGCGGCAGATGCCTCTCCGCCTGCCGCCCCACCCGAGGCACCCACTTCGCCCGGAGCACCCACCGAACGTTCGGCCCTCGCCCAGCCCCACGTGCGAGTGGACGCGCGGTTGCTCGAGGCGGCGCTGCTCAACCTGAGGAAGCGCATCGCGGCCGTCCCGCTGGTCTTCGAGGTCACCGGGTCCGCCGAGGTGAAGACCGAACGCACCAAGCTGCTCAGCCAGATCGACGACTACCTGCTGCCCCGGGTGCGCAGATCCGCCGCGCCCGTCCTGGTGGCCCTGGTGGGTTCTACGGGCGCGGGGAAGTCGACGCTGGTGAACAGCATCGTCGGCTCACACGTGAGTGCCACGGGAGTGCGCAGGCCGACGACCAACAGCCCGGTTCTCGCCTGTCATCCGGAGGACGTGGACTGGTTCGCCGAGAACAACTTCCTGCCCACGCTGCCGCGCGTCCGGCAGGAAGGCCTCGCCAGGCCCGGCCGGGACGGCCTGCTGGTCCTCGCGGCGAGCGAGGGCATGCCGCGGGGCATCGCGCTGCTGGACACGCCGGACATCGACTCCGTGGTCCAGGCGCACCACGAGTTCGCCTACCAGTTCCTCGACGCCTCTGACCTCTGGCTGTTCATGACCAGCGCCAGCAGGTACGCCGACGGGCCGGTCTGGGAGATCCTCCAGCACGCGCGGGATAGGAAGGCATCGCTCGGCGTGGTGCTGTCCCGCGTGCCGCAGGCCTACCGGACCGAGCTCGTGGAGCACTTCACGGCCATGCTTGACGCGAACGGGATCGGCGCCGAGGACCGGTTCGTCATCCTGGAGACCCCGCTCGTCGACGGCATGCTCCCGCCCGACGCCTACCAGCCGATCCGCGACTGGCTTGCCGATACGGCCGCACGGGCCGACCGCCGGGTCGCGGTGCTGACCCAGACCATGTCGGGCGTCCTCGACACGTTCAAGTCCAGGGTTCCGGCGATGGCCGCCCACGTGGAAGCGCAGGTCGTGCTGCGCGGGCGGCTGCGGCGCGGCGCGGAGGTGGCGTATGAGCGCGCCTTCGCCGAGGCGAGTACGGGGACAAAGAACGGCGCACTGCTCCACGGCGAGGTGCTCGCCCGCTGGCAGGACTGCATGGTCGGCGGCGACCTGCGGCCGCGTCGCGGGGCCAGGGCCGCGACGGCGGGCAGTAAGAAGGGCAAGCGCGCGCGCCGCGGCCCGTCGCGCCCCGCGGAACTGAACGGGGCGCTGCGCTCGGCGATCGAGTCGTTCATCGTGTCGATCGCGGACCGAGCCGCCGAGCACGTCGACGAGAACTGGCGCGGCAGCCCAGCCGGTGCCGTCCTACTGGCGGACGCCGCCGCGGAACAGGCCCGCGGCGAGCGCGCGAAGCAGGTCTTCGAGGCCGCGTTCGGGCCCAGCGGGAACGGGAGTACACCGGGCGCGGCCGAGGCTAACCAGGCCACCGCCTTCAGCCGGTCCGCGCCGGACCTGCAGCTGCGCGCCGCACGGGCGATTGGCGCCTGGCAGGAGCATCTGGCCCGGCTGGTCGAGGTGGAGTACCTCCGGCCCGCGACCAAGCGCACCGGCTTCAGCGACGAGGCGCTCAGCATCCTCGTCCTGGTGGCCATGCTCGGCGAGAACGCGCCAGCCCCCCAGCCCGAGCCCGCGGACGCCGAGGGCGCCGGCATCTACACCGAGCCGCGTCGGCTGCTTACCTCCGTGTTCGGTGCGGTGACGCTCGCCGGGATCCTCGCCCGGGCCCGGGCCGACCTGCTGGACCGGGTCCGGCTGCTGCTCGACGAGGAACTGGTCAGGTTCGTCAAGGTGATCGACGAGGCCGGGCCCTGCGACGACGCCGCGGCCGTCCGGCTGTATCAGGCAGAATTCTCGCTCGAGGCGGTCAGGTGACAGCGAACGCGATCGGGGTGACCGGACTGCCGAGCACCAACGTGCCCGCCCGGCTTGCCTCGCTCACCGAACTGACCCGTATCGGCTCCAGCAGGACCGGATCCGACGGGTTCAGCCCGGAGCTTCTTGCCGAAACCGAGACGCTGTTGCGGCGATCGGGCGAGCGGATGCGGAGGTCCGCCTCGCACACCGTGGTCGCGCTGGCGGGCGGTACGGGCAGCGGCAAATCGTCGCTGTTCAACGCCCTGGCCGGGGCGAGTTTCTCGCCGGCCGGGGTGATGCGGCCCACCACGAAGCATTCGCACGCCTGCGTCTGGGGCATGGAGGGCGCCGCCCCGTTGCTGGACTGGCTCAGCGTGCAGCGGCGGCACCGCTACGCCCGGGCGAGCGCGCTCGATGAGGGCGAGACATCGCTGACCGGGCTGCTCCTGCTCGACCTGCCCGACCACGACTCGGTGGTCACGGGGTCGGTGGCGATGGTGGACCGCCTGGTCAAGCTGGTGGACATGCTGGTCTGGGTGCTCGACCCGCTGAAGTACGCCGACGCGGCCGTGCATCGGCGGTACCTGGTCCCGCTGGCGGGCCACGCGGCCGTGACCATGGTGGTGCTCAACCAGGCCGACACGTTGAGCCCCGACCAAGCCGCTGACTGCGAAGCTGACCTGCGCAGGCTGCTGGACGCGGAGGGGCTGACCGAGACTCCCGTGCTGGTGACCTCGGCGCTGACCGGAGCAGGCCTCGATGAGCTGCGCCTCTCGCTGGCCAGCGCGGTCGCCGCCCGGCGGGCCGCGACCGACAGGATCACCGCGGACATCGATGCCCTGGTAGACCGGTACGCCGTCTATTCAGGCGATCCGGTTCCCGGCTGGCAGCCACCGGAACCGGCCGCGGTGAAGCTGTCGGCACCCCCGGCGGCTGGCGCGGCTGTGGCGGCCGGAGCTGGATCCGGGCCGGCCTCGTCGCCGCTGGCCAGCCGCCCGCCATGGGAGCAGGCGGACGGCGGCGGGAATCTGGGCAACGGCGTGGCCAAGGATCCCGAAGGCGCGCTTGCGGCGCCCGGTCCGGCGTGGCAGGACGGTACGGGGAACGGGCAGGCGGCCGTCTCGGCGGAGTGGCAGCCATGGCAGCCGACCGCCGCCCCGGTGGCGGAGGTATCCCCGGCGATCACGTCGCGGCCGCCGTGGGAAGACGCGACGCTCGACGGCCGGAGCGCGGGCGCGCCCGTGGTCGATCCGGTCACGTACGTCCCCGCTGGCCCCGCAGGTACGCTGACCACCGCATTCGCGAAGGCCGCCGGGGTTACGGCCGTCACCCAGACGCTGAACGGCGTCCGCGAGCGCAGCGCCGCGGGCTACATCGGCTGGCCGCCCGCCCGGCTGGCCGGGCGCCTACGTGGTCAGCCATCCGCGCGCAAGGCGGCGGCCGCCGATCCCGGTGACGCCGCACAGGCTCAGCGATCCGACATCGACAACGCCATCACAGCCTTCGCCGACGAGGTAGGCGCCTCGCTGCCGGAACCGTGGTCGCGCACGGTGCGTGAGGCCGCCCGGTCACGGGCGGACGAGGCCCAGGCGGTCCTGGGCGCCGCCGTGGCCGACGGGCTGCCGCCGCGCGGCAAGGTGACGGGGTGGTGGCGGCTGGTCGCCGTGGCTCAGTGGCTGCTGATGGCGCTGTCGCTGGCGGGCCTGATCTGGATCGTGGTGATCCTGGCGGCCCACGGCGGGCACAAGTCGTCGTCACTGATCAGCGACGTCTCCCTGGCGCCGTGGCTCGGGGTCATGGTCGCGGCCTTGCTGCTGCTGGGCTGGCTGATCGCCACCTGGTGCCAGAACATGGTCGTGCTCGCCGCGGATCGCGAACGTGAACAGGCGGTCCACGCGGTCATGACCCGGATCGCCGCCGCCACCAGCGACCTGGTCCTTGTCCCGACCGGCCGCGAACTCGCCGAGTACGAGCGCTTCCGCACCGAGCTGACCTCGGCCCGCCGCGGCCCGCCGATCGCCGTCTGACGGATCAGGCGAGCCCGCCCGACGTCAGGGGACCAAGGGAAGGGGCACGTCACGATGGTAGAAGACCGGCCGAACTACCGCACAGGCAAGCTCTGCTACATCGAGATCCCGGCCGTCGATGTAGGCCGTTCCGCCGGATTCTACCGGCAGGCGTTCGGCTGGACGCTCCAGCGCAGGGGAGACGGTTCCACGTCCTTCGACGACACGGTCGGCGAGGTGAGCGGCACCTTCGTGACGGGCAGGCCGCCTGCCCCGGAACCCGGGTTCCTCATCTCCATCATGGTGGCCGACGCGGCCGCGGCGATGGACGCGATAGTGCGGGCCGGAGGCCAGATCCTGCGGCCACCGGACCCGGCCGAAGGCGAGGTATTCGCCTTGTTCTCCGACCCGGCCGGCAACACCCTCTGCATTTACCAGCAGCCCGGTCTGGCCGAGACCGAGACCGAGACTGCCAGCGGCGAGGCCGACCAGCATGAACAGGACCGCGGCGTCAACCTGGACCAGATGCTTGACCTGCAGACGCCGTGGTGCCTCATGGTGGCCGCCACCCTGCGCATCCCCGAGCACATCGCCAACGGCCACGCCGACGTTCCCGATCTGGCGGCCGCAGCCGGCTGCGACCCCGATGCCCTGCGCGCCGTCCTCGGGTATCTCGCGTCCAAGGGCGTCTTCGTGGAGGAGTCCCCGGGGCGGTTCGCCTGCAACCGGCCCGCCGAGCAGCTCGCGAACCCCCGCCGTTTCCTCGACCTGGAGGGCATCGGCGGCCGGATGGCTCACACGTGGGGCACGCTCCTGGACTACGTGCGGACCGGCCAGCCGGCGTACGCCACGGTCTTCGGCCGGCCGTTCTGGGAGGATCTGGCCGCTCACCCCAAGATCGGGGCGGACTTCGACGCGTTGATGGGACCGGTCGGCCACGGTGTCCCCGACTTCGATATCGAGCTCACCGGTGGATGGGAGCGGGTCCGCAGCATCGCCGACGTCGGCGGCGGGACCGGGGCCATGCTGGCCTGCCTGCTTCAGCGCCACCCGGACGTGCGGGGCATCCTGGTGGACTTCCCTGGCACGGTCGCCAGGGCCGGGGAGGTCATCGATGCCGCCGGGGTGGCCAGCCGGGTGACCCTGGCCGGGCAGAGCTTCTTTGACGCCTTGCCGGCCGGAGCAGACGTGTACCTGCTCAAGAGCGTGCTGAACGACTGGCCTGACGAGCAGACCGTGGCCATCCTCCAGCGCTGCGCCGAGGCCGCCCGCCCGGCGGGCACGGTCGTCGTCCTCGGCGGCGTCTCGCCCGACGAGGCGTCGCGGCCCCTGGCCATCGACATGCTGGTGGCGGGCGGCAAGACCAGTACGCTCACGCAGTTCGCGGAGCTGGCCCGGCAAGCCGGGCTCCAGGTCCTCGCCGCCCGCCACCAGTCAACGGGTCGGTTCGTGGTGGAGCTTGGCCACCAGGGCTAGTCGATGCAGCCGGTGATGTCGGGATCGCAGTTGTCGGGTGTGTTGAACATGATCATGCCGCCCGTCAGGGTGACGGTGCCGTCGGCGTCGTTGTAGACGCCGCCCCCGCCGTCCTCCTCGGAAGCCCGGTTGAACATGATCATGTCACCGGTCAGGGTTACATTTCCGTCGTCGTCGTTGTAGACGGCGCCGCCGTACTCGGCGGTGTTCAGGTCCATCATGGCGTTCGTGACCGTCATGAGGCCGCCGTTGTAGATCGCGCCGCCGTCGTCGGAGGCGTAGTTCTGGCCGAAGGTGCCGCCGTTTATCGTCGGGTCGTCGTTGTAGCTGTAGATGGCGCCGCCGTTTTCGCCGCTGTTGCGGGTGAAGGTGGCGCCGTCCACCGTCAGAGTGTGGTCGTTATAGATCGCGCCGCCGTTGTCGGTGGCGTCGTTATCGCTGAACCTGCCGCCGTGGATCGTAACGGTCGAGCCCTCGACGTTGTAGATGGCGCCGCCATCTACGGAGGCGTCGTTATCGTCGAAGGTGGCGTCGTTGACCGTGAGGGTCCCGATCCCGTCGTCGTTGTAGACGGCGCCGCCATCCGCACCGTCGTTGTCGCTGAACGTGCCGCCGTTGATCGTGACGAACCCGTTGACGTTGCTGATGGCGCCGCCGTTATCGTCACCGTCGCCGTTCCTGACGTTCAGGTTGGTAAGGGTGAGGTCACCCCCGGAGCGCACCGAGAAAATGCTGAAGCTCGGGGTGTCATCCGCATAGCTGCGCGTGACGCTGGAGTCGTGGCCCACGATCGTCAGCGTCTTGCTGATCAAGGGCAGCCCGGCGGTCAGCCAGTAGGTGCAACCCGGCGCCAGGGTAAGAACCGCTCCGGTGTCCGCGTCGGTAATGGCCGTACCCAGCGATGTATTACACGGAACGAACGTGGAAGGTGGCGGGGTGGCCAGCGCCGCCTGGGTGGTTCCGAGGCCAAGCGTCACGATTCCGCCGAATACGGCGATCCGTGCCGCGGCCCGTAGGATGTTGAAGTACATGAAATCATCCCTATAGGTGATAGGTGTCATGTGACCGGTTTCATGGAATTGTGCCGCATATTCCCCGAACCCTGCGCGCGGCCGGGCCCATATTCCCTGATCACAACCTGTAGAGCGCTACCATATCGGACCTCGATATGGCCTGACATAAGAAACGCCGGGCCCGCGGACAGCACGCTATACCAGTCCGGTATGGGCAATGGCGATGCCATGAATTGTCATTCATGACCCTTTTAATTCAGGACATTTCCGTAGTCAGTGGTACGCCCTGGCGCTGGCCGAGTATGGTCGTGTGCCATCACCGCAGTCGCCAACGAAGGAGCGATCGTGAGCCAGCCAGACTCGCAGGCCAGCCGGGTGCTCAGCCTCGTTCACGGGCAGGTCTGCTACCTGCAGATACCGGCAGCCGACAGCACTCAATCGGCCGCCTTTTACGAAGCCGTCTTCGGCTGGCGCATCGAACGGCCCTATACCGACTTCGAGGCCCCGGGACTGATCGGCCAGTGGACCGATGACCGCGTGCCGTCCCGGTACGGCGGGCCGATGATCTGGATCCACGTCTCTGACATGGGCGAGACACTCGACCGCGCGGTGGAGCACGGTGCCGAGCTCGTGGAGCCTCCGACCGCGGACGGCCCGGACCGCACCCTGGCCACGATCCTGGACCCGGCCGGGAACCCGATCGGGTTGGCCGCGCACGCGTCGCCTGGATGATTCCGCTCCAGGCGGACGCCATCCGGGTAAAGGCCAGCTCCCCGCGAAGTTACAGTGTAATCCTGTAATCATTGAGGACCGCCTGGAGATGTGATGGAGCCCGAAGACGCGCTGGACGCCTACTCGCGGATCGTTTCCGGCGTGGCCGGGCAGCTGACCCCGAAGGTCGCGAGCCTGCGCGTGCCACACCACGGTCCCGGCGGGAGGGCAGAGGGCCTCGGTTCGGGCGTGGTCTTCACCGGCGACGGGTTCCTGCTGACCAACGCGCACGTGGTCGGGGGGGCCGGCGGCGGCACCGCGTCGTTTTCCGACGGCACCGAGGTCCCGTTCCGCGTGGTGGGCGCCGACCCGCTGTCCGATCTGGCGGTCCTGCGCGCGAGCGGCGCGACCCCGGAGCCCGCCGAGCTGGGCGAGGCCGACCAGCTTGTCGTCGGCCAGCTCGTGGTGGCGGTCGGTAACCCGCTCGGCCTGGCCGGCTCGGTGACCGCCGGCGTGGTCAGCGCGCTCGGCCGGTCCCTTCCGGCGCGCGGGCGGCTGATCGAGGACGTCATCCAGACCGACGCCGCGCTCAACCCCGGCAACTCGGGCGGGGCGCTCGCCGACGCGCACGCGCGGGTGGTGGGTATCAATACCGCCGTGGCCGGCGTCGGACTCGGCATGGCGGTCCCGGTGAACGCGACCACCCGCCGGATCGTCTCCGCGCTGATGCACGACGGCCGGGTCCGCCGGGCCTACCTGGGTGTGGTCACCATACCCGGCCCAGTCCCCGCGGCCTGGCGGGAACGCCTGGGCCGGACGACCGGCCTGCTCGTCCATGAGGTGGTGGCCGGCGGGCCCGCCGCCCGGGCCGGCCTGCGCCCCGGAGACCTCCTGCTGACCGCCGGCGGGAAGCCGGTCAGGGCCGCCCAGGACCTGCAGCGCCTCATGTTCGCCGACGCCATCGGCCGCCCCCTCCCGATCACCGTCATGCGCAACGGCGCCCTGGTCGACGTCATCGCCGAGCCCAAAGAGCTAGTCGCCGCCTGACCCCACTACATGGAGAAATCTCGCGGGAGGATCCGGGTTTGCGGAGGATCCGGGGGATGGGGGTGCACCGGATCCGCGCAGTGCCCGCACGGGGACGCTAAGGCCGCGCCTGGCTGTGCGGGTGTGTGCCACTGCCGGTCTGACGGCTCGAACCCGGCGCGGATCCTAACGCTCACGTCTCGCAAGTCTCAGCAGGCTCCATGGCCTCCCGTGCACCAGATGATCACGGAAGATCGGTGCCTGACGGAAGAATGAGCGCCGTATCTGGCGCCTTATCTTCCGCCGGGCACGGATCCTCCGCGCAAATCCAGGCTAGAGCCGGATGGTCGCCCCGATGGCCAGCCGGCGGCGGCTGTATTCACAGCTGGCATAGGGCTCTGGAATGCACCCGATCAACCACGAAGCC
>DATJQX010000066.1:0-33861 GCA_035505275.1 Streptosporangiaceae bacterium | reverse complement strand
CGCCGACCAGCACCAGGAACCGGCACGTCGCCGCCGCCAGGTGCCCGGCCAGCTCGCAGATCTGCGCCTCCAGCCGCTCCAGCGGAACCAGGGACGGCGACACCAGATCCGGCTGGCCTGGACAAGGACCGGGCACGGCCGGGATACCGCACGAGAAGGCGATCGTACCGACCGGGCCCGCGCCCGGCTCCTGCCTATCGAACATGCATTTGACGATAGCAGGCAAGTCCGACATTCCCCCGCACGCCGTCGTCTGCAAACGCCCCATCGGCGGTGTGACGGGTGGGACGTTTGAGGCAATCGCCTGCAGGGTGGCCGGGTTCAGCCTGCCAGGTGAGGGTCAGCGGCGGGCTTGGCGTCGATGCCGGCCTCGCGGCGCTGCGCCGCGGTGATCGCGGTGGGCGCGCCGGTCAGCGGGTCCGCTCCGGAGGCCGCCTTGGGGAAGGCAATGACGTCACGGATGGTGGGCGCGCCCGCGAGCAGCATGCACACCCGGTCCCAGCCGAACGCGATGCCGCCATGCGGCGGGGGCCCGTACTTGAACGCGTCGAGCAGGAACCCGAACTGCGACTGGGCCTCGGCGGGCGAGAGCCCGATCACGTCGAACACGGCCTGCTGCACCGAGGACTGGTGGATACGGATCGACCCCCCGCCGATCTCGTACCCGTTGCACACGATGTCGTAGGCGTCGGCCAGCGCGGCGCCCGGCTCGGCGGTGAACTTGTCGGCCCACTCCGGCAGCGGCGCCGTGAAGGGGTGGTGTACCGAGGTCCACCCGCCCGATCCGTCCTCCTCGAACATCGGGGCGTCCACCACCCAGAGGAACGACCACGCCGACTCATCGATCAGGTCGCACCGGCGCCCGATCTCCAGGCGCGCCGCACCGAGCAGTTCCCGCGCCGCGGAGGGCGGCCCGGCCGCGAAGAACACGCAGTCGCCCGGCGCGGCGCCGACCGCGCCGGGCAGTCCGGATCGCTCCGCGTCCGACAGGTTCTTGGCTATCGGGCCCGACACCTCGCCGGACGCCCCGATCAGTGCGTACGCGAGCCCGCGCGCACCGCGCGACCTGGCCCACTCCTGCCAGCCGTCGAACTCGCGGCGGGACTGCGCGGCGCCGCCCGGCATGACCACGGCCCCGACGTACTGCGCCTGGAACACCCGGAACTCGGTGTCCGCGAAGTACCCGGTCAGGTCGGTCAGTTCACAGGAGAACCGCAGGTCGGGCTTGTCGGAGCCGTACCTGGCCATCGCGTCCGCATAGGTCATCCGGGGCAGCGGCCTGGGCAGGTGGTAGCCGGCCAGCCCGGCCCATAGCCGCGCCACCACGTCCTCGGCGACGTCGATGACGTCCTGCCTGCTGACGAAGGACATCTCGATGTCGATCTGGGTGAACTCCGGCTGGCGGTCCTTGCGGAAGTCCTCGTCCCTGAAGCACCTCGCCAGCTGGTAGTAGCGCTCGAGCCCGCCCACCATGAGCAGTTGCTTGAACAGCTGCGGCGACTGCGGCAGCGCATACCAGTTACCCGGGCGCAGCCGCGCGGGGACCAGGAAGTCGCGCGCTCCCTCGGGGGTGGACCTGGTCAGGTAGGGCGTCTCCACGTTCACGAACCGGTGCTCGCGCATCACGTCGGACAGCAGGTAGGCGGCCAGCGACCGGATCCGCAGCGCCCGGGCGGTG
The DNA here is from genome assembly GCA_035505275.1 of Streptosporangiaceae bacterium. GTDB lineage: Bacteria > Actinomycetota > Actinomycetes > Streptosporangiales > Streptosporangiaceae > Palsa-504. The sequence continues at coordinate 32,183 of DATJQX010000066.1, read as the reverse complement.
TCCTCCCGCCGGATGTCCAGGTACCGGTACTTAAGCCGGACATCCTCGCTGACCTCGGCCGACCCCTCGATCGGGAACGGGAGCGGCTCGGCCTCGCTGAGCACCTCGACCGCGTCCGTGACGACTTCCACCTGCCCCGTGGGCAGCTCGGGGTTCTCGTTGCCCGGGGGCCTGACCCTGACCGTCCCGGCGACCCGCACGCAGAACTCAGCCCGGACCTCGTGCGCGCCGGCCGCCACGGAGGCCATCTCCTCGCCGCGCCACACGACCTGCACGATGCCGCTGGCGTCCCGCAGGTCGATGAAGACCACACCGCCATGGTCCCGGCGGCGGGCCACCCAGCCGGCCAGCACCACGTCCTCCCCGGCGTGGGCCGCCCGCAGTGTCCCCGCCTCATGGGTGCGGATCATCGACCGCTCCTTTCCTTCTACCGCTCTAGATCCCGCGGGCCGGCCCGGATTCGGGCGCCAGGCCGGCCAGGAAGGGATTCGCCAGGCGCTCCGCGCCGATCGTCGTGGCCGGCCCGTGCCCGGACAGCACGAGCGTCTCGTCGGGGAGGGTCAGGCACACCCTCGCCAGGCTGTGCAGGATGGTCTGGTAGTCCCCGCCGGGCAGGTCGGTCCGCCCGATCGACCCCGCGAACAGCAGGTCACCGGTAAACAGGATGCCGTCAGGCTGCGGGTCCGTACCGGGTTCTGCCGCGGCCGCAAGACGGCCAGGGGGCAGCCGGAAGGTGACCGAGCCTTCCGTATGCCCGGGTGCGTGATTCACGGTGATCTCGAGCCCCACCAGGCTAAGGGTCATCCCGTCGGCCAGTTCCTTCACGTCGTCTGGCTCGGTGAATCTCAGCCCTCCGAACAGTTCCTGTCCTATCCCGAGCGAGAAGCCCCTGGCCGGGTCGCTGAGCAGCGCGCGGTCGGCCGGGTGGATGTAAGCGGGGATGTCGCGAGCGCCGCAGACCGGGGCGACGGACCATACGTGGTCGATGTGCCCGTGCGTGAGCAGCACCGCGGCGGGCTTGAGCCGGTGGGCGGCCAGCGTTTCCTCGATCCCTGGCTCGGCATCCTGGCCAGGGTCGATGATCACGCACTGCTCGCCCGGCCCGGGCGCGACGATGTAACAGTTGGCGGCGAACGACCCCGCTGGGAACCCGGCGACGAGCACAGACGTCCTTTCTCACGGTACGGTGTCTCAGGCTACCGAGGCTCCGGCATGGCCGCGAACCGATAACGAAGGGTGCCGATCCCAGCATCTGGCGGGTACCATTCGCGAACGATCGCGAACTTTCACGGTTTCGTGATCGGGGCATACGCCGGGTTCACGGGCCTGCCTCGAGTGAGCACCAGCGGTAGCGGACAACGCGTCAGGCCAAGGAGGGCACGACCGGTGGCGGGTAGAAGCGATCGCCAGCGCAGGCAAGCCAGGGAAAGGTATCGCCGCCAGCAGGAGCTGCGGATCGCCCGGCAGCGCAAGGTGCGCAAGCGCGCGCTGGTCGGGGTCACCGCAGTGGCCCTGGCGGGACTGCTCGCCGCGCTGCTCGTGGTCTTCCTCCCCGGCGGCAGCGGGAAGAAGGCCAACGCAGCGGCTTCCCATTCGGCCACCGCCTCGCCCTCTGCCTCAGCCTCCGCGACGACCGTGGCCGAGCCGGCGCACCACTGCACCTACACGAAGGCGACCGGGCAGACACCCGCGCCCCGCAAGGTGAGCCTGCCGACGTCCACGCCGGACTACACCGCCAGCTACACCGCCACGCTCAACACCAACCTGGGCAAGCTCACGTTCAACCTGCTCAACAGCAAGGCCACCTGCACCGTCAACTCCTTCGTCCACCTAGCGGAGGCGGGTTACTTCAACAACACCCAGTGCCACCGGCTGGTGACCAGCGGCATCTACGTGCTGCAGTGCGGTGACCCCTATTCGACCGCTACCACGAAGCTGACCTGCAGTGACAGCAGCCCCGTGGGCACCGGGACGCCGGGTTACGAGTTCGCCAGCGAGAACCTCAAGGGCTCCAAGTACCCGGCAGGAACGGTCGCCATGGCCAACGAGGGCACGGCCACGAGCAACGGCAGCCAGTTCTTCATCGTGTACAAGGACAGCACGGCAGGGCTGGAGGGTAGCGGGGCAGCCTTGTATACCCCCTTCGCTACGGTTTCATCCGGACTGGATATCGTCCAGAATGTGGCCAAGGACGGATACTCGTGTCAGTATCCGTCGACTGCTGGCGGCGGCGCTCCGAAGGAGAAGGTCATCATTGACAGCGTGAAAATCAATACGACCTGACGAGCACGACGACGCAGGAGGCTCTCCGTGACGACCGCCTACCATCCATGGGGTCGGGTAGATGCCGACGGTACGGTCTATGTCCGTACCGCCGACGGCGAGCGGGTGATCGGCTCCTGGCAGGCGGGAAGCCCGGAGGAGGCGCTGGCCTTCTTCCAGCGTAAGTACGAGGCGCTCGAGACCGAGGTGGTCCTGCTCGAGCAGCGCATCGCCGCCACGGACATGCCCCCCGCGCAGGCCGCGGCCACGGTCCAGCGCCTGGTCGTGAGCATCAACGGGGCTAACGCGCTCGGCGATCTTGACGGTCTGCGGGCCCGCCTGGAGCGCCTGACCGAGGACGTCGGGCAGCGTCGCGAAGAGGCCAAGGCGGCCAGGGAGCAGGCACGCGTCCAGGCCAGGGACACCAAGGAACGGATCGTCGCCGAGGCCGAGCAGATCGCCACCGAGGCGACCCACTGGAAGAGCAGCGGCGAGCGAATGCGCGAGCTGCTTGAGGAGTGGAAGGCGGCCCCGCACGCCGAGCGGGCCGCCGAGGCCGCCTTGTGGAAGCGCATGTCCGCGGCCAGGAACGCCTTCACCAAGCGGCGCAAGGCGTACTTCGCCACCCTGGAGGCGGAGCGGGAGGACGTCAAGGCCCGCAAGGAGAAGCTGGTCGTAGACGCCGAGGCGCTGTCGGGGTCAACCGACTGGGGCCCGACCACCAGCGCGTTCCGCGAGCTGATGCGCCAGTGGAAGGCGGCCGGGCGAGCGGACCGGGACACCGAAGCCGAGCTGTGGAAGCGGTTCAGGGGGGCGCAGGACAAGTTCTTCACCGCCCGGTCCGAGGTGTTTTCCGCCAAGGACGCGGCACTCCGCGACCACGGCGAGGCCAAACAGCGGCTGCTCGACCAGGCACAGGCGCTGGTCCCGGTCACCGATATCCGCGCCGCCAAGTCGGCGCTGCGCGGCATACAGGAACGATGGGAGCAGGTCGGCGCCGTGCCCAGGGACGTGCGCGAGCACCTGGAGTCGGGGCTGCGCCGGGTCGAGGAGGCGGTCCGCAAGGCGGAGGAAACCCAGTGGCGCCGGTCGAATCCGGAGGCGCTGGCCCGCGCCGAGGGGACGGTGGCACAGCTTCGCACGACCATCGCGCAGCTCGAGGACCAGCTGGCCAGGGCCCGCGACCGGGGCGACGCGCGCGCCGTGCAGAGCGCGGAGGAAGCCCTCGCGGCCCGCCGCGCCTGGCTCGAGGAAGCCGAGCACACCCTGGCAGAATTCAGCGGGTAGCTGGTGACGGCACAGTTCAGCGGCTAGCTGGTCACGCGGTAGACGTCGTAGACGCCGTCGATGGCGCGGACGGCGCGCAGCACGTGGCCGAGGTGCTTGGGATCGCCCATCTCGAACGTGAAGCGGCTGACCGCTACCCGGTCCCTGCTGGTCGTGACGTTCGCGGCCAGGATGTTGACGTGATGATCCGATAGCACCCTGGTGACGTCGGAGAGCAGGTGGGTCCGGTCGAGCGCCTCTACCTGGATGCCTACCAGGAACACCGAGCCCTCGGTCGGAGCCCAGTGCACGTCGACCATGCGCTCCCGCTGAGTGTCGTTCAGGTGGGCCAGGTTCACGCAGTCCGCCCGGTGCACCGACACGCCATGCCCGTGCGTGACGAACCCGGTGATCTGGTCCCCCGGTACCGGGGTGCAGCACCGGGACAGGCGGACCCACACGTCCGGCGCCCCCGTGACCTCCACGCCGGAGTCCGTAAGCGCGCGCGGCTGCGGCTCCCTGGTCGGCAGGGTCGCCTCGGCGATATCCTCCTGGGCACCGGCCAGCCCGCCCAGCGACCTGACCAGCTTCTCGACCACCGACTGGGCGCTGACCCGGCCCTCGCCGACCGCCGCGTACAGCCCGGACACGTCCGGGTAGCGCAGATCGCGGGCCAGGTTGATCAGCGTGTCGGCGGTCGCGAGCCGCTGCAGCGGTAGCCCTTGCTTGCGCATGGCCTTGGCGATCTGGTCCTTGCCCGCCTCGACCGCGGCTTCCCTGCGCTCCTTGGAGAACCACTGCCGGATCTTGTTCCGCGCGCGGGGGCTCTGCACGAACTTGAGCCAGTCCCGGCTCGGTCCCGCCTCGGCCGTCTTGGCGGTGAAGATCTCCACGGTGTCGCCGTTACCGAGCGCGGAGTCCAGCGCCACGAGGCGGCCGTTGACCCTGGCGCCTATCGTCCGGTGCCCGACCTCGGTGTGGATCGCGTAAGCGAAGTCCACCGGGGTCGAGCCCTGCGGCAGCGGGATCACGTCGCCGCGCGGGGTGAACACGTAGACCTCGGCGGCGGCCAGGTCGAAACGGAGGGACTCGAGGAACTCGGCCGGATCCTCGGTCTCGCGCTGCCAGTCGACCAGCTGCCGCAGCCACGCCATCTCCTGGGTGTCGTCCTTGGCGTCCTTGGCCTGGCCGCCGGAGGCCGTCTCCTCCTTGTACTTCCAGTGCGCCGCGACCCCGTACTCCGACCGCTGGTGCATGCGCCAGGTGCGGATCTGCAGTTCCACCGGCTTGCCGTCCGGGCCGATGACCGTGGTGTGCAGCGACTGGTAAAAGTTGAACTTCGGCATCGCGATGTAGTCCTTGAACCGTCCGGGGACGGGGTTCCACCGCGCGTGCAGGGTGCCCAGCGCCGCGTAGCAGTCGCGGACGGAGTCGACCAGGACCCGGATGCCCATCAGGTCGTAGATCTCGTCGAAGCCGACGTCCCTGGCGATCATCTTCTGGTAGATCGAGTAATAGTGTTTCGGCCGGCCGGTTACCCTCGCCTTGATCTTGGCTTCTTCCAGGTCGCGGCGGACGTCCTCGATCACCTCCTGCAAGAAGGCCTCCCGGCGCGGCGCACGGCTGGACACCAGCCGGACGATCTCATCGAAGCGCTTGGGGTACAGCGTGGCGAAGGCGAGGTCCTCGAGCTCCCACTTCACCGTGTTCATGCCGAGCCGGTGCGCGAGCGGGGCATAGATCTCCAGGACCTCCCTGGCCTTGCGTTCCTGCTTCTCCCGCTTCAGGTAGCGCAGCGTCCGCATGTTGTGCAGCCGGTCCGCGAGCTTGATCACCAGCACGCGGATGTCGCGGGACATGGCGACGACCATCTTGCGGACGGTCTCGGCCTCGGCCGACTCGCCGTACTTGACGTTGTCCAGCTTGGTGACGCCGTCCACGAGCGCGGCGACGTCCTCGCCGAAGTCGGCGCGCAGCTCGGCCAGCGTGTAGGCGGTGTCTTCGATCGTGTCGTGCAGCAGCGCGGCGCAGATGGTCTGGCTCGGCATGCCCAGCTCGGCGAGGATCGTGGCCACCGCCAGCGGGTGGGTGATGTACGGGTCACCGCTGAGGCGCTTCTGGTTGCTGTGCCAGTGGGCGGCGGTCTCGTAGGCCCGCTCGATCATCCGGACATCGGCCTTGGGATGCGTGGCGCGCACGGTCTTGATCAGCGGCTCGAGCACCGGGTTGACCGGCGTGCCCCGCTGCGCCCCCAGCCGGGCCAGCCGGCGCCGCACCCCCACGCTGGACGCCGCGACGTCGGCGGCCTGGCCCTGTACCGCCGCTACCGCAGCCCTCGCGCGGCCCGCGGTCCGCGGCTGGCCTCTGGCCGGACGGCCGGAGCTCTCCTGCTCGCCTTTCGCGCCTGCCGGGGCGCGCTTGGCCGCGCGGATGCCAGGCACGTCCGCTGGCGCTGCCCCCGCCTGTTCCGCGTCGGCTACGGGATCCGGGTCGCTTGGCGCGTCCATCCGGGCAGCATCAGCAGCTCTCGTGCCGGTCTTGATGAGCTCACCGGCCACTCGCGCTCCTCATGTCTGCAAGCCATCAGTGTACTTGGAGGAATGTAACCCCAGATGACAGGCGTGCGATTCCCGCCGGGATTTCACGGCACGAATTTGCGGCTAAACCGTGAGCAGGGCGGTAACCGGCAGGTCGGCCAGCTTGACCCGGCCGTTGAGGAAGGAAAGCTCCAGCAGGACGGCGATGCCCACCACGGTGGCACCCGCCCGGTGCACCAGGTCGGCCGTCGCGCGCGCGGTACCGCCGGTCGCCAGCACGTCGTCGATGACCAGGACCCGGTCCGACGGCATGAAGGCGTCGGTGTGGACCTCAAGGGTGGCGGTGCCGTACTCGAGCTCGTACTCCTGCGCGAACGTCGGGCCAGGCAGCTTGCCCTTCTTCCTGATCGGCACGAACCCCGCGCGCAGGCAGCACGCCACCGGGGCGGCCAGGATGAAGCCGCGCGCCTCGATGCCCGCCACCTTGTCCACCGGCCCGTGCACCGCGGCCAGCGCGTCGACGACCGCGGCGAACGCCGGGCCGTCGGCGAGCAGCGGGGTAATGTCCTTGAAGATCACGCCCGGCTGCGGATAGTCCGGGATGTCCCGGATCCGGGTCGTGACGAGGCGGGTCAGGTCGTCGCTCAGCGCCGTTTCCTCTTGCCCGCCGGACGATGCCGCGTGGGACTGCCGCCGCGGCGCGGCTGCTGCCGCGGGCCTGGGCGGGCCGTACCCGGCGTGCTGCGGGCGGCCGTAACCCGGGACGCCGTGGTCGTCAGCTCGTCCGTGGCGGGCGCGATGTCGTCGCCGTACTGCCCGTCGTCCGTTTCTTCATCGGCGGGATCCGCCGAGGAGGCCGAGGAGGTGCGCCGACTGGCCGGCTGGGCCTTCGCGGCCACACGCTGGGCGGCGCGTCCGCCGGACGCCCGCACGCTCACGCGCTTGGCCAGGGCCTTATATTGCGGCTCGCGCTCCTTCAGGCCGGCCAGGACCGGGGTCGCGATGAAGATCGAGGAGTAGGTGCCGGACAGCATGCCGACGAAGAGCACCAGGGCCAGGTCCTTCAGCTCGCCGGCGCCGAGCAGGCCGCCGCCGACGAACAAGATGGCGGCCACCGGCAGCAGCGCGATCAGCGACGTGTTGATCGACCTGACCAGCGTCTGGTTCAGGGCCAGGTTCGCGGCCTGGCTGTAGGTGCTCCTGGCCCCGCCGAGCAGCCCGGCGGTATTCTCCCGTACCTTGTCGAAGACCACCACGGTGTCGTACAGCGAGTAGCCGAGGATGGTCAGCAGGCCGATAACGGTGGCGGGGCTCACCTGGAATCCGGTGAGCGCGTACACGCCGGTGGCGATGACCAGGTCGTGTATCAGGGCCACGAACGCCGCCACCGCCATCTTCCATTCAAAGGCAATGGACAGGTACAGCACGATCACGATCAGGAACGTGATCAGGGCCTGCACGGCCTTGGTGGTGATCGTGCTGCCCCAGCTCGGCCCGACGAACGTGGTGCTCACCTGGTTCGCCGTGACGTGGAGCTGGTTCTCAAGTGAGGTCTCGACCTGCTGGGTCTGGGCGCTGGTCAGCGCCTTGGTCTGCACCTGCCAGGACTTGCCGTGGATGCCGTTGAGTTCCTGCACGACCGCGCCGCTGACGCCCGCGTTCGTGACCGCGTCCTGGACCTGGGTGATCGACGCATTGGACGCGGGGAACTGGAACACCGCGCCGCCTTTGAAGTCGACGCTGAAGTCCAGGCCGCGGACGAACAGCGCCACGATGCTGATCAGCAGGATCGCCGCGGAGATGGTGTACCACCGCCGCGCCCGGCCGACGAAGTTGTACGACACCTCGCCGCGGTAGAGCCTGCTGCCGATCTGGCCGAGCCGCGACATCATGCCTCCCCGTTGTTTCGCGACGAGGTGTTCCGCGTAACCCCCGGCGTCCGCCGGACCGCGTCGCGCCGGACCGAGGATCTCCAGGGGGCGCGAGCACCGAGCCGCGCCGGGTCAAGGCCGGACATCGGGTGGCCGCCGCCGAAGAATTCGGTCCGGGCGAGCACGGTCACCATCGGCTTGGTGAACAAGAACACGACCACAACGTCGATGATCGTCGTCAGGCCGAGGGTGTAGGCGAAGCCCTTGACCTCGCCGATGGAGAAGTAGTACAGCAGCAGCGCCGCGAGGAACGACACCGTGTCGGACACCAGGATGGTGCGCCTGGCGCGTTTCCAGCCCGCCTCCACGGCCGGGCGCAGCTGTTTGCCCTCGCGCACCTCGTCGCGCAATCGCTCGAAGAACACGACGAAGGAGTCGGCGGTGATGCCGATCGCCACGATCAGGCCGGCGATGCCGGCCAGCTCGAGCGTGAAGTTCTGGTACTTGCTGAGCAGGATGACCGACAGCAGCGCCAGCGTCCCGGCGATCACCAGGCTGGAGACCGACACGATGCCGAGGCCGCGGTAGTAGAGGAACGAGTAGGCGACGACGAGCACCAGGCCGATCGCGGCCGCGATCAGGCCGCCGTCCAGCTGGGCCCGGCCGAGCTGCGCCGACACCGAGTCCTCGCTGAGGATCTGGAAGTTCAGCGGGAGCGCGCCGTACTTGAGCACGTTCTGGAGTTGCGTGGCCTGCGCCTGGGTGAAGTCACCGGTGATCTGGGAGTTGCCGCCGGGGATGGGAGAAACGACCTCCGGCGCCGTGACGACGTTCCCGTCAAGCACGATCGCGATGGTGTCGAGCCAGAAGTCGCTGGTCTCCTCGTTGTCGTCGCCCGCGGTGTAGTACTTGTTGTACAGGTCCGAGGTCAGGGTGCCGTACTGACTGGCCCCCTGGCTCTTGAGCGTCAGCAGGACTTCCCACTCGTTGCTGGTCGTGGACAGCTCAGCGGTCGCGTTGCTGATCTGCGTGCCCTGCACCTTGGCCACGTCCAGGGCGTACTTGTTGCCGCTGCTGTCGCAGGAGACGATCTGGACATTCGGGTTGTCGTAGGCCTCGGCGTTGGTGTAGCCGACCTGGCTCTTCCATGCCTGCGTGTCGTTCGGCTTGCAGACCAGCTTGTTGAACAGCGCGAGGGTCTTGGCGTTGACCAGGCTCGGGTCACCGAGCGCCTCACTGCTGGACAAGACCGACGAGGTCGCGCTCGGACTCGGGCTGGCCGTGGCGGTGGCCGTGCCAGAGGCGGACGGCGTGGGCGAGGCGGTGCCGCTCGCGCTGGGACTGGTGCTGGCGGCGGGACTGGCGCTGGCGGCCGCAATGATCTTGGCGGTGGTCTTCGCCGTCCCCGTGGCGCTGGGCGTGGCGGAGGGGTTCGCCGACGCCGCCGGACTCGCGGTGCTCGAGTGGCTCACGCTCGGCGACGCCGAAGCGCTCGCGGACGCCGAAGCGCTCGGCACCGGCGTGGTGGTCGTGCCGTAGGGCAGGAAGAGCAGCGTCTGCCTGAACATCAGCAGGGCGGTCTCGCTGACCAGGTTCGCCGTCTGCTGCACGTTCTTGCCCGGTACCGAGACGTTCAGGATGTCGCTGCCCTCGGTCTGCACCTCGGCACCGGTGTTACCGGTGCCGTTCACCCGGGCCAGGATGATGGGGATGGCCTCCTGGAGTTCGCCGCTGGTGGGCTGCCCTCCGCTGAACGTGGTCGCCTTCATGCTCAGCTGGGTGCCGCTGGACAGGTCGAGCCCGAGGCCGATCTTGAAGTCCTTATGCCATTGGCCGGGGCTGAACAGGTTTGACCCAAGGACGCCCAGCAGCATGATCACGATGAGCGCGACGAGTGCCGCGAGCGCCCGCCCCGGGTGCGGGACGGTCTTCGATGGGGGTGCCACTTGTCCGCCTGTCCTTGATCGGTGTTACCCGTCGCCCCTCATGCCGGCCGACGGCTCAGAACACGTTGTCCTTGTCCTTGTCCTTGTCCGAGGCGGTCACGTCGTCGTCGTGCGAGCCGGCCAGGCCCTCTGCCGCCGACCCGGCGTGATCGGTGACCTCGGTGTCGTCCTCGGCGGACGCGTCAGCGGGCTCGTCGTCGTAGACGGTCTCCTCGGCGTCCTCGGCTTCACCGGGAGCGACGACCGACCTGATGGCGGCCTTCATATAGCGGACGTCCACGCCCGGCGCGACTTCGATGATCACGTCGTCACCGTCGACCGCGGAGACGGTGCCGTACATCCCGGCCGTAGTGACCACCCTGGCTCCGGGCGAGACGGTGCGCTGCTGCTGCTGGGCCTGCTGCTGGCGGCGTCGCTGCGGCCTGATCAGCATGAAGTAGAAGCCGGCAAAGACGAGCACGATCAGGAGCAGGAGCTCCGTCGAGCTGCCCGATGTCTTCTTGGCTGCCTCTGCGACTGCGAATATCCCCATGAGCGGGGTTCCTTCCGGTTGGTTCTGCTGCGCGGGCCGCGGCGGAGGCCAACGACCAACTGCCGAAGTTTAGCCGCGCTTTGACTGCGCACCAACAGGCTACGAGGTTTTGCTGGTGATCGTGACGTGATCGGGCTGTGCTGGCCCGGGGGGCGACCCCCCGGAACCCCCCGATTCCCGCTGGGGTGCTCGCCGTAGTATCGCACGGCCGGAGGGCCACGAGGGCCCTCGCGGGCCGCGCGATGGCGGGCCGCTGTTCGCGGCCCGCGGGGCCCGTGCAGTCGTTGGGCTCGGGTATAAGAGGCTCCACACGATCTAAGAGCACCGTGGGACGACGGGACGTTGCATGAGGGTGGCTGCCTGCCTGGGTCCCTTGCGGGTCGGGGGTTAGTCGAAGAGGGTGGGGAGGTCGGCTAGGGAGGGTGGGGGGGTTAGGCCTAGGTGGGCCCAGCCGGCGGGGGTGGCGACGCGGCCGCGGGGGGTCCGGGCTAGGAGGCCGCGGCGGACCAGGAACGGTTCGGCCACTATCTCGACGGTTTCGGCTTCCTCGCCCAGGGCGACGGCGAGGGTGGACAGGCCGACGGGGCCGCCGCCGAAGCGGCGGATGACGGCCTCGAGGACACCGCGGTCGAGGCGGTCCAGGCCGTGCTCGTCGACTTCGTACAGCTCGAGGGCGGTGCGGACGATCTCCCGGGTGACCACGCCGTCGGCGCGGACTTCCGCGTAGTCGCGGACCCGGCGCAGCAGGCGGTTGGCGATCCGCGGGGTCCCCCGCGACCGGGTGGAGAGCTCGGCGGCGCCCTCGTCGGTCAAGCTCACCCCGAGCAGGCCCGCAGACCTGCGGATGATCTGCTCGAGCTCCTCCGGGGCGTAGAAATCCAGGTGCGCGGTGAAGCCGAACCTGTCCCGCAGCGGAGCGGGCAGCAAGCCCGACCTGGTGGTCGCCCCGACCAGCGTGAACGGCGCGATCTCGAGCGGAATCGCCGTAGCCCCCGGTCCCTTGCCGATCACCACGTCGACCCGGAAGTCCTCCATCGCCAGGTAGAGCATTTCCTCCGCGGGCCTGGCCAGGCGGTGGATCTCGTCGATGAAGACGACCTCGCCCTCACTCAGCGTGGACAGCACCGCCGCCAGGTCACCGGAACGCTCGATCGCCGGGCCGCTGGTGATGCGGAGCGGAGCGCCGAGCTCGGCGGCCACGATCATGGCGATCGTCGTCTTGCCCAGGCCGGGCGGGCCCGCGAGCAGAACGTGATCCGGCGGCCTGCCGCGGCGCATGGCGCTCTGCAGGATGAGCGACAGCTGCTCGCGCACCCGGGCCTGGCCGGTGAACTCGGCGAGCCGCCTGGGCCGCAGCGCGCTCTCGATGACGCGCTCGTCCGCGTCGGCGAGCGCGGACACCAGGGGCCCGCCCTCGTCCTGGGCCAGGTGCCGGCGGCGCGCGGCCAGCTCGGCCTGCTCGGCCCTGGCCAGGGCGTCGCCGTCCTCGCTCATGGCCTGCTCAGCTTGCGCAGCGCGGCGCGCAAGACCGTGGCCACGTCGACGCCGGAGCCGGAATCGGCGCCGTCGATGACGCCCTCCTCCTCAAGCGCCGCGATGGCCTGCTCGGCCTCACGGGCCGGCCAGCCCAGGTTAACCAGGCCGGACTGGACCTGGTCCCGCCACAGCGGAACCCGAGGCGCCGACCTCGGCGCCTGCAGGCCGTTCCCGGCATCGCCCTCGCCCGGCGGCCCGAGCCTGTCCTTCATCTCCAGCACGATCCGCTGCGCGCCCTTCCTGCCGATACCGGGGACCATGATCAGCGCAGCCAGATCCTCGGTCCAGACCGCACGGCGCAGCGCGTCCGGCGTGTGCACCGCCAGCATGGCCAGGGCCAGCCTGGGGCCGACGCCGCTGGCCGTCTGCAGCAGTTCGAAGACGTTGCGTTCGTCGTCGGAGGTAAAGCCGTACAGGGTCAGCGAATCCTCCCTGACCACCAGGGAGGTGGCGACCTGCGCGTGCTCCCCCGGCTTCAGCGTGGCCAGGGTGCCCGGCGTGCAGTGCACGCGCAGCCCTACGCCGCCGACCTCGAGGACGGCGCTGTCGGGCCCGACCCCGGCGACCGTCCCGCGTACCTGAGCGATCACCCGCTACCTCCAACCCCGGCCGCCGTGAGCCGCGGCCCGGTGCCCATCGGGGAGCCGCCCCGCCACAGATGGCAGATCGCCAGCGCCAGCGCGTCGGCCGCGTCCGCGGGGCGCGGGGGGTCGGCAATCCGCAGCAGCTTGGAGACCATGATCGTCACCTGTTCCTTGCCCGCCCGGCCGTTCCCGGTCACCGCGGCCTTGACCTCGCTGGGAGTGTGCAGGGCGACTGGCAGCCCGCGGCGGGCCGCGCAGACGATCGCGATCGCGCCCGCCTGAGCCGTACCCATCACCGTACGGACGTTGTGCTGGCTGAAGACCCGCTCCACGGCGACCGCGTCGGGCTGGCAGGCGTCCAGCCAGGCTTCGATCTGCGTCTCGATGGCCAGCAGCCGCGCCGCGATGTCGTCATCGGCCGAGGTCCTGATGACGCCGAACCGGACCAGCGCAAGCGCCCGGCCAGGTGCCCCCTCGACCACCCCGACACCGCACCTGGTCAGCCCAGGGTCGACGCCGAGCACCCGTACCGGGTGCCGCGCAAAGGTCAGGGCCACCAGGTGCGCTCCATCCCGCGTCCGGCCGTCAGATTGGACGAACATCTGTTCGCCATTGAAACCTACCGGCCCGCCGCGGCCACGTCCCGCACCGGGCACGGCGTGTCCCCGATTGGCTCAGAACGTGTCCAGCATGTAGGCGGTGGCGCCGAACGCGGCGTCCAGGGCCTCGTCGTCCCCGGGCGAACCGCCCGAGGCCAGGCCCGCCTGGCGCAACGTGGCGAGCGGGGTCCCGGCGTACAGCGCGCCCAGGCCGCGCGCGCCCAGGGCGAGCGGCGGCCCGACGGCGGGCGCGGAGGTCAGCGGGTACAGTGAGCCCCTTCCCTCGGCGACGGTCAGCTCCCACCGGCCCGAGTTCGCCGGGCGGGTGCCGTCCGCGATATCCAGCGGGACGCTGAGCGAGGTGGCGGCCGGGAAGCCGCGGGCGGCGATGGCCGCCGGGGCGTCAACGACCCGGAGCATCCACATGGACCGCCGCGTCACGTCGGCGTCGCGCTCGCGGGTCAGCCACCAGAACGCGTCGGCCGCGCCGACCCGGGCGTATACCTTCTCGGCGATCGAGGCGTGCGAGCCGACGTGCGACCAGAACGCGCGGATTGTCGCGGCGGACATCGCCTCGGCGCCCTCGACGAACACGGCGTCGTTGCCGTCGTGCCAGCGGTAGATGAGAAAGCCGTCGTCGGCGAGGTAGGCGTAAAGCCCGGTGTCGCCGAGCCACTCGCGCACCGACGCCTCGTCCCAGGTGAGCGGGCCGCAGTCCCGCGCCGCCTCGTGTACCCGGCCGATGACGGAGATCACCGCGGCCGCGTCGCCTGGTCCCGCGCGGCGCAGGGCCACGGGACCATCGTCCGGGGAGACGTCGGGGGCCGCCAGCGGGCGCAGCAGGCGCGCGGGGATCTGCGCGGTCTCCCGCGAGCCCGCGAGCTCCCAGCCCAGCGAGCGGTACAGGGGCATCGTGGCCGGGTACAGCGCGGAAATCGGGTAGCCGCGCTCGGCCACCTCCGCCAGCAGGGCCGCCATCAGCCGGCGGCCCACGCCCCGGCCGCGTTCCTCCGGCGCCACCATCACGCTGGACACCCCGGCCATCGGCACCGCCCGGCCGCGCCACCACTGCCGCATGTCGTTGAACATGGCCGCGGCGACCTGCCGGTCGCCTGCGAAGGCGCCCAGGCAGGCCCCCTGCGCGACGAGGCGGGCGACAGCCTGCCGCCAGGCGTCGCGCACGCCGGGGCTCTTCACCCCGAAGGTGCGCTCGCTCAGGCCCACCAGCGCATCCAGGTCGTCATCGGGGCGGACGGCCCGTACCTGGGCGGCCGCCGGATCTCGGTCACCGGCCACGAGCAACCACCGTACGGCAGCCGTTCGCGCCGGTCACCTCGATTAGCGCGGCTCAGCCGAGCCGCTCCATGATGTCGTCGGCGACGGAGTAGTTGGCGTAGACGTCCTGCACGTCGTCGGAGTCCTCGAGCGCCTCGATCAGCCGGAACACCCGCTTGGCCTGGTCCTCGTCGAGGTCGACCTCGACGCTGGGCAGGAACGCCATGTCGGCGGAGTCGTAATCGATGCCCGCCTGCTGCAGCGCCGTGCGCGCGGCGACCATGTCGCCGGGTTCGGACACGACCTCGAACGACTCGCCGAGGTCGTTGACCTCCTCGGCGCCCGAGTCCAGCACCGCCGCCAGCACGTCGTCCTCGGTGACCCCGTTCTTCTCCACGATGATGACGCCCTTGCGGTGGAACAGGTACGACACCGAACCGGGGTCGGCCATGTTGCCGCCGTTGCGGCTGAACGCGGTGCGCACGTCCGAGGCGGCCCGGTTCCTGTTGTCGGTCAGCACCTGCACAAGCACCGCGACCCCGCCCGGGCCGTAGCCCTCGTAGGTGATGCTCTCGTACTGCGCGCCGCCGCCCTCCTGGCCGGACCCGCGCCGGAGGGCCCGGTCGATGTTCTCGTTCGGGACCGAGCTCTTCTTCGCCTTCTGGATCGCGTCGTACAGCGTCGGGTTCCCCGCCGGATCGCCCCCGCCGGTACGGGCCGCGACCTCCACGTTCTTGATCAGCTTGGCGAACAGCTTGCCGCGCTTGGCGTCGACCACCGCCTTCTTGTGCTTCGTGGTGGCCCACTTGGAGTGGCCGCTCATCAACTATCCCTTCACAATGTCTACGAAAAGCTCATGGATGCGCCGGTCCGAGGTCAGCTCGGGGTGGAAGGCCGTGGCGAGAAGCGGCCCCTGGCGCACCGCGACGATCCTACCGGTGCGCTTCTCGGTGCCGAGGATCTCGACGCCGCCGCCCGCCTGTTCCACCCAGGGCGCCCGGATGAAGACCGCGTGGAGCGGCCCGGTGCCCGCCGCAGGCAGGCCGGACAGCTCGATCTCTGCCTCGAACGAGTCGACCTGACGTCCGAACGCGTTCCTGCGCACCGTCATGTCGATGCCGCCGACCGTCTGCTGGCCGGCGGCGCCGTCGGCGAGGCGGTCCGCCAGCATGATCATCCCGGCGCAGGATCCGAACGCCGGCAGTCCGCCCGCGATCAGCTTCCGCAGCGGCTCGAGCATGTCGAACGCCACGGACAGCCGCCACAGCGTGGTCGACTCCCCGCCGGGGATGACCAGCCCGTCGACCCGGTCGAGTTCGGCCGGCCGGCGCACCGGCACCGCCGCGGCCCCGGCCTGCGCCAGGGCGCGCATGTGTTCGGGAACATCGCCCTGCAATGCAAGAACGCCGACGACAGGCTGCTTCATTCCGGGCAACACAGCATTCCGCAGTTACCAGCCGCGCCCGGCGTAGTGCTGGTCCGCGGGCAGGGTGTCCAGGTTGATGCCGACCATGGCCTCGCCGAGACCGCGGGAGACCTTGGCCACGACGTCAGGATCGTCGTGGAACGTGGTGGCCTTGACGATCGCAGCGGCGCGCTTGGCGGGGTCGCCGGACTTGAAGATCCCCGACCCGACGAACACGCCCTCGGCGCCGAGTTGCATCATCAGCGCGGCGTCCGCGGGGGTCGCGATCCCGCCCGCGGTGAACAGCACGACCGGGAGCCGGCCCAAGCTGGCGACCTCGGCGACCAGCTCGTAAGGCGCGGCGAGTTCCTTGGCCGCGGTGAACAGCTCCTCGGCGGGCAAACAGGACAGCCGCGCGATCTGCGACCTGATGGACCGCATGTGCCTGGTGGCCTCCACCACGTTGCCGGTCCCGGCCTCGCCCTTGGACCGGATCATCGCCGCCCCCTCGGCGATGCGGCGCAGTGCCTCGCCCAGGTTGGTGGCGCCGCACACGAACGGCACGGTGAACTTCCACTTGTCGACGTGATTCTGCTCGTCGGCCGGGGTCAGCACCTCGGACTCGTCGATGTAGTCGACCCCGATCGCCTGGAGAACCTGCGCCTCGGCGAAGTGCCCGATCCGGCACTTGGCCATCACCGGGATGGATACCGCGGCAATGATGCCGTCGATCATGTCGGGGTCGCTCATCCTGGCCACGCCGCCCTGGGCGCGGATGTCGGCGGGCACGCGCTCGAGCGCCATCACCGCGACCGCGCCGGCGTCCTCCGCGATCTTGGCCTGGTCGGGCGTGACGACGTCCATGATGACGCCGCCCTTGAGCATCTCCGCCATACCGCGCTTGACGCGCGCGGTCCCGGTGACCGCCTCGGCGTTGACAGTGGACACTGGAGAACCTCGCTTGGTCATTGCCTTGTTCATACAGGTTGCCACCATGGTAGGGCCACCTAGCCGGGGGTCGGCCAACCCGAGCGGGGTCAGCCGGCCAGCGGGGCCGCCCGGGGCGCGCCGTCCTCGGCGAGCAGGGAGTCGTCCATCTCGAAGAACACCGGGGCCCTGGCGCGCCCGGCCAGGTGCAGCACGCGCGCCAGCGGGCGGCCCCTGGCCTCCCGCGTCGCCGCCACCAGGTCGTTGTAGAACTTGCGGGCCAGGAAGACCTGGTGGGAGGCGGCCTCGACCTCGGCGAGCAGCTCTTCGGCGCCCTCATTCCCGTTCAGCGACGACCGGAACCCCGGCTGGCTGAACGCGGCCCGCAGCGCGCGCGTCAGGTCACTCTCGGCCAAGTCCCGCGGGCCGCTGTCACTCTCCCCGGGGGGGGCGTCCCCCCCGGGCCCCCCCGCGCGCGCGCCGCCCACCGCGCCGGCCAGCAGCAGGCTGGTCGCCGGGTCGAGCAGCCCGCTCGTGGCCAGCTCGAGCGCGACCGAGCTGCGCCGCAGGAGGGTCGCGTCCAGCGCGGCGCGCGCCATGTCGACCCTGATGTGCAGCCGGTCGATCCGTCCGGCCCGCCAGGACACGTACACCCCGACGAACAGCGCGGCCGCGACGATCAGGATGACGTCGGCGATCACAGCGGCCAGCCCCTCGCGTCGGGGACGACCGCCGCCTCGGTGCTGCCCAGGACGACGGTCTCGTAGACCCTGAACACGTCGCGGGCCACCACCGACCAGTCGTACCTGGCCACCTCGGCCAGCGCCGCAGCCGACAGCTCGGCGCGGCGCGGCGCGTCGTCGAGCAGCCGGCCGGCCACCCGGGCCAGGTCGGCGGCGTCTCCCGTCGCGAACAGCTCCCCCGCCTCGCCGCCGCGCAGCACCTGGCGGAACGCGGGGATGTCGCTGGCCACGATGGGCAGGCCAGCCGCCATCGCCTCGGCGGTCACGATGCCGAAGGACTCGCCGCCGGTGTTCGGCGAGCAGAACACGTCGACCGAGTGCAGCACGCGGACCTTGTCCTCCTCGGAGAGCTGCCCGAGCAGCACCACCCGGTCACGCAGCCCGGCGCGCACGCGTGCCAGCACGTCGGCGGCGTCCCCGGCCCGGCCCGCGATGAGCAGGCGCAGCCCGGGCCGCTCCGGCCCGAGGATCTCGAACGCCTTGAGCAGCACGCCCAGGCCCTTGCGCGGCTCGTCTAGCCGGCCGAGGAAGCCGATCGCGCCGCCGGGCCCGGGCCAGCCGGGCAGCGGCTCGGCCTTGCGGTACCTGCGCGTGGCCACGCCGTTCGGGATGATGACCGCGTCGCCGCCGATGTGCTCGACCAGCGTGGTCCTGGCCGCCTCGGAGACCGCGATCCGGCCCATGATCTTCTCCATCCCGGTCCGCACCACCGGGTAGGTGACCAGCAGCACGCGGGAGCGGGGGATCGCGGTGTGCACGGTGGCGACGATCGGCCCGGTCGCCACCCAGCAGGCCAGCAGGGAAAGGCTGGGGATCTCGGGCTCGTGCACGTGCAGGACGTCGAACCCGCCGTCTCTCACCCAGCGCCGCACGCGGCTCGCGGACAAGAAGCCGAACGACAGCCGTGCCACCGACCCGTTGTAGGGCACGGCCACCGCCCGGCCCGCCCCGACGACGTAGGGCGGCAGCGGCGTGTCGTCGTCGGCCGGCGAGATCACCGAGACCTCGTGGCCCTCGTCGATCAGCGCCTCGGCCAGGTCCCTGATGTGCTGCTGGACGCCGCCGGGAACATCCCATGAATATGGGCAGGTGATACCGATCTTCATGGCCCGCTGTCCCTCGGCGGGGGGACGTGGCCCAGGCCATTAGCCACCGCACGTTCGGCATCATGGTTTTGGTTTTTGTGGTTCGTGGCCAGGAAAGCAGGGTCAAGGTCGGCGGTGAAGACGCGCTGCAGCATGTGCCAATCCTGGGGGTGCCCGGCGATGGCCGCCTCCCAGGCGTGCGCGAGCTGCTGGCTCATCAGCGCGACCTTCTCGGCGCGGGTCCCCGACTCGGGGACGGGGATTTCCTCGCCGATGTAGGCCCCCCACTCGTGCTCGCCCTCGAACCAGGTCGCCGTCGGCATCAGCGCGGCGCCGGTGTGCACCGCGAGCGCCGCGGTGGCGGCGATCCGCGCCTTCTCCCCGAACATCTCGACCTCGACCCCGGACTCCTTCAGATCGCGGTCGCTGACCAGGCAGACCAGCCCGCCGCGGCGCAAGCGCTGGGCCAGGGTGCCGAACGGAGTCTGGTTCCCGGTCAGCGGAAGCACTTCCATCCCCAGGCTCTCGCGGAAGCGGACGAACGCTTCGTAGACCGATTCCGGTCTGAGGCGTTCGGCGACCGTGGTGAACGAGCCCGCGCCCTCCTTGACCACCCAGGCGCCGGCCTGCTCGAAGTTGCCCATGTGCGGCAGCGCGATAATGACGCCGCGGCCGGCCTTCAGGTTCGCGAACAGCGCCGCCTCCCCCTCGGGGTTGACGTGCATGCCGTCCATGATCTGCTCGACGGGAATGACCGGCAGGCGGAACACCTCGAACCAGTACCTGGCGTAGGACCGCAGCGCGGCCCGCGACAGGGCGCGCAGCTCCTGGCCGTCCACGTCCCGGCGGCCGTGGATGTAGCCCAGCACCCGGCGCAGGTTGGCCTCGAGCACCTGTACCTTCGGCCCCTGCCTGCGCCACGCGATCTCGGCCGCGGCCGCGAAGACCGACCAGCCCCACGACTCCGGGACCCGGCAGATCAGCTTCCAGCCACGCTGGTAGGCGAACCCGGTCAGCCGCTCGGACACCGACACGGGCCGCGATGAACGCGCCACGCTCGACCTTTCCTCAGCCACCGGGATCCGCCTTCGCTCCCTCGGTCCCCCTCGTCTCCTCGGTCCCCCTCGTCTCCTTCGTCTCCAGGTAGACCGCGCGCACCCGCTGCCAGAACGTATAGGCGCTGCCCGCCGCGAGCGCCCAGAGCCCCACGTTGAGAATGTACGGCACGCCGAGACCGGAAACGCCGACCGCGATGAGGGAGATGAGCATGCGCTCGGGGCGCTCGACCAGGCCGACGTCACAGCGCAGCCCCAGGCCCTGCGCCCGGGCCTTCGCGTACGACACCAGGAGCCCGGCGACCAGGCAGAACAGGGACACCCCGCCGAGCAGCGGGTTGTGCCCGCCGCGGAAGAACCAGATCACCAGGCCGCTGAAGATGCCGGCGTCGGCGATGCGGTCCATGGTGGAGTCGAAGAACGCGCCCCAGGTGCCCGTCGTCCCCTTGATCCGGGCCAGCGTGCCGTCCAGCATGTCGAGGAGCACGAAGATCGTGCACGTCAGCGCCCCGGGGAACAGCTCGCCGATCGGGAACAGGCCGAGCCCCCCGCCGGCTACGCCGATCGTGCCGATGAGGGTGACGGTGTTCGCCGTGATCGGGGTACGCGCGAGGATCGCGCCCACCGGGGTGAAGATGCGCGCCATCGCGGGCCGTAGCGGGTTCAGCATGGCCGTCCGATTTTACGTGAGGTGCGGTTGAAGCCCGGGAGTGGGCACCGTGCCGCTATCAGTCCTTTACTTTCCGGCAACCGGTGAGATTCTTTGCCGGGGGGTTGTGGACATGGTGCCCGTGGGTTAAGGCTGTTCGTGCGCACTAGCGATCGCGAGGAGGCGAACGGCAATTGACTACAACAGGGAGTGGGGCCGGGTCAGGAGGAGCCGCGGGCAGGGCACCGGCGGCCGACCAGGTACGGAACGTGGTGCTGGTCGGCCACTCTGGTTCCGGTAAGTCCAGCCTCGTAGAGGCGCTGCTCGCCGCGACGGGCACCATCCAGCGGCAGGGCAGCATCGAGGAGGGTACCACCGTCAGCGACTTCGACGAGGTCGAAGTCAGGCAGCAGCGCTCGGTCAACCTCACCCTCGCACCCCTGGTGCACAACGGCATCAAGGTCAACATCCTCGACGCGCCCGGGTACGCCGACTTCACGGGTGACCTACGGGCCGGGCTGCGCGCCGCGGACTCCGCGCTTTTCGTGGTCGCCGCCTCCGACGGGATCGACGGCGTGACCAGGATGCTGTGGGACGAGTGCGCCGCGGTGGATATGCCCCGCGCGATCGTCATCACCAAGATCGACCACCAGCGGGCGGAGTTCGACGCCACGCTGGCGGCATGCCGCGAGGCCTTCGGGGAGGCCGTCGCGCCGCTGTACCTCCCGGTCGGCGCGCCGGTGAGCGGGATGATCGGGCTGCTGTCCCAGAAGCTGTTCAGCTACTCGGGCGGAACGCGGAGCGAGGGAGCCCCGCCGGCCGAAGACGCCGACCGGATGGAGGAGCTGCGCGGCGAGCTGATCGAGGGCATCATCACCGAGAGCGAAGACGAGACGCTCATGGACAGGTACCTGTCCGGGGAAGACATCGACCCCAAGGTCCTCATCGAGGACCTGGAGAAGGCCGTCGCGCGCGGCAGCTTCTACCCGGTGCTCGTCACCTCCTCGTCCGTGCAGAACCGGATGGGCATGCTCGAGCTGCTCGAGATCATGACCGAGGCCTTCCCCTCCCCCGCCGAGCACCCGCTGCCCGCGGTCACCACGCCCGACGGCAAGCCCGTCACCGGGCTGTCCGCCGACCCCAAGGGCCCGCTGCTCGCGGAGGTCATCAAGACCACCTCCGACCCCTACGTCGGGCGGATCAGCCTGGTCCGCGTGTTCTCCGGCACGCTGCGTCCCGACGCCTCCGTGCACGTGTCCGGCCACGGGCGCGCGGCGCGCGGGCATGCCGACCACGACGACGACGAGCGGATCGGCGCGCTGACCTCGCCGCTGGGCAAGCAGCAGCGCGCGGTCACGCAGTGCACGGCCGGCGACATCTGCGCCGTGGCCAAGCTGGGCACCGCCGAGACCGGCGACACGCTGTCGGAAAAGGACCGCCCGCTGCTGATGGAAGCGTGGTCCATGCCCGAGCCGCTGCTGCCCATCGCCATCGTGGCCAAGTCCAAGGCCGACGAAGACAAGCTGTCGCAGGCGCTGTCCCGGCTGGTCGCCGAGGATCCGACGCTGCGCCTGGAGCTGAACCCCGAGACCAGGCAGCTCGTGCTGTGGACGATGGGCGAGGCGCACGCCGACGTGCTGCTCGACCGGCTGTCCAACCGGCACGGCGTCGCGGTGGAGACGGTCGACCTGCGGGTCCCGCTGCGGGAGACGATCGCGGGCAAGGCCCAGGGTCTGGGCCGGAACGTCAAGCAGACCGGCGGGCACGGCGAGTACGGGATCTGCCACATCGAGGTCGAGCCGCTGAGCGACTCGGCCAGCTTCGAGTTCGTCGACAAGATCGTCGGCGGGGTGGTGCCGCGCCAGTTCATCCCCTCGGTGGAAAAGGGCGTGCGCTGGCAGATGGAACAGGGCGTGCTGGCCGGGTACCCGATGACCGGGGTCCGGGTCACCCTGTTCGACGGCAAGGCGCACTCGGTGGACTCCTCGGACATGGCGTTCCAGAAGGCCGGCCGGCTGGCCCTGAAGGACGCGGTGGACAAGGCGACGCCGATGCTGCTCGAGCCCGTCGACGAGGTGAACGTGCTCGTCCCCGACGACTACGTCGGCGCGGTGATGTCGGACCTGTCGTCGCGGCGCGGCCGGGTGCTCGGCACTGAGCCCGTGCCGGTCGGGCGGACGCTGGTGAAGGCGGAGATCCCGGAGCTGGAGATCACTAGGTACTCCATCGACCTGCGTTCGGTCTCGCACGGGACGGGCTCGTTCACCAGGCAGTACCTGCGTCACGAGCCGCTGCCGTCCCACCTGGCCGCCAAGGTCGCCGCGGACTCCAAGCCCTCCTGAAGGTGCGCCGGCCGGGCTTAGCGGCTAGGGCTTAGGGCTGGGGCCAGGCTTCGGCGAGGAGCTTGCGGGTGTCCGCCAGGAGCTGGGGCAGGACGCGGGTGCGGCCGACCACCGGCATGAAGTTGGTGTCGCCGCCCCACCGGGGCACCACGTGCTGGTGCAGGTGGGCGGCGATGCCGGCGCCGGCCACCGAGCCTAGGTTCATGCCGATGTTGAAGCCCTGGGCGCCCGACGCCTGGCGCAGCGCGGTGATGGCACGCTTGGTGAACTCGGCGAACTCGGCGGTCTCGGTGACCGTCAGGTCGGTGTAGTCGGCCACGTGCCGGTACGGGCAGACCAGCAGGTGACCGCTGGTGTACGGGTACAGGTTGAGGATCGCGTAGACCAGCGTGCCCCGGGCGACGATCAGGCCTTCCTCGTCGCTCAGCTTCGGCGCACGGTCGAACGGGCACCCCTGGTCCGCGCCGGGGCCCGACGGCTTGCCCTCGCCCTTGATGTACGCCATCCGGTGGGGCGTCCACAGCCGCCCGAAGGCATCGGGTACCCCCGCGAAGATCTGGTCCTCGTCTTGAGGCTCGGGGGTGTCCGGATCCCGTTCGGGCACGGGTTACACCTGGACGCGGTCGCGTACGGCGGTGACGATCGCCCTGATCGCCTCGTCGACCGGAACGCCGTTCTTCTGCGACCCGTCCCGGTAGCGGAACGACACGGCCCCGGCGGCCATGTCATCGTCGCCCGCGATGAGCATGAACGGCACCTTCTGCCGCTGAGCGGTCCTGATCTTCTTCTGCATCCGGTCGTCGCTCGCGTCGACCTCGACCCGGACGCCCTGCTCGCGCAGGCTCGCCGCGACCTTCTCCAGGTACGGCACGTGCGCGTCCGAGACGGGGATGCCGACCGCCTGGACCGGTGCGAGCCAGGGCGGGAAGGCGCCCGCATAGTGCTCGACGAGGATGCCGAAGAACCGCTCGATCGACCCGAACAGGGCGCGGTGGATCATGTACGGGCGCTTTCGCGAGCCGTCCGCCGCCTGGTACTCGATCCCGAACCGGCCCGGCTCCTGGAGGTCGACCTGGAGGGTGGACAGCTGCCAGCGCCGGCCGATCGCGTCCTTGACGTGGACGTCGATCTTGGGCGCGTAGAAGGCGCCCTCGCCCTCGGCGATCACGTAGGACAGGCCCGAACGGTCCAGGGCGTGCTTGAGCGCCGCCTCGGCGACCGCCCACTCCTCAAGCTCGCCGACGTACTTGTCCGGCCGGGTGGACAGCTCCGCCTCGAATTCGGTCAGCCCGAAGTCCCGCAGCAGCCCGACCACGAAGTTCAGCAGCGAGGCCAGCTCGTCCTGGAGCTGCTCCGGAGCGCAGAAGATGTGCGAGTCGTCCTGGGTGAAGCCGCGCGCCCTGGTCAGGCCGTGCACCACGCCGGACTTCTCGTAGCGGTAGACGGTCCCGAACTCGAACAGGCGGAGCGGCAGCTCGCGGTAGGACCGCCCGCGCGAGGAGTAGATCAGGATGTGCATCGGGCAGTTCATCGGCTTCGGGTAGTAGGTGGCCCCCTCCAGCTCCATCGGCGGGAACATGCCGTCCTTGTACCACTCCAGGTGCCCGGAGGTGATGAACAGGTCTTCCTTGGTCAGGTGCGGGGTGTTCACGAACTCGTACCCGGCCTCCTCGTGGCGGCGCCGGGAGTAGTCCTCCATCACCCGCCGGATGGTCCCGCCCTTGGGGTGGAACACCGGCAGGCCGCTGCCGATCTCGACCGGGAACGAGAACAGGTCGAGTTCCGCGCCGAGCTTGCGGTGATCGCGCTTCTCGGCCTCCTCGAGCATCCTGACGTACTCGCCTTGCTTGTCCCGCGATTCCCACGCGGTGCCGTAGATCCGCTGGAGCTGCGGGTTCTTCTCGCTGCCCCGCCAGTAGGCGCCGCCCGTGCGCATGAGCTTGAACGCCGGGATCTGCGCGGTGGTGGGGACGTGCGGGCCGCGGCACAGGTCCTTCCAGCACAGCTCGCCGCTGGCCGGGTCGCGGTTGTCGTAGATGGTCAGCTCGGCTCCGCCAACCTCCACCGCCTCTTCTGAGTCCGAGGGACCCTTCAGCCCGATCAGCTCGAGCTTGTACGGCTCGGCGGCCAGTTCGGCGCGCGCCTCGCTCTCGGTCACCACGCGCCTGGCGAAGAGCTGGCCTTGCTTGACGATCTGCCGCATCCGCGCCTCGACCGCCTTCAGGTCCTCCGGGCCGAACGGCCTGGGCACGTCGAAGTCGTAGTAGAAGCCGTTCTCCACCGGAGGGCCGATGCCGAGCTTGGCGTGCGGGAACAGGTCCTGCACGGCCTGCGCCATGACGTGCGCGGCGGAGTGCCGCATGATCGAGCGGCCGGCCGGCGACGCGATCCCGATCGGCTCGATGACGTCGCCCTCGGCGAGGACGCGAGCCAGGTCGCGCGGCTCGCCGTTGACCCGGGCGGCGATCACGGTGCCTGCGGAGCCGGTTCCGGAGCCGGAGCCTGGGCCGGAGGGCGATAGGGCTTCGAGCGCCGCGCCCGCCGTCGTGCCAGCCTCGACCACATGCTCGCGACCTGCGAGGGTGATGCGGAGTTGCTGGCTGGACACGGTCTTACTCCTTCGTGGCCGTATTCGCGGCCGGACGGGGCTGGTGACCCGATGCTACCGGGGCGCGCACGCCTGGCGCGCGCGAGTATCCGGGGCCCTATCCGCGGGCTCGCTCCGGGGTCACCAGGACCGCGACGCGGCGCTCCTCGGCCATGGCCCGGTCGTAGGCCGGCCAGTCGTCGTGCGTCCCGCCCGCCGCGGTGAAGATCTCGCGGAGCAATACCCTGAGCCGCTCGGCGTCCACCCCGGGCAGCGGGTCGTCGGGTCCGGCCAGCTCCACCGGGCCTTCGACCGAAGCCCACTGCCAGCCGGCCCGGACGACGACCGTGGCCCGCGGCCGGGCCCGCAGGTACGCCAGGCGGGCGGCGTCACCGCGGCTGACCAGGCCGACAACCTGGGCTCCCGTGACGGGGTGCGCCAGGACACCCGCGTTCACCACCGACGACTGGATCGTCATGTCCGGCCGCAGCGTGGATACCACGACCAGGCCGTGATCGCCCCCGACCAGCCGGGCGAAGTCTTCAAGTCCGCTCACCGCGCCAGCCTAACGTGCCGCGGGACGGCTACAGGCCGAAGACCTGCTCGGCGATGTCCTGGA
The DNA here is from genome assembly GCA_035505275.1 of Streptosporangiaceae bacterium. Lineage (GTDB taxonomy): Bacteria > Actinomycetota > Actinomycetes > Streptosporangiales > Streptosporangiaceae > Palsa-504. Next base: position 6,363 of record DATJQX010000066.1, on the reverse strand, counting down.
AGAACGCCTTCTTCGCGGCGGCGTCGATCGGCAGTTCGTCCTGCATGGTCACTTCCTCGGGCACGTACTCGTAGGGGTAGTCCATGGCGTACATCACCCGGTCGGGCCCGAGCACCTCGCGGCAGAACATGATGGCCGGCGCCCAGGGCATGCCGCTGGTCGTCACCCAGACGTTCGACCGCAGGTAGTCACTGGGGCGCCGCTGGATCGGCTTCATGGACTCGTACCGGCCGGCCGCCACCGTCGCCGCGTGCATGAAGTCCAGCCGGTACAGCCAGAACGGCAGCGCCTCCCCCAGGTGCCCGACGACCATCCGGAGCCTCGGGAACCGGTCGAACACCCCGGCCGTGATGATCCGCAGCAGGTGCATCCCGGTCTCGACGGCGAACCCGTAGATCGCGCTGTCAAGACCGGCCTCCAGGAGCGGGCCGATCATGGATTTGGGCGGGGTGTTCGGGTGCAGGTAGACGGGCGTGTCCAGGGCCTCGGCGGCCTCGAAGATCGGCCAGAACTTCGGGTTATCCAGGTATTCGCCCTGGGTGTGCGAGTTGATGATGACGCCCGCCAAGCCCAGGTCGTGGTGGCCGCGCGCGATTTCGGCGGCCGCGCCTTCCGGGTCCTGCGGCGCCACCGCGGTCAGGCCGCTGAACCGGTCCGGGTGCCTCCGGCAGGCCTCGGCCAGCTGGTCGTTGGCCAGCGTCGCCATGGCGACCGCCCGGTCCCGGTCCAGGATCTGCGTACCCGGGCAGGTCAGCGAGATGACCTGCCGGTCGATGCCCGCGGCGTCCATGTCCGCGATCCGGCGCTCGCCCAGGTCCTGCAGGCGGGCCAGGACCGCCGCCGGGCGGGGAGCGGGGCTCAGCATGAAGAAACCCTGGAGGCTGACGAAGCCCGGGTCGTCGACGGTCCCGTCGGCGATCATGGTCTGCCACATCGAGACGAGTTCAGGCGGCGCGAACGCTTCCTCGGTCGCGATCCGCAGGTAACCGACGCCAGAGTCCATGCCCCTACCCTCCGCCAAAGACAGGGCGGCCGCCAGGTGCGGTGGCCGCCGTCCCTCTTTCGTCACCCCGAGGGTGCTGAGCTACCCGGCCGGCGGCGTGACCACGGAGAAGACCGCGCCGTGGTTATCGGTAACGGTGCCCATCCGGCCGTACGGGGTGTCTGCGGCGGGTCGCACGACGCTCCCGCCGAGTTCAACCACCTTGGCCATCGCGGCGTCGGTGCCCTCCACCGCGAAGTAGGCGCCCCAGGCGGCGGGCACCTCGGCGGGCGTCCCTTCCGGGTACTCGCCGATGCCGCCGACCTCGCGCCCGTCGAGCATGAGCATCGCGTAGTTGAAGCCTTCGCCGCTCATGTCCTGGTAGTCATAACCGAACACGGCCCGGTAGAAGGCCTGGGCCGCGTCACTGTCCCGGCTCATGTGCTCGTTCCAGGTCAGCGCGCCGGTCTCGTTGGCCAGGCCGATCCCCGTGGTGTTCCCGCCCTGCCAGATCCCGAAGGCGGCGCCCGAGGTGTCCATGGCGATGGCCATCCGGCCTTCTTCCATCACGTCCATCGGCCCGGCCAGGACCTGGCCGCCCGCATCGGTGATCGTGGCCGCGGTCGCGTCCGCGTCGTCCGTGGCGATGTAGGTCGTCCATGCCGACGGGGCCTCGGCGGGACCCATCTTGGGGCCGATGCCGGCCACGATCTGGCCGCCGGAGCGGGCGATGGCGTAGCCCCCGACCTCCGGCCCGCCGACCTGGATGTCCCAGCCGAACAGTGCTTCGTAGAACGCGGCCGCCTTTGATACGTCGTCGACGCTGACATCGACCCAGCAAGGCGTACCTGCGGGCCATCGCGTATCGCGCGTTACCACTTCTGTACCTCCCCATGGTTGTTCCTTTGCCGCCCGACGCTAACACAGGGTGAACCTGGCCGGGCCCTTTACACTGGGCGTTCATGTACGCCAAGACCAACCCCGGCGCCGGGCGCCTGACGCCACGGCGCAAGCGGGTCCTGGCGATCATCGCCGCAGGCGTCATCGCGGTCATCGCCGGCCTGGGCGTCTGGGGGGCGCTGGCGCCCGACACGTACGCGGGATCTGGCCACGGCTGCGTCAACGTAACGCTGGCGAGCTCGACCGGCGGGGCGACCCTGCACTACTGCGGCTCGGCGGCCCGGTCGTTCTGCCAGACTGCGTTCCGGTCGCAGGACCAGATTTCGCTGCGTGCCCGGCCGCAGTGCGTGCTGGCCGGGCTCGGGCCCACCCCGGCGGCGAGTCCTTCCGCGTCCGGGTAGGCCGGGCTTCGCCTGGCCCCGCCCGCCGGCCGGCGGCGGCGCTCACAGGTCGATGAGGATGGTGACCGGGCCGTCGTTGGTCAGGGACACCTGCATCTCGGCGCCGAAGACGCCGGTTTCCACCCGAGCGCCCAGGTCGCGCAGCGCCTGGACCACGGCGCCGACGAGCGGCTCGGCGACCGGACCCGGGGCGGCCGACGACCAGGATGGGCGGCGGCCCTTGCTCAGGTCCGCGTAGAGGGTGAACTGGCTAATCACCAGGAGCGGCGCCGCAACGTCGGAGCAGGACTTCTCGCCGTCGAGGATCCGCAGCCCCCACAGCTTGGCGGCGAGCTTCGCGGCCTGCTCGGCGGTGTCGCCGTGCTTGACGCCGACCAGGACCAGCAGCCCCGGCCCTTCGATGGCGCCGACGACCTGACCTGAAACGGCCACGCTGGCCCCGCTCACCCGCTGCACCACTGCCCGCATAGCAGGGCAGGCTAGTACTAGTCCGGGGGACGACCCCCCTGGACCCCCCGAGCATGGAGGGCTCCCCGCCCCCATACCCCCCGGCCCCCTGGGGGAGGAGACTGCGTGCATGACGATCTTCTCCTCTCGCTTCTCCTCTCGCGGTGGCACCAATCCCGTCATCGCCGAGGTCGTGCGGTCGGGTTTCGTCGAATCATGGCACCGCGGCGCGGTCGCCGCCCTGGCCGCCGACGGGACCCAGGTCATCGGCGTGGGCGGGACCGGCGTGCCCGTCTTCCCCCGGTCGGCGAACAAGCCGCTGCAGGCGGCGGGCATGCTCCGCTGCCGCCTGGACCTGGACGGCGAGCTACTGGCGCTGGCCGCGGCCAGTCACTCCGGCGAGGACTTCCACGTGGACGGGGCGCGGAAGATCCTGTCGGGTGCCGGGCTCGGGGAGGACAGCCTGCGCTGCCCGCAGGCCTGGCCGCTTGATCTGGAGGCCGCGCGCCGGCTGATCGCCCGGGGCGGCGAGGCGTCCAGGCTGCGGATGAACTGCTCGGGTAAGCACGCGGCGATGCTGGCCACCTGCGTGCTGAACGACTGGCCGACCGAGAGTTACCTGGGCCGCGAGCATCCGCTCCAGCGGGCGCTCGTGCGGACCGTCGAGGAACTGGCCGGCGAGCGGGTCACCGCGACGGGCGTGGACGGCTGCGGCGCCCCGCTGTTCGCGCTGACGCTGGCCGGGCTGGCGCGTGCCTTCCGGGCCATGGTGCTAGCGGCGCCCGGCACGCCGGAGCGCAGGGTGGCCGACGCGATGCGCGCGCACCCGGAGTGGACCAGCGGCACGAACCGTGACGAGCGCAAGCTGATGGACGCGGTGCCCGGGCTGCTGGTCAAGGGCGGCGCCGAGGGCGTCGTCGCGTTCGCGTTCACGGACGGACGGGCCGGGACGATCAAGATCGACGACGGGATGGCGCGCGGCCGGATTCCCGTCCTGGTGGCCACGGCGCGGCTGCTCGGCGCCACGATCCCGGACGAGTTCGCCACCGTGCCCGTTACCGGCGGTGACGCCGAGGTCGGCGAGGTCCGGGCCGTGGCGCCCTAGGTCACTCGCCCGCTGCCGCGATCAGTTCCAGGATCCGCGCCGGAGGCAGGTGCTGCTCGTAGATCCGCACGCCGAAGGGAGAGAGCGCGTCCTCGATCGCGTTCACGATCGTCGGCGGTGCGACGATCATGCCGCCTTCGCCCACGCCGCGGAAGTTGACGTCGGCGTCGAGCGGGACGGTCTCGAGGTGCTCGATCTCGATCCGGGGAACGTCACAGGTGGTCGGCATCAGGTAATCCATGAACGTGGCCGACTGGAAGTTACCGTCCTCGGCGTACGCCGACCGCTCGAGCAGCACCGCGCCGATGCCCTGGGCGATGCCGCCCCGGATCTGGCCCTCGACGACGGCGGGGTTGATCAGCGCACCGCAGTCCTCAGCGGCAACGTACCGCTCCACCTTCACCAGGCCGGTCTCGACGTCGACTTCCACGATCGCGCAGTGAGTGCCGCCGGACCAGCCGCCCTCGCCGCCGTCGTACGTGGCCTGGACCTCGAGCTCGGCGTCCACGTCGGCGCCGAACTCCCCCGACGCCGCCCGCGCCGCGATCTCGGTCACGGCGATCGCGCTAGCCGGGTCGCCGCGCACCCAGACGTTGCCGTCGGTGATCAGGAGGTCCTGCGCGCTAGCCTCCATGAGGTGCGCCGCGAAGTCGAGCACCTTCGCCTTGAGCTGGCGAGCGCCGTGGAGCGCCACGCCTCCGGTCATGGTGGCCGACCGGCTGCCGCCGGTCAGCCCGAACGGGACGACGGCGCTGTCGCCGACGACCACGCGGACCTGCTCGAACGGCACGCCGAACTCGTCGGCGGCGATCTGAGCCAGGGTCGTCTGGTGGCTCTGGCCGTGGGGCATCTGGCCGGTGAACAGCGCCACGATCCCGTCTTCTTCGAGCCGGAGGCGCATGGCCTCCATACCCAGTCCGGCGTCGGGTCCCTGGCGCGGGCCCGGGGCGGCCTCGATGAACGTGGCCACGCCGATGCCGAGGTAGCGGCCCTGCTCTCGGGCCTGCGCCTGCCGACGCCGGAACGCGGGGTAGTCCACGAGCTCGGTGACCCGATCCAGTGACTCCTTCGTGGTGACTCCGACGAGCGGACGCCCGGTGATCATCAAGGCCGGCGGATCGGTCCGCGGGGCGACGTTACGCAGCCGGATCTCAACCGGATCCAAGCCGAGATCCTTCGCGATGAGGTCCAGGATCCGTTCCCTGATGAACGTCTCGGACGCCCACGGCCCGCGATAGGCGACGTACGTGGCCTTGTTCGTGATCGCCGCGGTGGACTCGAAACCCAGGGCTGCGAGCTTGTACGGGCCGGGCAGCATTCCCTCCACGATCGACGGGACCATCGTGCCCATACCGGGGTAGGCCCCGGTGTCGATGACCATCTGCACGTCCAGCCCGAGCAGGTCGCCGTCGTTGCTGATCGCGGCCCGGATGTCGAAGCTCTCCTCGCGCGCCTGTCCTGACACGGTGAGGTTCTCGCCCCGGTCCTCTACCCACTTGACCGGGCGGCCGACGTGACGCGAGGCGGCGGCCACGGCCTGCTCTTCGCGCGATGCGCCGATCTTCAGGCCGAACGAGCCGCCGATATCCCCGGCCAGAACGCGTACCTTGTCCGGGTCCATGCCCAGGCGCGTGGACACGCCGTTCCTGGTGAGGTGAACGCTCTGCGTGGCCGCGTATACCGTCATGAGGCCGAGGTCGGCGTCGTAACTTGCGATGCAGGCGCGACCCTCCATGGGCACGTTCTGGTGCCGGTGCACGTCGATGTGGAAGTCCATGACGCGATCGGCGCGCGCGAACGTACCGGCCACGTCGCCGAACTCGTTCCGTGAGCGCGGGCGGGCGATGTTGTCGCCCAGGTTCGCGAAGAGCGGCGGGCTGCTCGGGTCGAGCGCGAAGGCGGCACTCATCACCGGAGGCAGGTCCTCATACTCGACCTCCACCAGCTCGCAGCCGTCTTCGGCGAGGTAACGGCTCTCCGCGACGACGATCGCCACCGGATCGCCGACGAGTCGCACCTTGTCGGTCGCCAGCAGGGTGAACTCCGGCATGGGCCCCGCGCCGCCGAACATGGCCAGCAGCGGATCCAGCGCCGGGTCCGTCATCGCGTCCAGATCCGCTCCGGTGAGCACCGCGACCACGCCGGGCAGCGCCCGCGCCGCCGAGGCGTCGACCGAGAGCACGCGGGCGTGAGCCAGCGGCGAGCGCACGAACGCCGCGTGCAGCATCCCGGGCAGCTTGATGTCGTCGACGTACCGGCCTCGGCCGGTGAGGATGCGCGGGTCCTCCGAACGCTTGATGCTCGCGCCGGTGTAACGCTCGGCCGCAATTGCTGTCATGGTCGCTCCTTCGCTCAGCGCTAGTCAGAGTGCACGGTTGCGCTCGGCGGCCAGCAGGACGCCGTCGACGATGCTCTGGTAGCCGGTGCACCGGCAGATATTGCCGGATAGCGCCTCGCGGATCTGCTGCTCGCCGGCGTCAGGGTGGTCGGCCAGGAACGCCGTGGCCTGCATGACGAACCCCGGCGTG
>DATJQX010000065.1:0-9646 GCA_035505275.1 Streptosporangiaceae bacterium | reverse complement strand
GTTCCGGCTCAAGCTGGCGCGTGACGGTACCGGCTGGCTGATCGCGGGCCAGAGCCGGGCGGGCGACACGCACACCGAGCGGCTGCTGCTGTACGCCGAGGTCATCGCCGGGCCCTTCCTGCTGCTGGGCATGTTCTTCGGCTCGCTCGTGGTGGGCTTGCGGGCGCTCGCGCCGGTCGAGCAGTCACGACGCCGCCAGCTCGAGTTCACCGCCGACGCCTCGCACGAACTGCGCACGCCGCTCAGCGTGATCAGGGCCGAGGCCGACGTGGCCCTGTCCAGCCCGCGCGAGGCGGCCGAGTACCGCGACGCGCTGACCCGCATCCAGGGCGAGAGCGCCCGGCTGCGACGGCTGGTCGACGACATGCTGTGGCTGGCCCGCTTCGACTCCCGCCCGCCGCCCCCCGGCGACGAGCCGGTGGACCTGGTCACGCTGGCCCAGGTGAGCGCCGACCGGTTCCGCGCCGTCGGTCCCGCGGTCACCGCCGACGTCGGCGCCGAACCCGCGCTGATCAGCGCGCCGCCGGAGTGGATCGAGCGGCTGGCCGGCGTCCTGCTGGACAACGCCTGCCGCTACGCGGGCGCCGACGGGCAGGTCCGGATCGGCGTCCGGGCCCAGGGCAGCCGGGTCAGCCTCACCGTGGAGGACAGCGGCCCCGGCATTCCCGCCGACGAGCGGCCCCGCCTGTTCGACCGGTTCCACCGCGCCACCGAGCACGGCTCGGGCGCCGGCCTCGGCCTGGCCATCGGCGACTCGATCGTCCGCTCGACCGGCGGCAAGTGGCAGGTCGGCGATTCCCCGCTGGGCGGCGCGCTGATGACCGTCTCCTGGCGCCACGCGCAGCCGTACCGCCCCCAAGCCCCCCGCGCCACCCCGACCAGCGTCTCCTGAAACGTGGCATCGCGGGCCCGATCATGGTATTTCGTGTTATTTCCTTTGATTGGCCCGGTCAGGAAAATGTGGCGATCCGACAATCGACGTCGCTTGGCCGAGATGCTGCAATAAGGGTAGCGATGCCGGCGACAATGCACGGCACTTGCGGAGAGGATGATTCAAATGCGCGGTTGCTCATGCGGGCATGGGTCTTCGTGTAGCTGCCCCAAAGGCTGCAGTTGCGGCTGCAACGGTTAGTCAGGACGACTCGGCTACGGCATCGTGACGAGCATGTACCCCATGGTGACGGCCATGGCGATCTTGAGCACGGCGAAGCAGCCCGCGAGCCAGCTGGGGCCGCTCATGTCGGCACCGTCGCAGGCCGTGCGCAACGGGCGGCCGGGGCAAGCTGCTCGCGGCGCGCTATGCGGGGGGTTGCTGGCGGCACATATCGGTAAAGGCTAATCCGTGGGCGTCGGCCGCCGCAGGATATGCCTATTGAATGAACGGCCGGGCGGAGCTCCCGGGACCGGCATATGCCGGCCCGGGGTATTTACATTACCCAGGTCGGGTATCCAAGATACCAGGTAGGGGTATTGATGCCGTTGCCGTTTACCCGCCCTGGGTGTTGTATTACCTGGCCCGGTGCGGGAGGCAAGTCACGGCATTGTTAATGTGGCCCTTTCTTAATCGCCGGCGTTTCCCGGGCGGTGTAGATTCTCGGGTGCGGCGGTATCTTCCGTTATCAGGCTGGCCGGGCCGAGCCCGGCTGGGAGGCAGGGCTGGATGTCGGCGCCGGTTACGCGCACCGGGCCAGCGGCAGAACTCCGCGAGGTCGAGCTGCCAATCCACGGGATGATGTGCGCGGCGTGCTCGGCGCGGGTAGAGAAGAGGCTCGGCGCGCTGAAGGATGTCACGGCGGCGGTGAATTTCGGGACCGGGAAGGCGGTCGTCACCGTGCCGGTGTCGGTCCCGGTCACGCGGCTCATCGAGGCGGTTGAGGAGGCTGGCTACAGCGCCGAGCCGACGGCCTGGCCTCAGCAGCCTTCGGACCCGGCGGCGCCACCGCGATCATCACCACCGGGAACCACGGTCTGACCATCACCGCGGGATCCTCCTGGCAGCCGCTGCCGCCCCTGCCTCCGGGGACCGCCACGCTGGCCCCCGGACCCGGCGGCACCACCCAGGCCCTAGCCGTCGACCGCGGCACCCTCACCATCTGGCAGCACACCGCGGGCCAGGCCACCTGGACCAAGGCTCAGGTCTTCACCGTCCCCATCCCCTACGGATCCTCGAGCTAAGAACCCGAACTGAGCAGGCGGTGTACGGTGGAGGGCGTTGATGAGAGGGGGCGGTGGCTGTGCCGATCTTCCTGGTCGAACGCCGCTTCGCCGAGGACCTCGAGGCGTCGGCCGAGGTCAACGACCGGATCAACCGGATCAACGAGGAGGAGGGCGTGCGCTGGCTCTACTCCTTCCTGTCCGCTGACAAGCGGAAGACGTACTGCCTGTACGAGGCACCGCTGGCCGACGCGATCCTCCGGGCGGCTTCCAGGGCCGGGCTGCCCGCCGACGCCGTCATCGAGCTTGCCGGTCGCGTGTTTCCGGATGGGTCGTTCGCGGAGCTGCCCGCGGGGTGATCTGGCCGCCGTCACGAGCTCACGGGGCGGGTTACGGGCCCTGGTCGTCGATCCAGCGCCGGGACAGCGCCATCATCGCGACCTGGGTGCGGTTCGCGGCTCCGGTCTTGATCAGGATGCTGCGCACGTGGTTAGCCGCCGTGTTCTCGGTGATCCTCAGCTCGGTGGCGATGTCGCGGTTGCTGCGGCCCCGCGAGATCAGGCGCAGGACATCGATCTCCCGCGCGGTCAGGCCGGCGGAGTCTGCCGTGGGGGCGTCCAGCAGGCGCATCAGCTTGACCTGCCCGCTGCTGGCGGCCAGCCGGCGGGCCTCGTCCCGCATGTCCTCGTACCGTCGCGACAGGTCCCCGCGGGAACGCAGATGGCCGGCCCACGCGGTCAGGATCGCGGCGCGGTGCACCGTAGACCCCAGCGCGCGGTTCTGGTCCAGGGCCCGCTCGAAGAGCCGCTCGGCCGAATCGTCGTCACCCAGCACCGAGTCCAGGGCGGCGAGGTAGGCGTCGGCGGGGCCGAACAGCGCGACGAAGTCGCCGGCGACCAGCTGCGCGCCGCTGAACGGTACCAGCAGCGGCCGCAGCCGTCGCGCGGCGTCGGCGTCCCGCAGCGCGACCGCCGCCTCGACCAGGAAGACCAGGACGGCGCTCCACTGCCCCCACCAGAACTGACGGCCCGGCGAGACGTCCGGGCTCTCCAGCAGGCGCCGCAGCAGGCTCCGGGCCTGCCCGGTGAGCCCGAGCTCGGTGTAGAGCGCGAGCAGGCCGGGCTCCCACGTGGGCTGCGCCAGCCGTGCGGCCTCAACGAGGGGCCGGACCGCCTCCAGCGCGCCGGTCTCCCGGCGGACCATGTACATCTGCAGGCCGTAAGGTCCCTCGGTGCTGTCGGACCCGAAGGACCGGCCGATCTCCAGCAGATGCTCAGCGATCCGTTCCGCCTCGGCGAAGTCACCGCGCAGGAAGGCGCGCGCGTAGTCGTTGGCTCCGCTTAGGTACACCAGGAGCGGCTGCCCGCTGCTGCGAGTCGCCAGGTCCATGTCAGCGATCGCATCGGACCAGGCGTCCGGGTCGGTCTGCGCGTAGGCGGTTACCGCGCGCCAGATCGCCGATATGCCGAGCGCCTCCCAGTCCTCGATTTCCCTGGCCAGGGGAGCGAGCTCGGCGGCCAGGGCGAGCCAGTGGTCGGCCGAGCCGGGCGCGGCGGGCTGCCACATCGTGGCCAGCATGGCCTGGCTGAGGAGCCGTTTGTCCCCCAGCCGTCGCGCGTACTCCAGCGCCTGCTCCGCGACGGGACGGGCCCGGCCGTTGCCGGTGAACGCCATTGCCCGTCCCAGGCTCGCCAGGGCCCGGACGTACCCGGGGTCGCCCGGATCGGCGGGTACGTCATCCAGCGCGCGGCTGAGCAGCGCGCAGGCGTCGCCGCCCGGCAGCCCCGGGCGGAAGGCCGCGTCCTCGTAACCGACGGCGGCTCGCAGCCGCACCCCAGGGTCGCGGGAGTCGCCGAGCCGCAGGTACAGGTTCCGTGCCCCGGCGAAGTCGCCCGCGCGGACGTGGCTGCGAGCCGCGGCGAACCACAGGTCCTCGCGCTCGGACTCCGGGCCTTCGCCGAGCTCAGCGGCCTGCGCGTACCATGCGGCCGCGTCTTCGAAAGCCAGGCTCCGCTCGGCCTGGCGGGCCGACCGCGCGAGGTACTCCGCGGCCTTAGCGCCGTAACCCAAGGCGCTGGCCTGGGCGAAATGATAGGCAAGCTGGCGCACCACCGAGGGGGAGCCGGCCCCGGACGACTGCAGTACTTCGCCCACCCGCGCGTGCAGCCGCGCCCGCCGCGAGGGGCTAACCAGATCAAGAACCGCCTGCCTGGTGAGCATATGCGGGAAGGCGACACGCCCCCGGGTCAGCTCCTCGGCGTCCACCAGCCCGAACCGCGCGGCGGTGTCGAGCGCCGACAGCACCTCGCCGGGATCGCCACCGCAGGTGGTGACCAGGATCCGCGCCGCCCCGCCGTCGCCGAGTACCGCCGCGGTCTCCAGGACCTCACGTTCGTGGAGCGCCAAGCGCGCCAAACGCCGCTGCAGCGTGTCACGGATCGAGGCGGGAGCAGGCGCGAGCGGGGGACGGACCGGGGCCGCGGCGCCGCGGGCGGCGATGTCGCGCCACATCTCACGCAGGAAGAAGGGGTTGCCGCCGGTCTGATCACGCAGCATGGTGGCGTACTCGCGCGCCCGACGCTCCGGCAGGCCGCCCTCGGCCACCAGGTACTGAGCGACCTCATCGGCGCTGAGCCCGGGCAGGTCGATGCGGCGGACGCCCTCCAGCCGGTATAGGTCCGCGATCGCGTAGGTCAGCTCGTCGGAACGGTCCGGTGCCGTCGTGCGGTGCGTGCACAGCAAGAGCAGCCGGGACTGCCCGGAGCGCTGCGCCACGTGGCTGAGCAGCTGGAGGGTCGGCGTGCCGGCCCAGTGCAGGTCTTCCAGTACGCACACCACCGGGCGGTCCTGACCGACGGACCGCAGCAGGTCGGTGACCGCGTCGAAGAGTTCCCGGCGGTAGTCGCTGCCGTCGCCGGACGGGGACGGCAGGTCCGGGCGGTGCCGCCGGACCAGCGGCGTCAGCCGCAGCAACTCACCCGCCGAGCCGCCCAGGTGATCGGCCAGGACGCCCTCGGCGGTTCCGCCCAGCAGCTGTTCCAGGCACGTGACGAAGGGCTCGTAGCCGGGACCGGGCTCCGCAGAGCAGGTCCCGACCAGCACCACCGCTCCCCGGCGGTGCAGGGCAGCGGCGATCTCCTCGACGAGCCGGGACTTACCCGCTCCCGGCTCACCACCGATGAAGATCAGCTCGCGCGCGCCGGAGCGGACGGCGTCCCAGCCCTGCTCGGCGGCGGCCGTCTCCGCCGCGCGGCCGACGAAGGCCGGTTTCGCCCTCCCGGCGGCGTGGCCCGGAAGCGGCGGAGCGTCCCAGACCCCCATTTGCCCACGTTAACGCCGGTCGGCGGCACGGTCGATAGCCAGAATTGGCTAGCTGCCGCCTCAGGAACCGGTACCAGGTCTGGTCATGACCGGCGCGGACTGCGGCCTTAACGTCAGATGTGTTCTGCAGGCGGCAGCTCGCTGCCGGCCCAGCCCCCGCACGGAGGACACATGACACTGACGACCTCGCTGCCCGCCCACCTCACCGGCCAGGTGGTCACCCCCGGCGACCCCGACTACGAGAACGCCAGGCGCGTCCACAACTTCATGATCGACAGGCGTCCGGCCGCGATCGTCCGCTGCGCCGACACCCGTGATGTCCGGGCGGTCGTGGACCACGCCCGTGACAGTGGCCATGACCTGGCCGTCCGAGGCGGGGGGCACAGCGTCCCCGGGTTCGGTACCGGCGACGGTGTCATCGTGGCCGACCTGTCGGGGATGAACCGGGTGCTGGTCGACCCCGAGCGGCGGACGGCGCGCGTCGGGGGCGGGGCCACCTGGGCCATGGTGAACGACGCCGCGGCCGCCTACGGGCTGGCCACCACGGGCGGCATCGTCTCGACGACCGGCGTCGCCGGCCTCACTCTCGGCGGCGGGATCGGATACCTGGCCCGCGCGCACGGGCTGTCCTGCGACAACGTGCTGTCCGCCGAGGTCGTCCTGGCCGACGGCCGCATCACGACCGTCAGCGAGACCGAGCACCCGGATCTGTTCTGGGCGCTGCGCGGCGGAGGGGGGAACTTCGGCGTGGTCACCGAGTTCGAGTTCCGCCTGCACCCCGTAGGCGAGATCCTGGCCGGGATCATGGCGTTCGAGTGCGCCGACGCCGCCGACGTCCTGCGGTACTTCCGCGGCTTCATCGCCGGCGCCCCGCGGGAGTACGGCGGGTTCCCCGCCTGGCACAAGGCGCCGCCACTGCCGTTCATCCCCGAGAACCGGGTGGGCGAGCCGTTCCTGGTCGTGATGTCTTGCTGGACCGGAGATCACCACGCGGGCGCTCAGGTCCTCCAGGGCTTCCGCGATGTCGCACCCCTGGTCGGCGAGATGATCACGCCGATGCCCTACCCGGCGGTCAACGCCATGTTCGACGACCTGGTCCCGTGCGGGCTCCAGCACTACTGGAAGGCGGTGTTCGCCACCGACCTCACCGACGAGGCGATCTCCGCCCACCTCGATCACGGACCGCGGGTACCGGCGGTCAACACCGCCGTGCACCTGTACCCGATCAACGGGGCCTGCCATGACGTCGCCGCCGACGCCACGGCGTTCGGCCACCGCGACGCTACCTACGCCTGTGTCATCGCGGGCATGTGGCCGGACCCGGCGGACAACGAGGCCAACATCGGCTGGGTGCGCGACTACTACACCGCCCTGGCGCCGCACTCATCTCCGGGCGGGTACGTCAACTTCGCATCGGCCGACGACCAGCACGCCGTGCGGGACAACTACGGCGCCGGGTACGACCGCCTCGCCCAGATCAAGCGGCGCTACGACCCGGCCAACCTCTTCCACCTCAACCAGAACATCACCCCCGCAAGCTGATCGGAGGGGTCATGGCCAGGGAATATGACGTCGTAGTGGTGGGCGGACGGTGTGCCGGCTCGCCGCTTGCGATGCTATTGGCCCGCGAGGGCCTGTCGGTCGCGCTGGTGGAGCAGGCCACGTTCCCGCGAGACACGCTGTCGACGCACATCTTCGAAGCGTCGGCGCTCGCCTTCCTCAACCGGATCGGCGTGCTGAACGCTCTGCGCTCCACCGGGGCACCGATCGTCAACTACATCGACGTCCGGCAGGAGGGGTTCCGCGCGCGAGTGCCAGGACCCCAGCGGCCCGCAGACGTGGGCGCGGTGATGTCGGTGCGCCGGATGCTCCTGGACCCCATCCTGCTAGAGGGGGCCGCGGGGGCAGGAGCCGAGGTCCTGATGGGCGCGAAGGTGACCGCGCTGGTCAGGGACCAGGGCCGGGTGACGGGCGTCCGCGTCGTCCGCAACCGGTCCGAGCAGGCGCTGGCGGCCAGGCTCGTGGTGGGCGCCGACGGCCGCAACTCGGCGGTGGCCAGGCTCGCGGGGTCGCGCAAGTACAACCTGACCCCGAACGAGCGGGCCTTCTACTGGTCCTTCTTCGAGGACGCTGATCCCGGCGCCGAGCCGGCCGTGATCTTCCATCGCTGGTCAGGCACTTTCGTGACCGCGATACCGGCGGACAGCGGGCTGTATCAGGTGCTCGCGCTGCCCGATCTCAGTGAGCTGCCGCGCTTCCGGCGGAGCCTCGAGGAAAGCTACCTGGACTACGTCCGCCGCTGCGATCCGGTGGCCCAGGCGCTATCGGGCGCCCGGCGGGTCGGCAAGCTCTTCGGGATGCTCCGCTGGGAGGGGTTCTTCCGCGAGGCGACGGGGCCGGGGTGGGTCCTGGCCGGCGACGCCGGCCACTTCAAGGACCCCGCTCCGGGCCAGGGCATCCAGGACGCGTTCCGGCAGGTCGAGGCCCTGGCGCCGGCGATCGCCGGCGCGATCGGTTCCTCCCCGTCCGCGCTGGACGAGGCGCTCGCGGGCTGGGCGCGCTGGCGCGATGGCGACGCCGCCGAACACTACTGGCTCGCCGTCGACCTCGGCCGGGCGGGCGTGGCGCCCGCGGTGCTGCCGGAGATCGCCCGGCGCTTGTCCGAGCGGGGCCAGCTGGACCAGTTCCTGGACCTGTTCAACCACCGCTCCGCACCGTCGAAGGTACTTACGCCGCCGCGGGTGCTGGCCGCGACCGCCCGCTTGCTCGCGCGCGGCGGCTGCGACCGCCGAGCGCTGCTGGCCGAGGTGGGCGGCCTCATCGCCCAGGACGCCCGGCGGAAGCGCCTGGCCCGGCATCCGGCCTATGTGCCGCTCGAGACGTCCATGGACGCCGGGCCGACAGAAGTCGAAGACGACGATGCTGTCGGTCTGAGGTGAGCTACTTCCCTGACACCTGCGTCTGATGTGTTATTGCGACCTATTCGCAATAACTTCTAGACTGGCGCCGTCCATGATTAAAAATCCGCGAAGGGTGACCACATGGCCGACCAGCGCGCCCACCTCGTCAAGGGGCGCCTGACCAGGATCCGCCAGGGGCTGACCCCCGCCGAGTGGGCCCGCTTCGGCGGCATGGTCGCGACGGTCATCGGGCTGAACGTGCTCGGCTGGGGCATGCTGGCCGCGGCCCTGGGCGGCCACTACCACATCAACTCCACGACGGTGTTCGGCGTGGGCACCGGAGCGCTGGCCTACACGCTGGGCATGCGGCACGCGTTCGACGCCGATCACATCGCGGCCATCGACAACACCACCCGCAAGCTGGTCGGTGAGGGCCAGCGGCCGCTGTCCGTCGGCTTCTTCTTCTCCCTGGGTCACTCCAGCGTGGTGTTCGTGCTGGCCGTCCTGCTGAACTTCGGCATCCGCGGCCTGGACGAGCAGGTCAAGAACGGCAGCTCCCACCTGCAGTATACCACCAACATCATCGGGACCTGCGTGTCGGGATTCTTCCTGTTCCTGATCGCCGCGTTCAACGTCGTCATCCTGATCGGGATCATCAAGGTCTTCCGCGAGATGCGCTCCGGCGCCTACGACGACGAGCAACTCGAGGAACAGCTCAACAAGCGCGGCCTGATGAACCGCTTCCTCGGCCCGCTGGCCCGCCGGGTCGACACGCCGTGGAAGATGTACCCGATCGGGTTCCTGTTCGGCCTGGGCTTCGACACCGCCACCGAGGTTGCGTTGCTGGTCCTGGCGGGCACGGCGGTCGTCGGGGGCCTGCCGTTCTACGCCATCTTGTCGCTGCCGATCCTGTTCGCGGCCGGGATGAGCCTGTTCGACACGGCCGACGGTTGCTTCATGAACTTCGCCTATGACTGGGCGTTCGCCAAGCCGGTCCGCAAGGTCTACTACAACCTGACCATCACCGGCCTGTCCATCTTCGTGGCGGTGTTCATCGGCGCGGTCGAGCTGCTCGGCCTGCTCGCCCAGGACACCAGCCTGAACGGCTCCTTCTGGTCGTTCATGCAGGGCTTCAACATCAACACCGCCGGGCTCTTCGTCGTCGGGGTGTTCGTGGTGACCTGGATCGTCGCCCTGTGCGTCTGGCACTTCGGCCGCATCGAGCAGCGGTGGGAGTCCGGCCGCCCGCTCCCGGCCGATACCTCTGAGTA
>DATJQX010000064.1:0-27567 GCA_035505275.1 Streptosporangiaceae bacterium | reverse complement strand
CGGACAGGACCCGCGCACGCACGCCAGGGCGGGGACAGGCTCAGAGCACAAGCCTGGAACTACGCCGCCGATCTGACCAGCACCGGCCCTCCGATCTGCGAGTTCACTCGCATCATGTGCGACCTCGTGTCGCACTCGCAGGCGCAGGTCCGGCCCCCCTTGTGCCACGGCACCGCGTGCTCGAAGTCGCAGCGGCGGGCGTGCCGGACGCAGACCGGCAAGGTGCACTGCCCGTCCCGGATCTCAACGAGGTGGCGCAGGGTGCCCGACGGCTGGTAGCCGGCGGATTCGTAGCGGTGGTCGCAGTCGGTGACCGGGATGGGGCCGAGCTTGACTTGTAGCTGCAGGGTTCCGATGGTCAGGTGCCAGGTGCCGTAGCCGCCGGGCGGCCCGGGTCCGGCGGGGGTGAACGCGGCGGGCACGTCCCGGGTCCCGGCTCCGCCGGATCCCGGGTCGGGGCGGTTGCCCCGGGCGGGTTTGGCGCAGCCGTGGCCGATGGCGTGCCCGTCGGGGTCGGTGACCGTCACGCACCAGGTGCTGGCGGGGTGGCGGGCGGCGGCCGCGGCGAACTGGCGGGCCAGGTCGGGATCCAGAGCGCCCAGCCCGTACGCCTCGCCGGCGTGTTCGGCCAGCCCGAGCAGGTCCAGCAGCGGGATGGTCAGGTTGGCGGCCGCGGCCAGCCCCGCGATGCTGGGCGGGGAACCGTCCGGCAGCCCGCCGTGACCGGGACCGGGACCGGCGCCGACAGACCCGCCTAGCCGTCCGCCCCGGCCATCGCCGAGTCCGGCGTCCGCTCCACCACCCGGCTGGCCGGCGCGGCCGTCACCGGGCTCGCTGTCCGCGCCGCCGCCGGGCCCGCCGTCGCGGCGATCAGCGGGTCCGGCGTCCGCACCACCGCCAGGCCGGCCGGCGTCGGGGTTCCCGTCCGGGTCGCCGGCGGCGGGGGTGTCTGTTTTCTGGGGGTAGCGGCGGCGGGCGTCGGTGCCGTTGAGGGCGTCCAGGAACGCCAGCACCCGCAGCTGATCCAGGGTGCCCGGGACGCCCCAGGCCCGGTAGGCCAGCGCCCTGTCCTGGATGTGCTGGTTGGCCGCCAGCGCCTGATCCGGCGGCAGCCCGAACCCGGCCAGCGCCGCGGTCCCGGCGTGCTCGCGCCAGAACGCCACCCGGGCGTCGTCCTGCTGGGCCTGCTCGCGGCGCTTCCGGGCCCCGTCCGGGTCCACCGTGACCACGGCCCGGGCGATCAGCTGCGCGATCTGCCCGTGGGTCGCCCCGGCCAGGCGGCCGGCGAGCAGCGCCTCGGCCGCCGCCGCGAGCTCATCGGTCAGCACGGCGGTGGCGTCGGCGATGATCCGCGCCTTGCCCAGGCTGATCACCCCGGCGTCCAGCGCCCGGGCGGTCAGCGGGAGGCGGGCCTCCAGGTCCCAGGCCAGGCCGATCAGCGCGTCCGCGGCCCGCTTGGAGATGCCGAGCTCCAGGGCGATCTCCTCGGTCAGGTACGGCTGCCAGGCCTGCGGCAGCCCGCCCGGCTCCTTCGGGCCGAACCCGGGCACCGGCCGGGCCCGGATCAGCGTGCGGACCACGCCGAGCTTGGCCGACGCGCACCACGACTCCAGCGCGTCCCACCGGCCGAGAACGTCGAAGGCCTCATCGTCGCTCAGCCCGGCGCACCGCCGGTCCGGGCCCGATACCTGGTCCAGGACCCGGGCCACCGCCAGGCCCGGGCGCGGCGGCCCGGCCTGGCCGCCGCCGGGTGTGGGGCCTCCGGGTGCAGGGCCTCCGCCGGGTGTGGGGCCTCCGCCGGGTGCGGGGCCTCCGGGTGCAGGGCCTCCGCCGGGTGTGGGGCCGCCGGCGGGGTTCCCGTCCTGGGCGCCGCCGCTGGGCAAGGGGCCGGCGGCGGGGTCGTCGTCCCGCCCGCTGCCTGGTTCCGGCCATGCCACCATTGGACTGCCTTCTGTTCGACTCGGAGATTCCCCTCTTCCCGTCTTTGAATTCTCTCACGAACGACTGACATTTTTACTGGCGGCATGCCGGAATCGTCCATATTTTCTAGACGAGATTACGGCGTGGGCGGGATGCCTGGTTACAAGGCCTGCTTGCGTTCCAGGAAGTTCAGCGCGACCCAGCCGAACGGCACGGGGAGCCAGAAGGTCAGCAGTCGGAACAGCAGTACCGAGCTGACCGCGACGGCACCAGGGAGGCCGGCGGCGGTCAGCCCGGCGGTCAGCGCCGCCTCCACCGCGCCAAGCCCGCCGGGGGTCGGAATAAGCGAGCCGAGCGCGCTACCGGTCAGGTAGACCACGGCGATGCTGGCGATCGGCACCGATCTGCCGAAGGCCGCTACGCACGCGGCCAGGCAGAAGATGTACGCGAAGCTCAGCAGCAGCGCGCCGCCGACGCCCTGTGCGAGCTTTCGCGGGTGCTGCACGATCTCGAGCAGCCTGGGCAGCACCTGGCCAAACGTCGGCGACACCCGGGCGCGCACCAGGCGCCGCCCGGCGGGGACCGCGAGCACGGCGAGCGCGGCCAGGACGAGCCCGGCCAGCACGAAGTAGGCCCATCTCGGGGGCTTGAGCGGCTCTCCGTGGCCGGCTCCCGCGATCGCGGCGAACACTCCGATCAGCATGATGTGCAGGACGAAGGCCACCACCTGCGCCACGCCGACGCTCGCAACCGCGACCGGCGCGGGCATCTTCCTGCGCTGCAGGTAGCGGATGTTCAGCGCGGCGCCGCCGACTGCGGCGGGCGTCACGAGCGTGACGAATGACCCGGCCAGCTGGGCGAGCAGGGTGCGGAAGAAGTCCAGCCGCTCCCCCACGAAGCCGGAAAGCGACATCGCCGCGCCCACGTAGGTCACCGCCGACAGGGCCAGCGCGGCGAAGGCCCAGTCCAGGTTCGCCTCGTGCAGGACCTGGGCCAGGCTGGCCCGCCCAAGCTCGCCGGCCAGCAGGTAGGCGGCGGCCACGCTCGCGACCAGCGTGATCAGGGTCCGCAGCCGGATGCGCTCCAGGTGCACGGTGGCGACCTCGCCGCCCGGCACCGCCGCGAGCAGCAGCGTGCGCAGGGCGGGCAGCACGTCGCGGTGCCGGCGAAGCGCCTTCCTGGTGGACCGGGCGAGCGCGACGGGCTGCATCAGCGGGACGATCGAGAGAAGTTCGTCGGCTCCGAGCCGCTTGATGGCCAGGTCGGCGGCGCGGTCCGCGCCGACATAGAGCGCGAGCTCGGTGATGAGCTGGGAGGTATCCAGGCGTACCTGCAGGTCGGTGGCGGCCACGTCGCCGTCACCCGGGTCGAGCAGCATGACCTGGTCCTCGTGGGTGAACAGGATGCGGTCCGCGGTCAGGCTCCGGTGCGTGACGTGGTGGGTGTGCAGGAGCGACACCGCGTCCCATATCCCGGCGAGCTCGGCGTCGGTGGCCCCGGGGTTCCGCTGCGCCAGCGTGGTCCCGTCGTGGTGATCGTAGGCGAGCACCGACGCCTCCGGGCCGACCCGGACCACGGCGCGCAACCGCGGGGTGGACACGCCCGCGTCCTCGGTCGCGTACGACAGCAGGGCCTGGCGCTCGACCGTCAGGTCGACCGAAAGCGGGGCGCTTCGAGATACCTGCCTCTGCAGCCGGGCCGAACGGTACAGCCGGTAGACCGCGCCGGCCGCCTCCTGATCCCGGTCGAAGACGACGACGTTGAGCCGGCTATCGTCGGCGTTGGTCGCGGCGTAGTAGCGGGATCCGGCTCGGTCCGGGCCGGTGAACCGGACCCGCCGCATCGCGGCCACCGGGAGGCCGGTGCCCGCCAGGGCGGCCGCGATCTCCTGGGCGCTCGGCCGCTGCGACATCGAACCCGCCCCGTACCTGACCGCGAGGCCGATCGCGCGGCCCATCAGGAGCGTGATCAGGAGCGAGACGACGGTGGTGTGCAGCGTGCCCACGAGCTGAACGACGGCGTACACGCCGACCGCCAGCCACAGCAGGTTCCGCCAGATGGGGCGGCCGACGAGGACGATCATCGTCGTATAGGCGACCAGGGCGGCCAGGTACGGGTCCAGGGCCGGGGCGTGGCTGACCCCCGGCCGCGACATGATGATCGCGTCGTAGAGCCGGGCGGCCGTCTCGCGCTCCAGCAGGAGGTCGACGGCTTTCGTTACGAGGCCGGCCAGGACGCCGGTCAGTATCGCCTCGGCCAGCCGTCGCGGCTGGCGCCGCGCGAGCTGCTGGATGGCCAGGGCCACGGGCAGGATGAGCAGCGCGAACACCGCCACCGGGTTGGCCGCTTCGAGCAGCGCGTGCGGCAGCCGCTTGCTCGCGCCCACGAGATCGGTCTCCACCCCGGTCGTGGTCGCGCTCAGCGCGACGGCGGCTATCGCCAGGGCGACGATCTCGATGCAGGCGATAATGCAGCGCAGCAGGTCGACCGGCTTGCGGATCCGGCGCTCCAGGTGATCGGTGACCTGGACCTCACGGGGCTGCGGTGGCTGCACGGGACGATCGTCCCATCTCGGCTGCCCAGAGGTATAGACGGCCGGAGCCGTCACGGATTCAGTATGACCTGAACGAATCGGAACTGGGTGTAAAGGTCCGGGTCGCCGTCGCTAGGTCCGTTCTGCTGGTCATCGCCCGCCGCCAGGTATTGCTGCTCCTACCGGCACGCAGTCTAGGGCCAGGCCGGCGCGCGTGACCCGCTAACCCGCCCTCTCGGGGTCCCCGGTACCGGCCAGCCTTTCGCGGGCGGGAGGGCGCCGCGTATCGTCCGGGACATGAGGGCTTCTGAGATACGCCAGCTGATCAAGATGAAACCGGTGGAGCTCGACGCGACCCGCCGGCGGCTTTCGGCCTGCCACGACATCGGCGACCTGCGCGCCGCGGGCCGGCGGCTGACTCCCCGGCCGGTGTTCGACTACGTGGACGGCGGTGCGGACGAGGAACTGTCGACGCGGGCCAACACCAGGGCGTTCCGGAAGTGGCGGTTCCAGCCGCGGACGCTGGTGGACGTGTCCGAGCCCGATATGTCCGCGGCGTTCGTCGGCTCGGTCACGCCGCTGCCGCTGGCCCTGGCGCCGACCGGGTACACGCGGATGATGCACCCCGCGGGCGAGATCGCCGCGGCGCGCTCGGCGCAGCGGCACGGGCTGCCGTACACCCTGTCCACCATGGCGACGACGACGATCGAGGCGGTCGCCGAGAACGCGCAGCCCGACCTGTGGTTCCAGCTGTACATCCTGCGCGATGCCGGGCTGAACAAGGAGCTGGTCGACCGCGCCGCCGCAGCCAAGTACCGGGTGCTCGTGGTGACGGTGGACTGCTTCGTGACCGGCAACCGGACCAGGGACCGCAGGAACGGGCTCGTCATCCCGCCCGAGCTCACCGTCGCGACCCTGGCCAGCATCGCCGGAAAGCCCGGCTACTGGATCCGGATGCTGCGTAACCCGGCCATCGATTTCGCCAACTTCGCCGGGCACGAGGCGGTGACCATCGAGGGCACGGGGGCGCTGTTCAACCCGGCCATCACCTGGGACGACATTGCCGACCTGCGGGCGCGCTGGCCGGGCAGGCTGGTCATCAAGGGCCCGCTCGGGCCCGCGGACTGCCTGCGCGCCGTCTCGGTCGGGGCGGACGGGGTGCAGCTGTCCAACCACGGCGGGCGGCAGCTCGACCGGGCCGTGCCGCCGGTCAACACGATCGCCGCCGTCCGCGAGGCGGTCGGGCCTGACGTGTCGGTGCTGGTCGACTCGGGGGTGCGGCACGGGTCCGACATCGCGGTGGCCCTGGCGCTCGGCGCGGACGCCTGCGCCATCGGCCGCGTCTACCTGTACGGCCTGATGGCGGGCGGGGAGCCGGGGGTCGACCGGGCGCTGGACCTGCTGACTGCTCAGTTCAAGCGGACCATGCAGCTGCTCGGCGTGCGCTCGGTGGCTGAGCTGCGCGAGCGGGGACGCGAGTTGCTGGTGGAGGGGACGTAGTGATGGTCTCCGGCGGGCAGGTACTCGGCTTCGCGCTGGCTTCGCTGGTGCTGATCGTCATCCCCGGGCCCGGGGTGCTGTTCGTGGTGGGGCGGGCGCTGGCGCACGGCCGCCGGTCCGCGCTGGCCACCGCCTGCGGCCACGCCGCGGGGAACTACGTGGTCGCGGCGTGCGTGGCGGTCGGGCTGGGTGAGCTGCTTGAGCGCTCGGTCCAGGTCTTCGTGATCGTGAAGGTGGCGGGCGCGCTGTACCTGGTGTGGCTCGGCATCCACGCGATACGGCACCGCAAGTCGCTCGCCGAGGCAATGGAGGTAGCCGCGCCACCGCGGGCCGGTTGGCGCGCCGCGCGCGACGGGGCGGTGGTGGGCATCACCAACCCGAAGGCATACATCCTGTTCGGCGCGATCCTGCCGCAGTTCGTGAACCGGTCCGCCGGGCACGTGCCGGAGCAGATGCTGCTGCTGGCACTGATCTCGGTGGCCATCGGCGTGGTCTCGGATTGCAGCTGGGGGTTCGCGGCCAGCGCGGTGCGGGCCTGGTTCGCGCGCTCGCCGCGCCACTGCGAGATGGTCGGCGGGGCCGGCGGCCTGGCCATGATCGGCGTGGGCGTCACGGTGGCACTCACCGGGCGTCACGGCTGATCCAGGCTGGAGCGGTCTGCGGGCGCCCGGCGGGGTCAGCGGGCGCGGGCCAGGAAGTAGGCGCGCTCGGTGGCGACCTCGGCGCCCGGGTAGGGCTGGCGGCGAGTGACGGCCTCGACGGCGAAGCCCGCCTGATCCAGTTCGCCGGCCAGCCAGTCTGGGTCGAAGAAGCGGAACGAGACGTCGACCACGGCGCCGAACCACTCGGCCGAGTGCCGGACCTCCACGCCCGCGTGCACCGCCAGCAGGAGCAGGCCGCCGTCGGCCAGCACGCGGCGGAACTCCGCGAGCGCGGTCCGCACGTCGGCGTCGTCGATCATGTGGATCAGCGAGTAGAAGCTGACCAGGCCGTCCCAGGTGCCGTCCCCGGCCGGCAGCGCCGTCATCGAGCCGGTACCGAACTCAAGGTCCGGATGACGGGCCCTGGCCTGCGCGACCATCCCGTCGGACAGGTCGATCCCGGCCGCGGCGAGCCCCAGTCCGGCCAGGAAGGCCGTGACGTGGCCCGGCCCGCAGCCGACGTCCCACACCCGGCGCTGATCGCCTCCGGCCTGGCGGACCTGCCCGCCTCCGGCCTGGCGGACCTGCCCGCTTCCCGCCTGCCGGCCCTGCCCGCCTCCGGCCTGCCGGCCCTGCCCGCCTCCGGCCTGGCGGACCTGCTCGCCGAACGCAGTCAGCAGGGCCCGGTCCAGCGGCTTGTGCCGCAGTTCGTCGCTCATCGCGTCCGCGTAGCTGGCCGCGACGGCGTCGTAGCTCGCCTGGGTCGCGGCCATCCGGTCCGGAGGGCCCGGGTTCGAGGTCTGCGGCGTCATTACTGACGGGGCGGCAGCGAGGGGCGGGCCTTGCGCGGGGTGGCGGACATGTCAGGCGGGACCACGGCCGGCTGCTTGTCCAGGGCCTCCAGGGCGAGCCGTACGGCGGTCTCCAGCTGCGGGTCGCGGCCCGCCGCCCAGTCATCCGGGGTGTTCAGCACCTCCACGTCCGGGTCGACGCCGTAGTTCTCCACCCGCCAGCCCCACTCGTCGAACGAGAACGCGTACCTCGGCACGGTGACGCCGGTGCCGTCGACCAGGCGCTGGTAGCCGTCGATGCCGATCACGCCGCCCCAGGTGCGGGTGCCCACGACCGGGCCGATGCCGCGCAGGCGGACCGCCGCGGTCACGATGTCGCCGTCGGACCCGGCGTACTCGTCCGTCACGGTGACCACCGGCCCCCGGGGCGCATCCCGTGGGTAGCTCCTCGGCAGCCTCCCCCGCCCGTTGCTCCAGGCGATGATCCGGCGGGCGACCTTCTCGACGACGAGCTGCGACGTGTGCCCGCCGCTGTTCGCGCGTACGTCGAAGATCAGGCCTTCGCGGCGCATCTCCGTCCGCAGGTCCCGGCTGAAGTGCGCCCAGCCCTCGCCGACCATGTCCGGGATATGCAGGTACCCGAGGCGGCCCTCGCTGAGCTCGCGGACCAGGCGGCGCCGGCCGGCTACCCAGTCCTGGTACCGTAGCCGCCGCTCGCCGGGCAGGGGCACGATGACGACCCGGCGCCGGTCCGCGGCTTCGCCGGACGGGCCGGGACGGGGCTGGATGGTCAGCTCGACCGGCTTGCCGGCCGTGCCCGCCAGCAGCGGCCAGGGGCCGCGGTCCGGGTCGACCAGCTGCCCGTCGACCGCGACGATCTCGTCGCCGGCACGGACCGCCACGCCCGGCGCGGCCAGCGGCGACCGGGCCCGCGGGTCGGAGGACTCGCCGGGCAGCACGCGGTCCACGGTCCAGTGACCGGCAGCGTCCCGGGAGATGTCCGCGCCGAGCTGGCCTACCGGGACGGTCTTGGGCGCGGGGCCCTTGGCCGGGTCCACGTAGGCGTGCGAAGTGCCGAGCTCGCCGAACAGGTCCCAGAGCAAGTCGGCGAAGTCACCCTCGCCGCGGAGGCGGTCGACCAGCGGCCGGTAGGCGTCAACCGCGCCGTCCCAGTCCACCCCGGACATATCGGGCACCCAGAAGTCCCGGCGCACGATCCGGCCGACTTCGTCGTAGGCGTGCCGCCACAGCGCGGCCGGGTCGGCCTGGAACCTGGCCCGGGTCAGGTCCACCTTCACCACCTCGCCTGCGTCGTCGCCGTGCTTACGCGACGACGGCACGACCCGCAGGGCATCGCCGTCCCTGATGACCAGCCGGGTGCCGTCGCCGCTGACGGCGAACCAGTCCAGCTCGGCCGCGAGCTCGGTGACCTCCCGCTTGCGCAGGTCGAAGCGCTCAAGCGACGGGCGCGGCCGGTCGTCGTCCGGGTCCACGCCGCCTTCGCCGAGGACCCCGGCCACCCCCGCCCGCAACCACGCCAGGCCGCCCTTGACGGCGCGCAGGCCGAAGTAGCGCGATTCCTCCACGGGAACGGGCACGATGCGGTCCGGTAGCCCGTCGGCGTCGACCCGCACGCTGGCCGGTGCGCCGCATTCCGCGGCGTCATCGGACTCGCCGGAGTCCTCGGAGCCGTTGGCGGAGTCCTCGGAGCCGTTGGCGGAATCCGCGCCCAGCGGGCGCCCGGCCGGCAGGGGCCCGAACGGCGACGGGGTCCCGGCGGCCAGCGGCACCAGGTAGGGGCGCGCGCCGAACGGGAACGACAGGTCGAAGGACTGCTCGTCGTACACCGGGTCGAAGCTGCGCCGCGACAGGAACGCCAGGTACAGCCCGTCCGCGGTGAACACCGGATCGGTGTCGGCGAACCGGCCGTCCGTCACGTCCAGCACCAGCCCGTCCGCCAGCCGCGCCACCCGGATCCGCCGCAGCGGCTCCATCATCGGTTGCGACCAGGCCAGCCACGCCGAGTCCGGCGAGAAGCACAGGCCGTGCACCGGCCCGTCATCGGAGGAGGCAAGCTCGCTGACCTGCCCCGACCCCACCTCCACCGTCAGCAGCCGGCCGTCGTGCGTCGCTGCCGCCACCCTCGTGCCATCCGGCGAGCACGCCAGGTGAGTCACCGAGCCCAGCAGCCCCTGGGCGAGCGGGACGAGCGGCGCGGTCCCGCCCACCGCGGCGACCTCAAGCGCGTCGGCGCCCGACGCGTCGGTCACCCAGACGACCTGGCCGGTCTCCCCCAGCACGCGGGGCAGCCTGGCCCGGGCTCCGGGCTCCACGTACAGCGCCCGCGCCGGGCCGTCCTTGTGCGTCAGCCAGTGCACCGTCCCGCGCACCTCGACCACGCTGGCCTGACCCGTCTGATCAGGGTCAAGCCCGCCCAGGTGATCGGCCGCCGTGACGAGCCGCGGTGCGCGCGCCGCCGCCGGCGAGCCCAGGTTCACCTCGAGCATGCGCGGCTCGGCGGCGTCCACGTCCAGGATCCAGATGTCCCCCGCCACGTGGTACACGATCCGCTGCCCGTCCGTCGACAGGTTCCGCGCGTAGAACCCGTCGTGGTCGGTATGCCGGCGCAGGCCGGTGCCGTCCGCGGCGCAGGAGTAGACGTTCCCGGTCCCCTCATGGTCGGACAGGAAGAACAGCCGCCCCCCGACCAGCATCGGGCTGCCCAGTTGCCCCTCCAGGTCCGCCAGCACGCGGGTAAACGGCCCCTCCGCCGCCCCGGCGGTCCACAGCCTGCCGACCCGGCCGCCGCGGTAGCCCTTCCAGAACGCGGGCTCGCCCATCACGCTGGCGGTCAGCAGGACGGTTCCGGTCTCCTCGATGGCCAGGTCGGTTACCGGGCCGTACGGCAGCAGGCGGGGCGGCGCGCCCCCGTCGGCCAGGCCCGGGACCGCGAACGCCCGCTTGTACTTCATGGCGGGCTGGCTGGCCGCGCTGATGGCCAGCACTTCGCCCGCGGCGGTCCAGCCGGTCACCCTGGTCTGCGGATCGCCCCAGTAGGTGAGCCTGGTCGCGTCGCCGCCTTCGGCGTCGGCCGCATAGACCTCCGGGTTCCCGTCCCGCCAGCTCGTCCATGCGATCCGCGACCCGTCACGGGAAAACCGCGGGTAACTCACCTGGGCCACATCGGCGGACAGCCGCCATGCGCGGCCCCCCGCCGCCGGGGCCAGCCAGACGTCGTGCCCGGCGACGAAGGTGATCTGGTCGCCGTGGATGTGCGGGTAGCGCAGGTAACCGTGCGCCATCACGCGCCGCCCGCCGAGCTCATCTCCTGCGGGGGCGGCGTCTCTCGTGAAGGCAGTGGCGGGCGCGTCTTGGCCGGGCCCGTCGTCGGATCCGGCGGCGACGAGGGGGGCTGCTTCTCCAGCGCCTCGAGCGCGAGCCGGACGGCGGTCTCCAGCTGCGGGTCCCGGCCTGCCGCCCAGTCATCCGGGGTGTTGAGCACCTCGACGTCCGGGTCGACGCCGTAGTTCTCCACGCTCCAGCCCCACTCGTCGAACGAGAACGCGAGCTGGGGAATGGTGAACTGGGTACCGTCGACCAGCGTGTGCAGGTCGGTAAAGCCGATCACGCCGCCCCAGGTCCTGGCGCCGACGACGGGGCCCAGGCCGAGCAGGTGGATGGCCGCGGTCACGATGTCGCCGTCGGACCCGGCGAACTCGTCGGCCACGGTGACCAGCGGGCCGCGCCGCGCCTCCTCCGGGTACGAGATGGGGCGCATCCAGCGCCCCATGTCCCAGGCGATGACCTGGCGGGCCAGCTTCTCTACGACAAGCTGTGAGATATGCCCGCCGCTGTTCCCTCGCACGTCCATGACCAGCGCATCGAAGCGCATCTCGGTCCGCAGGTCGCGGCTGAAGTGCGCCCAGCCCATGGCCACCATGTCCGGTATGTGCAGATAGCCCAGGCGGCCGCCGCCGAGTTCGCGGACCAGCCGGCGCCGCCCGGCCACCCAGTCCTGGTACCGCAGCCGCCGCTCGTCGCGCAATGGCACGACGACGACCCGGCGCAGCGCGGGTCCGGGGGGGTGGGTCCCCCCGGACGGGGGGGCCGGGGGGGGTTGGGGGGAAAGGTTTCCCCCCAAGAGCGGGGGGGTCCCGGGGGGTCGTCCCCCCAGGGCTAGCACCGTCAGCTCGACGGGCTTGCCCGCCGTGCCGGCCAGCAGCGGACCGGGGCCGCGGACCGGGTCAACCGGCCGGCCGTCCACCGCGACCAGCTCATCCCCCGCCCGCACCGCCACGCCGGGCGCGGCCAGCGGCGAGCGCGCCCGCGGGTCGGAGGACTCGCCTGGCAGCACCCGGTCCACGATCCACCGGCCAGAACCGTCCCGCGAGATGTCCGCGCCGAGCAGCCCGAGGCCCGCCGGGCGTCCGGACGAGGACTCGGCGAAGGGGTCCTCGCCCGGCTTGAACGCGTAGGCGTGGGAGGTGCCAAGCTCGCCGAACACCTCCCAGAGCAGGTCGACGAAGTCGTCGGCGCCGCGGATGCGGTCCAGCAGCGGCCGGTAGGCATCGAGCACGCCGTCCCAGTCCACCCCGGACATGTCCGGCGTCCAGTAGTCCCGGCGCATCATCCGCCCGGCCTCGAGGTAGGCGTGCCGCCACAGCGCGGCCGGGTCGGCCACGAACCGGGCCCGGGACAGGTCCACCGTCACGTCGTCGTCCGCGTCGTCGTCGTGCTTGCGCGACGAAGGCACGACCCGCAGGTCGTCGTGGTCCTTGATCACCAGCCGGGTGCCGTCGCCGCTGACGGCAAACCAGTCCAGCTCCCCGGCTACCTCGGTGACCTCGCGCTTGCGCAGGTCGAAATGCTCGAGCGACGGACGCGGCCGGTCCCCGTCCGGGTCCGCGCCGCCTTCGGCGAGCACCCCGGCCACCGCCTCGCGCAGCCAGGCCAGGCCGCCCTTGACGGCCTGCAGGCCGGAGTACCTGGCCTCGGGCACGGGCACGGCGACCACCCGGTCCGCGAGGCCTTCCTCGTCTAGGGATACCACTGGCCGTTCGGCAGAATCTGACTTGTCACCAGCCTCATGGCTCACCGGACGGCCTTCCGGCAGCGGCCCGAACGGCGAGGGAGTCCCGGCCGCCAGCGGCACCAGGTAGGGCCGGCTGCCCAGCGGGAACGACAGGTCGAAGGACTGCGCGTCGTAGACCGGGTCGAAGCTGCGCCGCGACACGAACGCCAGGTACAGCCCGTCCCCGGCGAACGCCGGATCGGAGTCGGCGAACCGGCCGTCGGTCACGTCGACCACCGCCCGGTCCGCCAGGCGGGCCATCCGGATCCGGCGCAGCGGCTGCGGGCCCGGCTGCGACCAGGCCAGCCACGCCGAGTCCGGGGAGAAGCACAGCCCGGTGACCACCCCGTCGTCGGAGGCGGCCACCTCGCTGACCTGGCCCGAGTCCACGTCCACGACCAGCAGCCTGCCGTCGTGCACCGCCACCGCGACCGTCGCCCCGTCGGGCGAGGCCGCCAGGCCCTCCACCGAGCCGAGCAGGCCCCCGGCGATCCGCACCGGCCCAGGATCGCCCGTCACCGCGGCGACCTCCAGCGCGTCCGCGCCGGAACCGTCGCTGACCCAGACCACCTTGCCGGTCTCCCCCAGCACCCGCGGCAGGCGAGCGCGGGCCGCCGGGTCCACCTGGAGGGCGCGGGCCGGGCCGTCCTTGTGCGTCAGCCAGTGCACCGTCCCGCGGACCTCGACCACGCTGGCCTGACCGGTCTGGTCGCAATCCAGGTCGCCCAGGTGGTCCCGGGCGGTGATCAGCCGCGGCGCGCGGGCCGCGGCCGGCGAGGCGAGGGTCACGTCGACCCGGTGCGGCTCCGGCGCATCCGGGCCGTCCAGGATCCACAGGTCGCCGGCCACGGAGTAGACGATCCGCTGCCCGTCCGTCGACGGGTTCCGCGCGTAGAAACCGTCATGATCGGTGTGCCGCCGCACCCCCGTGCCGTCCAGGGCACAGGAGTAGATGTTCCCCGTGCCCTCGTGGTCGGACAGGAAGAACAGCCGCCCGCCGACCAGCATCGGGCTGTGCAGTTGCGTCCTCAGGTCGGCCAGCACCCGGGTGAACGGGGAGTTCTGCCCCGCCGCGACCCACAGCCGGCCCGCGGTGCCGCCGCGGTACCGCTTCCAGTGCGACGGGTCGTCGCCGAACCGGCCGGTGAGCAGCGCGGTGGCCGCTTCCTCCAGGGCAACATCGGACACCGGGCCGAACGGCAGCCGCCTGGGCGGGGCGCCCTCGGGCGGGATCGCGTACGCCCAGCTGTACTGGGACTCGGGCTGGCCGGCCGCGCTGATCGCGAGCACCTCGCCGCCGGGGGCCCAGCCGGTCACCCTGGTGGTGGCGTCGCCCCAGTAGGTGAGCCTGGTCGCCTCGCCGCCGTCGGGGTCGGCCGCGTAGACCTCCGGGTTCCCGTCCCGTCGGCTCGTCCACGCGATCCGCGATCCGTCACGGGAGAACCTCGGGTAACTCACCTGAGCGGCATCGGCCGACAGCCGCCACGCGCGGCCCCCTTCGGCCGGGGCAAGCCAGACGCCGTCCTCAGCGACGAAGGCGACTAGCTCACCGTGAACATGTGGATACCGAAGATAGCCAGCTGACGTCACGCCGTTCATCCTACGGTCTAGAGCCAGCCCCGTTCCGAGGCATTTTCGGCGCCCGGATCGCTCAGACGCTCTCCGCGGTGGCGCGGACCGACCAGGTGGCCAGCCCGATGAAGATCAGCAGCCAGACCACCAGGCCGATGGCCAGGCCCGCCGAGACCGAGGTGTTCGCGATCACGTCGGTGGCGATCTTCACCGCGTCGTACGTGGGCGTGAGCTCGCCGACCTTGCGCAGCCCCCCGCCGATCGGGAACAGCAGGCCGCCCAGGATGGCGAAGACGAAGTACACCGCGATGGCGATCGGCTGCACCTGGTCCGGCAGGTACCGGTAGCCGATGGCCACGGCGAGCGCCGCGAAGATCGTGGCGCCGAACCAGATCGTCACCGCGATGGCCAGGAACTGCCAGACCGGCAGGTTCACGCCGCCGTAGAACCGGCCGAGCAGCAGCACGATCACGATGGACGGCACGGTGGTCGCCATCGAGACGAAGATCTTGCTGATCACGTAGCCGTTGGCCGGGAGCGGGGTGAGCCGCAGCTGGCGGATCCAGCCGTCCTTCCGTTCCTGCGAGATGCGCTGCGCGTTGCCGGTGAGCGCGCCGCTGAAGCCGCCGAACATCGCCATCGCGACCATGTAGTACGCGTGGAACGAGACGCCATAGGCCAGCGAGGTGACCTGCTTGCCGAGCAGCAGGTACAAGACGACGGGAAAGCCGACCGTGAAGATGAGGTATCGCCTGTTGCGCCGCAGGCGCATGATCTCGACTCGCGTCAGCTCGAATATGCCGCGCATGTCAGTTCGTCTCCTCTGCTCGTGCTTCTGCTCGTACGTCACCGCTGGCCAGGTCGTCTTCGGCGGTGATCGCCAGGAAGGCCTGCTCCAGGCCGAGGCCGGTAACCTCGATCTCGTACGGGCGGTAGCCGGCGTCCAGCACCGCGTACAGCGTGGCGTCCGAGTCGGACGTCTGGATCTGCACCAGGTCGTGCCGGACTTCCAGGTTCACCAGGGCGGGCAGGCCCTGCAGGAACTGCTCGGGCACCGGGTCAAGCCGGAAGGACAGCCGCCTGGCCCCGGCCCGTGCCTTGATGTCGGCCGGCGTGCCGTCCGCGAGCAGCCGGCCCCGGTTGATGACCAGGATCCGGTCCGCGGCCTGGTCGGCCTCTTCCAGGTAGTGGGTGGCGAACAGCAGCGTGCGCCCCTCGGCGACCTCTTCCTTCATGCTGTCCCAGAACAGCCGGCGGGTTTCCACGTCCATGGCCGTGGTCGGCTCGTCGAGCACGAGCAGCTCGACCTTGCCGCAGATGGCCAGGGCGAACCGCACCCGCTGGGTCTGGCCGCCGGACAGGCGGTCGACCCGCTGGTCGGCGATCTGCGCGATGCCCGCCCGCTTGAGCGTGACCTCCACCGGCTCGGGCCGCGGTTGCAGGGTCGTGACCAGCGTGACGAGCTCACCGACCGTTACCTCGGGCATCAGCCCGCCCGACTGGAGCATGGCGCCCACCCGGCCGGACTTGACCGCGTGGTACGGGTCCGAGCCGAACATCTTGATCTGCCCGCTCGTGGGCTTGCGCAGCGCGAGGAGCATGTCCAGCGAGGTCGACTTGCCCGCGCCGTTCGGCCCCAGCAGCGCCACCGTCTCGCCCGCGCGCAGGTCCAGGCTCAGCCCCTCGACCGCGTGCAGGCTCCCGTAGTGCTTGGAGACGTTCTCGAACGACACGACCGGAGCGCCGTGCCCGCTGACGGTCTTTTGACTCCCGTAACTTGAGGAACTTGCGTCACTCCCGTCACTCTGGACAGCGTCGGAGCCTGTCCCGTAGTGGCTCATCCCATGCCCCTGTCTTCCGGTTCCGCATGACTGATCCCCGCTTGTTCGCCGGTAGTCCCAATACCATCACGACGGGGGCGGCGTCCAGTAGTGCCGTCTGCAAGCGGCCGGTCGTGACGCCTGTCATGGCCGGCGGCGCGGCGCGTGCGGGTCGGCGCGCCGGTCCTCAGCGGCCGGCCGCGTACCCCTGCATGCCGCGCGCGTTGGCGGCGGCGTACAGCATGCCACCGCGACGGGCGACCGCGCTGACCCGGCCGAGCGACCAGGCGGGCCGGACGTTGACCAGGTGGCCGCGCCTGCGCAGGTCCTCGATCACGGCGGGGTCGGCTCGGGACTCGATGTCCACGACGCGCGGCTGCGCCAGGCGCGGGTAGAACGACGACGGCACGTGCGCGGAGTGGAACGCCGGGAAGTCGATCGCCTGCTGCAGGTTCATCCCGGCCAGCGCGTGGTTGAGGAAGAACAGCAGCGACCACTGGTCCTGCTGGTCGCCGCCGGGCGTGCCGAACGCGAGGTACGGCTCGCCGTCCCGCAGCGCGAGGCTCGGGGTGAGCGTGGTCCGCGGCCGCTTGCGCGGGGCGAGCGTGGCGGGCAGCCCCGGCGTGAGGGTGAACATCTGCGCCCGCGTGCCCAGGCAGAAGCCAAGCCCGGGGATGACCGGCGAGGACTGGAGCCAGCCGCCGCTCGGCGTGGCCGACACCATGTTCCCCCACCGGTCAGCCACGTCCAGGTGGCAGGTGTCGCCCGGGCCGGCGGTGCGCAGCGTCGGCTCGCCGGTGCCCGCGTCCAGTTGAGGTTCCACGCCCATGTCCGGCTCCGCTCTCGCCTCGCCGTGG
Organism: Streptosporangiaceae bacterium; assembly: GCA_035505275.1. Taxonomy (GTDB): domain Bacteria; phylum Actinomycetota; class Actinomycetes; order Streptosporangiales; family Streptosporangiaceae; genus Palsa-504. The sequence goes on along the minus strand of DATJQX010000064.1, from coordinate 10,862 downwards.
CTTGCGCGGCCGTAGCCGCCCGCACCGCCGACCCCGCCTTCTCCATTTAGGCCGAACGAACGGGTGACAAACGCTGGCAAGCGCGGCTGCCTGCCCTCCGGGGTGCCCGGAACCAGGTCGGCCGACGCCTGCGGCCCGATCAGCGCGCGGCGCGCGTCGGCGTACTCGGCGGACAGCAGCGCCTTGACCGGTACGTCGGTGAAGTCGGGGTCGCCGTACCAGGCCTCACGGTCGGCGAAGGCCAGCTTGGCGCATTCGACCACGGTATGGATGTAGTCCGCGCTGCCAGGGCCCATGCTCGCCAGGTCGAACCCGCCGAGCAGCGCGGACTGCTGGGCGAACACCGGGCCCTGGCCCCACGGCCCGGTCTTGCACACGGTCAGGCCGAAGGCCTCGAAGGTCAGGGGTTCCTCCCGGCGCGCCCGCCAGGACGACAGGTCGGCGTAGGACAGCAGGCCCCGCTGTGGCCGGCCGGTCACGTCCATCACCTCGGCGGACGCGAGGTAGCCCGCGATCGCCTCGGCCACGAAGCCCTCGTAGAAGGCCCGGCGGGCCGCCTCGATCTGCTCGTCGCGGTCACCGCTGGCCGCCTCGGCCTCGGTGAGGATGCGCTGGTAGGTGGCGGCCAGCGCGGGGTTGGCGAACCGCGAGCCCGGCGCGGGCACCGCGCCGTGCGGCAGGTAGACCTCGGCCGAGCTGGGCCAGTGCTCGCGGAACAGGTCGGCCACGCTAGCGATGCCCCAGCTGATGGCGGGCACCAGCGGGTAGCCGCCCGCCGCGTAGCCGATCGCGTAGCCCAGCACGTCCCTGAGCCTGAGCGTGCCGTAGTCGCGCAGCAGCATCAGCCACGCCCCGAACGCTCCAGGCACGCAGGCGGCGAGCAGCCCGCTGCCCGGCACGAGGTCCAGGCCGAGGTCGCCGAACACCCCGGGCGTCGCCGCCGCGGGGGCCGTCCCCTGCCCGCACAGGACGAAGGTCTCCCCGGTTGCGGCGTGGTGGGCGATGACGGGGACCTCACCGCCGGGGCCGTTCAGGTGCGGTTCGGCCACCTGGAGCACGAGCGCCGCGGCGACCGCGGCGTCGAACGCGTTACCGCCCTGCTCGAGCACCGCCATGCCGGCCGCCGAGGCGAGCCAGTGGGTCGAGGCCACCATGCCGAACGTTCCCGCCAGCTCCGGCCGGGTCGTGAACTCGGGAAATTCGCTCATGACCCGATCTTCCCACCGGGCCCGCGCGCACCCGTTTGCGTGTCGGCTGGCGCGGCACCCCAGGCGTGACCGATGATTACTCATTGCAATCATTCCACCACGCAGAGGTGACAGGCTGATGCTCACGACTCCCCCCGCCGGCCGGCGGGCGCGCGTGCGGCGCGTGGCGCCGCTGGTCCTGACCGCGGCGGTGCTGGCGGGCCTGCTGGCCGCGTGCGGCACGGCGAAGGCACCCCAGGCCGGCTCCACGCCGGCCGGCTCCGGCACTACGCCGGGCCGCCAGCCGGCGGGCGCGGCCGGGTCCGCCTTGCCGGTGGCCTCTACCGCGTCCTCGGCGCCGGGGCTGAACGGCCTCGCGACGTGCCAGTCGTCCTCGCTTCAGGTCACGGTGGACACCAGCCAGTCCGGCGCCGCGGCAGGCAGCACCTACTATCCGGTCGACTTCACCAACACCTCGGGCTCGGCTTGCGGGATGTACGGCTACCCGGGCGTCTCCTTCGTCACCGCCGGGAGCAGCGCGGGCGCGCAGATCGGGGCGGCGGCGCAGGAGAACCCCGCCTTCGGGAAGCTGGCGGTCCGCCTGGCCCCCGGAGGTATCGCGCACGCCTGGCTCCAGGTCGCCGCGGCAGGCAACTTCCCGTCGTCGACCTGTCAGCCGCAGACGGCGAGCTGGCTCAAGGTGTTCCCGCCTGGTCAGACGGTGGCCGTCTACGTCAACCACACGTTCGACGCGTGCGCGTCGACGAGCGCGCAGCTGCTGATCGTCATGCCTGTCCGGGCCGGCCTGGGGGCGCGCGGGGTCACGCCCTGAGTTCAGGTAACGTCTGCCGCATGGATCTTTCCCCGCGGCTGCGCGCGGTGTGCGACCTTAACGTCGCCGAGGTGCGCGAGGGCGGCCGGCACGAGTACGACGGCAAGCCGCAGGACCTCTCCCCCGAGGGCGTGCGGGCCGGCCTGGCCCGGCTCGCGTCGGCCCGGGCCGAAGGCGAGCCGGAGCCGGACCCGCACGACGAGGCTCAGCTCGCCGCGAGGGAGGAGAACGCGCGGGTCGTCTACGCCGACCTCGAACTGCACCGGCGCAACCCGGTGCTGCACCTGGCCGAGCTAGACCTGTCCTGCTACGACCGGGACTACGCGCCCGCGGCGGAGCGGGCCGCCGCCCGGGCCGAGCACCTGGGCGCCTGGCCGCGGGCCGTCGAGGCGGCCGTCTCCGCCCTGGACCAGGTGAGCTCCCCGGTCGCGCAGGCACTGGTCGGCGCGGTGCGCGGGCTGGCCGCCGGGCTCGCCGATGAGCCGGGAGACGCAGTGCGGGAGGCCGCGCTGGCCGCGCACGCGCGCCTGGTCGCCCACGTGGAGCAGGCTGCGGCGCACGGGGACCCGGATCCCGCGCTTGGCCCGGCCGGGCTCGCCGCCCTGATGAGCAGCGCGGAGGCCACGCTCGCCGACCTGGACGCGCTGGCGCAGCAGGCGGACACGGAACGGGACCGGCTGCACGCGCTGCTGGCCGACGGCTGCGCGCGGGTGACGCCCGGCCGGCCCGCCCTCGAGGTGGCCAGGGAACTGGTCCGCGAGCATCCGGACGGGGCGGGGGTGATCGACGCGGCCCGGGTGTGGACGCAACGGGTCATCGAGTTCACCCGCGACCGCGACCTGGTCCCCTACCACGACGGCGTCTGCCTGGTGGGCCTGTCGCCGCCGTCGCGGCGGTGGGCGATGGCGATGATGTCGTCGGCGGCGCCCGGCGAGCCCGAAGGTCCCTCGTGGTACCACATCACGCCGCCGGACGAGTCCTGGCCGGAGCAGGAGCAGGAGGAGTGGCTGGAGGTCTTCAGCGACACGACGCTGCCCGGGATCACCCTGCACGAGGTCGCGCCGGGCCACTTCTCGCACGGTCGCGCGCTGCGCCGCCTGACCTCGCCGGTCCGGGCCTTCGTGGTGTCCAGCGCGTTCGTCGAGGGCTGGGCACACTACGCCGAGGAAATGGCCGTCGAGGAGGGCTTCGGGGCCGACGACCCTAAGATCGCGATCGGCGTCTGGCTTGAGGCACTGGTCCGGGTGACGAGGCTGGCGTGCGCCATCGGGGTGCACACCGCGGGCATGACGGTGCAGGAGGCGGCACGGCGGTTCGAGGCGGACACTCACCTGTCCGGTCCCGCCGCGCTGTCCGAGGCCAGCCGCGCCACCTTCGACCCGACCTACGGCCGCTACACCTGGGGCAAGCTGGAGATCCTCAGGCTGCGCGAGCGGGCCAGGAAGGACTGGGGCACCGGCTTCACGCTGCAGCGCTTCCACAAGGCCCTGATGGACCTCGGTTCTCCGTCTCTCGGCTTGCTCAGCACCGCCGTCGACCGCGGCTGACGGCGGGGCGAGCGGTAACCTGGGCCCATGCGCAGACTGACGTCCGTGGCGAGCATCGCGAGCGCGGTGGCTGTGGCGGCGATCGCGCTGACCGGGTGCGCGTCATCGACCCCGATCGCCGTCACCAGCGCGTACGTGCCGCAGCCGACGACCCCGGGGACCACCGTCGCGTACCTGGACATCCGGAACAACGGCCACGCCGACCGCCTGGTCGCCGCGCGCACCAGCGTGGGCGGGACGGTGCAGCTACGCGCCCGGGTGCAGAGCCGTACGGGCGCCCTGATCATGCGCGCCGTGCCGGGCATCCCGATCCCGGCGGACTCGCTGACCCGGCTGAACCCGGACAACTACCAGCTACTGATCACCGGTGCCGGGCCCATGCACGACGGCAAGGACGTCTGGCTGTACCTCACCTTCGCCGACGCCGGCACGGTCACGGTCCTCGCGCAGGTGACCAACCCCCAGACCGGCGGCAGCAGCTACTTCCTCAACTGAGCCACAGGTCGCCGGCACGCCTCACCGGTAACCCGATGGCGCCTGCTGGCGTTGCGGTCCGGCGGGTCAGGGGGAGCCTGGCCCGGGTGTCGTCGTCGGCCGGGGTGTAGACGACGATGCGCGTCTCCGGCAGCTCGGGGATGCTGAGCTCGCTGAGGACCAGCCGCAGCGGCCCGGCGTCCGGATGGAGGTAGGTGAGCCTGCGGGGCTCCGGGTCGGCCACCTCGTGCCGCGCCCACAGCTCGGCGAACTCGCGGCTCAGGCTGGCGAGCCTGCGGATGTCCTCTTCCCAGTCCGGGTCGCCGACGTGCCTGCCGTACGCCGAGCGCAGCCGCGCCACCATGTAGGGGATATGGGTGTCGTACTCGACGAGCTTGGCGCGCGCGCTCGGCTCGGTGACGCAGCACCACAGGGTGTTCTTATGGATGCACGGCATCGTGTGCCACTCCCAGAACAGCTCCTCCGACGCCTCATTCGCCATCAGGCTGTCGTACCTGCTGTCGATCACGCTCGCCGGGAGCGGGTCGAGAGAGCGCACGATCTCGCGGATGGTGTCGGGCACGGCCCGACGGCTGCACTCGGTGCGCAACGGCGTGGCCTCGGCCAGGCGGTACAGGTGCTCCCGCTCGGCCCGGTCAAGGCGCAGCGTGCGCGCCACGGCGTCCAGGACCTGCATGCTGGCGTTGATCTGGCGGCCCTGCTCCAGCCAGGTGTACCAGGTGACCCCCACGCCGGCCAGCAGCGCGACCTCCTCGCGGCGCAGGCCCGGGGTGCGCCGGCGCGAACCCGGCGGCATGCCGAAGTCGCCCGGGCTCAGCCGGGCCCGCCGGGCCTTCAGGAACTCGCCGAGCTCCGCCCGGCGTCGCTCACCTGCCCGCCGCGCAACCCTGTCTGGTGCCTCGTAGGTAACCACAAGCTCTTCCCATCACCGGCTGCCCCCACTGATTAACCTAGCGGCACCCACCGACATTCCGCCGGGCCAGCCGCAGACCAGCGCGTTCTAGGCGGAGGTCCAGGCGACGGGGAGGCGTTTCACGCCGCGCTGGAAGTTCGAGCGCAGGTAGCTGGGCTGGCCCGCGTACGCGAGGGATGACGTGCGGGCCAGCACCTCGTCGAACAGGGCGCGCATCTGGCTGCGAGCCAGGTGGGCGCCCAGGCAGAAGTGCGGGCCGTGGCCGAAGACCAGGTGCGAGTTGGGCTGGCGGCCGATATCGAAGCGGTCGGGGCTGGCGAAAACGGCGTCGTCACGGTTGGCCGAGATGAACGAGACGACCACCTTGTCCCCCGCCCGGATCGGCTGGCCGCCGAGTTCGCAGTCGCGGGCGGCGGTCCGGCGGAACGTCATCACGGGCGTCCACCAGCGCAGCATCTCGTCGACCGCCACGGGCATCAGCGCGGGTCGTGCGCGGAGGGCGTGCTGGGCTTGCGGATGATCGAGCAGCGCGATGCACCCGCCGGGCAGGCCGTTGCGGAGCGTCTCGTTGCCGGCCACGGCGAACAGCCAGAACATGTTCTCGAACTCGGCCACCGAGACCTGTCCGCCGCCCTCGTCGCCCTGGGCCAGCAGGATCGACATCACGTCGTCGCCGGGACGGCGCCGCTTCTCCTCGGCCAGCAGGTGCGCGTAGGCGTACAGGTCCGGCATGCCCTCGCGGGTCCGCGGGTCGGGCATCCGCCCGCCGGCGTCGGGCACCGGGCGCAGCGTGAGCGCCTCGGCGGCCATGGGCGTCCCCGCGGCCGGGTCGAACTCGGCCGACGAGGCGTAGTCAGGGTCCTGATAGCCGATCACCCGGTTGGACCAGTCGAACAGCAGCCAGCGGTCCTGCTCGGGCATGCCGAGCACGTCGGACAGGGCGAGCAGCGGCAGGTCCGCGGCCACGTCCTTGGCGAAGTCGCATTCGCCGCGGCGTCCGGCGAAGGCGCGGTCGCAGATGGCGCGGGCGTGACCGCGGATGCCGTCCTCCAGCTTCGCGACGGCCCGCGGCGTGAAGGAGCGGCTGAGCAGGCGGCGCAGCCTGGAGTGATCGGGCGGGTCCATGTTGAGCATCATCCGGCGGACGTAGGCCAGCGCCTGCGGCGTGCCGGGGTCGCGGATCTGGGTCGCGCCGAGCGCCGAGGAGAACAGCTCCGGCTGCCGCAGTACCGATTCGACGTCGGCGTGGCGGAGCACGAGCCAGAACCCGGGGCCCGCGGGCCAGCCGAGGACGGGGATCTCCGCCACCCACGCCACCGGGGCGTCGCGGCGCAGCCGGGCCAGCGCTTCGAAGGGGACGCCCCGGGTGTAGGTGGCCGGGTCGAAGACGGCCTCGGTGTCGGGGCGCGGGGCCGGTGAGGTGGTGCCCCGGGCCGAGGCGAGGTCGGCTGCGGGCCTGGAGGGCTGGGTCATTCCCTGGCCAGGAACTCCTCGATGGACGTGGCGAGCGAGACGGGGGACTCGAACATCGCGTAGTGGCCGGCGTCGGGCATGATGGTCAGCTCGGCGTCGGGGAAGACGGCCCGCCAGGTCTGCTCCATCACGTCGGCGGACATGGCCGGGTCGTTGACGCCCACGATCAGCTTGACCGGGGCCCGCGGGCCGGCCATGGCCTCGGCGGAGAAGTCGGTCTTGGCCCAGGCCTGGAGCCACGCGGCGAACGCTTCCTCGGTGGAGTTATCCAGCGAGTGCTGCACCATGTCGTTGATGAAGACCTTGGTCAGCTTGTTCCCCGTGGTGAAGTCGATGATCGCGGCGCGGTTGCCCGCGTCGCCGGCCGCGCCGTGGAACAGCGCCCAGGTCTGCTCGTCGAAGGGGACCTGGCTGGCCGGCACCGGGCTGATGGCGACGAGCCTCCGCACCCGGTCCGGCGCGGCGAGCAGCACGCGGTGGGCTATCTTCCCGCCCATCGAGTGCCCGACCAGCGAGAAGCGCTCCCAGCCCAGCTCGTCGGCGACGGCGAGCGCGTCGCCCGCCGCCTCGTCGATGGTGAACTCGCCGGGCACGTCCCTGCGGTCGCCGTAGCCGCGCAGGTCCATGAAGGCCCAGGTACACGCCGTCCGGTCGATCCAGTCGGGGAGCGAGCCCCAGCCGTGAGCCGACCCGAACCAGCCGTGTACGGCCAGCACGTGATGGTCTCCGGATCCGACGGTCACAGCCGAACTCGCCACGGTGCCTCCCGCTGAGCGCCAGCCTTCCCTGTACGAAGACGGTACTCCCGAGGGGCACCACCGATCGTTCGGCACAAAGATCTTTGGGGGCCAGCCAGGTAGTGGTAACACCAGGATCAGCAGGCTCTCTCCACGGCGAGGCGTGCTGGCACAGGCTGGTGGCATGACCACGACAACTGATCCCCTCGTCCGGGGCAGGGCCGCGGGGGCGGCGCGGGGGCGCTGGCTCATGCTGATCGTGCTGCTGGCCGGGCAGTTCATGGCCCTGCTCGACGTCACGATCGTCAACGTCGCGATGCCCACGATCGGGCGGTCCCTGCACGCGTCAGGCGCCGAGCTCCAGCTCGTCGTCGCCGGCTACACGGTGAGCTACGCGATGATGCTGATCACCGGCGCGCGGATGGGCGACCTGCACGGGCGCAGGCGGGTGTTCCTCGCCGGGGTCGCCGTCTTCACACTGGCGTCGCTGACCTGCGGGATCGCACCCGGGATCGGCGTCCTCATCGCCGCCAGGTTCGTCCAGGGCGCGGGGGCGGCGGCGATGATGCCGCAGATCATGAGCGTCATCCAGGTGCGGTTCTCCGGTGCCGCGCGCGCCACGGCGCTGAGCGCGTATACCGCCGTGCTGTCCTCCGGGTTCGTCGCCGGCCAGGTGATCGGCGGTGCGCTGGTGACCGCGAACCTGTTCGGGGCGACCTGGCGGCCGGTCTTCCTCGTCAACGTGCCGATCGGGCTCGCCGTGCTGGCTACGGTGCCGCGAGTGGTGCCGCGGGATGAGCCGGGCGTCTCGGGGGTTTCGGGGGTTTCGGGGGTTCCGGGGGTTCCGGGGCGCGGCCGGCGGCTGGACCTCGTGGGGCTGGCGATCGCCGTGCCCGCGGTGTTCGCTCTTGTGCTGCCGCTGATGCTCGGGCACCAGGAAGGCTGGCCCGCCTGGGTGTTCGCGTGCGTCGCGGCCGGGCTGGTCCTGGCCGTCACGTTCGTGCTGGTCGAGCGGCGGATCGCGGACCGGGGCGGCGACCCGCTGCTGAACCTGGCGGTGCTGCGCGCGCCCGGCCTCGCGCCGGGGCTGGCCGCGGTGGCCGTGCTCATGATCACCTACGGCGGCTTCCTGTTCAGCTTCGCGCTGCACCTGCAGGCCGGGCTGGGTGACAGCGCGCTGCGCGCGGGGCTGACCTTCGCGCCGTGCGCGCTGGTCTTCGGCATCTGCGGGTACTTCTGGCGGCGGCTGCCGTCGCGGAGCCACCACCTGCTGGCCCCGGCGGGCTGCCTGGTCGCGGTGGGCGGCTACCTGGCCGTCGGGCTCGTCCTGCGTGCCGGGGGCCAGGGCGGTCTGCTGCTGCAGGTGGCGATGGTCGTGACCGGGGCGTCGCTGGCGCTCGGGTTCAGCCCGCTGGTCACGCACGCGCTGGTGCGCGTGCCGCTGCACCACGCCGCGGACGCGAGCGGGCTGCTCACCACCACGATCCAGCTTGGCCAGGCGGTGGGGGTGGCGACGTTCGGCAGCCTGTACCTGACGCTGGATGCGCACAGGTCAGGGGCAGTCTCGGCGGCCTCCGGGCACGCGCTGGCGATCACGCTGGCGTGGCTGGCGGCGGCGATGGTGCTCGGGGTGGCGGCCGGGATGGCGCTGGCCCGGACGGTGGCGGCGGCGCGGCCTCCGGCGGTCGCTGGCGAGTAGGCGCCCAGCTCGGCTGCGGTCCGGCCGCGCCGCCGCCCAGTGGTGATCGGGTCCGTTCAGGCGGCCCCGATCACACCGTGATGGAGACGTCCTCGCCGTCTGGAGCGGGGACGGTCTCGTCGTCGAACCAGACCCCGCCTTCGGCGAGGTACCGGAACTGCAGGGTGCTGCCGGCCTTGACGGTCACGGCGGCACTCCTGGTGTTGTTCGCGCGGGGCCGCAGCGGGTGGGCGAAGGGATCCCAGTCGTTGAAGTTGCCCACCACCGATACGGCTCCGCCCGGCTCGTCGGCGGGCAGCGCGAAGGTGACCCGGACCGTGCCGTCACGGCCGGGCTTGGTTGTCTTTATCAACTGCTCTCTCCGCTTTCTGGCGATCAGCGAACATGGTGCACTAGCTATCTCGAATTTACGTGCGGTAGGCAGTCAAAGTCACGCACCGGGGCGCCGGCGTGTCGCTTCGCTGCCGACATGATTCGGCTTGCCTCGCGATGGTTCGCGATATATCGTGGGATCACCTTTTGGGGATTCCCCGTATGACTACGGAGGGCACGATGGCAACGGGATTCAACGTGCGCGTCGGGGACGCCGATCGCGATGCGATCGCAGCCCAGCTACGTGAGCATTATGCGGACGGGCGGCTGACGCTCGACGAACTGAACGAGCGCCTCGACCAGACGTTCGCGGCCAGGACCACTGCCGACCTGAACGCGGTGATGCGAGACTTGCCGCACGTCCCGCGGCCGGCCGCGCCACTTGTGGCATCCACCGGGTCCGGCTACGACTCCTCCGGCAGCGGGTATTCCGGCCGGGGCCGGTGGTTCACCTCGTTCGCGCCGGCGATGGGGCTGGTCTGGGCCTTCGTGATCCTGGGCGCCGTGATGCTGTTCGGGCTCGGCGGGGGTGACAGGCCGCTGGCCATCGTCGTCCTCCTGGCGGTGTTCGCGCTGCTCAAGCGGCTGTTCGGATTCGGCGTGCGGCGCGCCGGGCGCGGCGGTCGTGGTGGCCGCGGCGGCGGTCGTGGTGGCGGCGGCGGGCCGAAGGGCCCGCGGGGACCGCGCGGCGGCGGGCGGGGACGCCGCTTCGTCTGACCGGCGTCGCCGTGACGGCCTCGGCCGGCCTGGCGTTTTACCGGAGTCCGGAGGATTCGGGCTGCGATTCTGCCCCGGTGGGTTCCGCACCGGGCCATGCGGAATTATCGTGGGACACAGGTAGTTAGGCCTGGCGAACCCGGGAACCCGATGACGAGGCGATACGACGTCCGAACCGGAATGATGGAACACGACTCCGACGCGGGGCAACCGCGTGAGCAGCTGGTACCAGGGTGGCGCGTGTCCGGCCGCGGCCGGTACGACTACGACCTGCGGATCGGGGACGCCGAACGCGACACGGCGATGGCCCATCTTCGCGAGCACTTCGTCGCGGGCAGGCTGACCTTCGACGAGCTGACCGAGCGGCTCGATCTGGCGCTCGCCGCCAAGACGCAGCGCCAGATCGACGGCCTGATGGCCGACCTCCCCCGCCTGCCGAAGCCCGTGAGGGTGGACGCCCAGCCGCCCGTCCGTGACCAGGATGCGGGCCGGTTCCTCGTCTTCGCGCTGCTGCTTTTCGCCATGGCCACCTGGATACTGATCCTGGCGTGGATGTCCCGCCACGCCTACGCCTACGGGGGGCCGTACGGGTTTGCGCCGCACGGGCTACTGGGCGGTGGCGCCCCGATGAAGATGCTCCCGTAGGTTCCCGCAGCGGATCAGGCGTCGGCCAGCGCGCGCAGCGGCACCACAAGGTAGCGGTAGTCAGGGGCGGACTCGTCGCCTGCCTTCGGGCTGCCGGTGATCAGGGCCGGCTTGGTCGGGCTGGTGAACTGCAGCCTGATGCGCCCGTCCTGCGCCGGTGAGGCGGCATCCCGGCCCGCCTTGCCCGGCTTGCCGGCCTTGGCGTGGTTCTCCCCGCGATTCTCGGCGCGGTTTCCGGCGCCCTC
>DATJQX010000063.1:0-36754 GCA_035505275.1 Streptosporangiaceae bacterium | reverse complement strand
CCAGCTCCGCCTCGGTCATCGCCTGCCGGAACCGCCGCCGCCCGTTCTCGGTGAACGTCGCCCGCCACGGCTCCCCCGCCGCCTCCGGCGGGTACACCAGAATCCCGCACCCCGCCTCCACCACCACACGAGCAGGATCGCGGACGGACTCGCGGGTGTCCCCGGTTACGCGAGCCGGGCCGCGCCCGCCGCGGGACTTCTTGCCTCCGCATGCGGCACTCTGAGGCGCACGGTCGCAGGCCGGTTGTGTTGGATTTGTGTTGATCTTGGATTCGGAGAGCGCTGGCAGCGCCATGGGAATCCCTCTCTTCCTGCTGTCTGCGCAGGTGAGAGGGCTGACTGATCGCCCAGGAAGTTGTGGTCAGGGACAGGATCGAACTGTCGACCTTCCGCTTTTCAGGCGGACGCTCATACCGACTGAGCTACCTGACCGGGCGGATAGCCAGTGACGCTGCACGGGTATCCCCTGCGGTCCTGACGGGATTTGAACCCGCGACCTCCACCTTGACAGGGTGGCGAGCACTCCAGCTGCTCTACAGGACCTCGTACCATCAACCGTAACCCACTCGTGCCCCCAACGGGATTCGAACCCGTGCCGCCGCCTTGAAAGGGCGGTGTCCTAGGCCGCTAGACGATGGGGGCGCCGACGGCCATGACCGTCGTAACCGTATCAGCCCGCCGGGGGACTGCCTCAGCATAGGGGACGGACGCCCCAACCAGCAAAGCGAAGCAACCGTCTCCACCACGCCAGGATGCAGCCGAGGCAACCGCCCTGCTAGGACTGTCGCTTGACGAACGACTCGGGCAACAGAGGCGCCGTCGAGCTCGTCGGGGATCACTAGCCATGCGAACAGGTAGAACAGGACGCCAAGCCTGCCAAAAAGAGTCAACAAGGCGAACGCAAGGCGGACCAGAGTTGCATCGAGCCGACGTACGCCGCTAGCCCGTGCAGACTCCACCGACGAGACGCCGGTCCCTGAGCCGGTATAGGCGCTTGGCTCCGTTGGTCAGTTCATTCACGACCTGATCATGCTGACAACGGGGCGGCCACACATCAGGGAAGTCCCCGTTAATACCCTGATCTGTAGCGAGGGAGAGGAGCCGCCAATGTCGACAGGCACGGCGAGCATGGACCTGCTTAACATCGATGACCAGCTGAGCGCCGAGGAACGACTGATCCGGGACACAGTACGGGCGTTCGGCGCAGACCGGGTGCTGCCGCACATTACCGACTGGTTCGAGACAGGCACCCTGCCGCGTGAGATCGTGCCGGAACTCGGCAAGCTCGGCGTGCTCGGGATGCACCTGACCGGATACGGCTGCGCGGGCGTCGGGGCGATCGCGTACGGCGTCGCATGCCGGGAACTTGAGGCGTGTGACTCCGGCCTGCGCAGCGCCGCATCGGTTCAGGGCTCGCTCAGCATGTACCCGATCTGGCGGTACGGCTCTGAGGAGCAGAAGGCCGAGTGGCTGCCGCAGATGGCGACCGGAGAGGCCATCGGCTGCTTCGGGCTCACGGAGCCCGACCACGGGTCGGACCCTGCCGGCATGCGGACCTTCGCCCGGCGGGACGGAACCGACTGGGTCCTTTCCGGAACCAAGATGTGGATTACCAACGGCAGCATCGCCGATATCGCCGTTGTGTGGGCGAACACCGCTGACGGCGTACGCGGGTTCCTCGTGCCCCGCGGGTCAGCCGGCTTCACCGCACGCGACATCCGCAAAAAGCTCTCGCTCCGTGCGTCCATTACCTCCGAGCTCGTCCTCGACGATGTCCGGTTGCCTTCAGGCGCGGTGCTACCTGGCGTGACCGGGCTGAAAGGTCCGCTGTCGTGCCTGACCGAGGCGCGGTATGGCATTGCCTGGGGAGTCACCGGCGCGGCCCGGACGTGTCTGGAAAGCGCCATCGAGTACGCACGCACTCGCGAGCAGTTCGGCAAGCCGATCGGGGCATTCCAGCTGACCCAGGCCAAGCTCAGCTGGATGGCAGCGGACCTGTACCGGTCGCAGTTGCTCGCGCTGCACCTGGGCAGGCTCAAGGAGGCGGGCTCGCTAACGCCGGTCCAGGTAAGCATCGCCAAAATGACCAACGTCAGGTCGGCCATCGACATCGCCAGGCAGGCAAGGACGGTGCTCGGCGCCAGTGGTGTGACGCTCGAGTACCCGCCTATCCGGCACGCGAACAACCTGGAGGCGGTGCTGACGTACGAGGGCACCGAGGAGATCCACACGCTGGCTATCGGGCAGGCTCTGACCGGTATCTCCGCATACCGTTAGCCTCAGGCAAACAATCAGGCGGCGCAGTCGGTACGCTTCTCTCGGCGCTGGTTTAACTGATGCAGCGGGGCGTTAGCTCAATGGCAGAGCAGTGGGCTTTTAACCCATTGGTTCAGGGTTCGACCCCCTGGCGCCCCACCAGGGAAAACACCATCCTGATCATGGTACTCGTAGACAAACGCGACCGTGGCCGAGCTCATGGACGACTACACCAAGGTAGCCGACTGGGACCTGTGATCCTGGGTGCACCGGCAAGCGGTTCGTCGAGCATAGGAACGTGCCGACCCTCAGCGTCGTCTCTGCGAGCCGTCGGCCTGCCTGGCAGCAGATAGCGGACACCCTCAGGGACGCGGTCAACTCGGGGATGCTCGCGGCTGGTGACCCGCTGCCTTCTGTCCAGGAGATGAGCGCCCTGCAAGGGGTGCGGGTCGCGACGCTACAGCACGCCCTAGCTGTCCTGGCCGAGGAAGGGCTCGTCGTCCTCCGGCAGGGCCGAACCGCAGTCGTAGCTGGTGACGTCGTGGTGGACCGTCGAGCGCGGGCTGCGCGCGGCCGGGATCACGACTGCAAGCGTGCCGGATGCCAGCCGCATGTGTGCAGGCCCTTGACGGCGAAGACGATCCGGAATATCCACAGCATCCTGTCGGGCGCCTTTCCACAGCGGAGCGCTGGGAGTGGATCTCCTGGAATCCGGCGGAGTCCGCGAAGCCTCCGACGGTGACGCGACGACCGGTGCCCGCTACTTCACCCCAGGACGTGGCCAAGGCGATCGCCGAGAGCCGTAAGACGCACCCGGCAATGGCTCTATACCTGTGGCTCGTCGCGATCACCGGCGCTCGCCGGGGCGAGTTGTGCGCGTTGCAGGTCTGCGATGTTGACCTGGAGAAGTGCGTCCTCCATCTGGCGTACAACTACGTCGTGGTCGGCGGCCGCCGCGTCCGGAAGGACACTAAAACGCATCAGGACCGGCACCTGGCCATTGATCCGGTTACCTGTACGATGCTCCGCGAGCATCTGGAGGCGATCCGCGCCGAGCTCGGCGGCCTGGGGCTCGAGCTGCCCGAGGACGCCTACGTCTTCTCTAACGACCCGATGGGCGCCAGTCCGTGGAATCCCGACGGGGCCACGCACAAGGGCAGCGACCTGGCGGCCGCGGCCGGTGTCAAGCTCAACATCAAGGGATTGCGGCACTACACGGCCAGCCAGATGCTCGCGGCACGCTTCGACCTGCGCAACACCGCAGCACGCCTCGGCTACAGCAGCGGAGGTGCTACTACGTTGCGGCACTACGCCGAACCAGTCTCCGAAGTCGATCGCCGAGCCGCCGCCTACCTCGCCGCGCTAACCGCGGGAACTTGTTCCCCGCCAGCCGCTCCCTCGGAGTCATACCTGGTCGGCCACTACGGGGTCTCACGGGGTACGGCGCGCCGGGCCGTCCAGGTGCGCAGGGATGAGGGCCTGGTGGTCACCATCCCGCAGCGCGGGACCTACGTCAGCGAACGCGGCTGATGGCGCACCAAGAGCGGTGGCGCGCCCTGAACGCCATCATGGGCGCCCGCCGGGACGATGGCGACTGGCATGGCACTTTCACCGTCATGGGGCCGTGGTTCAGGACCGGATCGCCCGCTGCTTGTAATGCACTGACTCGCACTCGGGGCACTGGCGCAGAACCGCTGCTCTTTCGGCCATCTCCGCGTTTGCTTCAGCCACCTCCGCCGCACGATCCGCCGCCCCGGTACTCCCACCACCCTGGGTCCCTCCCCAGGTCATCGGTAGTCCCTGCATATGCGGGTGCGCGGCCCATTTTGGCACGCGCCAGGTGTGGCCGCAGTCCTCGCAGGTTCGTTCGTACTCTTGCGCTAGCCCCGGAATGTGCATCTTGACTCCCCCTTCCCCTGCGCCGCCAGGCGTTTTCCGCGACGCGCGGCCAGTGGGGTAAGAATCCCCGGGAACTGGGCTACGCTAACTCGCGTCCCAGCCAGCCGTTACCCCCCACCTGCGGCTACGAGTTCCGCGGGAGCCTGCCAGGAGAGTTGATCACCGAGCGACGAATACATGCTCTGGTAGCGCTTGCGCAAGCGCCGCTACAGCGCTGCCCAAGGCGTTATCCGTGCTCAAAGGGATCGTCGTCAGGCTCTCGGCAAGTCACCGCCGGATCAGCTCGCGAGCTTGTCAGCCTCGTCGATCAGCTGCTTGGCCCGCTGGAATGACACCCCGAGCGCCTTCCCGACGTCCTGCAGCGGCAGCCCTTGGTCCCGCAGGCGCCGCGCCGCGCGGCGGACCAGCTGCGCGGCCTGGGCCTGGCTGCGCGCCGCCTGCTCGCGAAGTTCGGCAGACTGATCCAGCTCGGCCCGGACCTCGGCCGGAAGGGTAAGCGTGACCTCCAGGTCGAACGAGTCGGCCGGGATGTCGTCCATGATGGCGATGAGGTCGCGAGCCATCGCCTCGACCTCGCGCAGCGTGCGCGCCTGAGTAGTGCGGGCGACCTCGGGCACGCGGATGCGCCAGACCGTGCCGTCCCGGTCGACTTCAGCGTGGTAGGTCCTCACTTCCACCACCCTTTCCCTAGCTCAGCTTCGCATTCGTGGAGGATGTCCTCGGTGGTCCGCTGCCCGATCTCGGCGTGCCGCGGGATCGGGATCTTCACCGATCCGAGCCAGAACGTGTCATGCTTGGCGCCCTCGACCTGCCGCCACTCGACGCCTTGCCGCCTGGCTTCCTGCCTGATCTGCTTGATGAGCTCGGACCGCCTCACACGCATCCTCTAGTGCGGGATTGAACCCATGCTTCAAGTACACACTAGAGTGTACGAGCGCGGGTCGCCAATCGCGGCCAGGGCCCGTTCGACCAGGCGGGTCACCACCGGCCGCATCCGGTCCCGTGCATACCCGGAGCAGGCGGCGCCGTGGGTACCGAACATCATCATCTGCCGGAAGCCGATATCCCCGGGAGAATGTCTCCGCGACGTGTTCCAGGTACCACATCAGCCCGGTCCACGGACCGGGCGCCGCGACGCCTTCTCGGTGTCGCGAACCAGGGCATCGATCCGCTCGGTGAACAACTCCTCGACGAGGGCATCCTTGTCGGGGAACCTGCGGTAGACGGTCCCGACGCCGACGCCGGCGTGGCGCGCCACGTCGTCCAGGGTGGCGTCGAGGCCGCGCCGGTGCCAGTTGATTACACGGCGACAGGGTACCCGAACGGAGGTGTCATCTCCGGTTCGTGTTACCGTGGCAGGAGAAAAGGCCCAGGAGATGTCACGCTCCTGCGGGTTGCGTCGTCCCGGGGATATGAGGATCACGGATCCAGGCAGGGAGCACCGGATGTCCGAGATCGGTATGCCGCGCGACGCGGCACCCGAAGCGGGGGCGGACCGGGCGGTTCCTGATCCGCGGCGCTGGCTGATCCTGGCGACCATCGGGCTCGCCCAGCTCATGATCGTGCTCGACCTGACGGTGGTGAACATCGCGCTGCCGTCCGCGCAGCGGTCGCTGCACTTCGCCACGGTGGACAGGCAGTGGGTGGTGACGGCGTACGCGCTGGCGTTCGGCAGCCTGCTGCTGCTGGGCGGGCGGCTGGCCGACCTGCTCGGCCGCAAGGTCACGTTCATGGCGGGCCTGGCCGGCTTTGCCGTCGTGTCGGCCGTGGGCGGGGCGTCGGTGAGCTTCGTCATGCTGGTGACGGCTCGCGCCTGCCAGGGCGCCTTCGCGGCGATCATGGCGCCGTCCGCGCTGTCGATCTTGACCAACACGTTCCAGGATCCGAAGGACCGCGGCAAGGCGTTCGGCGTGTTCGGCGCGATCGCCGGGGCGGGTGGCGCGGTCGGCCTGCTGCTGGGCGGCGCGCTGACCTCGTACCTGTCCTGGCGGTGGACGCTGTACGTCAACCTGTTCTTCGCCGGAGTCGCGCTCCTCGGCGCGGCCGTGCTGCTGCGGCGGGAGCCGGCCCGCGGCGGCCAGCGGCTGGACCTGCCGGGTGCCGCCCTGGTGGGCGGGGCGATGTTCTGCCTGGTCTACGGGCTCGCCAACGCCGCCACGCACACCTGGCACACGCCGTCGACCTGGGGTTTCCTCGCCGCCGGTGTCGCCGGGCTGGCGGCGTTCGCCGCCTGGCAGACGCGCGCGAAGCAGCCCCTGCTGCCGCCGCGGGTGGTGCTGAACCGTAACCGGGGCGGTGCCTATCTGGCGATGCTGTTCGCCTTCGCCGGCATGTTCGGGATCTTCCTGTTCGTCACCTACTACCTGCAGACCACCCTCGGGTACTCGCCGATCGTCACCGGGCTCGCCTACCTTCCCATGGTCGCTACGATGATCGTCACCGGCATCGTCGGGCAGATCGTGCTGATGCCGCGGACGGGGCCCAAGCCGCTGGTCGGGCTCGGCATGCTGATCGCGGCGGCGGGCATGGTGTGGCTGACCGGGATCGGCGTCCATTCAGGGTACGCGTCGGCCATCCTCGGGCCGCTGGTGGTCACCGCGCTCGGCGTCGGGCTGGTGATCGCCCCCGCGGTGAACAGCGGCACGTACGGCGTCGCGCCGTACGACGCGGGCGTGGCGTCGGCGACGATCAGCGTCGGCCAGCAACTCGGCGGCTCGATCGGCACCGCGCTGCTGAACACGCTGGTGGCCAGCGCCACCGCGAGCTACCTGGCGTCCCGCCTGAACCCCCGGACCGTCGTCGCCGGCCATCCCCGTCCGGCGCTCGTCCAGCAGTCGCTCGTGCACGGCTATATCGTCGGGTTCTGGTGGACGGCGGCGATCTTCGCGGCCGGCGCCGTGGTGTGCGGGACGCTGCTGCGGCGCGGGCCGCTGTACCCGTCGCAGGCACGCGGCGCGGCTGCGCCCATGGCCGCGGAACCGGCGGCGGCACAGGCGCAAACCGCCGTCCGCCCGGCGGAATGATCGGCTAGGCCCTCACCTCAGTCGTCGATGATCTTCAGGTCGAGCTGGCGGAGGCGGCCGCGGTCGGCGGTCATGTCGGTGGCGGTGATCTTCCCGCCGCTGGTCGTAAGGCGGAAGACCACGCGCGGTCCCCCGCGCGTTGCCCAGACGAGCCCGGCGGCACCGTCGATGAGGGCCAGCCGCGCGGCCTGTACGCGGCCGGAGAACGTGCCGGCCACGTCACGGGCGCTGCTCGTCATAGGCGGAGCCTCCCACATCGGCCCCATGCATCACCTTGCCGCGTGCTGCGTCGCGTCAGCTCACTCGCGTGGGCGGTCCCTCACATCCACCCGACCGGCTACCAGTCCGGCTGGCTGACGCACGGTCGGCGGCCACATCACGTGAGCGCGTTCGCGGCCCGATGGACGACCGCATGGTCCGGATGCCGTTGCCGGGCGGATCTTACGCGGGTCGCTCCGACTCGGGTACGTAATCGAAGAACCGGTAAGTGGTGCCGCCCGCGGTCCATTCAGCACGCAGCCGCGTGCGTTTCCCGACGCGCCGCAGCGCCGCAATGAGCTGGCCGCCGGTGAGCTGCGTGAGCAGTGCCTGGATCGCGCTCAGGTTCTGAACTTACCTCGCCGTTAAGCGGAAGGAGACCACCTGGCCAGTCCGTCATGCCATCCGGCGAGCAGCCGTCCCGTTCACCCGTGCCGGACAGCAAGCGGCTCCGTCCATGCGACCTCAGCAACCACCACGCGGACGGTAGCAGATGAGTTATCCCGCAGGCTCTCGCGTGTGTATGTTCCGCAGCGCTTCTCGGGGACGGGGGCCCCATCCGCAAGCATCACCCGGCGTCAGGCTGGAGCTCGTAATGCATGGTCCGGTAGCGCATGAGCCGATGAGCCGCGGGAACTACGACCGCCTGGAGGATACGGTGGCGTCGCGCCAGAGCTCTTGCCGCGACGCGCGCGTGCTCGCCCTCCAGCAGGGTCGCGCGAGCCCGGATGGCCAGACCCGTGGGCTTGCCGCGGATGGTCGACGGGGCAGCCTGCACGCGAGGATCATGCGACAGGCGCCTGGTCTTCCATGCCTTGTCATAGGAGCGGAAGAAGGCCCGGTCGCCGTCGAAGGCGATACTCACCGGCGTGTCCACCGCCGTCCCGTCGCGCTTGTAGGTGGTAAGGAGAATCGTCTTCGCGTCCTTCAGCGGCGCGAGAGCAGCACTCATCACGTTTCCTTTCTTCTGGCCAATGCCTATTAAGACCAGACCACCCATCGCGTTGTGACATACCGCACGCTCACATGGGCAAAGTAGTAAGCTCCGCTACCTCAGGTAATCCGCGCTCCACTGTGCGTCAAGGCCGGAGTCGGGTTCTTGACCCGGAACGAAGTCATCTGTGTCAGCAGGCGGCCGGTGATCGTCACGGTGTACGTGCCGGCGGCCATTGCGGTCGTGTTGATGGTGACCGTGACGGTGCCGTTGCCGTCGGGACCACTGACAGCGAGCGGTTGCGGCGAGGCCAGCCGGGGTCCGGTGAGAGTGGCCGTCACGTCGTCCCAGGCCTGTCCCGGCACCGTCGAGGCCGGGTCGGCGTACGGGCCGCTGGTCACCCCGTACTGTCCCGGCAGCGGCGGGTACACGCCGAAGCCATCCAGGATGGTGGTGCCGTTCGGGGATCTGCCTGGGATGAAACCTTTCCCGGTGACCGTGACGGTCTGACCGCTGGCCACCCGGGAGGCGGATGCGCTGATGTTGGCCTGCAGCCGGTTCAGCTCATCTTGTGCTTGCCGGCTTGGCTGGTCCGGTCCGTGCTGGCGGTCGATCTGCGCGACCAGGGCGGGCACGAAAGCCGGCGCGTAGATGGTCCCCCAGCCCGACGCGATGTCGTAGCCGGCCGCGGTTGAAAAGCCGGTGACCCGGTACGCGCTGTCGGTGTATCCGGCCGGGACGTCGATGATGCCGGCCGCCGTGCCGCGCGGTCCGATCGCCGCCAGGGCAGGGTTCACCGTGCCCAGATCGGCCCCGCGTAGCTGCGTGGCCAGCGCGAGGATGCCCGCGAAGGTGGGCGATGCCTGCGAGGTCCCGTCACTGGCATCCATCGAGATGTCGGGAAAGGCGCGCCCGGTAACGCGGCCCAATGCCGGGATGCCCTGCTGCCAGGACGGCTTGGGGTAGACGGTGGATACGCCGGCGCTTGCCGCGTCGGAGTGGTTGTTCGGGGCGGTCCACAGCGCGTCGGGTGCGGTACGCCCGGCCGCCGTCGCGAGGCCAGCGTTAGGGATCGTGCCGCCGACCGCCGTGACCCACGGGCTGTCGACCGGGTGACCCGCGGTGACGCCGATCGGCGGGGTGCACTGGCCGGTGTCGTGGAGGACCGGAGCATCGGTGGGGCCGCAGTCACCGGCCGCGAACAGCACCGGGATGTTGTGCGCGGCGGCGGCGAGGAACGCGGGATCCAGCGAGTGGACAGCCGCCTGCTGGCTGGCGGTCGGGTTGGTCGGGTCGTTGATGAAATCGGCCTCGCCGTCGCCAAGGCTGACCGTGATGATGTCGGCCAGGTGCTGGTCCGCGATCATCTCGATGGCTTGGGCCACCTGCGGCCAGCCCTGCATGCCGGCGGTTTCCGGCACCGGCGGGTGAACGAAGATGATGTCCGCATAGGGCGCCATCGAGTGGATCGCCTCCGCGTCGAGCCGGTCCTCGCCAGGATCGCACTCGATCCGGCAGAGGTAGGAGGGTCTGCCCGGCGCTGGCAGGGCCATCTGCGTGATGTTGGCCGGCGGCAGGTCCATCGCCGCGTCGTACGCCGCCATTGACGCCGCCAGGCCCGGGTCGGGGTTCGTGACCACGTAGGCAACGGTCACGCACGCGCCGTCGATTCCCCTCTTCCACAGGTCGTTGACGCCGTAGTCGATGATGTCTTCCTGCGCCGTCGGATCCGGGAAACGCAGTCGCAGGGACTTGCCTGCGGTGATTTTCGCCTCGACCGCGCCGTACGCCGCGGTCGTTGCCGCAATGCGCTCCGCGGACGGCGGGATTCCCCGGGCCCGGCACGGCGGTGCCGCCTCGCCTGGCCGCGCCCCGCCCGGCCGGGCCATCGTTGCGAACGCGAGCGCGAGCGCGGCACCGGCAACCACTAGGACGCCGACGCCAGCGATGAGAAGGGGTCTGGCAACCACTGCGGCCTCCACGAAGAGATCTGCCCGCCTCGCAGGGGGTTGCCCCGCTTTGCCGGACCGATAACCCGGTCAGAGCCACATTCTTGATCGCGTCATGGCGGCCGTTTCCGCATC
Organism: Streptosporangiaceae bacterium; assembly: GCA_035505275.1. Taxonomy (GTDB): domain Bacteria; phylum Actinomycetota; class Actinomycetes; order Streptosporangiales; family Streptosporangiaceae; genus Palsa-504. The sequence continues at coordinate 26,300 of DATJQX010000063.1, read as the reverse complement.
CGGCGGGGCTGCGATGACTCAGGGTGCCGCGCCGGGGCGCCGCCGCAGCGGCGATGTACTCGCGCGGCGGGTCGTGGCCTGGGCAGGCCGGGGCCGGTATCGATGAGCTCGCGCTAGCGCAACATCGTCGAGCGCGCACTCTGCCTGCCCCGCAAGCACCCCGCCGTAGCCACCAGGCATGACAAACACGATTCCGGTTGCCCGGGGCAGCGGCGCAGCCTACCGGTCCGAGTTCGCCGCCGCGTGCGACCACTGCCGGTCGCCGCGCCCGGTGGCCTGGGGAAGCTGGGTGCTGACCCAGATCATGCTCGTGGAGGTTAGGGCGTGAGCTGGACGGCGGGCGACGCCGACCGGAACTCCAGGCCGTCCGCGTCGACAGGCATGCGGAACAGCGCCGCGTCCTTGAAATAGTGCTGGCGGAGCCGCCACGGGGCCCGGTCACCCTGGCGCGGCAGGGCGGCCCGCGATCGCTCGAAATAACCCGAGGTCATGTCGATGAGCGGGGATATGGCCATGCCCTCGGGCGGCAGCCGGGGCGTGACGACGGCGTACCCGTGCTGCCGCATGTACTGGAGCATGCGGCTGACGTAGCGGGCGACCAGGTCGACCTTGAGTGTCCAGGAGGCGTTGGTGTAGCCGATCGCGAACGCCATGTTGGGTACCGCGTCGAGCATCATGCCCTTGTAGGCCACGCGCTGGCCGACGACGACTTCCTCGGCGTCGACCGTCATGTCGATCCCGCCCAGCGGGAGCAGGTTCAGGCCGGTGGCGGTGACGACGACGTCGGCCTCCAGGTGGCGGCCAGAGCGCAGGCGCAGCCCGGTCTCGGTGAACTCCTCGATGTGATCGGTCACGATCTCGGCCCGGCCGGACTTGATGGCCGCGAAGAAATCGCCGTTGGGTACCAGGCACATGCGCTGGTCCCAGGGCTCGTACGCGGGGGTCAGATGCGTGTTGAAGTCGTATCCAGCCGGGAGGCGCTTGAGGGCCCCGCGCCGGAGCATCGCCCGGGCCCGGGCTGGATGCCTGCGGCAAAAGCCGTAGATCGCGGTCGTCATCCTGGCGTTCTTCCACCGCACGGCCGCGTAGGCCTGCCGCTCCGGCAGGGTCTTGCGCAGCAGGTCGGCAACCGGGTCCTCGTTGGGCAGCGACAGGATGTACGAGGGGGAACGCTGCAGCATCGTCACCGACGCGGCGGTCCCGGCGACGGCCGGGACGATCGTGACAGCGGTCGCGCCGCTGCCGATGACGACGACCCGCTGGCCGGTCAGGTCGAGGTCTTCGGGCCACTGCTGCGGGTGCACCACGAGACCCGCGAAGTCCGAACGGCCGGGCCAGTCCGGGGTATAGCCATGGTCGTACCGGTAGTAGCCAGAGCAGATGTACAGGAAGCCGCAGGTCCGTTCGGCGCGTGCCCCGGTGACGGTGTCCTCCACGGTCACCGTCCAGCGGGCGTCCTGGCCGGACCAGTCGGCCCGCACCACGCGGCAGTGATAGCTGATGTGCCTGTCAACGTCGTAGGCCGCCGCAGTGTCCCGGACGTAGCGGAGGATCTCCTGCCCGCCGACGATCGCCCTGGACTGCGTCCACGGGCGGAACGGGTAGCCGAGCGTGAACATGTCCGAATCTGAACGCATGCCGGGGAACCGGAACAGGTCCCAGGTCCCGCCGCTAGCGCTGCGCGCCTCCACGATGGCGAACGACGTACCCGGCGCGTCGGTCTGCAGGCGGCAGGCCGCCCCGATGCCGGACAGGCCAGCGCCCACGATCAGCACGTCGACGTGCTCGGCGGAGGGGCCCGGGAGGACGGAGGGGCCGGAGCGGGCGGAGGGGGTCGTCACGGGCGCCAGGATGACACCGGCGACCGGATTATGCAACACCTTGGTAAGATGTATCACGTAGGTCGCCCGCCACAGCGCGCGCCAGGCATCCTCCACCCGCGTCCTCAGGAGAGCCGATGACGTCCTCCACAGTGTTGCCGTGCGCGAGGGTCAGCTGGCTACTCCGGTCACGATCGTGCCGTCTGCTCGCCTGAGGCGCCGGCCAGCCAGCCGGGTCAGCGCGCGATCCGCCCGCTTCGTAGCGCTCGCCGCCCGGTGGATCCACGACGGCAGGCGCCTGGACATGCAAGGCCTGGCCGACGAACTCGGCGTGTCGCGCGTGACGCTGTTCCGCCGGGCCGGCAGCCGCGAGGCGCTGCTCAGCGAGGCTCTGTGGGTCCTCACCCAGCGCACGCTGGAAACGGCCGCGGCGCGGTGGGAGGCCGAACGGGAGGATGGCGAGCTGCACACCCCGGGCACCGGGCGGCATATCAACGCCATCGTGGCGGAATCCGCGGGCCTGCACCGGCTGCTCAACGACGAGCCAGCCGTGGCCATCCGCATCCTCACCGACCCGCGTGGCAAGGTCCAGACCGGCACCGTCGCCTTTGTCGAGGACCTCCTGCGCCGCGATATGGCCGAGTTCGGCCTGGTCACCATCATCGAACCGCGGGCTCTGGCCTACGCGCTGGTCAGGCTCGGGGAATCGTTCCTCTACGGCGACGTGCTCGCCGCGCGCAGGCCCGACGTCGAGACCGCCAACCGCCTCCAGCAGGCCCTGGTCGAGGGCCTTGTCCCGGTGCGGTAGCCAGGAACGAGCCAGGCGGGCACCCGTTCGGGTGCCCGCCCTGGCCCGTTCCTGTCAGGCCGGAGCCTGGAGCTTGGCCAGCTCCGCCTGCACCATGGCCTCGTGCTCGGCCTCGTCCCGGATCGCGTCACGCGGCCGCCACCGGCCGCGCAGCAGCGGGATGCTGAGCAGGAAGAAGATGATGCCGCCGAAGCATATCCAGTACCAGGTCTTCCACTGGCCGACGGTCTGGGTAGCGGCCTTCGACACCGCCGAGGCGTGCGCAGCCATGTAGGCCTTGACGTTCGCCGGGACCTTCTCCAGCGCGGTCAGCTGGGCCGAGTAGGGGGCGATGGTCTTGAGCTGTGTCGAGTACGGGGCGATGGTCTTCAGGTCGCTCGCGTACGGGGCGACCGTCTTCAACGCCGGCGCAACCGCTATCACGCCGAGGATGGCGGGCTTGTTGGCCGAGATCGTGGTCAGGATCCCGAGCCCCTTCGCGCCGCCCCCGGCGGCCTTGACCGCCTGGGCCAGGAGCGCGGGCGGTATCTTGGCCGGGTTCGTATAGCTGGACAGCTTGGTGAACAGCGCCGGGTTAGCCTGGATCACCGCGAGCTCCGGCGCGAACTTCTGCGCGTTCGCGAGCTGCGTCGCGTCCGCCGAAGCGGTGGCCAGGACCGACGGCGGGACCGCCTGGGCCGCGGCCAGGACGTTCGGCGGGATCGACTCAGCGGTAGCCACGATGGTCGGGTGCGTGGTAGCGAACCCGAACTGGCTGCTGTACTGGGTGTCGTACGCCACCACGGTGGACCCGTAGCTCACCAGCGGGGTGACCGAGTTGATGACGACCGGGATGATCAGGTACGAGACGAAGACCACCACGCGGATGATCCAGCCCCAGATGGCCAGGCCGGTGGCCGTCAGCGCGGGGTTGCGGGCCTCCACGGTCTCGGTGAAGCTCGCCATCCACGGCGTGTAGGCCACGCCCAGGCCGAACGCCAGTGCCGCCAGCATGATCGCGAGGGTGTAGTAGCCCGGATGGTGCCCGGCTTGCTCCAGGTAGACCACGGTCATCACCGCGGCCAGGACGCCGCCGATCACCATGAACGGTTTCCGCACGTGGAACCGGTCGGAGATGATCCCGATCGCGATCACCGCGATGACGTTGAACCCCCAGTTCCAGTTGCCAAGCCCGTTGGCGTTCTTGACCGAGAAGCCGAACACGGTGGTCAGGTAGATCACGCTGAATCCGACGGCGGTGTAGTAGATCAGCAGCATGATCGACACCGCGAGGGCGGAGACGATGATGTCGAGCTTGAGCAGCTGCTGCCACGGGCGCCGCAGCGCCACCTCGAGGTCGGCCTCGGTCAGGCCCTTGGCCCTGGCCTCGATGAGCGCGCGGTCGCGCATGGTCACCATCAGCTGGTCCCGCAGCGGCGGGGACAGTTCCCTGAGCCCGAAGAACGCGATCACGAACACGACCAGCCCGGCGATGCCGCAGATGTGGTATTCGTGGGTCCAGAAGCGAGGGTCGGCCACGACCGCGGGAATGGTGGCGCTGCCGACGACCGCGACGATCAGGCTGCCCACCACCGGGCCGCTGGTCCAGAAGCCCATGGCCGTGGCCCGGCCGACCTGCGGGGAGAAGTCCCTGATCAGCGCCGGGGTGGCCACCAGGCACATGCCCTCGACGACGGCGACCACGAACCCCTCGATGACGTAGGCCCACTTGTTGGTCGCGGCCGGGAGGATGAAGGCCACGAAGACCCCGGTGAACAGGAGCCCGAACACCACCAGGTTGGCCCGGCCGAACCGGTCGGCGAGCCCGGCCAGCAGCGAGCCGAACGCCCCGATCAGGTTCCCGAACGCCAGCGAGATCACGAAGAACGTGAAGCTCATGTGCAGGTTGACCAGGAGCAGCGTGGAGACGGAGCCGCCGACGTACAGCTCGTAGTACAGCGTGATCGTGGCCAGCACCGTGATCGCGAGGAATCCGATCCTGGGGCCGGTTTCTGGATAGGTGTTCAGCTGCCGTCTCCAGGCCCAGGCGAGCCCGCCAGACCTGCTAGGCGCTGTTTCTGTCGCGGCTCCTGCCATGCGGTCACCTCTTAATTAGGCGGTTAGCTCTGGCTGGCGGTGTAGGCGCCGACTAGACGGTAACCCCACGGCAGGTAACAGATCAACAATTTGTTTCAGCAAGGTAGTGGGCACGGAACGCCGCAAACGACCGGCACGCGCCACTGAGTCGAAGTCAAAGGGCATCGAGAATGTCACCCTGCGCGGGCAGTGAGAGCGACGGCGCGGCGGAACGGTCAACGCAGCGCCAGGCGGCCAGGAGGGCGGTCTGGGCTCGGAGCGGGGCCTGGCCACCCCGAGCCCAGACGGCAAGGGCGGGAATCAACCCTCTCACCGTCGATCATGACGCCTGATCCTTAAGGCACGCTAGGACGCAGCTGAGAACCCGCTTATCAACCGGAAATGACTGCGCGTTACCGCCGCGCGGCGGACGTCATACGCCGGCGGGCGGTGTGTCCGAGACCGCGTGCAGGCTCGGCGGCCAGGCGGCGAGCTGCTCGGGCGCCTGGCCCATCAGCTCACCGGACCTCCACCCGGCCAGCTCCTCGGCCAGGTCACGGACCTGATCCGGCGACTGAGGGGCCATGCCGCGGCCTACCTGGGCGCTGAGCAACGTCGGCCGGGTGTATTCGCTGGCGCTGAGCGGCGACGGCTCGGACAGCCGTACGTGCTGTCGCGGAATCTGGGCGCCGTTGGCGTATTCGTCGTGGTCGAGAAACGCCGCGAGTGATTCTGCCTCGTCGGCATTGATCCCGATCACGACCCGGGGCTCACCCCAGGGCTCCTTGAGCGAGTAGCCGACGTAGCTGACGACCGGCTGCCCGGGCGAGACGGCGAGTCCGTGCAGCGCGCGCCAGTGTTCCCAGGACGATTCGAGCCGCATCGCGGCCCGCTTGGCGCGTGCTACCAATTCTGGATCACGCATTCTTCGACCCTCCCATGAAAGCGGACCGGCCCCGGCCGCATGCCCTGCGCGATGTGCCCGGCGTCTGCATGGTGCCGGACTGCACTATCGATGTGGCATGCCCCACCGGGGCCGACCCCCCATTGTGTTGATCGAGTGCCGCCGTCGGTGAAGACGGCAGGCAGTCACTCGGAACGCTGCTGCGGAATACCCGCGAGCAGTGCACGAACCTCAGTCTCCCGGTAGCGCCGGTGTCCCCCCAGCGTGCGGATCGAGGTCAGTTTGCCGGCCTTCGCCCAGCGTGTGACGGTCTTGGGGTCGACGCGGAACATCGTGGCGACCTCCGCGGGCGTCAACAGCGGCTCAGCCTCCGGTGTACGTGCTGACATATGCGTGGCCTCTCCTCCTGGACCAGTGTTGCGATCCTGCGATTCTTGTTGTGCCTGGTGCTCCGTGTGGAGCCTGTCGGGGATGTCCTAATTGGCCGACACGGACCATATTGCCATCACCAGCCGTGACGCGTCGACCACCAGGCGCAAATATTCTGTACCGGGATGCCCAGTTGCTCCGCCGATCACTGTCACGCACGGTGATTCTAGCGATACTAATAGTCGCATCGCACCAGAATCGGAAATAGTGCCCGGGAACCGTCCGCCGGGCGGGCCTGGTGCTCAGTTCGCCATCTCGAATCTGGCGAAGGTGCGCCACCGGCTGTGGGCACGCTTGTACATCGCGACCGCGAGAGCGCACTCGCCCTTGGCCACCCCGTCGATGGCGGCGCCGATCTCGGCGACCGACTGATCGCCACAGAGCGCCTCGTCGGTCAGCATGTGAACCAGCCCCCCATAGTCGAGCTCTACCAGCGAGTAGGCGTGAAACTCCGCCAGCCACCGTCCGACGTCGGCCAGTTCGGCCTCCGCGCGCAGGGGCTCCCACGCGTCGTCTTCGTACCCGGACGGCACGCCGCGCAGGGCGGCCAGGCCGCGCGCCACCCGCTTGCGCGCACGGGACATGGGCGCCGTGTAGACCAGCGCCCGCGCGGCGGACGTGGCCCGCGCCGCCGGCTCACGCTCCTCGCCCAGGCCGAGGGCCAGCCACCGCTCGGTCGCCGCGAACGGGACGAACCAGGCCAGCGGCACCGTCCAGGTGCTGGCCAGGATGTGCAGCCTGGCCGGCGCACCCGGCTGCCGTTCCTCGTCCAGCCGGGCCAGCGCCGCCGTCGCCTGGTCCTCATCGCAGGCCGGCAACGTATTCGCGAGCGGCGAGCCGTGGGCTGACCGCACGCGGCGGTACGACAGCAGGCAGCGCAGCCTCGTCTGCCACGGGCACACGTAGATGACCCCATCCGCGCGGCGGACGTAGGCGTGGTCGATTTCCCGGTCAGGCACCACGATCTGCGGTACCGCGATGGCCCGGCGCAACGCCTCGACATGTTCCGCCGCCGCCGAGTCGCGCCTGGCCGGCCTGGCGGACGAGGCCGCGTACGCCGCCCACCGCGAGCGGTCGGGCTCGGGGAACGCCGAGACCGGCTCGTACACGCGGAGATACGCGGCGTAAGTCATCACTGTCGTATCGTGACATACGGGACGCCCCAAAGGCAGGTGTCCAGGTAACGAGATCATCTCTCCTGCTGGTTACCGACCAGTACGCATAGCAGGCAATACGCTTGTTTCCGATCCCGGCTCAACCAGTGCCGGGACGGGATGAGGAGAGTCGCTACCGTGACCAACGTGTTCGCGATGCCCCACAACGAGAACGAGTCCGCCGGACGGACGGACCACGAGCAGGTCGTCTTCTGCCAGGACACCCGGACCGGGCTGAGGGCGATCATCGGCATTTACTCCACCGCGCTCGGCCCCGGCCTCGGCGGGACGCGCTTTTATCCGTACGGCTCCGAAGACGAGGCCCTCGCTGACGTCCTGCGGCTGTCCAGGGCCATGGCGTACAAGAACGCGCTGGCCGGGCTGGACCTAGGCGGCGGCAAGGCGGTCATCATCGGTGATCCCGCCGAGCTCAAGACCGAACCGCTGCTGCGCGCCTACGGGCGCTTTGTCGCCTCGCTCGGCGGCCGGTACATCACGGCCTGCGATGTGGGCACGCGCAGTGAGGACATGGACATCATCGCCAGGGAGTGCCGTTACGTCACGGGCCGGACCACGTCCCACGGCGGCGCGGGCGATTCCTCGGTGCTCACCGCGCTCGGCGTCATGCACGGTATGCGGGCCGCGGCCGAGCACGCGTGGGGGAGCGGCAGCCTGTCCGGGCGGCTCGTGGGCGTGGAGGGAGTCGGCAAGGTAGGTCACCGGATCGTTGAGCACCTGATCGAGGCCGGAGCCCGGGTCGTCGTCTGCGACGTCAGCGCCAATGCCGTCGCCGACGTCCGCGCCCGTCACCCGCAGGTGCGCGCCGTGAGCGACATCGACGCGCTCGTCGCGGAGCGACTGGACGTCCTCGCCCCGTGCGCACTCGGCGGCACCCTGACCGAGCGGGTCGCGAACGTGCTGACCGCGCGTATCGTCTGCGGCGCCGCCAACAATCAGCTAGCCCACCACGGCATCGAGAAGCTGCTCGCCGACCGGGGCATCCTGTACGCCCCCGATTACGTGGTCAACGCGGGCGGCGTCATCCAGGTAGCGGATGAGCTGGCCGGTTTCAACTTCGAGCGCGCCCACGCCGCCACCGAGCAGATCTTCACCACCACCGCCAGGGTGCTCCAGATCGCGGACTCCGACGGCGTGCCTCCTTCGGTGGCCGCCGACCGCCTGGCCGAGCGGCGGATGTCCGATGTCGGGCGGCTGCGCGGAATCTGGCTCGGCACCATCGGATCAGCGTAGGCATCCGGGCCCCAAAGCGGGTACGGTTGTACCTGTACGGATGCTGGTGAACGTCGCGCTCCCCGAAGCGGGGTGGCGGCGGCGTCGTATGACGCACTAAAACCAGCGAGGCGGAGATCATGGGGCCTGACCGGCTCCGGACGTTCGAGGGGGTCGAGCCAATGGGGCGCGGCCGTGCCAAGGCCAAGCAGGTTAAGGTCGCCCGTCAGCTCAAGTACAAGAGCGACGACACGGACCTCGATCGGCTGCGTGCGGAGTTCGGTGTCGGCGGGGACTCCCGCGACGGGAACGTCGATTCCGCTGCCGATGACTACGACGAGGACGACGAGGACGACCCCGACGGGGACTCGGGGTCTGAGTCGGCCATGAACGCCTGGAAGGACATCGGGGACACCTGGTCGCAGTAGCGGCGCGAGCAGCGGTTAAGACCCGACGCCCAAGCCGTCGAGTACGTGCTTGCCGCGGTCGCCTTCGGCGACCGGAACAGGGTACTGCCCGTCGAAGCAGGCGCGGCACAGTCGGCCGGCCGGCAGCCCGGTCGCCTCGATCAGCCCGGCCAGCGACACGTAGCCGAGCGAATCCGCGCCGATCGACGCGCAGATGCCCGACGGGGATAGGTGCCCGGCGATGAGTTCGGCGCGCGTGGCGAAATCGATGCCGTAGAAGCACGGCCACATCACCGGCGGCGACGCGACCCGCACGTGCACCTGGGCGGCGCCCGCCTCGCGGAGCATCGTGACCAGCGCGCGCTGGGTCGTCCCGCGGACGATCGAGTCGTCCACCACGACGATCCGGCGGCCGGCGATGGCGTCCCGCAGCGGGTTCAGCTTCAGCTTGATGCCGCGTTCCCTGATCGTCTGGCTGGGCTGGATGAACGTCCGGCCCACGTAGGAGTTCTTGACCAGCCCCTGGCCGAACGGGAGGCCGCTGGCCTCGGCGAAGCCGATCGCGGCGGGCGTGCCCGATTCCGGAACCGGGATGACGAGGTCGGCATCGGCGGGATGCTCGGCCGCGAGCCTCCTGCCGACCGCCACCCGCGTGGCGTGCACGCCGCGGCCGGAGATCGTGGTGTCGGGCCGGGCCAGGTAGACGTACTCGAACAGGCAGCCACGCGGATCCGGCTCTGCGAAGGGCTTCGACCGCACCCCGCGCCCGTCGATGCAGACCAGTTCGCCAGGCGCGATCTCGCGCACGAACCCGGCGCCCACGATGTCCAGCGCGGCGGTTTCGCTGGCGACCACCCAGCCGCCGCCCAGGCGGCCGAGCACGAGCGGGCGGAAGCCGTGCGGATCCCGCGCGGCGTACAGCGTCTGCTCGTCCATGAAGACGAGCGAGTAGGCGCCCTTGGCCAGCGGCAGCACCGCCGCGGCCGCCGCTTCCACCCCGCCGGCCTGGTTTGGCCCCGCGTGATCGCTGACGAACAGCGCGGTGAGCACCTCGGTATCGGTCGTCGCGACGATCCCGCCACCGCCGTGACCGCCGCCGCCGTGACCAGCGCCGCCGTGACCGTCATCACCGTGCCCCGGTCCGCCGGACCCGCCGAGCAGGCCGGCCAGCTCGCGGGTGTTGATCAGGTTCCCGTTGTGGCCCAGCGCCAGGCTGGTCGTCGGCGTCGAGCGGAAGGTCGGCTGCGCGTTCGCCCAGGTCGAGGCGCCGGTCGTGGAGTAGCGGCAGTGCCCGACCGCGATGTGGCCGCGGAGCGCGGTCAGCGCAGGCTCATCGAAGGCCTGGGCGACCAGTCCCATCTCCTTGTGCACCACGATGCGGTGGCCGTCGCTGACCGCGATGCCGGCTGACTCCTGCCCCCGGTGCTGGAGCGCGTACAAGCCGAAGTAAGCGAGCTTGGCGACGTCCTCCCCCGGCGCCCAGACCCCGAATACACCGCACGCGTCTTTCGGCCGATCCTCGGGCACGCGGTCCAGTCTAGTCAGTAAGCGGCAGGTAGGGGGCCAAGTCGGCCCGCGGGCCACTCGCGTGGACGGCGCCCGAGCCAACCGCACTGGCCCAGTCGAGGCGGCCCGACGCCAGCTTGACCCAGGTGACCGGGTCCGTCTCGACGACGTTCGGCGGCGTGCCCCTGGTATGGACGGGCCCGGGCAGGCACTGCACGGCGGCCACCGGCGGGATCCGCACCTCGAGAATCCGGCCGGGATGGCGGGTGGCGAGCACCTGGAGCAGGTACCTCGCGGCCACCCGCAGTCCCTCGACCCCGGGCGCGGCGCCTTCGTCCAGCGCGCGCAGCACGGCAGCTACGCTGGCCGGCCCTCGCGGGTCCGGGTGTCGGGGCGGCATACCGGTGACGGTAACCGAATCAGCCGAACAGCGCGGGCAGCGTCGCGCGGTGCGCGGCGGCAAGCTCGCCGAGCGGGACGCTGAAACAGCCCGCCACGACCAGGCTGTCGCCGCCGACGGTGCCGATGGCCTGGCCCGGTACGTCGCCGGCGGCCAGCAGCTCGCCGAAGGCATCCTCCGCGCCCGGGCGGACCGCGACGACAGCGCGGGCGGCCGACTCGCTGAACAGCCACGTGAACGGGTCGCCGGGCAGGGCTACCTGGCAGCCGGCCCCGCCGCGCAGGCAGGACTCCGCGAGCGCGACGGCCAGCCCGCCGTCGGACAGGTCATGCGCGGCCGACAGCAGTCCACCCGCGGCCGCCGCCGCCAGCAGGCCGGCCAGACGCCGCTCGGCGTCCAGGCGCGGGGCCGGCGGGCGGCCGCCGAGGTGACCGTGGATCACGTGCGCCCAGGCCGAACCGCCGAACTCGGCTTCGGTATCGCCGAGCAGCACGATGCTGGCCCCGGCCGCCCCCGAAGCCGAACCGGGCCCCCCGAACCCGATCCCGACCCGCAGGCGCACGTCGTCATGGACGCCGAGCACGCCGACCACCGGGGTCGGGTGAACCGCGGTGCCTCGCGTCTGGTTGTAAAAGCTCACGTTCCCGCCGGTGACCGGCACGCCCAGGGCGGCGCAGCCGTCGGCGAGCCCGCGAACGGCCTCGGCGAACTGCCACATCACCGCGGGATCCTCCGGCGAGCCGAAGTTCAGGCAGTTCGTCACGGCGAGCGGGCGCGCGCCGGTGACCGCCACGTTCCGGTACGCCTCGGACAGCACCAGCTGGGTGCCCAGGTAGGGGTCCAGGCGGCAGTAGCGGCCGTTGCCGTCGGTGGCCAGCGCGATGCCGAGCCCGGTCACCTCGTCGACCCGGATCAGGCCGCCGTCTTCGGGCATGGCCAGCACGGTGTCGCCGCGGACGTACCGGTCGTACTGATCGGTGACCCAGCTCTTGTCGGCCAGGCCAGGCGACGCGATCAGGCTCAGCAGCGCCGCCCGCAAGGCCTCGCCGGAAGCGGGTCGCGGCAGCGCGGCCGGGTCGTCGCCGGCCAGCGCATCCTGATCAAGGCCCCGCGACGCCGGCCGGTCATACACGGGACCATCGGCCGCCGAGCCGGGCGGCACGTCCACCACCGTCTCACCGTGCCAGGTCATGACCAGCCTGCCGGTGCCGGTGACCTCCCCGATCACCGCGGCCCTGACCTCCCACTTGGCGCACACGTCGAGAAACGCGCCGACGCGGGACGGCTCGACGACGGCCATCATGCGTTCCTGCGATTCGCTCATCAGGATCTCCGGCGGCCCCAGCGACGCGTCGCGCAGCGGCACCTCGTCCAGCCTGACCCGCATGCCGCCGGTGCCCGCCGCCGCGAGTTCCGTGGTCGCGCAGGCGACGCCGGCCGCGCCGAGATCCTGGATGCCGACCACCAGGCCGGCCGCGTACAGCTCCAGGCAGCACTCGACCAGCAGCTTCTCCAGGAAGGGATCACCCACCTGCACGCTCGGCCGCTTGGCCGCCGCCTCGCCCGCGGCCGATCCCCCCGCCGATCCGCCGAAGGCCGAGCTGGCCAGCACCGAAGCCCCGCCGACGCCATCGGGGCCGGTGGTCGACCCGAACAGGATCACCGCGTTTCCCGGCCCGCTGGCGGCGGCGACCCGCAGGTCGCCATGCCGCATCACACCCACGCAAAGGGCGTTGACCAGCGGGTTCCCCGCGTAACACGGGTCGAAGTCCAGCTCGCCGCCGATGTTGGGCAGGCCGAGGCAGTTCCCGTAGAAGGAAATGCCGCCGACCACCCCCGGCAGCACACGCCCCGTGTCGGGCGCCGAGGCGGGGCCGAAGCGGAGCGCGTCCATCACCGCCACCGGGCGAGCACCCATGGCGAGGATGTCGCGGACGATACCGCCCACGCCGGTCGCCGCGCCCTGATACGGCTCCACGTAGGAGGGATGATTATGCGACTCGATCTTGAACGTGACCGCGTAGCCCTGGCCGATGTCGACCACGCCGGCGTTGTGCCCGATACCCGCGAGCAGCGCCGCCGACGGCGGCGCCTTGGCGGCGAGGTGCCTCAGGTGGACCTTCGACGACTTGTACGAGCAGTGCTCGCTCCACATGACCGAGTACAGCGCCAGTTCGGCGCTCGTCGGGCGGCGTCCCAGGACACCGCGGATCTTCTCGTACTCGGCCGGGGTCAGCCCGAGCTCGGCGTACGGCTGAGGCTCCCCGGGCGTGGCCGCCGCCCGTGCCACCGTGTCCGCCCGCATCAGGCCAGCACCGCGCCGGTCACCGAGGCGAGGAAGCCGAGCCCGTCGGCCGAGGGGCCGGTCAGCTCGCCGACCGCGTGCTCCGGGTGCGGCATGACCCCGACCACGTTGCCCTCGGCGTTGCACACCCCCGCGATCCCGGCGGCGGACCCGTTGGGGTTGCCGCCGGCGTACCTGAGGACTACCTGGCCGCCTGCCTCGAGCCCGGCCAGCGTGCCGGGGTCGGCCACGTACGCCCCCTCGCCGCTCTTCAGCGGCACCGTGATCAAGGCGCCCGGAGAGTAGGCCCGCGTCCAGGCCGTCGCCGCGCTCTCCACGCGCAGCCGCACGTCCCGCGTGACGAACCGGAGGCCGGCGTTGCGGGTCAGCGCCCCGGGCAGGAGATGCGCCTCGCACAGGATCTGGAACCCGTTGCAGATGCCGAGCACCGGCAGGCCCGACCCGGCCGCGGGCACGAGCTCGCTCATCACCGGGGCGAACCTGGCGATCGCGCCGCAGCGCAGGTAGTCGCCGTAGGAGAACCCGCCGGGCAGGATCACCGCATCCACGCCGCGCAGATCGCGGTCGGCGTGCCACAGCGCGACGGGCTCGGCCCCGGCGAGCCGCACGGCCCGCGCCGCGTCACGGTCATCGAGCGACCCGGGGAAGGTGATGACCCCTATCCGCACGCAGGCAGCCTACCGGGACTGGGGCCGGCCGGATAGGCTAGCTGGCCGCCCTGAAGTGCCGCAGGGGCGCGTCCCGCGACCACCTGATGTGCTTGCTCATGGTCACCACCGTGCCGCGCTCCGGGCTGCTGTCCATCGTGACCGTGTCCACACACGCCCGCATGACCGCCAGGCCCCGCCCCGATTCAGCCAGCTGCGCGATCGCCGTGCCGCGCAGCACCCCGTCCCCCGGCACCCCAGAAACCCCGTGCCACCCCGCCCCGGCCTGCCCCGTCTCGGCAAGCCCCGTCTCGGCAAGCCCCGTCTCGGCAAGCCCCGCCTCGGAAGGCGCGGTCTCGTGCAGCACGGGACCGGTTCCCTCACCTGCCACCTCGACCTGACAGCGCATCGGGCCGACGCTGGTCACCACGGAATACCCGCGGACGTGCCGGCCGCCGTGCATAAGCACGTTCGTGCAGGCCTCGGTGGCCGCGAGCAGGATGTCGTACACGGATTCCTCGTCGACGCCGAGCCCGCGCAAGGTGTCCCCGAGGACCCGGCGCATCACCGGCACGCTTACCGCCTCGCACCGGAATACGAGGCAGAACTTCACATCAGGGGCCGATTTCACCCTCTTGCTAAGAACCCTCACGGTTCGAGTGATTCCCCGTAGACGGGGCTGAAACCCGTCGGCTCGTGCACGTGCACGGTGAATTCCTCGATAACCGGGTTCGACAGCAGGCTGACGGCCAGCTGCGTGAGCGCGCTCGCAGCTTCCTCGTCCGCCGAGCCGTCGATCTCCACCTCGAACCTCTTCCCCTGCCTGACCCCGATCACCTGGCCGAAGCCCAGGCGGCGGCAGGCGCCGGCGATCGCCTCCCCCTGCGGATCATGGATCTCCGGCTTGAGCATTACTTCCACGATCATCCGGGCCACGTATCCTCCTGGCCTTTCAGGGCATATATCGTCTGCTGAGGAGCGTCTCGCTCGGGAATCTTAGCCAGTCTGGCCGGCCCTGGTGACCCCGGTTCCGGCTCGGAAAGGAGTGGCACGTGACCGTCGAACCCGGCGGTGCGACCACCACCGCACCCATTGAACCGCCTGATGGCCTCATCCAGCTGCTCACGCCGGAAGGCGAGCGGATCGAAAATCCCGACTACCCGGTCGAGCTCACCGCGGATGACATCAGGGACATGTACCGGGACCTGGTCCTGGTCCGCAGGATCGACACCGAGGCGATCTCGCTGCAGCGCCAGGGTGAGCTGGGCATCTGGGCCTCGCTGCTGGGGCAGGAGGCCGCCCAGATCGGCTCGGGCCGCGCCCTGGGGCCGAACGACATGGTGTTCCCCACCTACCGCGAGCATGGCGTGGCCTGGTGCCGCGGCATCGACCCGGTGAAGCTGCTCGAGCTCTACCGGGGCGTCAGCCACGGCGGCTGGGACCCCAAGGAGCACAAGTTCCACCTGTACACGATCGTGATCGGGGCCCAGACCTTGCACGCCACGGGCTACGCGATGGGAATCCAGCGCGACGGCGCGGTCGGCGGCGACGGCGCCGAGGCCGTCGTCGCCTACTTCGGCGACGGCGCGACCAGCCAGGGCGACGTCAACGAGGCGTTCGTGTGGGGCTCGGTGTTCAACGCGCCGATCGTGTACTTCTGCCAGAACAACCAGTGGGCCATCTCCGAGCCGCTGGAGAAGCAGAGCCGCATCCCGCTCTACCAGCGGGCCAGGGGCTTCGGCTTCCCCGGCCTGCGCGTCGACGGCAACGACGTGCTGGCCTGCTACGCGGTGACGAGGAAGGCCCTGCAGGCGGCGCGGGACGGGCAGGGCCCGACGCTGATCGAGGCGGTCACCTACCGGATGGGCGCGCACACCACCACCGACGACCCCACCAGGTACCGGCTGGCCAGCGAGCTCGAAGTATGGAAGCTGAAGGACCCCATCGAGCGGGTCAGGGCCTACCTGGTCCGCACCGGGCAGGCCGGGCCCGAGTTCTTCGCCGACCTGGACGCGGAGGCCGCCAAGGTCGGCGCCGACCTGCGCGAGGCCTGCCGGACGATGCCCGATCCGCCGCCGCTGACCATCTTCGACAACGTGTACGCCGAGCCCACCGCGATCCTGCGGGCCGAACGCGAGCAGTACGCCGCCTACCTGGATACCTTCGAGGGCGCCGAGCACGGGGGTGAGCCGCGATGACCACCCTCACGCTGTCCAAGGCCCTGAACGCAGGGCTGCGGCGCGCCCTGGAGGACGACCCCAAGGTCCTCATCATGGGCGAGGACGTCGGCAAGCTCGGCGGGGTCTTCCGCGTCACCGACGGGCTGCAGAAGGACTTCGGCGAGGACCGGGTGATCGACACGCCGCTGGCCGAGTCCGGGATCGTCGGCACCGCGATCGGCCTGGCGCTGCGCGGTTACCGCCCGGTCTGCGAGATCCAGTTCGACGGCTTCGTCTTCCCCGCGGTCGACCAGATCGTCAGCCAGCTCGGCAAGATGCGGTACCGGTCCCGCGGGCACGTCAGCCTGCCGGTGGTCATCCGCATCCCGTGCGGCGGCGGCATCGGCGCGGTCGAGCACCACAGCGAGTCGCCGGAAGTGGTGTTCGCGCACACCGCGGGCCTCCGCGTGGTGGCGTGCGCGGACCCCGCCGACGCGTTCACGATGATCCAGCAGTCGATCAGCTCCGACGACCCGGTGATCTTCTTCGAGCCGAAGCGGCGCTACTGGGACAAGGGCGAGGTCGAGGTGGCCTCCGGCCTGGCCGGCGCGCTGCCGTTCGACCGGGCCAAGGTCGCGCTCGAGGGTACCGACGTGACCCTGCTCTGCTATGGCCCGCTCGTGCGGACCTGCCTCGAGGCCGCCATCGCCGCCCGCGACGACGGCCGCAGCATCGAGGTGGTCGACCTGCGCTCGCTGTCCCCGCTCGACGTCGACACCGTCTGCGCCTCGGTGCGCAGGACGGGCCGCTGCGTGGTCGCGCACGAGGCCCCGGTGTACGCGGGCTTCGGGGCCGAGATCGCCGCCCGGGTCACCGAGCAGTGCTTCTACCAGCTGGAGGCGCCGGTGCTGCGCGCCGGCGGGTTCGCCACGCCCTACCCGCCGTCCCGGCTGGAGGACCACTACCTCCCCGACCTGGACCGGATCCTGGACGCCGTCGACCGCACGTTCGGTTACTGAGGACTTGAAAGGCGATCATGACCGAGCTCAAGGAGTTCAAGCTCCCTGACGTGGGCGAGGGCCTGACCGAGGCCGATATCGTCGCGTGGCACGTCAAGCCGGGAGACCGGGTCGAAGTCAACCAGATCATCGTGGAGATCGAGACCGCGAAGGCCGTGGTCGAGCTGCCGTCGCCCTGGGACGGCACGGTCGCCCGCCTGCTGGCCGAGGAGGGCCAGACCGTCGACGTGGGCGTGCCGATCATCGTGGTGGACACCGCCCCCGCCGGGGCGGCCCAGGGCGAGACCGCACAGCCAGAGACAGCACAGCCAGAGACAGCTCAGCCAGAGACCGCACAGCCAGAACGCCAGGCCGTCCTGGTCGGCTACGGCGTCAAGGCTTCCGCCACGACGCGCCGGCCGCGCAAGCAGGCCGGATCGGCAGCCGAGGCCAGCACGCCCCGGCCATCCGCTGGGGTCCAGGCCCCGCCGGCGGAAGCGCCGCCGGTCCGGGCGCTGGCCAAGCCGCCCGTCCGCAGGCTCGCGAAGGACCTCGGCATCAGCCTGGCTGACCTGGCGGGGACCGGCCCCGGCGGCTCCATCACCAGGGACGATGTGCAGCGTGCGGCCGGTGATACCACCGTTCGTTCGGCAGAGATGGCGGGGGACAACGGATACCGGCCGGCCCGGCTAGCCGAGGATGAGCGCATCCCGGTCCGCGGGGTGCGCAAGCACATGGCGGCGGCGATGGTGTCGAGCGCGTTCACCGCGCCGCACGTCACCGAGTTCCTCCAGGTCGACGTCACCGAGACGATGGCCGCGGTGCGCCGCGTCCGCGACCTGCCCGACTTCGCGGGCCTGCGGGTATCGCCGCTGCTGTTCGTGGCGCGGGCGCTGCTCGTCGCGGCGCGCAGGCACCCGCTGATCAACTCGTCCTGGGACGACGGAGCTCAGGAGATCGTGGTCAAGCACGGCGTGAACCTCGGCATCGCCGTCGCCGCCGAACGCGGCCTGCTCGTGCCGAACGTCAAGAACGCGGGCGAGCTGACGCTGCCCGAGCTGGCTCGGGGCCTGCAGGAGCTCACCGACACGGCGCGGGCGGGCAGGGCCAGCCCGGCCGATCTGGCGGGCGGGACGATCACGATCACCAACGTCGGGGTGTTCGGGGTGGACGCCGGGACGCCCATCCTCAGCCCCGGCGAGGCCGCCATCCTGGCGTTCGGTCAGGTCAGGGACGCGCCGTGGGTCGTGGACGGGCAGCTCGCGGTGCGCCAGGTCTGCACCTTGTCCCTGTCCTTCGACCATCGCATCGTCGACGGAGAGCTCGGCTCGGCCGTCCTGCGCGACGTGGGCGCGATGCTCGAGGACCCGGTGCGGATGCTCGCCTGGAGCTAGAAGGCCCCCTCGGGCAGGTCCATCAGGTCCAGGGTGGTCTCCTCGGCGATCTTCCGCTCGGCGGCGAGCCGGGGCAGCACCGTGGCGGCGAAGAACCTGGCGGCGGCCAGCTTGCCGGCGTAGAAGTCGTGGTCCGCGGCGTCCGGCGCGAGCTCGTCCAGCTTGCGCTGGGCGACCTCCGCGTGGGTCAGCAGCAGCCACCCGATCACCAGGTCGCCGAGCGCCATGAGCAGCCTGGTGGTGTTCAGGCCCGCCTTGTAGACCTCGGCGGGTGAGTCCGCCGAGGCCATCAGGAAGCCGGTCATCGCGGCGACGATGGCCTCCACCTGGGCGGCCGCGTCGGCGAGCGCCGCGCGCTCGGCCTTCAGCCTGCCGTTGCCGGCGTCGGCGGCGGCGAATTCCCTGATGCTGGCGAGCAGCGTGCCGAGCGCCGTCCCGTTGTCCCTGATGATCTTGCGGAAGAACAGGTCCATGCTCTGGATCCCGGTGGTGCCCTCGTACAGGCTGTCGATCTTCGCGTCCCTGATGTACTGCTCGATCGGGTAGTCCTGGAGGAACCCGGATCCGCCGAGGGTCTGCAGGGACAGGGTGAGCATCTCGTAGGAACGCTCGGAGCCGACGCCCTTGACCACCGGGAGGAGCAGGTCGTTCAGCCCGGCCGCCGACCTAGATTCCTCGTCGGCGCGCCCGTGGGCGGCCGCGACCGCGATCTTGTCCTGGATGGTGGCCGCGTAGAGCACGAGCGCGCGCATGCCCTCGGCGTACGCCTTCTGGAGCATCAGCATGCGGCGGACGTCGGGGTGGTGCATGATCGTGACCCGCGGCGCGGCCTTGTCCGTGAGTTCGGTCAGGTCGGCGCCCTGGACCCGGCTCCTGGCGTAGTCGAGCGCGTTCAGGTACCCGGTGGACAACGTGGCGATGGCCTTCGTCCCCACCATCATCCGGGCGTTCTCGATGACCCTGAACATCTGCCTGATGCCGTCGTGCACGCCGCCGACCAGCGTGCCGACGGCCGGGCGGCCCGCGCCGAAGGTCAGCTCGCAGGTGGTGGAGGCCTTCAGGCCCATCTTGTGCTCGACCGTGGTGACGTATACGCCGTTGCGCTCGCCGAGCGTCCCGTCCTCGCCGACCAGGTACTTCGGGACCAGGAACATCGACAGTCCCTTGGTGCCGGGGCCGGCGCCTTCCGGCCTGGCCAGCACCAGGTGGAAGATGTTGTCCGCCAGGTCGTGCTCGGCGCCGGTGATGAACCGCTTGACGCCCTCGATGTGCCACGTGCCGTCCGGCTGGGCGATCGCCCGGGTGCGGCCCGCGCCGACGTCGGAGCCCGCGTCGGGCTCGGTCAGCACCATGGTGCCGCCCCACTCGCGGTCGATGGCGAGGCTGGCGAACCGCTGCTGCTCCGGCGTGCCCAGCTCCCACAGGACGCGGGCCATGACGTACCCGCTCGAGTACATCCAGACCGGGGGGTTGGAGCCGAGGATCAGCTCGGCCACGGCCCAGGACAGGGACGGCGGCGCCCCGCCGCCGCCCAGCGCGGCGGGCAGGGACAGGCGGTACCACCCGGCGTCCATGAAGGCGCGGTACGACTTGCGCAGCGACTCCGGAACCCGCACCGAGCTCGTCTGGCTGTCGAAGACCGGCGGATGGCGGTCCGCGTCGGCGAAGGACTCGGCCAGCGGGCCGGTCGCCATCCGCTCGACCTCGGCGAGGATGCCGCGCGCGGTCTCCTCGTCCAGGTCCCCGAACGGGGCCTGGCCCATCAGGTCCTGGCGTTGCAGCACCTCGAACAGGTTGAACTCGATATCGCGCAGGTTGGACTTGTAGTGGCTCATCTGCCGCTCCGCCGTTCGCCGTTCCGCCCGTACCCGGGGCTGTGGTTCCTATGCTACTCGCTAGTAACATATTCGCGCGAGCGGGCCGGACGGCCGTGACGAGCGGGGACAGAACTGACCAGGCAGGCTACTACCGGTCGGATGTCCGAATTTCAGGCGTTTTCACATATTGTTGATCACTCACGACTACGCTTCGCTTCTGTGACCGATGTTCGCGACTCCTCGGCGGCCCTGCCCGCGCGACGGCCGGGAGCGGACTTGTCGGCCCCGCAGGCGCCCATGCCGGCGCCGGGCGGCCAGTTCCCGGTTCGCCGGCCGCAAGCCCGGCTTGTCCAGCCCGGCGGCCGCCACCGGCGGCCGGTGCCCGCCAGCCTGCCCGAGGGAGCGCCGGCTCTCGTCCTCGCGGTGCCGAGCGTCAGCGACGACGGCCTGACCGGCCCCACGGCGGAGATCGCGACGGTGCTCCGCGTCGACAACCCGGCCCTCGACGTGCAGATTGCGCGGATCGACCACGGCGGGCGCGGTGATCCCGCCGGGATCCGTGCGGTCCTCGCCGACGCCGCGGCCAGGCGCCCGGCGGGGGCGCCGTCTGCCGTCGTGGTACCGCAGCTGGTGACCCCGCACGCGGCCGCGTTCCGCGCCGTCCGGGAGGCGATCGCGGCCACCGGGGCCAACGCCAGGATCGCCGAGGTGTTCAACACCAACGCGCTGCTGGCCGAGGCGCTGCACCACCGGCTCGCGGACGCCGGCCTGGCCCGCGCCGACCGGGTGCGCATGTTCAGCATCACCACCTCCGCCGACGGCATCGTCCTGGTGACGGTCGGCGGCGAGGAGGCCGTCAGCACCGCAAGCGTCACCGCCGTGCTGCTCGCGGCCCGGCTGGCCCTGCCGGTCCTGGCCGCGTCGCTTGACGCCAGGCCCACCATCGAGGAGGCCGCGGCGCGGCTGGAGGAGATGGGCGTCAACCGGATCGCCCTCGCCCCGTGCGTGATCGGGCCTGAGGCCGACCCCGCGGCCGTCGAGGGGGCCGCGGCCGCCGTGGGCGCCAAGTGCGCCGCGCCGCTCGGCGCGCACGGCAACGTCATCAAGCTGATCTCGCAGGCTTACGGGATGGCGCTAGGCCAGATCGAGACGCTCGGCAGCTCGGACCTATGACCCCCGGTGCCCGTTGAGTCGGGTCTGGCACGCGGCGGCGATATCCTCGATGTCGACCTGCTGGAGCAGCACCTCGTGCCTGGTGTCGGCTGGATCGAGCGTCCGCAGCGCCTGCTCGTAGGCGCGCCGGGCCGCCGCCTTATCGCCGAGCGCATCGTGCGCGCAGCCGAGCGTGAACGCCGCGAGGGCGAACGTGGGGTCGGTGTAGAGGGCCCGGCGGAAGGCGGCGACCGCGCGGGCCGGCTCTCCGGCCTCCAGGACGACGAGCCCGTACACGAAGTGCGCGTCGGCGTCGAGCGGGTTCCGCGCCAGCAGCGACTGCACCTCCGCGAGCGCGGCGTCCCGGTAGCCCTTGCCCGCCGCGGCCAGCGCCGCCGCCAGTTGCCCGCCCCGGAATTCAGGCGGCGGGGTTCGCGGGCGGGGGACCGGGCTGCGGGCGGCGGGCTCGGCGGCCCGCGGCCGGACCGGCAGGTTCCCTCCGGGCGCGACCTGGAAGGTGCGCCGCAGTGCGTCCGCCACGCCGAGCAGCAGCTTGCCGTCCGGCCGCAGCGAGGAGTCCAGCCGCCGGAGCACGGCCTCCGCGACCGGCGTGTCGAAGTAGATCAGTACGTTCCGGCAGGTGATGACGTCGAAGCCGGCCTCGCCGGGCGGAGGTACCGGGTCGCGGACGAGGTTATGCCGGCGGAAGCGGACGAGCTTGCGCAGGCGCTGGCTCACCAGGTAGGTGCCGTCACCGCGATGTTCCAGGTATCGACCGCGCAGCGTGGCGTCGAGAGCGCGGATGGCGCGCTCCCGGTACTGGCCCTCGGTGGCGGCGGCGATGGCGCCGCCTGAGATGTCGGTGCCCAGCACGTCCACCGGAGCAGGCGCGGGGGCGAAGGCCTCGGCGGCCAGCAAGGCCAGCGTGTAGGGCTCTTCGCCGGTCGCGCAGCCGGCGCTCCACACCCGGATGACCGCCGAGCCTGCCGCGCGGGCGTTGCGCAGCAGGCCGTGCCACGGGATGCTGTCGAGCTGATCACGGTCGCGCACGAAGGTGGTCTCCTGCACCGTGACCTCGTCGATGAGCCGTTCCACGAGGCCGCGCCCGCGCACCGGGTCCGACGCGGCGCGCAGGAAGTCGCCCGGCTCGAGATCCGGCGCGGCGCGGCGCAGTGCGGCACGCACCACGGTCTCGTTGGCGACCGTGTGCGCGATCCCGGTTTCCCTGCGGACGAGTTCCGCGACGGCGGCGATCGACATCTCTAGGCCCGTGCCATCGGCTCGCACCGCAGGCCGGTCAGGCAGGCGGCGATCTCACCGGGAGGAAGCACCAGGTCGGCGCCGCAGTCGATGGCCGCCTGCGGCATCCCGAAGATCGCGGACGACTCCTCGTCTTGCGCGATCGCCAGCCCGCCGGCGCGCCGGACGGCCGCCACGCCGCGGGCGCCGTCACTGCCCATCCCGCTGAGCACGACGGCCACGGCCTTGTCCGCCGCCACCTCGGCGACGCTCGTGAGGAGAACGTCGCCAGAGGGACGGTGGTGCCCCGCGACGGTCCGCCGGTCCAGGAGCAGCCGGCCGGTGGCAGCCAGCTTCAGGTGCGCGCCGTCGGGAGCGATCCAGGCGCCCGGGCTCGCCGGCGCCCCATCCGCGGCCATCCGGACCGGAAGGGCCACGGACTGGTCAAGCCAGTGGACGAGCCCCTCGGTAAAGCCCGCGGAGATATGCTGCACCACCAGGACCGGAATCGGGTAGTCGGCGGGCAGGTCCCCGAGCAGCCGGGCCAGTACGTACGGCGCGCCGGTGGACCCGCATATCCCGATCACGCAGGCGCGGCGCCCCGGGCGGTGGGGGACCGGCGTCTTCCTGAGCCCGGCCCGCGGATGGCGGATGACCTGCACATGGCTGAGCAGCCGGGCCCGATTCCGGAACGCGGCCGCGGCGGCCCCGGCCGGATCGTCCAGGTCGAGATCGTCCTTGCTGATCGCCTCGAGCGCCCCCGCGGCCAGCGCGGCGGCCGCCTTCCGGCTCGCGTTGCCCGCATCGGCGGAGATGACGAGGATCGGCAGCGGTCGCCGGCTCATGATCTCCTCGATCGCGGCGAGCCCGTCCATGCCGGGCAGTTCGACGTCCATCGTCACCACGTCCGGCTTGACGCGCGGCAGCGCGGCGATCGCCTCCTCCGCGGTGGCGCAGACGGCCGCGACGGTAATGTCACCGTCGTGCTCGAGCACGCGCTGGAGCCTGGCCGCGTAGATGTGCGAGCGGTCGCAGATCAGCATGCGCGGCATCCGCCATCACCGGCCGACGAGGCGTTCGACGGTGGCGAGCAGCGCCTGCTGGTCGAAGTTCCGCTTCGCCATGTACGCGTCGGCTCCGGCCGCGATCCCCTTGCGCTGGTCCTCCTCCGATCCGTGCGAGGTGATGATGACGACGGGCAGCGACGAGCGGACCGGGTCCGCGCGGATCGCCCGGGTCAGCTCGAGCCCGTCGAGCCCGGGCATTTCCAGGTCCGTGATCACCAGCGCGATCGTGGGATCACGGCCCACGGCCCGCAGCGCCTCGGTGCCGTCCCGTGCCGTCACGACCTGATAACCGGCCGTCTCCAGGATGCTGCGCTGAAGTTCCCTGACCGTGAAGGAATCCTCGACCACCAGGATCCTCGGGGCTTCCGGCGGCGGGTCCGCGGCGGGCCGCACCACGCCGTCGGGCCTGCCGCGGGTTAGCGCGCCCGGCTCGGCCAGCAACGCGACCCGCCCGTCCCCGAGAATGGCCGCGCCCAGGTACCCCCCCGCGCCCGCCAGCAGGGGTCCGAGCGGCTTGACCACCACCTCCTCCTCGCCGAGGAGCGCGTCGCAGACCACCCCGACCCGGCGGCCGGGTACGGCGATGACGAGCGCGTGCGGCCGGTTGCCCAGGGGCGGCGCCGACGCGCCGAGCAGCACCGCGACATCGGTGGCCGGCAGCGGCCGCCCCCGCACGTCCAGCGACAGCCGGCCTTGAATCGTGGCGGCCTGGTATACCCCGACCACTTCTTCCACCGCCGCCAGCGGCACCCCGAACACGGCTCCTCCGCGTTCGAACAGCAGCACGTCCAGCAGAGCCAGCGCGAGCGGGAGGAGCAGGATGACCTCCATGCCCTGACCGGGCTGGCTGCGGATCTCGAAGGCGCCGCCGAGGGATTGCGCGTAGCTCTTGACCGCGTCGAGGCCGACGCCGCGCCCGGCCAGCTCGGTTACTTCTTCCGCGGTCGAATAGCCCGCGTGCGCGAGCACGTCCGTGAGCGACCCCTCCTTACGCGCCCGCTCCGCTACTTCCGGCGAGACTCCCCGGCCGTCGTCCGCGATGACGATCTCGACCAGGCCCCCGCGCGGTGTCGCGCGCAGCTCGATGTGGCCGCGAGGAGGCTTGCCCGCCCGCTCGCGATCGGCCGGCTGCTCCATGCCGTGGGCCACGGCGTTGCGCAGCAGGTGCGTGAGCGGTTCGGCGAGGCTCTCCAGGATGACCCGGTCGAGTTCGGTGTCCGCACCCGACACGGTGAACTCGACGTCCTTGCCGGCCGCCCGCGCCATGTCGCGCACCGCGCGGGGCAGCGGCCCGGCGATGACCGCCACCGGGAGAGTCCGCATCCTGATCGCGGTGTCCTTGAGTTCGCCGAGCGTGCGCGCGCTGGCGCCGAGCACGTCGATGATGCCTTCTGGCAGGCCCGCCTCGGGTCCCAGCGCGTGCGCCAGCCTGCGGCCGTCCTGGATGGCCTCGCCGATGACGTCGAGCAGGTGATCGATCTTCGCCGGCGCGACGCGTACCGACCGCTGTTCTGGGACGGGGATCGGGCCGGCCTCGGTCCGGGTGGGTTCCCCGGCGGCGTCGGCCGGGAGCCTCGGCGCGGCCACGGCCGGGATCGCCTCTTCGGCCTCGGCCGGCCCGGCCTGCTCCAGCCTCGTCAGGCCCGCGGTGAGTTCCCCGATCAGGACGTCGGTGGGCACGCCGTCCCCGCTGACCCGCGCGCGGATCACGGCGGTGGCGTGCAGCAGCGGGTCGACCAGTTCGGGGGGGAACGTCCCGCGGGCGCGCAGGACGGCCAGGATGTCCTCCACCGCGTGCGCGACCGCGGTGACGTCGTGGAGGCCGAACATGCCGGCCGTCCCCTTTATGGTGTGCACGTTGCGGAACAGCAGGTCGATCATCCCGGTGTCCAGGCGGCCCGATTCGATCGCCAGTAGTGCCGCTTCCATCTCATCGAGCCGGTGCGCCACCTCTTCGTGGAACGCCTCGACCAGCTCGGCGTCGGGTTCATTCACCAGGCCGCCCGGCGACCGGCGGGTCAGCGATCATGTGCGAGTTCTCCTGAGCCTTCGCGCAGGGCCGTCTCGATCTCGTCGACGAGCGCTTCGAGCCGTTCGGAGGTGGCCGCCCATTGCGCCTGCTCGGTCGCGAGCTGGTCCGCGGCCTCCCGGATCTGCTGCGCCGCGGCGTCCACCTGGTCCGCCGCGGACTTCTGCTGCTGGGTCGCCAGGATCGACTCCTCCAGCATCGACGTCGTCGAGGACATCAGCTCGCCGACCTCACGCGCCTGCCGGATGCCCTGCTCGGTCGCCATGATCGTCGCGTTCGTCTCATCCTGGACCCCCGCGATGATCGCGCTGATCGACTCCGTCGACCGCATCGACCGCTCGGCCAGCTTGCGCACCTCGGCCGCCACCACGGCGAACCCCTTGCCGGACTCCCCGGCCCGGGCCGCCTCGATCGCGGCGTTCAGCGCGAGCAGGTTCGTCTGCCCGGAGATCTCGTTGATCAGCTCGAGGATCTCGCCGATCTTCTGCGTCCGCTCCCCCAGCGACAGCGCCCGGTCCGAGATCGCCTCCACCTTCTCCTGCATGTCGGCCATCGTGTCGCCGGCCCGCTCGGCCGCCTGCGACACCGCGCGCACCGTGTCCGCGATCGACCCGGCCGTCGCGGCCAGCTGCTGGATCGTCGCCGACGTCTCCGCCACCGCCGCCGACTGCTCACTGGTCACCGCGGCCGCGTTCCGCGCCGCCATCCGCAGCTCACCCGCCACCTCACCCAGCACCAACGACGCCGACCGCAACCGCACCAGCAACTCATCACGATCGC
>DATJQX010000062.1:0-4789 GCA_035505275.1 Streptosporangiaceae bacterium | reverse complement strand
CCCCGCCCTCCACCTGGTCGGTGTCGTCCTGGTGGCGATCGCCGCGGCCGGGACACTTGCTGCCCTGGCCCTGCCTCCGACCCGCAACACCGCCCTGGCCGCTTAATGCTCCTTGTGCGTTACCGCCACCAGGGCAGGCGGCGCTGCTCGGCGACGTGGGCGGCCGGGTCGGTGATCACCGCCGCGTGCGAGCTGAGGTGCTGCAGGTGCTCGTGCACCCACAGCAGGTGCGGATGCTGCGGGGTGGCGGTGATGACGCGGACCAGGTCCGGGCCGTCCTCGAGACGCTCGCCGGCGACCACGGTCTCCCTGGGTCGGCCCAGCACGGTGACCCCGATGTCGTCGTCCGTCCTGGCGGTCCTGGTGTCCCCGTTGGCCTCGCCGGATCGCGTGTCACCGCGACTGCCGCCCAGGCCGGTGAAGGCCGGGACCGCGACCGGCAGCAGCACCTGGCCCGGGTAGGGCCGCCCGACCAGCACCGCGATGCGCTCGTAGAACCCCACCAGGTCCGTGGTGGCCCTGGTCAGCGACCTGCGAGCGTACGCCATGTCACCGTCAGGCCGGTGCCCGCCGTGGTGGGGGGCCTGCATCCCGGCCAGTGAGTAGGCGGTGAGCCGCAGGCGCATGGTGGCCATCACCAGCGTCCACAGCTCCTGCTTGGACAGGCGCTTGGCGCCCTGCTCGGCCAGGAAGCCGCGGAGCGCCTCGTCGAGCCGGATCGAGGCGGTGACGGCCGCGGCCCCCGCGTCCGGCGGGTCGTGCCGCGTGCCGAGGGCCCAGCCCACCGCCTGGGCCAGGTACGCCGAGTCGCGCCGGAACGCGTCGGCCAGGTCGTCGCCGACCACCGGGGCGGCGCCCCGCGGCCAGAACAGCACGCCCACCACCAGGCTCACCGCGCAGCCCAGCGCCACGTCCTGGATACGGAGCAGGCCGACCTTCCACCCCACGGGATCGAGCAGGTTGAACAGGACGACGACCACGACGGTGAACGCCGCCTGCCCGAACGCGAACGGCAGCGCTCCCGGCGCGTAGGCGGCCACGGCGACCGCGATCGGCAGGGCCGCCCACAGCGCCGGCGTGCTGGTGCCGATGCCGAGCAAAAGCAGGGCGCCGACGGCGAAGCCGACCACCGTGCCGCCCAGGGCCCGCAGCGCGGTCGACTCCGTGGACGCCGCGTTGGTGCGCAGCACCGACAAGGTGCCGAGCACCACCCAGAATCCGTGCTGGACCCCGGACACGTCGGCCACCAGGACCGCGGCCGCGAGCGCCAGCGACCCGCGCACCGCGTTAAGGAACCAGACCGAACGGAAGCTGGCGTGCCTGGCCATCACGCCGATCGCGCCGGAAAGCGCCGCCACGCGCCGCTCCTCCATGGTCCCCTCCGGCTGCGCCCCGTACCAGCCGCGCCGCCGGGCGGCGACCGTCTCGGGGTCGGCGCGCCTGGTGGCGATCAGCGTGTCGGCCACGACGGCCCGGACGGCGACGGAGATGGCCTGCGCGTGGAAGGCGTGCCTGGCGATGACCTGGACGGAGTCGTAATCGCGTTCCGGGGCCGCGAGCCGGTGGTAGGCCGCGCTGGCCTCCCGCTGCCGGTCCATCGCGGTCGGGTCGGGCAGCGCGTCTGTGCTCCCGGCCAGCAGGCCGGCCGCCTGCCGGAGCACCGAGGCGGCCAGGGCCAGCAGGTCCCGGTCGGGCTGGGCGGCCCGGTCCAGGTTCGGGTGCCCGTCCGTGGCGTCGGCGATCAGCGCCGTGCACCATTCGAGCAGCTGGACGACGCTGGCCAGGCCCTGGTCGGCGGTGGCCAGGCCGGTCGGCCGGTACGGCGTGTCGGCGAACGCGCTCATCAGCTCGTGCTTGGCGGCGAGGCAAGCGTCCAGGTCCGCGGCGGTGGCGGTGCCGCGGACCGACGCCTCCA
The DNA here is from genome assembly GCA_035505275.1 of Streptosporangiaceae bacterium. GTDB lineage: Bacteria > Actinomycetota > Actinomycetes > Streptosporangiales > Streptosporangiaceae > Palsa-504. The sequence goes on along the minus strand of DATJQX010000062.1, from coordinate 2,874 downwards.
GGTGCGCGGCCAGCGCGCGGGCCAGGGCCGCCGCCGCCGAGCGCAGCCGGTCTCCTGCCGACGGCGGCGACAGCGCGAGGACGACGGCGGTGGACACGGCCGAGGCCAGCCACCAGCCCGCCAGCCGGTCCGGGATCATGCCCACGGTCCCAGGCGTGGCCACCGGGAGCACGAACAGGAGCAGCGCGGCCGTGACACCGGAGGCGGCGTTCGGCCCGGCGACGCCGGCGAAGAAGATCCCGAACGTCACCGGGATCGTGACCAGCACCGCGAGCCAGTCGATCTGGTTCACCGCCGTGCCGATGATCAGCCCGGCGCTGCCGATCACGGCCAGCGCGAAGTGGGCCACGAGCCGCTCACGCTTGCTGCCCCCGAACGAGGCCATGACCAGGTGCGCGAATCCGCCGAACGCCGCGAACAGGGCCATCTGCAGGTTGCCGAAGCCCTCGAAGGTCAGCGCGAACAGGGCAGGTATCACGATCACCGCGCGCAGCGCCCGCAGGCCAGCGGGTACCGACCATTCCGGCTGCCATGCGGGTCTGGTCAAACCGGGCACTGGCATAGTCTAAGTAACCGCGCGCGGTCCGCTCCCGAGGGGCCCGCAGGACGCGGCGCGACTGCGTTGCGGCACGTGGTAGTGTGAAACGCTGTCCGGCGACTAGCCAGGACGGATTGGGGCGCGCTGCACCCTCATGCGGCCGCCTTGACCCCGAAACGGGGGATCAGCCATCTGAGCCCGTTCCGTGCCAATTCTAAGGAGCAACGTGCCGCTCGACACCGCCGCCAAGAAGGAAATCCTGGCGGAGTATGCGACCAGTGAGGGTGACACCGGTTCGCCGGAAGTCCAGGTCGCACTGCTGACCAGGCGGATCAACCACCTGACCGAGCACCTGAAGGTGCACAAGCACGACCACCACAGCCGCCGCGGGCTGCTGCTGCTGGTCGGCCGCCGCCGCAGGCTGCTGAAGTACCTGGCCAAGAAGGACATCGCCCGCTACCGCGCGATCCGGGAACGTCTCGGCATCCGCCGTTAGATCGGGCTCGCCGGCTAGGACAACTGCATAACGACAACACTGACATCCCGTAGCCCCCGGCCCCGAGCGCCGGGCCGGTCCTCGGTAGTGGTCCCCGGGCCGCTCTTTCGCAGAGCCCGAGGGCTTCGATCGAAGACCGGCCGGCTCCCCCCAATGGGCGGGCCAGGCCACAAGCGGCACGGCGGCGGGTGGGTGCGGGATCTACCGCAAGGAGGTCTCACCCGTGGAGGGTGCCCGAAGTGCCGAAGCCGTCATCGACAACGGCGAATTTGGCATGCATACGATCAGGTTCGAGACGGGCAGGCTGGCACGCCAGGCGGCCGGTTCGGCCCTGGTGACTCTCGACGGCGAAACCGTGGTCCTCTCCGCGACCACGGCGTCCAGGACGCCGAAGGAAGGCCTGGACTTCTTCCCGCTCACCGTGGACGTGGAGGAGCGGATGTACGCGGTGGGCCGGATCCCCGGCTCGTTCTTCCGCCGTGAGGGCCGTCCCTCCGAGGACGCGATCCTCACCTGCCGGCTCATCGACCGGCCGCTGCGCCCGTCGTTCGTCAAGGGGCTGCGCAACGAGATCCAGATCGTGGCCACGATCCTGGCCCTGGATCCGCAGCACCTGTACGACGTGGTGGCGATCAACGCCGCGTCCATGTCCACCCAGCTCGCCGGGCTGCCGTTCTCCGGCCCCATCGGCGGGGTCCGGGTCGCGCTCATCAAGGACCAGTGGGTGGCCTTCCCGACGCACGAGCAACTCGCGCACGCGACCTTCGACATGGTGGTCGCGGGCCGGGTGCTTGAGGACGGCGACGTGGCCATCATGATGGTCGAGGCCGAGTCGACCCCGGAGACGCTCAAGCTCCTCGCCGACGAGGCCAGCGGCGCGGTGGCACCGACCGAGGACACCGTGGCCGAGGGCCTGGATGCCGCCAAGCCGTTCATCAAGATCCTCTGCGAGGCGCAGCAGCACCTCGCCGACCAGCAGGCCGCGGCCAACGCAAGTACCGAGTCCCCGGTGTTCCGCGACTACTCGCACGCCCAGTACCCGGTGTTTGCCGACTACACCGAGGACGTCTACGAGGCCGTGGCCCGCGAAATCTCCGACGAGCTGGCCAAGGCGCTGACCATCGCCGGCAAGCACGACCGCGAAGCGGAGACGGAGCGGGTGCGGGCGCTGGCCACCGAGCGGCTCGGCGAGTCGTGGGAGGGGCGCGAGAAAGAGATCAGCGCCGCGTTCCGGTCGCTGACCAAGAAGCTCGTCCGCGAGCGGATCATCAGGGACGGGCTGCGCATCGACGGCCGCGGCCTGACCGACATCCGGTCGCTGTCCGCCATGACGCACGTGCTGCCCCGGGTGCACGGGTCCGCGCTATTCGAGCGGGGCGAGACCCAGATCCTGGGCGTGACCACGCTGAACATGCTCCGGATGGAGCAGATGATCGACACGCTCAACCCGGAGCGGACCAAGCGGTACATGCACAACTACAACATGCCGCCGTACTCCACCGGGGAGACGGGCCGGGTCGGCTCGCCGAAGCGCCGCGAGATCGGGCACGGCGCGCTGGCCGAGCGCGCCCTGATCCCGGTGCTGCCCTCACGCGAGGAGTTCCCGTACGCGATCCGCCAGGTCTCCGAGGCGATCGGCTCGAACGGCTCCACTTCCATGGGCTCGGTCTGCGCCTCCACCATGGCGCTGCTCGACGCCGGCGTGCCGCTGAAGGACATGGTGTCCGGCATCGCGATGGGCCTGATCCACGAGGGCGGGCAGTACGTGACGCTGACCGACATCCTCGGCGCCGAGGACGCGTTCGGCGACATGGACTTCAAGGTGGCCGGGACCGAGCAG
>DATJQX010000061.1:0-86744 GCA_035505275.1 Streptosporangiaceae bacterium | reverse complement strand
GCTCTCCGGCAGGATCAGCGCCGCGACGAGCAGGACGGCCAGCCCGAAGACCAGGTTGAACCAGAAGATGGCCCGCCAGCTCCACAGCCCGGTCAGCACGCCGCCGATGACCGGCCCCATGGCCAGCGCGAAGCCGGACGTGCCGGCCCAGATGCCGATGGCCCGGCTGCGGGCCCGGGCGTCCGGGTACAGGTGGCGGAGCATCGACAGCGTGCCCGGCTCGCTGGCCGCCGCCCCCATGCCCATGACCGCGCGCCCGGCGATGAGAACCGCGGGGTTCGGGGCAAGGGCGGACAGCACCGAGCCGGCGCAGAACACCCCTACCCCGCTCAGCATGACCTTCTTGCGGCCGAGTTCGTCGCCGATCATCCCGCAGGCCAGCATGAGGCTGGCGAAGGTCAGGGCGTACGCGCCGACCACCCACTGCAGGTCGGCCACGTTCGCCTTCAGGCTCACCTGCACGTCGCCGAGCGCGACGCTGACCACGGTGTTATCCAGGAAGGTCAGGAACAGCAGCGTGCACAGGGTCGCGAGGGCCAGCGACTGGCCGCCGCGAGCCACGTTTGCCTGGCCGCCCGATACGGCCTCCGCCTGGGGGGCCAACCGAACCGCCGTGCCTCAGCTAGCCGAGCTGCACGCGGCCGGCAGCGTGCCGCCGGGCACCAGCTTGAACAGGCCGCACAGGCTGGCGTCGCCGACCTTCCAGGTCCCGTCCTGGTAGACCGCCGTGCCGGTCTGACCGCCCAGCAGGGTCGTGCTGCCGGACACGATGGCGTAGGTCACCGTGGCCGACGTGGCCGAGTTCACCGTCACGCCGGTGACCTTGGCTCCGATCCCGCCCGCCAGCGGCAGCTTGCTGAAGGCGCTGATGGCCGAGGAGAACTGGCTTCCGTTCTGCAGCAGGTCCACCCGCTCGGAGAGCGGCGTGCTGGCGCTGAAGAACTTCTCCCAGTTCGCGGTGATCTGCGCGGTGGCGGAGCCGGACGAGGACGACGCCGGCACCGCCGAGGCCGAGCCGGCCGGCGTCGAGGCGGCCGACGGGGGCGCGGCGGAAGCGGACGAGCTGGACGATGAGCTGGAGCTGCTGCAAGCGGCAACCGCGAGTGCGAGCGCCAGGGCCAGCGCCGGAGCCAGGATGACCCGGCGCGCCACGGGTGGGAATCGCATTGCGCGTCCTTAGTCTCGGTCGGCAGGGAGAACGCAGATTCGCTGTACTGACTGAAAGTGTGCCCTGAATGCTCCCTAGCTGCTGCTATCTATCCTCAGCTGCCCGACGTGAGCGTCAGGGTAGCCGGAACGGCCCATTTCCAGCCGGGGTCTACCAGCGGAAATGCACGAACAGCCGACCGAAGTTCTTCGAGTCCTTCTCGATCCGGTGGTACTTGGCCTTGATGTCTTTGCGCTCCAGGAACCGCAGCACGTGCTTCTTGAGCTGTCCCGACCCTTTGCCCGGGATGATCTCGACCAGCGGAGCCTTCTTCGCCACCGCCTCGTCGATAATCGCCTGCAGCGCGCGGTCGATGTCCTGCCCGCGGTTGTAAATGTCATGCAGGTCAAGCGTCAGCTTCATCGCTCTGCCCTCTACCGGCGTCCCGGACTATCGCGATGATAGCCGCCACCGTGTCCGCGGGGTCATGCTCGCAGGCCACCACGGTGACACGGGGCTCGTCGGCGGACGGTGGCTCGAGCGCGTCGAACTGGCTGCCGAGCAGCTGCTCGGGGAAGAAGTGACCGTGCCGGGCGGTCAGCCGCCGCGCCAACTCCTCGCGGGAGACGCTCAGGAAGACCATCCGTACCTCGGGCCGCCCGTCGAGGAGCAGGTCGCGGTAGGCACGCTTGAGCGCCGAGCACGTCATCACGGCCGACTCGCCGGCCGCGATGCGCTCGTCCATCCAGGCCCCGATGGTCCGCAGCCACGGCCAGCGGTCCTCGTCGGTCAGCGGGATCCCGGCGCGCATCTTGGCGATGTTCGCGGCCGTGTGGAACGCGTCCGCGTCGGCGAAGTGCCAGCCCAGGCGCCCGGCCAGCAGCGCGCCGACCGTCGTCTTGCCGCTGCCCGACACGCCCGCCACGATCAGGATCATCTCGCCCGCCAGTCTAGTCTGGACTCACGGCTAACGCGCAGGCTGCTGAGAGCCGATTGAGAGCATCCACCCGGGATAATCTCCGCCATGCCGTTCACGAAACCGCGCCACTGGCTGCGCTGGCTCCTGGCCGCCCTGGCCGTGCTCATCGTCCTGGCGGTCGCCGGGCCGTTCATATACATCCACTTCTTCAACGGCAGCACGCCCGCCGCGCTCTCCCTGAAGAACCAGCCGAGCAGCACCGCCACGGCCAGCACCGCCGCGACCAGCACCGCCACGGCGAACACCGCGGCCGCCGGCCCGGTGGCCGGCACCTGGACCGTCGGATCGGGCTCGATCGTCGGCTACCGCGTCAACGAGGTGCTGCTCGGGCAGAACGCCACCGCGGTCGGCCGCACCACCTCGGTCACCGGGCACCTGGTCATCGCGGGCACGACCGTGAGCACCGCCTCGTTCAGCGTCCCGATGGCCACCGTGCACAGCGACAAGAGCCAGCGCGACGCGCAGTTCGACGGCCGGATCATGAACGTGGCCCAGTACCCGACCGGGTCCTTCGCGCTGACCAGCCCGATCGACCTGGCGCCGCTGCCGGCCGGCGGAGCGATCAAGGACTACACCGCGCACGGCCGCCTGACCCTGCACGGCACCACCCGGGCGGTCACGTTCACCCTGACCGCCGAACGCAAGGGCAGCCAGATCGAGGTCAGCGGCGACATCCCGGTGCTGTTCTCCGACTACAACATCCAGAATCCGAGCTTCGCCGGCTTCGTCACCACCCAGGACCACGGCCTGCTCGAATTCCTCTTGGTTTTCAATCGGACCTAACGGAACATGGCGCGAGCGGCCGGGCTAGGAGACTTCCCAGCCCACCGTGACCTCCCCGGCGTCCTGACGCCGCACCGAGATGACCCCGGTCTTGGCCGGGTCGGTGAACTTGACCACGGTCTGCCCCTTGGCCGAGTCCACCGTGACCGGCTGGGTGAGATGCCATTCGGTGTCGTAGATCCCCACCCGCAGCACGGCCGGAGCCAGGTCCTGCAGGCCGTTGTCGCAGCCGAACGCGATAGCGCTCGCGCTGCCCAGCGGAACGGTGATGACCGTGACGGCGTTCGCGCCGTTGTTGAGCTGACCTGACTGCACTTCGGTTACCGCCTTGGTTGGCTTCGGCTGGAAGGAGCTGATCCACGCGCTCAGCTCCGCGGCGGAGCCGTCGAACACGTCGTTGTCGTGGTTGCTGGTCCCGCCGGACTGCCAGAACGTCCACGCGCTCCACGGCGCGGGTGTGCCCGGCGTGCTGCTCTGGTAGATGGCGAGCCACAGCGGGTAATTGCCGAGTCCCGCGCAGTTGCCGGATGTGATGAAGCTATAGAACGAGTACACGCCGCGCGGGTTGTCTGGCCGCAGCAAGGCCAGTTCGGCCATGAAGGCGCGCGCGCAGGCCGCCACGGCCGCCGGGGAGGACCCGGCGGTCTCGTTGTCCAGCCACAGCATGTCGGTGCTGTCCAGGCCCACCGCGCTGACCGTCTCGACGAAGTAGCGGGCCTGGGCGGCGCCGTCCAGGTACGGGTCGAGGAAGTGGTAGGCGCCGCGGGCCAGCCCCTTGCCCTTGATCCGCGGCCAGTTCCAGGTCAGGAACGGGTCGGGCGAGTTGGTGCCGGCCGCGCCCAGGCCCTGGCTGGCCCGGCAGATGCCGAACGACAGGCCCGACGTGCCCGCCCAGTCGAACTGCCCGGCGTAGTTCGAAACGTCGATCCCCTGGGCGGATCCCGTCACCGGCCGGCCCCCAATTTCCTCGCCGTCGCAGCGATCGTAGCGTAGGAGGTACTCGGCAAGACGGGTGAATCTGGTGAGGCTGGGTAGACGGCGCGGGCGGAGGTGATGCGGATCCATGAAACCCGGGAACTGGCCGGTCTACCGGCAGCTGACCGGCACCGACCGCCGCGGCCTCGGCGCTGCGGCCAAGAGCGGCCGCCCCCGCGTGGCCCGCACCAGCACGGCCGACCAGGTGGTCAAGTCGGTCTGCCCCTACTGCGCGGTCGGCTGCGGCCAGAACGTCTACGTCTCCGGCGGCCAGGTCATCCAGATCGAGGGTGACCCGGATTCGCCGGTCAGCCGCGGTCGCCTGTGCCCGAAGGGTTCCGCCAGCCTGCAGCTCACCACGGGAGGCTCGCGCCAGTACAAGATCAAGTACCGCCGTCCGTTCGGAAAAGAATGGGAAGACCTCGACCTGGACACGGCGATGGACATGATCGCCGACCGGGTCCTGGCCGCCCGCCGGCACGGCTGGCAGTGGGAGGTCGATGGCGCCCGCACCCGCCGCACCCTCGGTTTCGCCAGCCTGGGCGGGGCGACGCTGGACAACGAAGAGAACTACCTGATCAAGAAGCTGTTCACCGCGCTGGGCGCGATCCAGATCGAGAACCAGGCCCGGATATGACACTCTTCCACCGTCCCCGGTCTGGGGACTAGCTTCGGCCGCGGCGGCGCGACCACGTTCCAGCAGGACCTGGCCAACGCCGACTGCATCCTCATCGAGGGCTCCAACATGGCCGAGTGCCATCCGGTGGGGTTCCAGTGGGTGATGGAGGCCAAGGCGCGCGGCGCGACCGTGATCCACGTCGACCCGCGGTTCACCCGCACCAGCGCCGTAGCCGACCTGCACGTGCCGATCCGGGCCGGAGCCGACATCGTGTTCCTCGGCGGGATCATCAACTACGTCCTGACCCAGGAGAAGTACTTCCGCGAGTACGTACTCAACTACACCAACGCGGCGACCCTGCTCACCGAGAACTTCGCCGACACCGAGGACCTGGACGGGGTGTTCTCCGGCCTGGACCGCGAGCACCGCGCCTACGACTTCGAGGCCTGGCGCTATCAGGGCGCCGAGGTGTCGGCGGCGGCCGGGGACCGCGACCGGCCCGACGGGAACCACGGCCCGGCTCAGCGCGAGGTGCGTCAGGCCGGACGCGGCGAGGCGCATGGCTCGGGCGGCGCCGCGGCCCATATGAATCCGGACCGGGACGAGACGCTGCAGCACCCCCGGTGCGTGTTCCAGGTGCTCAAGCGGCATTTCGCGCGCTACACCCCGGACCTGGTCGAGCAGGTCTGCGGGGTACCGCCGGAGGCGTTCGGCCGGGTCTGCGAGCTGATCACCGAGAACTCCGGTCCCGACCGGACCACGGCGTTCGTCTACAGCGTCGGCTGGACCCAGCACACCGTGGGCGCGCAGTACATCCGGACCGCCGCCATCTTGCAGCTTCTCCTCGGGAACATCGGCCGGCCCGGCGGCGGCATCCTCGCACTGCGCGGGCACGCCTCGATCCAGGGTTCCACCGACATCCCCACCCTGTTCGACCTGCTGCCCGGCTACCTGCCCACGCCGCACGTGCACGGAAACGAGAACTTGGCCGCCTACGTGGCCGCCGAGAGCACGGACAAGGGCTTCTGGGCGGAGATGTGCGCCTACACGGTCAGCCTGCTCAAGGCCTGGTGGGGGGAGGAGGCCACGGCGGACAACGACTTCTGCTACGGCTACCTGCCCCGGCTGACCGGCAGCCACAGCACCTACGAGACCGTGGTCGCGCAGATCGAGGGCCGCTGCCAGGGCTACTTCCTGTTCGGGGAGAACCCGGCGGTCGGCTCGGCCAACGGCCGGATGCAGCGGTTCGGCCTGGCCGCCCTGGACTGGCTGGTGGTCCGCGACCTGGTCATGATCGAGAGCGCCACCTTCTGGCAGAACGGCCCGGAGATCGAGACCGGGGAGATGCGCACCGAGGACATCGGCACCGAGGTGTTCTTCCTGCCCGCCGCCGCGCACACCGAGAAGAACGGCTCGTTCACCAACACCCAGCGGATGCTGCAGTGGCATCACGAGGCGGTCCAGCCGGCCGGGGACGCGCGCAGCGACCTGTGGTTCGCCTACCACCTCGGCCGGCGGATCCGGGCCAAGCTGGCCTCCTCGAGCGATGAGATGGATCGGCCGGTGCTGGGCCTGACCTGGGACTACCCGGTGGAGGGGCCGCTGGCCGAGCCGTCCGCCGAGGCAGTGCTGGCCGAGGTCAACGGCTGGGACGCCGACGGCAAGCCGCTGTCGTCATATACACAGCTCAAGGACGACGGCTCCACGGCGTGCGGCTGCTGGATCTACTGCGGGGTGCGGGCCGACGGTGTCAACCAGGCCGCGCGGCGCAAGCCCGGATCCGAGCAGAGCTGGGTCGCCCCGGAGTGGGGCTGGGCCTGGCCGTCCAACCGGCGGATCCTGTACAACCGCGCCTCCGCCGACCCCGCCGGCAAGCCGTGGAGCGAGCGCAAGGCGCTGGTCTGGTGGGACGCCGACGCCGGGAAGTGGACCGGACACGACGTGCCGGACTTCATCGCCGACCGGGCCCCGTCCTACCGGCCGCCCGACGACGCCACCGGCGTGGCCGCGATCTCCGGCATCGACCCGTTCATCCTGCAGGCCGACGGCAAGGCCTGGCTGTTCGCCCCGGCCGGCCTGGTGGACGGCCCGCTGCCCGCGCACTACGAGCCGCAGGAGTCTCCCTTCACCAATCCGCTCTACCGCCAGCAGCGCAATCCGGTCCGGGAGATCATCCGTCACCCGCAGAACCCGCTGCAGCCGTCCGGCAGTGAACTGGGCTCCGCGGTGTTCCCCTACGTGGCCACCACCTACCGGCTCACCGAGCACCACACCGCGGGCGGCATGTCCCGGATGCTGCCCTACCTGTCGGAACTGCAGCCGGAGTTCTTCTGCGAGGTCTCGCCTGAGCTCGCGGCCGAGCGAGGCCTGGCCAACGGCGGCTGGGCCACGATCATCACGGCGCGGGCCGCGATCGAGGCCCGCGTCCTGGTCACCGCGCGGATCCGCCCCATCGAGGTCCAGGGCCGGCGCCTGCACCAGATCGGGCTGCCCTACCACTGGGGTGCCAACGGGCTGTCCACCGGCGACTCCGCGAACGACCTGGCTCACCTGGTCCTGGACCCGAACGTGCACATCCAGGAGGTCAAGGCGCTGGCCTGCGACATCAGGCCCGGGCGCCGGCCGCGGGGACCCGCGGTGCGCGACCTCGTCCGCGATTACCAGCGGCGGGCGGGCATCACCGAGCACACCGGCACGGAGGAGTGAGATGAGCGTCGATCCGGCCGCCCGGGCCGGCTACCCGGAGCATCCGCCGCGGATGGGCTTCTTCACCGACACCTCGGTCTGCATCGGGTGCAAGGCCTGCGAGGTGGCCTGCAAGGAGTGGAACGCGGTGCCCGAGGACGGGCTCGCCCTGTCCGGCATGTCCTACGACAACACCGTCGGCCTGGGCGCGTCCACCTGGCGCCACGTCGCGTTCATCGAGCAGTCCATCCCGGTCGGCCCGCCATCCGCTGCCGCCGAGGGCGTCCGCTGGCTGATGTCCAGCGACGTGTGCAAGCACTGCACCGAGTCGGGCTGCCTGGACGTGTGCCCGACCGGCGCGCTGTTCCGCACCGAGTTCGGCACCGTCGTGGTCCAGGACGACGTGTGCAACGGCTGCGGGTACTGCGTGGGAGCCTGCCCGTTCGGGGTGATCGCCCGGCGCGAGGAGGACGGGCAGGCGCACAAGTGCACGCTGTGCTACGACCGGCTGGGCGCGGGCATGGAGCCCGCCTGTGCCAAGGCCTGCCCGACCGATTCCATCCAGTTCGGCCCGCTGGACGAGCTCCGCGAGCGGGCCGCGCTGCGGGTGGCGGACCTGCGCGCGGCCGGCCAGGACCACGCCCAGCTGTACCTGAACGACCCGGACGACGGCATCGGCGGCGGCGGGGCGTTCTTCCTGCTGCTCGACGAGCCCGAGGTGTACGGCCTGCCGCCGGATCCGGTGGTCACCACCCGCGACCTGCCCGGCATCTGGAAGCACGTCGGCCTGGCCGCGGCCGGCCTGGCCGCCGCCGGCCTAGCGCTCGGCCTCGGGCGCCGGAAGTGAGGGCCCGATGACCCCCGAGCCGAAGGGCCGCCTTAAAGGCGGCCCGGTGGCGAGAGGCAAGCGGAGACGGGCCGAGCAGCTGATGGTTCCGGAAGCGGAATTCACCTCGTACTACGGGCGGCCGGTGATCAAGGAGCCGGCCTGGGGCGTGCCGGACATAGCCGGGTACCTGTTCCTCGGCGGCCTGGCCGGCGCGTCGTCGGTGCTGGCCGCCGGCGCCCACGCGTCCGGCTACGGTGAGCTGGCCCGGGTGGCCAAGGTCACCGCGCTCGGCGCGATCAGCCTGTCCGCCGTAGCCCTGGTCCACGACCTGGGCCGGCCGGAGCGGTTCGCCAACATGCTGCGCGTGTTCAAGCCGACCTCGCCGATGAGCGTCGGCTCCTGGCTGCTGAGCGCCTACGGCCCGCTGGCCGGGGCCGCCGCGGTGTCCGACCTGACCGGGATCCTGCCCGCCGCCGGGACCGCGGCCACCCTCGGCGCGGGCCTGCTCGGCCCGGCCGTCGCCACCTATACCGCCGCGCTCATCTGCGACACGGCGGTGCCGGGCTGGCATGAGGGCCACCGGGAGATGCCGTACCTGTTCGCTGGGTCGGCGTCCTGCGCGGCGGCCGGGCTCGGCCTGCTCACGCTGCCGCCCGAAGCGGCCCGGCCCGCCCGCACGCTGGCCACCCTGGGCGCTCCGGCCGAGCTGGCTGCCAAGCGGCTGCTGCTGCGCCGCCTGGGCGACATCGCTGAACCCTATGAGACGGGCCGGCCGGGCCGGCTGCTCCGCGCGGCCGAGCTGCTCACCGTGGGCGGCCTGGCCGGCGCGGTGCTCGGCCGGCGTAACCGGGCCGTCTCCGCGCTGGCCGGCGCGTCGCTGCTGGCCGCCTCGGCGCTGACCCGGTTCGGCGTGTTCGAGGCGGGCCTGGTCACGGCCCGCGACCCCAAGTACACGATTGTCCCGCAGCGCCGCCGTCGCGGAATGAACTAGCGTCCGTCGTTGTTATCGGCTACAGTCGCTTATTGGGTGATGTTTACGAAGCTCCGTCAATCTGACGTCGAGCATCTCTTCCCAGCGGATTACCGCTCTACCGTGAGAGCTCATCTGCCCAGGTAGCGCCCCTCCGCTTCTACGCCGGCGCCGCGCCAGCCGTACTTTTCGGCGCGCGCGGATTCGCCGTTCCCCCCGGAAGGAAATCCCCTTTATGACCACGACAATCCAAGAATCCGCCACGCCGGCCCGGGCCGTCGAGCCGTCGGCCAGCGTCCCGGTCTCCGGTCTGATTGACCTGGACCCCAAGACCGACGGACACGCCCTGGTGCGCGTCGCCGGCTACCGGCCCAGCCCGGCCGACGTCTACGTGCCGGCCGGCCAGATCAAGGAGTACGGCCTCAGGAAGGGCGACCGGATCGACGGCACCGCCCGGCCCGCGGCCGGCGGGCGCGCCAAATACCGGCCCCTGGTCACCGTCGGCACCGTCAACGGGATGCCGCCCGAGCTCGCCAGGGCCCGGCCGCACTTCGACGACCTGACCCCGCTGTATCCCGACCAGCGCCTGCGGCTGGAGGACGGGAACCCGTCCGACACCGCGCGCATCATCGACCTGGTGGCCCCGATCGGCAAGGGCCAGCGCGGCCTCATCGTATCCCCGCCCAAAGCGGGCAAGACCATGGTCCTGCAGGCCATCGCCGCCTCCGTCGCGATCAGCCACCCCGAGGTGCAGCTGATGGTGGTCCTGGTCGGCGAGCGCCCCGAAGAGGTCACCGACCTGCGCCGGTCGATCCGCGGCGACGTCGTCTTCTCCACCTTCGACCAGGCCCCCGAAGACCACATCCGGGTCGCCGAACTAGCCATCGAGCGGGCCAAGCGCCTGGTCGAGGCAGGCGGCGACGTGGTGGTGCTGCTCGACTCCATCACCCGGCTGGGCCGCGCCTACAACCTGGCCGCCCCGGCCAGCAGCCGCACGCTGGCAGGCGGGGTTGCCGCGTCCGCCCTCCTGCCGCCCCGCCAGTTCCTCGGCGCCGCCCGGAACATCGAGGGCGGCGGCTCACTCACCATCCTGTCCACCGCGCTGGTCGACACCGGCTCGCGGATGGACGACGTGCTCTTCGAAGAGTTCAAGGGCACCGGCAACATGGAGCTGCGGCTCCGCCGCGAGCTGGCCGAGAAGCGCATCTACCCGGCCATCGACCCGCTGCCGTCCGGCACCCGCCGCGAGGAGCTGCTGATGACGGCCGACGAATATCGCGCCGCGGCCCAGCTCCGCCGTGCCCTCGGCGCCCTCGAGCCCCAGCAGGCCCTCGAGCTCCTGCTCGACAAGACCCACCAGACCGCCTCCAACGCCGAGTTCCTCAGCCAGGTCCAGCGCACCACGCCGCACCCGGCGGCCAGCGCCGCCGCGTAACATACGCTCCCGGTGGCCGCGTCCTATGGCCGTACGATGAAAATGTGGCGGATTCTGCGGGAGTCGTGCTGGCCGGCGGTCGGTCAACCCGGATGGGCACCGCCAAGGCGGCCCTTGAATGGCACGGATCGACGCTGCTGGACCGGACGGTCCGGATCGTGGCTCGCGCGACGAGCGGGCCGGTCGTGGTCGTCCGCGCCCCCGGCCAGGACCTCCCGGAGCTGCCAGAAGGCGCCCTGGTCGCCGACGATCCGGACGAGGGGAAAGGCCCGGTGCAGGGTATCGCCGCTGGGCTGGCGGCGCTGACCGGGCGCGCCGAGATCGCGTTCGTCAGCTCCACCGACATGCCTTTCCTGCACCCGGTCTTCATCCAGCGGGTGCTCCGTGTCCTAGAAGACAGCGACGGCACGGACATCGCCCTGCCGGTGGCCCGCGGCTACCGGCAGCCGCTGGCCGCCGCGTACCGCGTCTGCCTCGCGGGAACCGTCGAGCGCCTGGTCAAGGAGGACCGGCTCCGGCCTGCTTTCCTCTTCGACGAGTGCCGCGTGGAAACGCTCGATGATGAGGCGCTGAAGCGGGATCCGGCGCTTGCCGCGCTTGACCCGGACCTGGACTCGGTGCTGAACGTCAATTCCCCCGCGGACTACGCGGCGGCACGCGCCCGGCCGGCACCCGAGGTGACGGTCCAGCTCTTCGGGACCCTCGCGAAAGGCCGCAACGCTAGCGGGCCCCACGTGGTCCGCGCCGCGACGGTGGGCCGTGCTGCCGAAGCCGTGGCCGTCGAGTTCGACCGGCACGTGACGGCGGCGCTGAACGGCGACCAGATCACCCGCGACCCGGCGACGCCGCTCGCGGCGGGCGACACCATCTTCTTCTTGTCCGCCGACGCAGGTGGGTAAGGGCAACAGACACCCGGCGCGGGAGGCGAAGGAGGCACGGCCATGCCAGCTGGCGGTTATTTCGGGCAGGTGCTCGTCGTGGACGTATCCAGTGGCACCAGCCAGAACCGGCCGCTGCCCGATAGCGTGCTACGCCGCTACATCGGCGGTTCCGGGCTCGGCACTTGGCTGCTGTACCAGCTAGGAACGCCGGGCGCTGACCCGCTCGGGCCGCATGCTCCGCTCGCGTTCGTATTCTCCCCGCTGGTCGGCACGCCGCTGACCACGAGTGCGAAGTTCGCGGTCGTAGCGAAGTCGCCGCTGACCGGGATGCTGACCGACGCACTGGCCTCGAGCCAGTTCGCGATCGCGGGAAAGCTCACCGGCTACGACTCCATCGTGATTGACGGCCGCGCGCCGGAACTGTCCGTCCTCCTCGTCGACGGCGACGGGATCCGCCTCATCGGCGCCGCGCACCTCGCCGGCATGACCGCGGCTGATGCGGACAGGCATCTTCGCGGCGAACTCGGCTACGGCTGGCGGGTGGCGGCGATCGGCCCGGCCGGCGAGCGCGGCATCCGGTACGCCACCATCTCGCACGACGGTCGGCACGCGGGTCGCGGCGGGCTGGGCGCGGTCATGGGCGCGAAGAACCTGAAGGCGATCGCGGTCCGGGCCGGGGGGAAGGTGAGGACGGCTGACCCCGAGGCGGTCCTGGCGGCAGCGCGCGACCTGCGAGAACGATCGTTCGGGCCGGCCACGGCGAAGTACCGCGAGCTCGGCACGCTGGCCAACCTGCTCGTGTTCAACGCCATCAGCGCTCTGCCGACGCGTAACTTCCAGGCCGCGACCTTCGACGGCACGGCCAGACTCGCCGGGCAGCCAGCCGGAAACGCGGCCGGAGATGTGCCCGAAGACGTGCAGGGCATGCGCCGCGTGGCCCGCAGCAGCTGTGCGTCATGCACCATCGGCTGCGAGCACATCTACCGCTCGCGCGGCGGCAAGAAGGCCCGCGTGGAGTACGAGAACGTCTTCGCGCTCGGGCCGATGTGCGGGGTGAGCGACCCCGACGCCGTGCTCGCGGCAAGCACTCGCTGCGACGAGCTGGGCATCGACACGATTTCGGCGGGCGGCACGATCGCGTGGGCGATGGAGTGCGCGGAGCGCGGCCTGATCGACGCGCCGTGGCTGCGGTTCGGCGACTCCGCCGCGCTGCTGCGCGTCCTGGACGAGATCGGCGGGCGCAGCACGCCGCTCGGTTCCCTGCTGGCCGAGGGATCAAGGCGAGCATCCCGAACGGTCGGGGCTGGTTCCGCGTCATTCGCCTTGCATGTCAAGGGCCTCGAGATGCCGGGTTACGAGCCTCGCACGCTGCATTCCATGGCGCTGGGCCTGGCGGTGAACGCCAGGGGAGCCGACCATAACCGTTCCGGTGCCTACGAGGCGGACCTGTCCGGCGACCTGGACCGGTTCCACGGCGGTGACGCCCACGTAGCGGCCGCCATCGAGACTGAGGACCGGGCGGCCGTGATGGACTCGCTGATCTTGTGCCGGTTCCTGCGCGGAGTGTTCACCGACCCGTTCACCGAGTGGGCGGGGCTGCTGTCCGCGGTGACCGGCTGGGACGTGACGGGGGACGACCTGCGCGAGACAGCCCGCCGGATCGTCATGGCCAAACGGGTCTACAACATCCGCGAGGGCTGGCAGCCGGCGGACGACTGGCTGCCGGACCGGCTGCTGAACGAGCCGCTCAGCCTCCCGTCCGGGCGCGTAGCCACCCTCACCGCGGACCGCCTCCGGGCGATGATCGGCTCCTACTACAAAATGCGCGGCCTTGACCCCGAGGGGCGCCCAGACCCGACGGCCGTAGACGACCTCGGCCTGGCTTAACCTCGCGAGCGGGCTAACGTGATCCTGTATGCCTGACAGCCCGTGCACCAAGGACGTGTCGGCGGCGCAGGCCCTGGCCGCCTGGCGTGCCGCCCGCGAGGCAGCCGAATGCCCCGAGCGGCTGCCCGCTGTAACCGTGCCCGTCGCCGAGGCGGCGGGGCTCGTCACGGCCCTGCCCGTGTGGGCGGTCCGGTCCTCCCCGCCATTCGACGCCGCCGCCATGGACGGCATCGCCGTCCGCGCCTCCGACACGCTCGGCGCGAGCCAGACCACCCCGACATGGCTCCCGCCCGGCGCCTACGACGTCGTGGACACCGGCGACCTGATGCCCGACGGGCGCGACGCGGTGGTCATGCGCGAGCACGTCCACCACGACGCCGCCGGCCGCGCCGAACTGCGCGCCGCCGTCCGCCCTTATCAGCACGTCCGGTCGATCGGCGAGGACGTCAGCGCGGGTGAGCTGCTGCTGCCGGAGGGCCACCGGCTGAGGGCCATCGACCTGGCCGCCGCGGCGGCGGCCGGGCAGACGCGGCTGACGGTCCGGAGGAAGGCCCTGGTCCTCATCCTTCCCACGGGGGACGAGGTACGCCCGGTCGGCACCGAGCCGGGTCCGGGCGAGATACTCGACACCAACTCGCTGATGCTCGCGGAGCAGGCCCGGGAGGTCGGCTGCGAGGCGCGCGTGCTGCCGATCGAGCCGGACGACCCGGCCCGGATCGCGGCCGCCGTGCGCTCGGCCGCCGCCGTGTGCGACCTGCTGATCGTGATCGCGGGTGCCAGCGCCGGGCGGGACGACTACACGGCGCGGGTGGTGGCGGCCGAGGGCACCCTGGCCGTGCACGGGGTCGCCGTCCGGCCCGGGCACCCGGTCGTGCTGGGGGTCGTCGGGCGCACGCCGGTGCTCGGCGCGCCCGGCTACCCGGTATCGGCGGCGCTCACGTTCGACATTTTCGCGGTCCCGCTGCTGGCCGGGCTGTCCGGTGCGCCGCCGCGCCAGCGGCCGCAGGTGACGGCCCGGCTGGCCCGCGAGCTCGCATCGCCGCCCGGCATGGACGACTGGGTCCGGGTCAGGCTCGGTTCGGTCGGCGGTTCCCTGGTGGCCACGCCGCTGCCGCGCGGGGCCGGGGTCCTGACGTCGCTGGTCCGCGCCGACGGGCTGCTCGTCGTGCCGGCCGGGGTGGACGGGCACCGTGCCGGTTCTTCCGTGCCGGTCGAGCTGCTGCGCGGGCCCGACGAGATCGCGGGCACGATCGTGGCGATCGGGTCACACGACCTCGTGCTTGACCTCGCATCGTCCGCGCTGCGTGCCGACAACCCGATGGTCACGCTGGCGTCGTCGAACGTCGGGTCGCTCGGCGGGCTGATAGCACTGCGTGACGGGCTCTGTCACATCGCCGGGTCGCACCTGCTCGACCCGGATTCCGGCGAGTACACGCTGCCGTACGTGGACCGGGTGTTCGGTGCCGCCGGCCCTGATGTGGCCGTGGTGCGGCTGGCGGAACGGTCGCAGGGGCTGATGGTGGCGGCGGGGAACCCGCTGGGGATCGAAGGGCTGGCTGACCTCTGCCGTCCCGGCGTCCGGTACGTGAACCGGCAGCGCGGCGCCGGGACCCGGGTGCTGCTTGACGTCATGCTCGGGCGGCTGTCCCTCGCGCCGTCCCTGGTTGAGGGGTATGCCCGGGAGGAACCGACGCACCTGGCGGTCGCCGCCGCGATCGCTTCCGGGCGAGCCGACGCGGGCCTAGGGATCATGGCCGCCGCCCGGGCGTTCGGGCTGGATTTCCTGCCGCTCGTCACCGAGCCGTACGACCTGGTCATCGCGCCGGGCGCGATGACCTCACCCCAGCTCGCGCCCCTGTGGTGGCTGCTCAAGTCCGACCGTTTCAAGGCGTCGGTCGAAGAACTCGGCGGCTACTCCGCCAAGGAAATGGGCCGCCGGCTACGGTGACGACCGGGCGGTGTCCCGCCGCCGCGCGACGTGCAGCACGGCGCCCCATCCCCGGCGGACCGACTGGTCCTGGCGCTGCGCCAGACGCCGGCGGATCTCGCCGAACAGCCTGTCCCGCTGCCAGTCCGCCATGATCAGGTGCCCGGAGAACGTGCTGAGGAGCTCGATGTACTCCTCGGCGGAATAGGCGACCTCCCAGGCGTACTGGCGGACCGCGACCGACTCGAAGAATCCGCTCGCCTCGATCTCCGCCCGGTCGTCGGGGAGTTCGCCCGGCCGGGGCCACGCCGAGCCGGCGGGCAGCCCCTCGCCGATCTCGTCGTACACGTCCTGGATCTCGCGGAAGAAGGGATCGCCTCCGTCGGGGAACACGTGCCGCTGTTCCCAGAGGGCGAGGTGACCGCCGGGGCGCAGCGCCCGCCAGGCCTGCGCGTACCGGATCCCGGGGTCGATCCAGGCCCAGGCCGTGGCCGAGAACACGCAGCTGACAGGCTCGCCGGCCCGCCATTCCTCGAATCGCCCCTCGACGACCTCCACGCCGAACCCGGCCAGGTTCCTGCGGGCGATCGCGGCGAGCCCGGGGCCGAGTTCGACGCAGGTGATGCGGAAGCCGCGGCGGGCCAGCGGGAGAGTCGCCTGGCCCGTGCCGCAGCCCACCTCGAGCAGGCGGTCGCCGGGCTCGAGACCGGCCAGGGCCACCAGGTCAGCAAAGAGGGCTTCGGGATAGGCCGGCCGGATCCGGTCGTAGCTCTCGGCGGCCTGGTCGAACGTCTGCCTCAGCCGCTCGCGCTCGTGGTCAGGAAACACCGGGCCATTATGCGCAACGCGGGCCGCGGGTGCTACAACTTTGCTGTCGCGCGAGCGGCGAACAGGACCGGTAAGGCGGTGGCAGCTGAGAACCTGGCGGGCCGAGGTCGTCCGGCGTTTCGAGCATCCCTGGCGAGGCTTCACGCAGGGGCTGATCGCCGATGGCGGGTGGGTGTGGGAGTCTACCGGGCGGTACGGCGGGTCGGCGCTGTGCCGGTATCAGCTGGGCGCCGGCCAGCGCGGGCAGCGGGTGCCGCTGCCCGCGGATCTGTTCGCCGAAGGCATCTGCCGAGCCGACGAGGTCATCTGGCAGCTCACCTGGCGGGAGCGGGTCGCCCTGGCGTGGGACGCCCGCACCATGGAGCTGACCGGGCGGGTGCCTTACAACCGGGAGGGCTGGGGCCTGTGTGCCGCCGACGGGTACCTCGTGAGCAGCGACGGGAGCAGCGAGCTGGTCCACCGCGATCCGCAGACCCTCACGGCCCGAGCCGTCGTGCACGTCCGCTGCGACGGTCGCCGGGTCCAGGGCCTGAACGATCTGGCCTGGTCCGCGGGCACGATCTGGGCCAACGTGGCAGGCACGTCCTACCTGGCCGGGATCGACCCGGACGGCGGAGAGGTCACCGACATCGTTAACGCGCGCCTGGCGCGGGAGCGCCACCTGGGTGATCCGCAGGCCATCATGAACGGAATCGCCGCGTTGCCGGGCGAGGGGGAGTTCCTGCTCACCGGGAAGGGCTGGCGCTGGATCTGTCACGTGCGGCTGAAGCCCGCCCCGGATAAGTCGGCGTACCAGCACGTACTCGCGGGCGTCGCCCGCTGACCCGGCGGAAGGCCGGCCGCAGCGGCGCGTCGGCGTAGCCGCCGTCGGCCAGGCCGGCCAGCCGCTCGAACACGTTGCGGGCGCCGAAGTCGCCGGTGAGCACCCACGACACCCCCGCCGCCGCGAGGTATACCGGGATCATCAGCACCCCGCCGCACCAGGCGAACTGCGTGGCGTGCCGGGCCTCATGCCGGAACAGCGGCGAACCGGGGTCGATGGCCTCCCGCCTGGTCACAATCACGTTGCCCACGCAGAACGCGGGGGCGGGCGGCACGGGCAGCCGGTATCCCGTGCCCGTGAACAGGCCGTCCACGCTGCCGGCGATCGTGGCACCGCCGAGGGCGGCGACGCCGAGACCGGTCAGCGTAGACCCGTTGACCAGGTTGACCGCCTGCCGCAGGCGCAGCTGGGGAGGCATCGCCGCGCGGCAGGCGTCAGGACCGGTCAGAAGGCATCAGGGCTGGTCAGGGTTGGCCAGGGTGGGGTCGGGACTGTGCCCGTTGAGCCCTGGCACCTCCGGCTCGGCCACGGCCACCGGCACCGTCCACGGCTGGACGACCGCGGGCACCGGCAGGCTGAGCTGCTCATGGCTGTGATCGCGGTGCGCCCGGGCGGCGCTGCGGTGGTAGTCGTCGAGCTGGGCGATGAATGAGGCGTCCGCGTACGGCGTGCCGTCGACCAGCGGGCCGCGGCCGCGCTCGAGGACCGCGACGACGTCCTCGCCGCTGAGCGTCTTGTGGCTCTCCAGGGCGTGCGCGAGGGCCAGGACGTCGTTCCGGTTGTCCCTGAGGATCTCCTCGGTCCGTTCGAGCAGGACCTTGAGGTTGTTCTCGATCCGGTCCGCGAGCGCGGCCCGGGCCTGGCCCTCAGTGTCCTGGCCCTTCTTCAGCCTGCCGCCCGCACCGCCGCCCGGCGACCCGACCTCGAGCCGCTTGGCCGTGGAGTACGAGGACACCGTGTTCCCCATGCCCCAGAAGCCCTCCATGAACGACGCCACCGTAGTCGCGGACTCCAGATCCGCGCCCACGCCGGACGAGCTGTCCTCGTCGAAGAACATCCGCTCCCCGGCCAGCGAGGCGAGGGACACCAAGATGTCGGTCTCGTACTCGCTGCGCCACCTGGTGAACTGGTCCTCCGGCGGGATGCTCGCCACCATCCCCAGGTAGTCGCCGCCCTTCTCGATCGTCGCGATGTCGATCTCCATGTGCTGGCGCATGCGGAAGGCGACCAGCGCGTGGCAGGCCTCGTGCACCGCGACCGCGTGCCGCTCGCGCTCGATGTACTCCACGTCCTCCGGCGGCCCGAGCTCCTTGAGCTGCTTGGCCTTGATCACGTCCGGCCAGGTGATGACGTCCCGGCCGTTCCTGATCGCGGTGATGAGCGACTCGTTGACCAGGTCCTTGATGGTGGCGCCCGTGGCGTAGGGCGTGATGGTGGCCAGCTTGTCGAGCTGCTCGGCGGTGAGCTCGTTGCGGACCTTGGCGAAGTACCCCTCGTAGGTGCGGATCCGGCCTGCCTTCGACGGGTAGCCGACCTTGTAGATGCGGTCGATGCGCCCCGGCCGTAGCAGCGCCTCGTCCAGCGCCGACGGCATGTTGGTCGCCATCATCACCAGGATCCGGTACTTGGGCGGCGGCTTCGGCCGCATCCCGAGGATCCGCCGCACGTAACGGTTGACCAGGCCGCGCGGCTTCTTCAGCCCGGACAGCTCGGTGAGCAGCGCCTGCAGCGTGCCCATGCCGCCCCCGCCGCCGCCGCCCATCATGCCGCCGATCATCTGCTTGCTGCGGCGGGTGTCCGGCTCGTCGTCGGTGATCGCCAGCTCCATCGCATGCCGGGTCAGCCGCCACTGCGTGTCCGGCGACAGGTAGGAGAACCCGTGGCAGCCCCCGTGCGCGAACGGCGCGGGCGTGGCCCGGCCCGGGCCGCCGCCGAAGCCGCCCGGGGCCAGCTGGCCGCGGTTGCCCAGCGAGTCGGCCTCGTCGAAGAAGACGATCACGCCGCCGTAGCGAAGCGCGAGCTTGCGCAGCTTACGGAACAGCGACTTGACCTTGAGGATGCCGACGCCCATGAACATGTTGATGAACGCGCCGGGATCGACGAACACGTACGGCTTGCCGGTCTCGCCCGCGACCGCCTCGGCCATCAGCGTCTTGCCCGTCCCTGGCGGACCCCACAGCAGCAGGCCGCCCGGCACGTAGCCGCCCTTTTCCTCCACGATCTCCGGGTTCTCCAGGAAGATGATGTTCTCCTTGACCCGCTCGAGTACGTGGTCCTGGCCCCAGACATCGGAGAACCTGGTCTTGATGTCATCCGGGTAGTACACGTCCACCCCGCCCCGCGACATGAACCAGAACAGCGCGGCGAACTGCCCGATCACGAGGCAGAGGATGAAGACCACGTAGACGACCAGCGGCGCAGCTTTCCACACCAGCTCTGGCAGGCGGATCAGCGCGCCCAGGGGCCCGGTGTGGACGAACTTGCCGACCACGAAGCAGATGATGAAGATCCACAGCGCCCAGCCCAGTACCCGCCAGAGGCGGAATCTGGTCCAGGGGGACAGCTTCCGGTGGGTTGCCCGCTCGAAACCGCCGAAGAACTTCTGCACCCAGAACTGGTTATACGCGCCCCAGTGCTCGCTGATCGCGAAGTGAACCTGGCGGAGTACATCCAGGCCGATCAGGACGAACACCCACCAGCCGGTCTGCACCTCGATCCGCATCGCGTCCGTGAACCCGACGATCGGGTCGTTCGACATCACGGACCAGACCAGGAAGAACCAGACCAGGGTAAGCAGGATCAGGAACTTGACCCGGTCCCAGAAGGGCAGCGGCTTGCGGGTCAGCAGTTCCGCGGTGCCCACCCGACCGTCCGGCGGCGATACTCCCTCGGCGGTGCGGGCCTGGGCCTTCTTCATCACGGGCTCCCGATGGTAAACGACGTCATCACGTCGTTGATCTCACTCTGGTCGTTGCTGTAGCAGGTACTGGTGCAGTGCAGCACGATGAAGTAGATCTCGTTCTGATCGGCGTTGGTCAGGGCGATCTCGTCGAAGGTGTCGGTGACGCCGTCGAGGGCGTCGGTATAGTCGAAGATCTCCCTGACGCCGTGCACGCCATCCCGGCCGGGTGTGAGCACCTGGTCGCTGATCTGCTGGAAGTTGATGAACGGGTCGGGCTCGCCGCGCGAGGTGAACGCCTGGGAGAAGTTCGACCGCGCGGTCGAACTGACCGGCAGGAAGAAGTCGCGGAGGGCGTCGTAGGAAAGCGACTGGCTCGCGGTCGAGCCCAGCCCGCCAACCTCGGCGAACACGAACGGATGGCTGACGTCGAACGACAGGAAGTCGTTCCCGTTGGCCTGCGTACCGGCCTCGTACGCGACCTGCCACGGCGCAGGCGAGCTGCCGACGGCCTTCTCCGCCGTGGTGAGCGCCTCCGCCTTGACCTCGTGCCAGCCGGACGGAACCTTGAAGTAGGTGCTCGCGCTGGAATTCGCGATGTACGTGTACTGCGGTGCGCCGCATCCGGTGACGGTGACCCCGAGGAGAAGAGCGCATCCCCCGACGAGGCCCTTTGCGACGCGGTGGGCCATGCTCGCCAAGAGGTGCGACCTCCACGTAAGGACTACGTAGTGCCAAGTATGACGCCTTCATCCGCAATGGTACAGGTCCCCGCAGGGGCCTAATGCGTTCAAAGGCCTGGCCGGTAGCCGTGAGTTGGATAGTCATTGCTCTGCGTACCGGCTAGCCAGCTACTGCGAGGGTAGCGCACGGCCTGCGGCGGGAGAAGCCCCGAGCCGGACGGCGCGCCGGACTTAGCAGGTCAGGGCGTTAGGGTCGGGTGATGAATGTCCTACGCAGTATCGGGCTGTTCGTTGCCGCCGGGCTGGCCGAGATCGGCGGCGGCTACCTGGTCTGGCGGTGGCTGCGCGAGGGAGCGCCCTGGCCCGTCGGCCTGGCGGGGGCGCTCATCCTGGTCGCCTACGGCGTCATCCCGACGTTCCAGTCAAGCGGCGACTTCGGCCGGGTGTACGCCGCCTACGGAGGCGTCTTCGTGATCATGAGCCTGCTCTGGGGGTGGGGGGTGGACAGGCACCGGCCGGACGGCTATGACTGGCTCGGCGCGGCCATCGTCGCCGTCGGCGTGGGGGTGATCTTCTTCAGCCCGCGGCACTGAGCAGGAGGGCACGTTTCACGGTACCGGCGACCGGTCGTTTCCGAACAGCAGCACTGCGTCACGGGTTATACGCCGGACACGGTCGATCGTCCCGGCGAACGCCGACAGGCGAGCGCGGCCGGGTAGCGCGTAGTAGCCGTCGATGCCGACCCAGTCAACGTACCGTGCGCCCGGCCACCAGTCCTGGAGCGGGCCCCCCTGCGCACTGCTCTTCCCGATCGTCCAGATCCAGGTCACGTTATCGGCGTGCTGGGACCGGAAGACGTTGACGATCCGCCGCCACGCCTGGACGAAGACGGCCGGGCTGGTCTTCCGGTAGCCCCAGGTATACAGGCGCTCGTTCATCTCCTGACCGAATCCGATGACGACCCCCCCTCGGTAGCCCGCCACGACATCGGCGTAGGCACGCAGGTAAGGGTCATACTTACCGCGGGCTATGGCGGCGAGACTCACGCCGCGCGGCTCGATCTGGATGAGCGGGATCGCGCCGGCCGTTCGGGCGTCATCGGCGAACGCCGTCTTGAAGCCGCCGTACCATCCGCTATAGGAGATCGCGATCGCCGGCCCGGTGCCGGCCGCGTAAGAGCCCGCGCCCTCCGGCTCGTAGACGCCGATGTACCGCGGCGGCAGGGAAGCATGCACCGGGGACGAAGGCCGCGCCAGGTAGCCGGCGGTCGGCCCCGCACTTGCACCCGCGGCCGGGGACAGGCGAACCGGCTCGGCGCCACCCGGCTGCGGCGGGGCCGCCAGGATGATCGCGCCCGCGGCCACCGCAGCGGCGAGGACGATGACGGCTGCGGCATCGGCGTGGTGCTGACCCGCCCACGTGACGACCCACTGCGGCAGGCCGCCGAGCCGGGCCGCGGCGCGGCCCAGCCGGGCGCGCGCAGCGCGCTGGCCCGTCGTCCGGTTAAGGCTCATAAGGAGTCCAGCGCGGCGTCTGGTCGCTGACCGCAGCCACGTCCGCTGCGCTGCTCCGGGTCTCGGCGCCGCGCCCTCGGGTAGCCCATCCTTGCTGGCGCATGGTCACCGTCCCCCACAGGCGCATGGGCCGCAGGACGAGAGTCAGCCACACCATGGCCACCGGGACCAGCATGAACGCCTCGAGCCGGTCGATGAGCCGCTGGTCACTGCGGCGGACCGCGAACATTCGCGAGGCCACGAGCCACATCCAGACCGCGCTGATGTACAGGGCGGTACCAGCGAACGAGCTGGCCTCGTGCCAGTCCGCGGCCACGGCGGCCAGGACCGAGACGAACGCCAGGTAACTCCACGTCGTGAGCGCGGTATACCACCAGCCCCAGGAGGCCAGTGAGAGGTAGCGCAACCGCCACAGGGTGCGTATCGCCGTACCGCGCATCCACCGGGTCCACTGCCGCAGCACGTGCGACAGGGTCTCCGGATACATCGCGAAGCACACGGCGGACGGCTGCTGGACGGCCCGGCCCCGGCCCAGGGCGAACAGGGTCAGCATGGTGTCGTCGCCCAGCATGACCGGCCGCCCGAACAAGGTCTCTCCCACGTACGCGGGCAGGGTCTCGCGGATCATGTCCGCGCGGTAGAGGGCGTAGGTGCCGCGGTTGACCAGGACGCTGCCTCCGGCGATGTTCTGCGCCGAGCAGACGGTGAACTGCCAGATCAGAGCGTTGACGCCCTTAATACGGGTGAGCAGGCTCCGGCTGTAGTTCCACGCGAGCTCGATGCCCGCCACGGAGTGGACGCGGGGGTCAGCGAACGGCTTGAGCCCCTCCTCCAGGGCGTTGTGCGCGAGCGTTGTGTCGGAGTCGAGGGTGACGAACACGTCGGCCGTAGCATCCGAGGCGAACGTCCGGGCCTGAGCCCGCTTCTTGCCGACGTTGGGGTAGCGGCGCCAGTTGAGCTCGACCAACGGCGGGTGATGCGCCAGCCAGTAGTCGCGGACCGAGGAGTAGTCCTCCTGCGTGGAGCCGTCGTCGACGACGTCGACCCGGTCCGGCAGCCGCGTCTGGGCGAACAGCGCGTACAGCACCCGGTCCAGGACGACCGGTTCCTCGTTGTACACGGGAATGTTGACGGTGACGCGCAGCCTGTCGAGCTGAGCCTGTTGCCGCGGGGTCGCCGTGCAGGGCCGCTCCAGCCACGACACCAGCCACTGGAGCGCGGCACAGGCGAACGCAACGGTCCAGATCACGGTGATGAGCCGGTAATGCGGCCATTTATCGATGTAGTAGACGTGCCGGGCGACGGCCAGGGCGACGACGATGCCGACCCCGCCGAACACCAGGGCCAGCCGCGACCGGGTCGCTGTCGCCCTCGGGATCTCGTACTCGTGCGTCACGGGTCCTCCATCCCCTTCCCGCGCCGCCAGCCGAAGCGGATCACGAGGATAAGGAGCAGCGAGGCCGGGAACGACCACAGGAAGCAGGCTCCGACCACGCTCAGGAACGGGGTCGGAGCCGTGCTCGGGACCACGATGTGCAGCAGGATCCGGACCAGGTGCACCATCACCGCTGGTACGCCCACACGTCAAAATCCGCGCTTCCGAACCTGTCGGTCCACGGAATGGTCGCGACGAGGCGGTAACCCCCGGCGCGACGCAGGGCGGCTAGCACCTCCTGGTCGATCTGCTTCCGGCTGGAAAAGGAGAAGTCAAGCTCGATGACCGAGAAATAGTGGTTCTGGATAGCCTCCAGGTACGCGGGCGTGCCGTCCACCACCTTGCGCTGCTGCGGATCCCAGTACCAGAAGGCGCCCGCGTTGTTGGTCAGCTGCCGTGGGGGAAGGCCGAGGTAGTAATCCACCAGCGGGCCCTGCTCGGCCAGAATCGGCGCCTTCGGCTCGGCCGCGACCAGCCGCTGCATGACGGCGATGACCGCCGTCGCGTTCGGCCAGGAAGAGTAGAAACTGGATGCCTGGCCGATACCCATGAGCGCGATCAGGCCGATGGTGCCGACCGGGATACGCCAGCCCATGTATTTGCTGGTCTCCACGGCGCGGGCCAGGACGTAGCCGACGGCGATCGCCCCGAACCAGGCGCCGAACGCGACGTGCTTGTCCAGGCTGGTCTGCGTGTGGATGCGAGCCTGCTCAAGCGGCGCGAGCAGGACCGCGCCCGCCAGCGTCGCGCAGATCAGCCGGACCCGGGTGCTGTCGGCGATAACCAGTCCGCGCAGTGCGATGACCAGGATCAGGCCGACCCACAGCGCAGAGTCGCGCAGGACCGACTCGACCGGCACCCGGCCGGACTGCCTCGCGAGGGTCGTGAACAAGATGCCGTGTAGATAGGGGCGCCCGCCGAACCGCAGCAGCGCCACCAGGATCGGGGCACTCGTGTACAGGGCCAGACGTACGGCGCGGATGCTGGTGCGCAGCCAGCCTCCCCGCGTCGCGGTCAGCATCCCCAGCGATACGATCACCGGGTCCCACAGGGTCGCCGGGTACTTGGTCGCGTCCGCCAGGGCGAGCACGAGCCCGGCCGCGATGAGCAGGGGCTCGCTGAGCCGCTGGCCGGCCAGCACCACCAGGTACGCGGCGAGCGCCAGGAGGAACAGCGCCATCGCGTCGTAGGTGGCGAAGGCCCCGAGAAACTGGGCCGAGCCGAGGAGGCCGAACGATCCGGCGGCTATCTCGCCCGCCCGGCGACCGAACAGGTGGCGGGTTGTCCCGTAAAGCAGGACGGTGGCACCGAGCATGAACGTCAGCGACAGCAGCCGGGCTGCGGCCAGGCCGCCGAGGCTGTCGGCAAGCGCGGCCAGCGGCGGGTAGATGACCGGCGCGCCGGAGAAGTAGGTCTGGAAGGCGGGCACCGGCGTTCCGTGCAGGATGTGGGCCAGTTCGAGGTGGCCTGCCCACAGGTAGAGCGCCTCATCGTTGAACGCGGTCTTCGACCACACCAGGCGCAAGGACAGGACGGTCTGGAGGGCCAGGACCGCTAGTAGCGGAACAGGGACCGGAAACGGCCGGCGCCTACCGCGCCGGTCGTCGTCTCCGATCTGTTCGAGCTCAGTCTCCAGCCAACTCTCAAAGTCTGCTGGGAGATCTTCGTATATTGCATCCGCAGGTGGTGCGACTGCGCTGACAAAACGGGACTCAGCAGGCAATCGAATCAACCCTTCTGATTCCTTATTAGACAAGGCCGGGCGGCGCTACTGATCCTTCCGGGCATCCCGGGCGTTCTACATAAATGTCGCTGATCTGCGGTTGGGCTAGCCAGGCTTCCGTAGCCATGTATGTTATTTGACGACCGTGATCCTGGGAGGCCGATTACCGGATCCATCAGGCAGTCCTGTCATGTTGCTTTGAGCCGTATTAAATACGGGCTTTGTGCATTCTTTCCGTGAAAAATCGGGCGTCTGTAAATGGTCTTGGGTTGAGCGGGGAGGAAAGCATGCGCGTCGTCAGAGGAGGGGCGGAGCCTGCCTGGCTGGCGTCACCGGACACTGATGCGGCGCCGTCAGCGAACACGCTCACGCAACGGCAGCAGGCGGGACTCGCCGCGCTTGCGGCACTCGGGGCATCCGACGACCGGGGCCAGCCTCCGATCACGCGGTCGCTGGCCGACGGGAGGCTGCCGCTACCACCACAGCGGCTGGCCTACGCGCTGCTCCTTGCGGTGGGCGTGTTCCTCGCCGCCCGCTTCGCCTTCTTCTGGTTCAGCTCCGCCCGGCTGCCCAGGGATTTCGGGACACGCCTGAATATCGCCGATGTCCTCATGTTTGCCGGACTCAGTTTCGTGGTGTGGCACCGGCAGCTCCTCGACATGTTTGCGTGGCTGGCCTGCGCGCGGCTGGAAGCGTACCGGCCGGCTCCGCCGCCCGGGCCAGGCATGCGGGTGGCCTTCATAACGACATTCGTTCCGGGCAGCGAGTCCATCGAAATGCTCAGGCGCACGCTCATCAATATCGTCAGAGCGGATTACCGGCACGACACCTGGCTGCTTGACGAGGGCAACGACCTGCGGGCGCGCGAGCTATGTGCGCGGCTAGGCGTTAAATACTTCACCAGGAAGGGAATCGAGAGCCTGAACCGGGAACGCGGAATCTTCCTGGCCCGGAGCAAAGGCGGCAATCACAACTCCTGGTACGTCTCGCACGGCCGGGACTACGATTTCGTGGCGCAGGTCGACAGCGATTTCCTGGTGCGAAGGGACTTCCTGACCAAGACGCTCGGCTACTTCGCGAACCCGCGGATCGCGTTCGTCGGCACTCCGCAGATCTACGGGAACATGGACAGTCTCATCTCCAGGGGCGCCGCGTGCCAGACCTACCTGTTCTACGGCCCGATCATGCGGGCGCTGAGCCGGCGCAAGATGGCCCTGCTCATCGGCGCGAATCACGTCATACGCGTCAGTGCGCTGCAGCAGATCGGGTGGTACCACGGCCACCTGACCGAAGACCTCGCCACGGGCAAGCGCATACACGCCCAGCGCTGGCAGAGCGTTTACGTCCCGCTGCCCCTGGCCGTCGGAGAGGGCCCGACGACGTGGACGGCCTACTTCAACCAGCAGTATCGCTGGGCCACCGGTTGCATGAATATCTTCTTCACGCAGTCGCCGTGGCTCAATCTGCGAATGCGGCGCACCCACGCCCTCTACTACTTCCTGCTCGAGCAGTACTACTTGAGCGGAGTGTCCATGGCGGTGGGCGCGGTGTTGCTGACGCTCTACTACGCGTTCGGCTGGAGGGCCGCTAACCTCCAGATCGAACAGGCGGCCTACTGGTACGCACCGCCGCTGATCTGGCGGCAGGCAATCATGCTGTGGCTGCAGCGGTTCAACGTGCGACCGGCGCAAGAACGCGGCGTGCTATGGGCCGGCCGGCTGGTTACCGTGGCCGCCATACCGATCTACTTCCTCGCGTTCGTCGGAGTCGTGCGCAGGAAGCGCGTGGTCTTCAAGACCACGCCCAAGGGCGGGAACCAGAGCCAGGAAATGGACAGCCTCCGCGTGTTCGCGCCGCATCTGGCGATTGCCGCCCTCCTGGCGGCCGGCATCGGCCTCGGGATCCTCCGCGGGCACACCGATGCGGTCTTCATCGCCTGGGGGGCCGGGATTTCTGCGCTGTTCGCCGGATTCGCCGCACACCTACTGTGCCGGCGGCTGGCCGCTGCGCTGCGGCGGCGGAATGAGACGAACGACGGCCGCAGGTCTGTCGATCCCGCTCGTCCCGCTAGCTACGCGCCCGCGACGAACTACAGATGGCAACAGTCAGTCACCCAGAGTAGATAATCCGGCTGGACCTGGCGTGGCAGGCTGGTGCCGGAAGTCGGACTACCTTGACGACCGTGGGGGATGGAATGGCTTCGGTCTTGCCGGTGTCTCCGTCACCGGGATCAACGTCATGACGATGGACCTCGCCCAGCCGCCCGCAGCCGGCAGCAGCATGCTGCAATCTGGTCCGTTTCGCGGCCCGGTTTCGCCCCACCCTCCCCGCCGCGCCGCGACTGGTCTACCCGACACTAGATCGATGACGACCAGAGTCCCCGACTCGCCGCTGTCCCCGGCCGCCGCGGCTGATCCCCGTGACCCGCTCGGCCTGGCGGCCGACGCCCCCCTGCTGGCCGGCTGGCTGAACTGGATGCGGCTAGTCGAGGACGGCCGGCTGACCCCGATGGCCACACCAGGACATAAGCAGCGCCAGGACCTGACCGGCGCGGTGGTGGCGGGCGACGCGCCGCTGTACGGCGGGGTGGACACGATCAAGCATGCCGACGAGTTGCTGGCCGACGCGCATGCCCGTGCCGCCGCGCTCTGGGGCGCCGACTGGTGCCGCTTCTCCGTGGCCGGATCGACCCACGGGAACCAGGCGTTCTGCCTGGCCATCGGCCAGCCGGGCCAGGAGGTGATCATCACCAGGACGCTGCACCGGTCACTGCTGCTCGGCCTGGTGATGGCGGGCCTGAGGCCGGTGTGGGTGCGGCCGGAGATCGACCCGGCCTCCGGCCTGCCTGCCGCGGTCGCGGTGCAGACCGTCAGGGACGCGCTCGCCGCGCACCCGGCGGCCGCCGGCGTGATCCTGGGGGATCCTTCGTACGTCGGCACCACCGGCGACCTTGCGGGCCATGCCCAGGCCGCGCACGAGGCGGGCGTTCCGCTGATCGTCGACGCGGCCTGGGCCGCCTATCTCGGCTTTCATCCCGACCTGCCTGCGCACGCCATAGCGGCGGGTGCCGACGCACTGGTGACCAGCGCGCACAAGACGCTGCCCGCGTACACCCAGGGGGCCTTGCTCCTGGCCAGGACCGAGCGCCTGGATGTCGCCCGGCTGAACCGGGCGTTCGAGGCCACCCACACGACCAGCCCGGCCGGCTCGATCGTGGCGAGCATCGACGCCGCGCGTGCGCTGCTGGCCCGGGACGGTCTGCGGCTGTGCGGCCGGCTGGTGAGCGGCGTGGCCGCGGTCCGGCAGCGGTTGCGCGAGGTTCCGGGCGTCGACGTACTCGACGGCCCCGGCGTGGACCCGGCCAAGCTCGTGGTGCTGCTGGCCGGGACGGGAGCGCACGGCAGCCTGGTCGAGGCCGACCTGATCGCGGCGGGCATGCCGGTCGAGATGGGTGACCGGGACACCGTCGTCCCCATCGTCTCGATCGCTGACGACGAGGGGCATCTCGCCGCGTTCACCGAGGAGCTGATCGCCGCGATCGAGCGGCACCGCGGCGAGCCGCGCCGCCCGGCGGCCACGGCCGCGTGGACGGTGGTGCCGCAGACGGTCCTGTCACCGCGGGAGGCGTTCTTCGCCCGCAACGAGACCGTCACCGCGGCCGCCGCCGTCGGCCGGGTCAGCGCGGAGCTTGTCGCGCCCTACCCGCCGGGCGTGCCGGTCCTGGCCCCGGGCGAGCTCATCACGGCCGGCGCGCTAGACGCCCTGCGCGAGGTGGCAGCCGACGGCGGCCGGATCGCCTACGCGGCCGACCCGGCCCTGGCCACGTTCCAGGTGGTCGCGCACTAGGGTTGAAGCGGATTTGCTCCGACCGGATGAGGAGAACCGATGCCAACCCGAACCGCACGCACCGCCTGGACCGGCACCCTGGAGCAGGGCAAGGGCCTGGTCGAGCTGACAAGCTCCAAGATCGGCACCTACGAGGTGTCGTTCCCCCGGCGGGCCGCCGAGGAGGCCGGCGGATACACCAGCCCCGAGGAGCTCATCGCGGCGGCCCACTCCGCGTGCTACGCCATGCAGTTGTCCGCGCTGATCGGCATGGGTGGGGGTACGCCGCAGGCGCTCGACGTGCAGGCCGACGTATCGCTCGGGCCCGACCCGGCGGGCGGATTCCGCCTGACCGGGATCAAGCTCACCGTCCGCGGCGAGGTCGACGGCATGGACGACGCTGCGTTCGCCAAGGCGGCCCAGGACGCGAAGGCCGGCTGCCCGGTCAGCAAGGCGCTCACCGGAGTGGACATCACCCTCGACGCCGCGCTTGAGCACTGACCGCGCCGGTCAGGCGACGCGCGCGCGGACCCGGTCCAGGCGGCCGAGCGCGTCGGCCGTCGTAACGAAAGAGGCCTCGAGGACGGCTTCCTTACGCCTCGGATCCATCAGGTTGATCCCCATGGTGGCCAGGTCCTTCGGCCCCGGCGTCAGCACGGTCACGCGCATTCCCTGCGCCGACAGCGCCCTGGCCTGCCGCAGCACGGCAAACGTGATCACCTGCCGCAGCGGGCGCTCGATTCGCAGGTACGCCTGGATCGGGTAGTCGATCTCGATGCTGGCCATGGGCGCGAGCACGTAGACCTCGTCGAGGTCCGTACCGCTCAAGACGCTGAGTGAGGTGAGCGACCGCACGCCGCCGTCAACGTAGCGCCGGCCGCCGATGAGCTGTGGCTTATGCCAGCCAGGAATGGAGCACGAGGCCACTACGGCATCCGGCACCGAGGCCGAGGGGGCCCCCGCCCGGCCGAAGAACACGCTCTGCCCCGTGTCGTAGTCCACGGCCGCGATCCACGTGTCGCCATCGAGCCAGGCCGGCGGCGGCTCGCCCGGGTGCGCATGCTGGTGATGGCGCTGCTGGAGGACCTCGACCAGGGACCGCACCGCGGTGTGCCGGCCCCGGCCGCGTGGCAGCAGGGCGCTTGCGCCCACCCACGGCGGCACCCGGTGGGGCGCGAGCAGGGCCGCACGCGCCAGCGGCACCGAACCGAACCGCAGGTGCGGCAGCGGCGGCAGGGGTCCGTCCTGCGCGGCGAGCGCGGCCGAATCGCGCAGCGCCCCTGTCACCTCACCGCGCTGCCAGGCCACCATCTCCTCGGGGGAGGTTCCACAGCGCAAGGCGGCGGCCAGCACGCTGCCCGCGCTCGTCCCCACGATGACGTCGACGTCGCCCAGGGCGCAGGGCAGCCGGTCCCGCAAGCAAGCCAGCGCGCCCGTCATCCAGGCCGCGCCGAGCACGCCGCCGGCCCCGAGGACCAGGCCGGTTCGCGATCCGGGCTGGTGCCTCGCCCGGTCCGGGCCGAATGCGATGGCGGCCACGACCACCTCCCGGCCCACGCGATGACGCCACTGGAGTAACTACTGTAAATCCTGCAGGCGCCTCCAGCGCTATGCCGCAGGCCCGCTCCGGTTCATACCCCGTCTCGGCCACGGCGCAGCGGGTAGACAATGAAGTATGACTAGCCAACCCGGCTCGAGCCCGCCCGCCAACGGGCCGACCACCCGGCCCGGCGGCAAGGGCCGCACGGCCCGCCGGGCCGCCGAGATTGATGTGGACGAGGCCAGGAAGGCCTTCTTCCTGATGGTCGGGTTCATCGCGCTGATCTGGATTCTCCAGGTCGCGAACTACGCCGACCACTATCACCTCGACGCCAGCTACGGGATCCTGCCGCGCAACCTGGGACACCTGGCCGACATCTTCACGGCTCCGTTCCTGCACTTCTCCTGGGATCACATCGAAGGCAACTCCGGGCCGCTGTTCGTGTTCGGCCTGCTCGCCGCCTACCGCGGCGTCGTCAAGTTCCTCGGCGTGACGCTGCTCGTCGCGATCACCAGCGGCATGGCGGTCTGGCTGTTCCAGGGCAACAACGAGCTGACGGTGGGCGCGAGCGGCCTGATCTTCGGCTACTTCGGTTACGTCCTGGCCCGCGGCCTCATCGACAGGAACCTCGTCGACGCGCTCGCCGCCGTGGTCATGGCGCTGTCGTACGCCTACATCCTCACCGTGGCGATACCAGGGACTCCCGGCGTGAGCTGGGTAGACCACCTCGGCGGGCTAGTCGGCGGGCTAGCCTCCGGCTGGATCTTCCGCACCAGGCGCGGCCTGCCCAAGTCCAGCCGCCCGAAGCAGCCAGACGGGACAGGCCGCGGATCTCCCGGCACCGCCGTGGTCCCCGTCGGCCAGGGCCATCCGCGCGCGGACCTGTACAAGGAACTGGGGGACATGGGCCTGTAGGCCCCGGCGCCGGGATTTTCAGCCGGCGCTCGAGTCCTTCGGCGCGCGCTTGGCGGCGGCGGCAGTGCTGGTCTTCGGAGCCCGGGTTGCCGGCGTGGTCTTCGGTGCCCGCGTGGTCGCCGTGGCCTTGGCCGTGCTCGTCTTGGCCGTGCTCGTCTTGGCCGTGCTCTTGGTCGCCGTGGCACGGGGTGCCTTCGCTGCGACGGTCTCCTGCGGGGCGCTTTCGCGGCGGCCTTCCGGCTCGCTCACGCCGGAGCCCGGCAGCAGCGGCCTGGTCGCCTTCACCACGTCTTCAGCGAACTTCCGCTGGCTGGCGAGCATCCGCTCGGCCAGGTCATAGGCGCTGGCCACGGCGGCTTCCGCGCGGGGAAGCTGGCCCGCGAGCGGGGCGTAAACGGACGGCAACCTGGGCCGTCGTTCCGCGAACGGCGCGTAGACGGACGACAGCCTCGGGGTCGCCGTCCTGACGGTCTCGAACCAGGTCCTGATCGCGTCGGCCATGATCTCCTGGCCCTTCCGCGCTGTGGCCAGCAACTCATCCTGCATGGGGGCACGGGTCATTGCGCTGCTCTCCTTCACGAGTATCTCGTGCGAACTATATCAAGCGCGATTGAGATGTCAAGCACGGTGCTTGACACATGCAGCACTAGGAAGCGCCCGGACTCCGGTTCCTGGCTAGAGCAGGCGCAGCTGACGGTCACCGTTCGGCCGGGTCCGGCGCGGGGCGGCCAGGCTGAGCAGGCCCGGGTCGATCGCGGAGAGGAACGGGGACCGGCCGGCCGCGTCCTCGGAGCCGTGCCTGGTCCGGCGCGCCGCGCAGGTGAGCAGCAGCTTGCCGCGGGCCCTGGTCATCCCGACGAACAGCAGGCGCCGTTCTTCGGCGGCCTCCTCCGGGGTGGCGGGTCCCGATCCAGGCAGCCGGAGCGGCAGCAGGCCGCGTTCGCAGCCGGCCAGGAACACCACGTCGAACTCCAGGCCCTTGGCGCCGTGCAGGGTCAGCAGGGTGATCGCCTCAGCCCGCGGATCGAGCGCGTCGGTTTCCGCGCCCACGGCGATCTCGGCCCGGAAACGGTCGGCGTCGGTGCCGCACCGGCGCGCGAGCGGGGTCAGCAGCTCACCCGCCGCCCGGATGTCGATCACCGCCGCGTCGCGCTCGCTCTTGGTCGCGGCGAGGGCTCGCACGGTCGCGCCGAGCCGCGACGCGACATCCTCTCCGGCGCTGGCCCCGCTCTCCAATCGCATTTCGCGCAGGATCTCCGTCACCCACGCCCGGCGGGAGAGCAGGTCGTGCGAGCGTTTCTGGTACGGAAGGCCGGCCCGGGTCAGCGCCTGGCCGAGCGGCCCGGCCTGCCCATCGGTGCGGTACAGCACGGCGACGTCAGAAAGCCCGAGCTTGCCGTGCCCGTGTCCGTCGGCCCGCCCGCTGTCCAGCGAATGGAACGACGTGCCCCCGAGCAACTGGTCAATCGCGGCCGCGATCCAGGCCGCCTCGGCGTGCTCGTCGGCTGCCTCATGGAACGTGACCACGTCGTGCGGGTCATCGGGCCCGCCTCGTACCGCGATCGCCTTCCGCCCCGGGACCAGCGTCGTCGGGGCGACGGCCTGCACCGAGGCGGCCACGATCGGCGGACTCGAGCGGTAATTCCTGGTCAGCTCCACCGTGGTCGCCGCCGGGAAGTCGGCCGTGAAGGCGCCGAAGATGCCGACGTCGGCGCCGCGGAAGCCGTAGATGGCCTGATCCGGGTCGCCGATCGCGGTCAGGCCCGCACCCTCGCCGCAGATCAGGCGGAGCAGGCCGTACTGCACGCGGTCGAGGTCCTGGTACTCGTCCACGCTGATCCGCGGCCACCGGGCCCGCAACCCGGCCGCGATGTCCGGGTGATCGGCAAGCAGCGTCGCCGGCAGGTCGACGAGACCGTCGAAGTCGACGAGCCCGCGCGCCGCCAGCTCGGACCGCAGCGCCAGCGCGCCCGCCGGGTCACCGGCCGGCCCGGCCGCGGCGACCAGCTTGCGCCCCTCGCGCTCCGACCCGGCCACCTCGGTCGCGACCCGGAGCCTGGTGGCCTCGTCCGCGACGCCGAACCCCGGTGAGAGTCCCGCCGCACCATGGTTCTCCCGCAGGATCCGCAGCCCCAGGCCGTGGAACGTAGTCACCGTGATCTGCTCATCCTGGCGCGGGCACAGCGCGGCCAGCCGGTCCCGCAGCTCCAGCGCCGCCCGCCTGGTGAACGTGATGGCCAGGAAGTGCCCGGCGGGCACGCCGAGCTCGGCGACCTGGTGGGCGATGCGGTAGGTGAGCGTCCGGGTCTTGCCCGTCCCCGGTCCCGCGATGATCAGCACTGGACCGGGGGCCACCGCCGCCGCCCGCTGGTCAGGATCGAGCCCGTCGAGGACCGATCCCGTGGGGGTCTCCGGCCCGGCGGGAGGCTCCCCGGTCGCAGCCTCGGCCGCGCCATCTCGCCGGGATCCGGATCGGCTGCCCTTCCGGGACCCGCCGGCCCGATCGGCCGGTCGCGGCTTGTCCGTTCCCGGCGCCAGGCCCGTCACGGCGAACAGCGCCGTCCCGTCCAGCTCGTCCGGCTGGAACAGCCGGATGGTGCCGTACTCCCCGTCGTAACCCGCGTCCCTGATCACCTCGCCGCGGCGCAGCCGCGCGATGCCCTCGCCGAGCAGGGCGCCGCCCGCCCGGCGGATGTCGTCGACCGGGACGTCCCGCAAGATGCCCAGCTCCGGCCCGAGCGCGCCGACCAGCCGGCCGACCTCACCGACGACCGACTTGCTCTTCGGCCCGGTAGACCGGATCTCCCCGACGATCTCGGGCAGCTGAACCAGGCAGGTGTACCCCGCGGCCCCGGGCGGCCGGAACCCCGCCGGGCGGTCGGACAGCTCCGCCACCCGGTGCAGCACCCCGACGGTCAGCGGCTTGCCGCAGGCCGGGCACGTCGTGTCCAGCGCACGGGTCTGCTCGGGGTCGACGCGGACCCCGCACTTGCGGTGCCCGTCCAGGTGGTACTTGCCCTCCTCGGGGAAGAACTCGAGCGTGCCGTCCAGGCCGTGGCCCGTCCGCAGCGCCTCGGCCATCGCGAAATAGTCCACGCTCGTGCCGAACACCGTGGCTTCGCGTCCCAGCATCGGCGGCGAGTGCGCATCGGAGTTGCTGACCAGCCGGTACCGGTCCAGTGACGAGCAGGTCCAGTTCATCGGCGGATCCGACGACAACCCCGTCTCGACCGCGAATATGTGCCCGGCCAGGTCCGCGTAGCAGTCCCGCACCGCATCGAAGCCGGACTTGGAGCCGAGGACGGCGAACCAGGGCGTCCAGACGTGCGCAGGCACCAGGAAGCAGCCCGGATCGGCCGACAGCGTGATCTCAAGCAGGTCGCGAGAATCCAGGCCCAGGATCGGCCGGCCGTCAGAGGCCAGGTTCCCGACCTTGGCCAGGGCCGCCGTGATCCGGTCCGCAGCCTCGAAGCTCGGCGCGTACAGCAGGTGATGCACCTTCCTGGTGCGCTCCGCCCGGCGATAGATCGTTGAAATCTCAACGGAGAGCATGAAACGGATCGAGCCGGCGCAGGAGGGCGGCGAATCACGCAGGACCCGCCGCTCCAGTTCTGGCCGGATCCGGAACAGGCCGGGCTCGGCCGGGACGAGGGTCTCCTTCAGCTCCGCCGCCCACGCCGGGTGCGTGAAGTCCCCGGTGCCCAGCACCGTGAGGCCCTTGCGCAGCGCCGATAGGCTCAGGTGCTCGATATCGCAGTCCCTGCTGCACGCGCGCGAGAACTTCGAATGAACATGCAGATCAGCGATGAACATGCTGTCGCGGCAACTCCCTGGCCCGGTGGCGTCGCGGGTCCGATCATGCCACGCAGGGCCGACATTGGCCGGTAACACACGATCCGTTCGGCAGAAAGATCTTTATATCCCGAACGAGACGTGGCTCACCCGTTGAGGAGGCCGATCGCCGAGCTCGGCGTGACCGCGATCGCGATGCGAGGTGGTGGTTCAACACCGGTGCCGGGCTGATCTACGCGGACGCCATCGTGGCCGGCGCGCCCGTGCTGCCCCCGTCCGGCTCGATTCCGGCCGCGCGGTGAAGTAGCGTCGGTGGCGTGCTGCTGACCGCCGACGGTGCCGTGCTCCTCCTGATCGACTTCCAGGAGCGGCTCATGCCGGTCATCGACGACCACGAGGCGGTCGTGGCCCGGGCCGTGCGGCTGGCGGAGGCGGCGCGGCTGCTCGGCGTGCCGGTCCGCGCGACCGAGCAGTACCCGGACGGCCTGGGCCCGACCGTCGCGCCGCTCAAGGCCTACCCGCAGGAGGTCCTGGCCAAGACGGCCTTCTCGGCGGCCGGCGACGCGGGGTTCGCCGCGCTGCTTCCGGCCGGAACGCAGCAGATCGTCGTGGCCGGGTGCGAGGCGCACGTCTGCGTCCTGGCGACGGTGCTCGACCTGCTCGATTCCGGCCGCCGCGTGTTCGTCGCGGCCGACGCCGCCGGCTCGCGCTACCCGGCGGACAAGGCGGCCGCGATCGAGCGGGCCAGCCGGCACGGCGCCGAGATCGTGACGTCGGAGATGGTCCTGTTCGAGTGGCTGCGTGACGCCCGGCACCCGAAGTTCCGCGAGGTGCAGAAACTCCTAAAATGAGCTGGTGCCCGGCTGTCCGCTCGCCCGGAACAGGACCGCGCCGGTCACGTAGCCGCCGCCCGCCGGGCCGCCGATGACGGTCTTGGCCGTGTTCGCGGACGGCTTGTACCAGTCGACGAAGCTGTACGGGTAGTGCCCGTCGCAGCCGCCGCCGACCAGCAGCGGCAGCTGGTTGCCCAAGGCGCCGAGCGGCTGGACCGTCCCGGCGTCCGCGGCGCCGGGGATGGTGAGGTTGGTGGCGGTGCCGTTCGAGTTCAGCTTCTCCAGCCAGGTCGAACCGCAGGCGGCGGCCTCGGCGTAGGTCCCGCTCGGGATGTGCCAGGCGCCGAGGAAGGACCCTGCGTCACCGGACGAGGTCAGCCGGTCAGGCCGGCCACCGGACAGCGGGTAGACCAGGAGCTGTCCTCCGGCGCAGTCGGCCACCACGTTCTCGTTGTTCCACCAGTTCAGCACCCCGCACGAGCCCGGCCCGTGCGTCGCCAGCGCGCGGACCGGCAGGCCGGAGTTGGCGACGACCTCCAGGCCGTTCCGCGTGTTCAGGACCAGCTCGGTGCCGCTCGCGTTCTCCAGGAACGGGCCGCCGTCGAAGGTGCCGGCCTGCGGGAACTGGGTCGGGTAGGACAGCTCAAGCGCGCCGGTCAGGCTGAATCGCTCCAGCGGCAGGGACGCGCCCGAGGATGTGGTCCCGGGCTGGAACAGGATCGCCGTCCCCTCGGGCCGGGAGAACGAGATGTCAGGGAAGGGCACGTTGGCGGACACCGTGAAGCTGCTGGCCTGACCGGTGCGCAGGTTGAGCACGGTGATCGGCGTGGTCGCCGGGCCCGGGTCCTGGGGGAAGAACAGCGCATCGGCGCCGTTCCCTGACCAGTCCTCGAGGATGGCGTTCGCCGGAGCCGGGCCGATCCGGTAACGCTGGCCGCCCGGCGAGACCAGGTAGAGCGTTCCCCGCCTGGACGAGGAAGACTTGGCCAGGTCGGCGAGGATCCAGCCCCGGCCGACGCTGCGCCACGGCACGCTGGCCGCGTGGGCGGCCGCGTCGCCGGCCTGGGCCGCGGTCGCGCCCCCGCACACCGCGCCGGCCAGGCACAGCACGCTCAGCGAGGCGGCGGCCACGTGCTTCCTGAGCTGGGTCCGCGTACGGCAGAAGGTGGCCATCCAAGCCTCCGGCAAGGTTCTGTGACGTGGTCGCGCCCGCGTCCCAGGGGCCGGCCGCGCAACATAAGGACGCTTACACCCAATGTCCGGTTGGCCTGTTATTCCGGCTGGCCGTCGGCGAGGGCGGTGGCCACCATGCCACCGTCGGCAGCCACGCTGTCGCTGGTCACGCTGTCGCTGGTCACGCCATCGCTGGTCACGCCGTCGCCCAGATAGGCGGCGAAATAAAGGGCCGAGTGTTCGGGCGGCAGGGTGATGCCGGAGGCGAGCGAGGACGCGCTGGTCGTGCCCGGCACGATGGTGGAGTCGGTGATCGATCATGATCATGGATTTGGCGGGGTGGCAGCCGGGGCGTTCTCGAGCCGGAAGACGCCGACGCCGAACGGAGCTAGGGTGGCGGTGCCATCGGTGGCCGAACCGTCCAGGCGGGCGAGCCAGAGCCCTGGGGCGAGTTCCGGCTTGACCGTCACCGGTTCGCTCGCCTGACTCACGAGCCAGGCGAAACGCGCTCCGTCGGAGCGGACGAGCACGTCGCAGGCGACGCGGCGATCGTCGGCCGTCACCAGCCTGCGGACTCCGGCGTGCGCCGCGAGGGCGTCGTAGATCGCGCTTGTTGCCTCCGGGTTGGCCTGCGGCGTCGCGGCCGCCATGTGCTCGACGGGATAGGTGCACAGCACCACGGAGCCAGCGCCCACGCGGCGCAGCAGCAGGGCCGGCCTGCCGTGGCCGTCGGCGGCGAGCACTTCTGCCCCGTCCGGGCGGACCGGCAGGTAGGCGCGGCTGTGCTCGTTGCCGCCAGCACGGAAGGTCAGCCGGGTGCCGGCCGCCAGCGTGCCGAAGTCCCTGCCGAAGGTGACGGCCACCTGGTCGTCTTCGATCGCGTCGACCAGCCCGGCCCTGAGCTGATGCTCGACCCCGAACATCGCGTTGAGGCGGCCATACGACGGGCCGCGGTGCCAGCCGGCCGATCCCGGTGAGTATGAGACGTAGACCGTCGCGCCTCCGCTCGCCAGTCGTTCGAGCTGGTGCCAGGTAGGCGCAAGCAGCTGCTTGACCGAGGGCACGAGGTAGAGTGCGGCGTCGCCGCCGACGCCTTCGCTCTCCCTGGCCAGCGCGACCGGCAGGTCTGCCAGCCG
Source organism: Streptosporangiaceae bacterium (assembly GCA_035505275.1). GTDB lineage: Bacteria > Actinomycetota > Actinomycetes > Streptosporangiales > Streptosporangiaceae > Palsa-504. The sequence continues at coordinate 48,508 of DATJQX010000061.1, read as the reverse complement.
GGCAGACACATAGGCCTGGCGCAGCGTGTCGTAGATGTATCCGGGGTCGGATGGCGCGGTGAACGGGTAGGTGGTGTCGAGGTATGACGACACCACCAGCGCGGTGTCGGCGGCGGCGCGCTGGCACCGGCCGATGTCGACGGCACGGAGCGTCTCGGCGAACGCCTTCATCTCGGTCAGCTGCGGCTTGGGGTTGCCGCGGCTGTCGGTGAGCCCGAAGTGGAGCTCGAAGGCGTGATGCCGGTAGGGATCCTGGCCCTCCAGGTCGTCGTAGTCGGAGTTGCACCAGCCGATCCAGCCGGTCGCGCCGGCTAGCAGGCTGTTGTGCAGGACCTGGCGGTAGTAGCGGGCAGCGTTGGCACCGGACGCGAAGTCCGAGCTGACGCCGAACTCCTCGAGCACGACCGGGCGGCCGAACGTGCCCGCCAGCTCGCACTCCCACGCCGCCGCGTAATGCTGGCGTACCTCGTCATCGCCCACAGGGTAGACGTGCGGTCCCAGGAAGTCGCAGAGCCGCGCCGCGTCGGCGAGCGAGAACCCGGCGTGCTGCCTGCCGGCCTGGGTCCCCCACGCGCCGTCGCCGAGCGAGAACGGCTGCTGGCCGCCCGCCGCGCGCACCGCGTCCCTGATGATCTGTGCCCAGGCGGCGATGACCTCCCGCGGCGCGCTTCCCCCGCCGTAGATTGGCATCTCGTTGGAGACCAGCCAACCGCACACCGCCGGGTGGGCGCCGAAGCGGCGTACCATCTCGCCGGCGAACCAGGCCTGCCGGGCGACCATCCAGACATCGGCGTAGAGGTCCCGCCCATCGCGCCAGGGCGGGTCCCAGTTCTCGCCGGACATGTGGCCGACGATGAACGTCGGCACGGTGGACATGTCCGCCTCGGCGTGCCGCTCAAGGAAGTCGGCAAAGCGGTCAGCCATCGCATCATCGATGCGGTCGGGCTCAGGCATGAAGTCCGGCCAGTAGAAGAACGAGCGGGTCATGCCCAGGCCGTGCTCCCGCAGCACGGCCAGCTCCTTGCGGACCGTGTCCGGATCGTAGTTCCGCCACATCAGCGGGCCGCCGGTCCGGGACCAGAAGTTGGCGCCCAGCCAGTTGACCGGCTGCCCGGCTGTGACGATCCGCGCGGAATTCCGGTGCATACGGGACGGCTCCCCTCTTCGAGCCTGATGCTGCGGGATCCGACTGGCCGCTTGCGCCAGGACGCCAAAGTACTATACCGGTTAAGTGTTCCCGGAGGGAACGCCGCCTGGAAAGTTATTTATGCTAGGCCCGGCGATCTTTTTCGGGATACGGCCCGGGTGTCACGCGGCCAGGCGGTGCCGCCCCGATGGCGGGTAGCCGTCGAGAGGGGACAGAAGTGAAGCGTCCGACCATCGCCGACATCGCGAGCCGGGCTGGAGTGACCAAGGCGGCGGTGTCGTTCGCCCTCAACGGCCAGCCCGGCGTCTCGGCCGCCACGCGAGAGCGCATCCTGGCCATCGCGAGCGAGATCGGCTTCCAGCCCAGCAGCGCGGCAAGGGCACTGTCCGACGGTCGGGCGGGCGCATTCGGGCTTGTCGTCGACCGCCCTGCGCGAACGCTCGGCATCGAGTCCTTCTTCATGCAGCTGATCTCCGGCATCCAGGCTGAGCTGTCCCGGGATCACATTGCGCTGCTGTTCACGACGGCGGAGGATCAGGCGGCGGAGATCGACCTGTACCGGACGTGGTGGGCCCAGCGGCGGGTGGACGGAGTGTTCCTGCTCGACCTCCAGCTCCGCGATCAGCGGGTGAACACGCTGCAGGAACTCCGGATGCCAGCGATCGTGTTCGGCACTCCCAAGGGGTCAGGCTCGCTGCCGGCCGTCTGGCAGGACGACACCGCCGCCACCGGGACCGTGGTGGAGTACCTGGCCGGCCTCGGCCACCGGCGGCTGGCCCGGGTGAGCGGCATCCCGAGGTACTGGCACACCAAGCTGCGCGCTGATGCGCTGCGCGAGGCCGCGCGCGCCGCCGGGCTCGAGGCGATGTCCGTCGAAGGCGACTACACCAGCGAGCACGGTGCCGAGGCGACCCGCGAGCTGCTCCGGTCGGCTAGGCCGCCGACTGCGATCCTCTACGACAACGACCTGATGGCGATGTCCGGGCTCGGCGTCGCTCAGCACATGGGAGTGCGGGTACCCGGCGAGCTGTCGATCGTGGCCTGGGACGATTCCGTGCTGTGCGAGCTGGTCCACCCGTCGCTGACCGCGCTCCGCCGGGACATCGCCGCCGCCGGCGCGGAGGGGGCGCGGCGTATGGTCGAGCTGGTCGGCGGGTCCGAGGTCGGAGATTTTCAGGAACCGCCGCCGGTGCTCATCAGGCGCGGCAGCACCGGCACCCCGTCTCCGCCGGACGGGCGGCCGCCACACCCGTCTGCCGCCCCTTAGCCGTTCCGATATCTGATCGAGATCTGAACGATACCGACATAATCCTTTACCTAAGGGCAGCAGAAGGTTAACACTTAACCGGTATAGTCCGTGTTCGGCTGCGCGGGGCGCCCGGTTCGGGCCGCCAGTCGGCGCGGCGCGGACGCGAAAACCAGAACAGGACGCCCGACCTGGCGGTGGCCATGACGCTCTTAGTTCGCATGCGTTACGGCCAGGTGTTTCGCGGCGCCATTCCATGACCGCGCATTGTCTTTCCATGACCACGGTTACCCGGGCCGAAAGAAAGAAGGGTTTCAGTGATATCGACAAGACCCTGGCGGGTGCGAGCGGCGGCCGTGGCCGCCGCGGTCCTGGCCGGCGGCCTGCTGGCCGCGTGCAGTAGCAGCAGCAGCAGCCCGAGCAGTAGCAGCCCGGCAACGGGGCCGACCGGCGTGCTGACCATCACCACCGGGGCGGCCGGCACGTACGCCGACGATTTCAACTTGTACTCGCCCAATGCCGAGGACGCGACGAACGGGATGATCTACGAGCCGCTGTTCTTCTTCGACACGGCGAAGGACGGCGAGGTCGAGCCCTGGCTCGGCACCAGCTACGCGTGGTCCAACGGGGGCAGGACCCTGAGCGTGCAGCTCAGGCACGGCGTGAAGTGGACCGACGGCAAGCCGTTTACGAGCGCGGACGTGGTATTCACGTTCGACCAGGCGATTCACAGCACGGCGCTGAACAAGTTCGGCCTGCCGCTGGCGAGCGTTGCGGCTAACGGGCCCTATGCGGTCACCATCAACTTCACCCAGCCCGCTTACACGGATGCTTATTACGCACTTGGCAGGGTCGAGATCCTGCCCCAGCACATCTGGGCATCGATCAAGGACCCGGCCACGTTCCTGAACACCCATCCGGTGGGCACCGGGGCCTACGAGCTCAGCAGCTTCTCCGGCCAGGTCTTCACGATGACCGCGAACCCGCACTACTACCTCCCGGGCCTGCCGAAGTTCAAGACCATCCGGTTCCTTGCCTTCAGCGGGAACACCACATCGGACGCGGCCATCGAGTCGGGCGAGGTGGACTGGGCCGGCAGCTACATCCCCGGTATCCAGAAGCTCTACCTGGCCAAGAACAAGAACTTCGTGGTCAGTGACATCCCGCTGTCCACGGCGTTCCTGGTGCCGAACATGGCCAGCGGCCCGACCGCGGACCTGGCGGTCCGGCAGGCGATCAGCGCCGCGCTCAACCGGACCGACATCAGCGACACGGTCTACAACGGCTACGCGTCGCCGACGAACCCCGAGGCCCTGATCCTGCCGAACTACTCGTCGGTCCTCTCCCCGTCGCTGACCGGCGCCTCGTTCGGTAGCCCGAACGCAGCCGCGGCCAAGAACATCCTGACCAAGGCCGGCATCAAGACGCCGCTGAACCTTACCGTCGACATGGTCTCCGGTTACACCGACTACCTCAGCGACCTGCAGATCATACAGGCGCAACTCAAGCCTGCCGGCATCAACCTGACCATCGACCAACCCGCCTACGCCACGTTCACCTCGCTCCAGGACACCGGCAAGTTCCAGCTGCTGATGGACAACTTCGGCTACACGCCGAGCCCGTGGGCGTACTATTACTCGATTCTGGACAGCTCGATAGCACCTGCGATCGGACAGGTCGACACGGTCGGCAACTACGGGCGCTTCCGCAACGCCCAGGTGGACAGCCTGCTCAACCAGATCGCCGGCACGACGAACACCGCGGTGCAGGACCCCGACTTCTACAAGATCGAGCAGGTCTTCGCCTCCCAACTCCCCGACATCCCGCTGTTCAACCAGCAGGACGAGATCGAGTTCAACGGGAACGTCGTGGCCAACTACCCGTCGGTATCCAACCCCTACGGCGCGCCCGCCGTGTACATCCAGCCGGACCTTGGCTGGGTGGCGGCGCGGCTCGTGCCCGTGAAGTAGTGAAGCAGCAGGCGCTGAGCAGATGACGCCAGCCTGACCAGCGACCGGTGGCGCCGTGTTCCCCCCTGCGGCGCCACCGGTTCCGGTCAGCGGCGGGCGGCGACGACCACTGGCACGGCAGACCGTCCGCCCGCGGAGGAGGAAGAAGAGGCCCAGGTGCGTTATGTGTTCCGCAAGCTCGGTTTCTACCTGATAGCGGCGTGGGTAGCGGTCACCGTCAACTTCCTGCTGCCGCGGCTCATCCCGGGGAACCCGGTCGAGATCCTGATCTCGCGGATGTCGCAGTCCGGCACCATCCCCGCAGATGAGGATCAGGTGCTGACCAGGCTGCTCGGCCTGGGCACCGGGAACATCTTCCAGAAGTACTGGCAGTACCTGGACGGCCTCGCCCACCTGCAGCTCGGCCTCTCGATCACCGATTTCCCCACGCCGGTCAGCACCGAGATCGCCTCGTCTATCTACTGGACGCTCATCCTGGTGGGCACCGCGACGGTGATCAGCTGGGTACTTGGCATCGTGCTCGGGACGCTGGCGGGCTGGAAGCGGGGCTCCAAGCTGGACGCGATCATCCCGTCCACCACCCTGCTGACGGCGATGCCTTACTTCTGGCTGGCGCTGATCCTGATCTATCTGTTCGCGACCAACGTCTGGCACATCTTCCCGGCCGGCCAGGGCTACAACACGAACTCCGACATTGTCCCTGGCTGGAACCTGGCGTTCCTCGCGTCGGCCGTGCAGCACGCGCTGCTGCCTGCGCTCACCATCGTGATCAGCTCGGTCGGCGGCTGGCTGCTCGGCATGCGCAACCTGATGGTCTCTACGCTGTCGGACGACTACGTTGTCGCGGCCGAGGCCAGGGGGCTGCCGCCGCGCCGGATCATGATCAGCTACGCGGCCCGCAATGCCGTGCTGCCCAGCGTCGCCGGGTTCGCCATCTCGCTGGGCTTCGTGGTCAGCGGGGCCATCGTGGTCGAGTACGTCTTCTCCTATCCGGGAATCGGCTTCAAGCTCGTGGACGCGGTGTCGAACGATGACTACCCCCTGATGCAGGGCATCTTCCTGGTGATCACGCTCGCCGTGCTCGGCGCCAACCTCATCGTCGACCTGCTGTACGGCTTTATCGATCCGCGGACGAGGCTGTCCCGATGAGCAGCGTCACGGGCGTCGTCCAGATCGATCCCAGGGTCGCCGACGCGGGTACGCAGCGGCTCGGCGGCCGGTTGCGCGAGATCTTCAGGTCCCGCAGGCTGCTCGCTGGCGTGTGCATCGTCGCCGTGTTCGCCGGAGTCGGAATCGTCGGCCCGTTTCTCGTCCAGAACGCGAACGCCCTCAGCAATCACGACTGGGCCTCGCCGTCGCTCAGCCACTTGCTTGGTACCAACGAGATCGGACAGGACGTCTTCGCGCAGCTCGTAGTCAGCACGCGGGCCTCGCTGGAGATCGGCGCAGGGGCCGGCCTGATCGCCACGGCCATCTCGATCCTGATCGGCATCAGCGGCGGGTACGCGGGCGGGATCGTCGACGAGGCACTGTCGCTGCTGACCAACGTGGTCCTCGTGATCCCCACGCTGCCGCTGGTCATCCTGGTGCTGGCCTACGTGAAGTCAAACAGCCTGCTGCCGCTGATCCTGATCATCGCCCTCACCAGCTGGGCCGCCTCGGCGCGGGTGCTGCGGGCGCAGACGCTCTCGGTCCGCAACCGCGAGTACGTGCTCGCAGCCAAGGTGTCCGGCGAGCGAGCGTTCCGGGTAATTCTCGTGGAGATCCTGCCGAACGAGCTCCCGGTGATCGTGTCCAACCTGATCTTCGCGATGATCTTCGCGATCCTCACCCAGGCCGGGCTCGCGTTCATCGGGCTCGGCGACCCGACGATGCTCACCTGGGGCAACATGCTCAACATCGCCTACAACGACGAGGCGCTCTCGTTCGGCGCGTGGTGGTGGTTCATCCCGCCGGGCGCCTGCATCGCGCTGCTCGGCATGGGGCTTGCGCTGATCAACTTCGGGCTTGACGAGGTACTCAACCCGCGGCTGCGAGTTTACCGGCCGGGAAAGTCGCGATGACTGCAGGGGACCTGGTGCTGCGCGCGGAGCACGTATGCGTGGAGTACGCCGGGCCGCGCCCGACCAGGGCGGTTCGTGACGTGACGGTGGAGCTGCGCCGCGGTGAGGTGCTCGGCATCGCCGGGGAGAGCGGATGCGGCAAGTCCACGCTCGCATATGCGCTGACCCGGATGCTGCGGTCGCCCGCCGAGCTCACCGGCGGAAGCATCACGTACTTCCCTGACGGCGGCACCCCGGTCGACCTCATGACGCTGGACAGCGAGAGCCTGCGCGGATACCGGTGGAACAAGGTCTCGATGGTCTTCCAGAGCGCGATGAACGCGCTCAACCCGGTCACCAGCCTGGGCAGGCAGTTTGACGACATCTTCGAGGCCCATCGCCCGGATATGGGCCGGGCAGCCCGCCACCACCGTGCCCGCGAACTGCTCGAGATGGTCGGGATCGACCCGGCGAGAATCCGCGGCTTCGCCCACGAGCTCTCCGGCGGCATGCGGCAGCGGGTCATGATCGCGATGGCGCTGGCCCTCCAGCCCGAGGTCGTCATCATGGACGAGCCTACGACGGCGCTCGACGTTGTGGTGCAGCGGGAGATCCTCGATGAGATCGAGCGGTTGCGCGAGGAACTCGGCTTCAGCGTCATCTTCATCACCCATGACCTGTCGCTGCTGCTGGAGATCAGCGACCGGCTCGCCGTGATGTACGCGGGCGAGATCATCGAGTATGCCCCGTCCGAGAGGGTCGGCTCGGCTCCTGCGCATCCTTACACGCTGGGCTTGCTGCGCTCGTTTCCCGACCTCCGCGGGGCCCGGCGCGAGCTGCGCGGCGTTCCCGGCACGCCGCCTGACCTGCGCGACGACTTCGGCGGTTGCCCGTTCGGTCCCCGATGCTCCTACGCGTTCGGCCCGTGCCACAGCGTGCCGCCTGTGCTGCGGCCGGTCCAGGCGCGGCGCCGCGGGGCGGAAGCGGACCGCTGGACCGCGGCCTGCCACCTGCACGACCCCCGCCGCCGGCCGGACGGTCCGCCGGCCGAGCTCGGCGGGGCAGCACCCGGCACCGCCACCCCGGACGATGCGATCGGCGCGGAGACCGCCGGAGGCGAGCGGTGAGCGTACTGGAGGTCCGGGACCTGACTGTCGAGTACCGGCAGCGTGGCGGGGCGAGGCTCAGGGCGGTCGACGGGCTCTCGTTCACGCTCCAGGAGGGCCAGACGCTCGCGCTTGTCGGCGAGAGCGGCAGCGGCAAGTCGACGGTCGTCCGTGCGCTCGGGCAGCTCGTGAAGCTTACGGCGGGCGAGATCCTGCTCGACGGCCGGCCCGCGGCCCGGCACGGTCCGGCCCTCCGGGCCTACCGTCACCGGGTTCAGATGATCTTCCAGGATCCGTTCGCCTCGCTGAACCCGATGCACACCGTCGCGCACCATCTACGCCGGCCGCTGCAGCTCCGCCAGCGTCATCTGCACGGCGCCGCCCTGGATGCGGCGACGGCCGATCTGCTGCGCTCGGTCAACCTGACGCCACCCCATGAGATCGCCGCGAAGCACCCGCACGAGCTGTCCGGCGGGCAGCGGCAGCGGGTGGCGATCGCGCGGGCGCTGGCGACCGACCCCGACGTGCTGCTCGCCGACGAGCCGGTGTCGATGCTCGACGTCTCGATCCGGTTGGAGATCCTCAACCTGCTCGACCGGCTGAAGAAAGACCGCAACCTCGCCCTGCTCTACGTCACGCACGACCTGGCGACCGCGCGGCACTTCTCGTCCGAGATCGTCGTGATGTACCGGGGCGAGATCGTCGAGCGCGGCCCGAGCGACGAGGTGATCCTGCACCCGTCGCACCCCTATACCCAGATCCTTTCCGGGGCCGCGCCGGACCCTACGGCCTCCCGTGCGGCGCTGGCCGCCGCTCGGGCCATGCGCCAGTCGGCGCGGGCCGCGCGGGCCGCCGAGCAGCGCGAGGCCGACCTGGGCACCGGCTGCAGGTTCCGCATCCGGTGCCCGTTCGCGACGGACATCTGCAGGCGCCACCCGGAGGATATGGGCGTGTCCCCCGGTCACCAGGCGCGGTGCTGGCTCTACGCCACCGCTAACGGCAGCGGCGCCGTGCTGCCCCTGGCGAGGCCGGACGAATGACGCGGCGGCCGCGGCGCGAGATCGCCCGCGTGCCTGTCGACCCGGCCCGGGCCACAGTCTACGCCGAGGGCTGGCAGTCATGGAGCGCCACCGAGATCCTGCCCGTGACCGCGGCGCCCGCCGCCCCGCCGGCGGACTCGCTCGCGATCGACTGCCAGTACGGCGCACCCCCGCCGCCCGGCGTGCACCAGGGTTCCGGCCTGCTCGTCCTCGACCCCGGCACCGGAGGGCCGGTGGCACTGTTCACGGGGCAGGACGCCTCACGTTCTGTACCGGTCATACGCGCAAGGATGCTGAACGGGTACGTCCTAGTCACTGCCGACGGACCGGTCAGCCAGACAACGGACCAGGGACCGGGCGGGCTGGCGGGCGCGCTGTGCCGCTGGGGCGAGGAGTTCGCTTCACGGGCGGGCGTGCCGCGCGGCAGCCTGCGCCAGATCCCGCCGGTCTGGTGCTCGTGGTACCAGTACTACGCCAGCGTGACCGAGGCGGACATCACGGCGAACCTGGCGGCAATGGACGACCTGCGGCTGCCGGTGCGCGTGGTGCAGATCGACGACGGTTACCAGGCCGCACCGGGAGACTGGCTGGTCCCGTCGGGCCGGTTCGCCAGCCTGCCCGACCTGGTGCGCCGGATCTGCCGCACCGGCCGCCGGGCCGGGATATGGATCGCGCCCGCGCTGATCGGCAGGAGCAGCGAGCTGCTCGCCCGGCACCCGCAGTGGGCGGTGCGCAGCCCGCAGAACGGGGAGCCGGTGTCCGCCGGGAACGTGGTGAGGGAGGAGTGCACGGCCCTGGACCTCACCCACCCGGGTGCCGCCCGCTACCTCACCGGCGTCCTGAGCACCATGCGGGAGTGGGGCATCGACTACTTCAAGATCGACTTCGCCTACGCGGGCGCCTGCGAGGGCCTCCGCCATGAGGACGTCAGCGGAGTGGAGGCCTACCGGCGCGGCCTGCGCCTGATCCGGGACGCGATCGGACCCACGGCCTTGCTGCTCGGCTGCGGGGCGCCGATCCTGCCCTCGGTCGGCCTTGTCGACGCGATGCGGGTCGGCCCGGACATCGCCGCCCGCTACGAGCCGCCGGACGGCCACCCGACCAAGCCGTCGGGGCGCAACGCCGCCAGGAACGTCACCGCCCGGGCCTGGCAGCACGGCAGGTTCTGGGTGAACGATCCCGACTGCCTCTTGGCCAGGCCTGGTGTGGAGCGGCGGGAGGCATGGGCCGAGACCATCCGGCGATTCGGCGGCCTGCGGTCGTCAGGGGACGGCCTGGCCGAGCTGGACGACTGGGGCCTGGAGACGACGCGGCGCATGCTCGTGCCCTCTCCAGCCCGGCCGCTGATCTCGGTGACGGGGTCCTGACGTCTCCGCGGCGTGCCCTGGCAAATCTGCGGCGTGCCCCGGCGGCCAGCGGCAGCGCCGGACAGCTGGGCAGCTGGGCAGGGAGGGCGCACTGCTCGCGGCGAGCTATCTCGGCGGGGCCGCACCGGGCGCTCCCGGCTGAACCCCCGCCTTTGTGGTGAGCGTGATGTGGCGCGCCGCGATGCTTGTGGTCGTCGTCAAAGCGGCAATTGGGCTCTTTCCTGCCCGCCCGGCTGCGAGTACCTAAGGAGGTGAAAGCGAAGGAGACATGATGATGCGTACGTACCACGCCGATGTGGTCGGCTCGCTCCTGCGCCCGCGCCATCTGTTCGAGGCCCGGGCGGCGCTGGAAGCGGGCCGGATGGAACCGCATGAGTTCAAGCAGATCGAAGACCGCGCCGTTGACGAAGGGATCGCCCTGCAGGAGGGGTGCGGGCTCGATGCCGTCACCGACGGTGAGCTACGCCGCTTCTCATTCCTCGACCAGTTGCTCTCCGAGGTCGAGGGCGTCACCGAACGGCCTGGCGCCGCGGTTAACTTCCACAGCAAGGGCGGCGAGATCTGGGACTGGCACGCGCCGATCACGATCACCGGCAAGTTCAGGGGCAAGCGGATGCTGACCCTTGAGGAATTCGCCTACGCGCGGGGCCGCGCCCGCAAGCCGGTCAAGGTGACGCTGCCCAGCCCGCTCGTGCTGTACTCGGCCTGGTCGCCGGAGCTGTCGACCGCGGCCTACCGGGATGCGTACGAGATGTTCGCCGACGCCGCCAGCGTCATCCGCGACGAGGTACACGCGCTGGCCCGCCTCGGCTGCACTTACATCCAGATCGACTCGCCTGACCTCGGGACGCTCGTGGACCCGGAGAACCGCACGCTGCGCGAGGAGCTCGGCATGCCTACCGAGCGCACCCTCACCGAGGGTGTCGACATCATCGACTCCGTCGCGGATGTCCCCGGCGTCACCTTCGGCCTGCACCTGTGCAAGGGCAACTACCAGAGCAAGTGGATCGGGACCGGCGGCTACGACTCGACGGCCGAGGCCATCTTCGGCCGGATGCACAACATCGACGTGTTCCTGATGGAGTATGACGACGAGCGTTCGGGTACCTTCGAGCCGCTGGCTAAGGTGCCGGACGACAAGGTGGTCGTGCTCGGCCTGGTTTCCAGCAAGACCACCGAGATAGAGCCGGTGGAGGACATCACCGCGCGCGTCAACGAGGCGGCCAAGTACGTCGACCTGGAGCGCCTCGCCGTGTCCACCCAGTGCGGCTTCGCTTCGGTATCTATCGGCGCGAACCTGATCGGCGCGGGCACCCAGCTGGCCAAGCTCGAACTGGTCGCAGAGGTCGCCGCCCGGATCTGGTAACCGGAGGTGCTCCATGGGGCTACCCGCGCTGTTCAGCCTGGACGGGAAGGTGGCGCTGGTGACCGGGGCCGGCAGCGGTCTCGGGTGGCAGTTCAGCGAGATGCTGGCTGAGGCGGGAGCCGACGTCGCCTGCGCAGACATCGACGAAGAGTCCGCGAAGGCGGCGGCCGCGGCGGTCGGGGACCTCGGCCGCCGCGGCATCGCCCTGCGCTGTGACGTCACGGCCGAGGACGAGGTCGAGGCGATGGTCCGGCGCACCGTCGAGGTGTTCGGCTGCCTCGACATCGTGTTCAACAACGCGGGCATTGCCGACCCGGCACCGTTCCTGCTGCACGAGTACCCGACACGGAACTGGCGCCAGGTGCTCTCCGTCGACCTTGAGGGTGTCTTCTTCTGCGCGCGGGAAGCGCTGAAGGTCATGGCCGCCAGGCGGTCGGGCAAGATCATCAACGTCGCGTCCATGTGGGGCCTGGCAGGCTCGTCAAGCCTGTTCCCCGCTCCGGCCTACAACGCCGCCAAGGGCGCGGTCGTCAACCTGACCCGCGAGCTCGGCCTGCAGTACGCCAAGCAGGGAATCCAGGTCAACGCGCTCTGCCCGGGCTTCTATCGGACCCGGCTCGGCGCCTTCGACGACCCCGATATGGTGGCCCGCGTCGAAGCCTTCATCCCGATGGGCCGGGTCGCGGAAGCGGCAGACATCAAGGGACCGGCACTCTTCCTGGCGTCGGCAGCGTCGGACTACATGACCGGCCAGACCCTGGTCACGGACGGCGGGTGCATGGCCAAGTAACGGCTACGCAGGCGCGCTCACCCGCTTGGGCCCCGGTCAGGGACCAGGTCCTAGCGCGGCTTGGTGGTCGAGTCCGCGCGGGCAGCGGCCTGCAGCGGCCGGTCGGCGATCCAGACGGCGATCTGGGTGCGCGACCTGAAGCCCAGCTTGGCCATGATGTTGGCGATATGCCGGGCCACGGTGGGCGGGCTGATGGACAGCTCCTCGGCGATGCCCTTGTTGCTGCGTCCGGTGGCCACCATCGCCGCGATCTGGTATTCGCGGGGGGTCAGCGAGCTCGGCGGCGCGGCGGCCACCTCGTAGGCCTTCACCGCGTTCAGCATCCGGCCGTCGCCGTCGGGTGCCGGTGGCGACAGGTCCTTGCCCAGGGCCAGCGCGATCGCTTCCTCGCTGCTCAAGGCCAGTCCGCGGGCCCAGAGCCGGGCCACGGCAGCATCGCCGAGGCGCCGCGCGGGAGCCAGCAGGCCTTCGGTCCTGGCGCCGGCCAGCGGCGGCAGCCCCACGATCTCGCGTAGCGCGGTAGCCGCCGCGATCAGCTGCACCGCCAGCTCGGGCTGGTTCTCGTGGGCGGCCAGCGCCGCGAACGCCTCGAGGCCGCGGGCCATTCCGATGCGCGAACCGGTGGCCTGGCTGAGCTCGATGCTCCGGGTCAGGTGCCGCCTGGCCTGTTCGATCGCACCAAGTTCCATGGCCACCCGGCCGAGCCCGGCCAGGCAGCGCGCGATCTCCGGGCGGGCGCCGACCTCCTGCAGGATCGCCAGCGCCTCGACGTACCGGCTGTGCGCTTCGCCGGGATGACCGCGGAGCCGGGCCAGGTCGCCGAGCCCGAGCAAGGCCCGGGCGACCCCCCACTGCTGGTCGATCCGCCGCATGACGCCGACCGAGGCGCTGCCCAGCTGATCGGCCTCCCGGAGCTTGCCCGCCGACGCCGCGATCGCGGCCTGGGTGCCCAGCGCGTAACCCTCGTTCCACCCGTCACCGGCGGCGTGCGCGATCGACAGGGCCTGGTCGGCGGTGCTCGTCGCCTCCTCCGTCCGCCCCGTGTGCAGCGCGATCTCGGTGAGCAGGTTCAGTGCGGACGCCGTCCAGTACCTATCGCCGGCGTCCCGGCACAGCTCCAGCCCGGCCCGGGCCAGGGTCTCGGCCGTGGCACGATCGCTGGGCAGGGTGAGCTGCGCGCTCGCCACGGTGGCCGCGCCCAGGACCGTGGCCGGGACGGCCGAGGTGTCCAGGGCCAGGAACTGGTCCAGCCATTCGCGGCCTTCGGCGAAGGTGCCCCAGACGATCCAGCACGGGCTGACCGCGGCGCACATCCGCATGCCGGTCTCCGCGTCACCCTGGGCCAGGCACCAGGTCAGCACCTGGATCACGTTCCTGGCCTCCACGTCGTACTGGCGCAGGGCGTCCACCCGGGCCGACCAGGAGGCCGGGACCCGCGCCATCCCGATCGCCCCGTTCCGCTCGGCTATCCGCACGGCATAATCGCGCAGCGCGAGCCGGAACCTGGCTGACTCCCCGGCCTCGTCCAGGCGCGCTGCGGCGTACTCCCTGATGGTGTCCAGCATCCGGTAGCGCGCCTGGCCCATCACGGCCGGCTCGAGCGCCACCAGTGACTTGTCCACCAGCGCGGCGAGCAGGCCGAGCACCGCCGGCGCGGGGATGTCCTCGTCGGCGCATACCTGCTCCGCCATCTCCAGCGACCACCCGGCGAGGACGGACAGCCGGCGGAACAGCATCCGCTCCGCGACCGTGAGCAGCTCGTAGCTCCACTCGATCGCGGCGCGCAGGGTCCGCTGCCGGGCCGGGGCGGACCGGTCGCCCGCGGTCAGCAGCTCGAACCGGTTGCCCATGCGGGCGCTGATCTGCTCCGGTGACAGCACCCGGACCCGGGCCGCGGCCAGCTCGATCGCCAGCGGCATCCCGTCGAGCGCGCGGCAGATCGCGGCGACGTCGGCGGCGTTGCCCGGGCCGAGGGTGAACCCGTGCCGGGAAGCTGCAGCACGGTCGGCGAACAAGCGGATGGCCTCGTACCGCTGCGCCTCCTTGGCGACCCGTTCCGCGTCAGCGGGAGCCACCGAGAGCGGCGGCACCTCCCACGCCGTTTCGGCCGCGATGCGCAGCGGCTCGCGGCTCGTGCTCAGCAGCCGCAGCCCGGGCGAGCTGGCCAGCAGCCGCTGGCCCACCTGCGCGCACGCCTCGATCAGGTGCTCGCAGTTGTCGAGCGCGAGCAGCAGGCGGCGCGCCCGCAGCGCGTCGGCGAGCGTGTCAAGCAGCGGGCGCCCGGCCTCCTCGCTGACACCGATGACCGCCGCCACGCGCGAGGCCACCAGCTCGGGCTGGCGCAGGTCAGCCAGCTCGACGAACCAGGCCCCGTCAGGAAACTCATCCGCCGTAGCGGCCAGGAGCCGCAGTGCCAGCCGGGTCTTCCCGATCCCCCCCGGCCCGCACAGGGTCAGCGCGCGCGTCCGGCGCAGCATCCGGCGCAGCTCGGCGATCTCGCGCTCACGGCCGATGAAGCTGTTTGGTTCCTGGGGTAGCTGGGCCTGGGCGCCGGCGGGCATGCCTTGAGTAAACCCGAACGGGAAACCACGGGACAGGGTTTAGCCACTTTCCAACGCGTTTGGTGACAAGAGGATCCCCCGGCGTTACCGGATACCATGTCCGGCGTCGCGGCCGCTGTCCCCTTCTACCGCCGGGAGAACGGTAACCGCTGACGCCCCGTCCGGGCCGGGCCTGAGCCTGGTCAATATCGTTGGTGGAATCGGATTGCGCTTCCGCCTGCATCGCGGACTGACCGGGACGGCCGGATGGAACCTACTGCCACGATGTCCGCTTCGCCGGTACCCACGCACGAGCACGAGTCGGTGGAGGTGCGGACGCGCCGCCTGGCCGCCGCGCGCCGGCGGGCCACCGCCCTCCTCGCGGCGGTAACGGTCGTGTTCGCGGCGGTGACTGTGGCGGGTGCCCACGGGATCCTCCTCGGATACGTGCAGGCCGGCGCCGAAGCCTCGATGGTCGGCGGGGTGGCGGACTGGTTCGCGGTCACGGCCCTGTTCCGCCATCCCCTGGGCCTGCCGATCCCGCACACCGCGGTGATCGTCGAGCGCAAAGACCAGTTCGCCGTCACCCTCGGCCGGTTCGTGCAGGAGAACTTCCTCAACGCCGACGTCCTGGCCGAGCGGATCCGCGCCGCTCGCCTCGTTTCGCGCCTGGCCGCCTGGCTGACCGACGAGGCCAACGCCGCCCGGCTCGCCGGCTACGCCGCGGACGCGGTGGTCACGGTGGCCGAGGCCCTCCGCGACGAGGAGGTCCAGCGCGTGCTCACCGCCGAACTGACCCGCGTGGTCGACTCCGTCGAGGTGGCGCCGCTGGCCGGGCGGGCCCTGCGGGTCATCATCGCGGAAGGCCACCACGCCGGGCTGTTCAACGTCATCCTGTCCGGTGCCGACCGCTATCTCGCCGACCATTACGCGGAGTTCCGTGAGATGTTCGCGGGCGAATCACCTCGCTGGGTGCCCGATGCGGTGTACCGGCGGGTCTTCGACCGCCTGTACAACCGCCTGCGCGAGCGGCTGGTGGCGATGGCCGCCGATCCCGACGACCAGTCCCGGCGTCAGTTCGACGAGTGGGTCGCCGGGCTCCCCGACCGCCTCGAGACCTCACCGGACCTGCGCGAGCGCGGCGAGCGCATCAAGCGCGACATTCTGGGGAGCGCCGCGCTACGGGACTGGTCCTCGTCGCTGTGGCAGCAGGCCAAGCAGGCACTGCGGACTCAGGCGGCCAATCCGGACTCCGAGTTGCGCCGACGCCTGGCCGAGTTGCTGGTGGCGGTCGGCCAGCGCCTGGAGTCAGACCGTCGGCTCCACGACGGCCTCGAGCGGATGGTCGAGTCAGGAGTCAGGGCCCTCGCCGACCAGTACCGCGACGAACTCGCCGAACTGGTCACCGGGACCATCGAACGGTGGGACGCCACCGAGACGGCCAGCCAGCTGGAGTTGCTTCTAGGGCGCGACCTGCAGTTCATCCGCATCAACGGTACTGTGGTGGGCGCGGCCGTGGGGCTGGCCTTGCACGCCATAGTTCTGGCCCTGGCCTGAGAGCCGGACAGGAGCGGGCGTGCGGGTCGTGATAGCCGGGGCCGGGTTCGCAGGCCTGCTGGCCGCGTACCGGGTCGCCCGGGCCGGTCACGAGGTGGTGGTCCTGGAGGCACGGGACCGGGTCGGCGGCCGAGTGTGGTCGCAGGAACTGGTGCCCGGTGACCCGCGCAGCGTCGTCGAGCGCGGCGGTGAGTTCGTGCTGGACGGGTACGACCACTTGCGGGCGGTGGCCGGCGAGCTCGGCCTGCAGCTCGCGGGCATGACCATGTCCTACTACGAGCGGGAGCCCCGCGGCGGGGCGGCGACCACGCACCAGGACATGGCGCGGTGCGCTGAGGTCGTGGCGGGCGCGGCCGCCCGGGCCCGGCCGGGCACCTCCCTCGCCGAGGTGGCCGGCCGCTGGCACGGTTCGCCGGCGGCGGTCGCCGCCTACGTGTCCCGGGTCGAGGTCACCAACGGCATGGCGGCCGGGGCCCTGGCCGCCGCGGCGGCCACCGACGCCACCGCCGGATTCGGGTGGCGGCCGTGCTGGCGGGTGGCGGGCGGCAACCAGCTGGTGGCCCGGGGGCTCGCCGGACGCCTGGGGACGTCGGTACGGCTGCGGAGCCCGGTGCGCTCGGTCGAGCACGGGCCGGATGGGGTACGGGTGCTGACCGATGACGGCGAGGTCAGCGGCGATGCGGTCGTCCTTGCGCTGCCGATGGCCGTCCTGCGGACCCTGCTGTTCTCACCGCAGGTGCCGCACAGGTACCTGGCGGCCTGGCAGCGCGCCGGACTGGCGCACAACGCCAAGCTGCACGTGCCGCTGACCCGGCCCGCCGTCGCCTCGGCCGTGCAGAGCGTGCCGGACCGGTTCTGGACGTGGACCGCGACCGACGGGTCAGGTCAGGTCCAGCCGGTCCTGCACGCGTTCGGCGGCACCGAGCAGGGACTGGCCGCCCTGGCCGTCGCGGAAGGGCCGGCGAGGTGGGCGTCCCTGGCGGCGGCCCTGCGCCCCGAACTGTCGCTGGATCCCGACCGGGCCATGCTCACCACCTGGAACGATGACCCATGGGCGGGCGAATCCTACTCCGCGCTCACCGTCACGGTGGCCGACGGGGACGATGAGCTGATGGCCGCCCCGCTGGGCCGGGTCCACTTCGCCGGCGAGCATACCGCCGGAGCCTGGGCGGGGCTGATGGAAGGCGCGTTGCGCTCCGGCGCGCGCGCCGCAGGCGAAGTCCTCGCCTACGCAGGCGCTTGAGGTACCGAAGGGAGCATTAATGGCCGAGCAGCGCGTCACGGTGACGGTCACTGACGGGGTGGCGGATGTCCGCCTGGCCCGGCCGGAGAAGCGCAATGCCCTGGACGGGGCGATGTTCGCCGGCCTGGTCACGGCGGGCGAGCGGCTCAAGTCCGAACCAGGAGTCCGCGCGGTCGTGCTGTCCGGTGAAGGACCGGACTTCTGCGCGGGCCTGGACTTCGACTGGTTCCGGGCGATGCGCGACGGCGAGCGGCGCAGCGCCGAGGTCGATCTGCCGCCGGGCCATGGCCCGGCGCGGGCGGCCGGGCAGCGCGCCGCGTACGTCTGGACAGAGATCCCGGTCCCGGTCATTGCCGCCGTGCACGGGAACGCCCTGGGCGGGGGGCTGCAGATCGCGCTCGGTGCCGACCTGCGCATCGTCGCGCCGGACGCGAGGATATCGGTGCTGGAGATCAGGTGGGGCCTGGTGCCTGACATGACCGGGACCCAGCTCCTGCCCGAACTCGTGGGCCGGGACGTCGCCAAGGAGCTGACCTTCTCGGGGCGCGTCGTACGCGGAGACGAGGCCGTTGCGCTCGGCCTGGCGACCAGGGCCGATCCCGATCCGCTGGAATCCGCCCGCACGCTGGCCCGTTCGATTGCCGGCCGCAACCCCGATGCCATCCGGGCGGCGAAGCGCCTGCTGGACCTGGCGGGCCGCGTGGACCTCGAGGCGGGCTTCGCTGCGGAACAAAGGGAGATCGCAGGCCTCGTCGGTAGCCCCAACCAGGCCGAAGCGGTCGCCGCGGAGTTCGAGCAGCGGACGCCCAGGTTCACCGACCCGGGCTGACCCGGCCGGTCATCCGAAGCTGGTCGCGCCGCCGTCAAGCACCAGCGGGTGCGCGTTGACGTAGCTGGACTCCGCCGAAAGCAGCCACACCGTGGCGTAGGCCACTTCCCAGGCCGTCGCCTGCCTGCCGAACGGCAGGCTCCGCGCGGTGCGGCCCGGGTTGAGCCGCGACGCCTCCCGCCCGAGCGGCGTGTCCACCAGGCTGGGCACCACGAGGTTGGCCCGGATTCCCCGGGCCAACCCTTCCCGCGCGGCCTGCCGGCAGACACCGAGCAACGCCGCCTTCGACGCGTCGTACGCCGGGATCCCGGTCGCCGCCCGCAGGCTCGCCGCCGAGCTGATGAACACGATCGCCGAACCGGGATCGAGCACCGGCAACGCGGCCGCGGCCACCAGGAAGTGCGCCCTGGTGTTGACCGCGAACGTCTGGTCCCACTGGACGGCGCTCGTCCCGGCCATGCCCCGGCCGAGCCCGATACCGACGTTCAGCACCAGGCCGTCAAGGCCGCCCAGCGCCGCCGCCGACTCCGCCACCACTGACGTGCACGCGTCCGGTGACGCCACGTCGGCCAGCACGACCTTGGCGGTCCGCCCTTCGTTACGGACCAGGACCGCGGTCGCTTCCGCGGCGCCGGCGTCGCGGTCCGCGCAGGCCACCGCCGCGCCTTCCCTGGCCGCGAGGACCGCTATGGCCCGGCCGTTGCCGATCGGCGGATCCGGTTCCGGCGAGGGCCGGGTCCCCGCGCCCACCACCAGCACCCGTCGCCCGGTCAGCCGGCCGCGTCCGGGCGCGGAGCCCGCGGCCTCCGCCGGCAGCGTCACGAATCTGGCCACATCGGCGCGGCGCCTGGCGGGAGCGGCACGGTGAGCGCGTTCAGCAGGAACGAGATCAGCGTGTAGTACCCGCACAGCGACACCAGCTCCACCATCCCGGCGTCCCCGAGAATGCGGTGCGCGGCGTCGTAGGCCTGCTGGTCCAGGCGGCCGGACAGGGCCAGCTGACGCGCCACCGTGTAGACGGCTCGCTCGTCGTCCGCCTCGAACGGCGGATCCTCACCGCGCCCGATCGCGTCCACCACCGCGTCGGCGACGCCGTGCTCTCGCGCCATGCGCGCGTGCGCCCACCACTCGAACTCCGCCTGCCATTTCGCGCCGGTCGTGATGATGGCGATCTCCGACAGCCGCCGCTCGATCGACGTGCCGAACCGCAGCGTCGCGCCGAGCGAGGACAGCCGCCGCCCCACGTCAGGCGACGTGACGAAGGCGTTGAACGGCCCGGCCAGGCCGCCGGCGGCGGTCACGATCAGGTCGCCCCGGCCGTTGATGATGCTGTCCCACAGCTGCTGGCCCTCGGGCCCCAGCTCCTCGCGCCGCGCATAGGGAATCCGGGTCATAGCCGAACAATAGCCATGGCCGATAACGGTCCGTGCTCCCTGCTCCGGGCGAAGCCGAGGGTCGCCAGGCACGCGGCCGCGAGCAGCGAGTAAGGGATCAGGTCCGAGGTGGCCTGGGCCAGGGCCCCGCTGCCCGAGGCGGCCACCGCCTGGCCCACGGCCCAGGCGAGGTTGGCCAGGCCGAAGGCCAGCCCCTGGTCGAGCCGCTGGTGCTGGGCGCCCTCGCTCACCAGCGTCATGGCCGGGGTGAACAGCGTGCCGAAGAAGGGCATGCCCACGATCAGCACCGCGATCAGCGCCCACGCCGGCGCCACCGTCGGCGCCAGCAGGCTGACCGCGACCGCGCCGATCAGCGAGCACCTGACCGGCAGGATGGGACCCCGCCGGTCGGCCACCCGCCCGGCGACCGGTGACAGTGCCGACTCCAGCCCGGCCGACGCCAGGAACGTTCCCGCGATAACCAGGGCGGTGATCCCGAGGTCCGCCATCCGCAGCGGGGCGAGCACGTCCAGCACGCCGAACGACACGCCCGCCAGCATCGTCAGCCACAGCCCGAGGCCGACCCGGCGGTCACCGACCGCCGCGAACGCGTCCCGCAGCGGCTGCGGGGTCGCCTCGCGCGGGGCCGGCACGGCGAACGCCACCGCCATGAGCAGGCCGCCGGCCACCGCGGCGCTGGCGAAGGCGGGCCCGGTGCCGATCTCGTCGGCGATCGCCCCCACGACCGGCCCGAACAGCGCCCCGCCCACGGCCGCTCCCATGGCTGTGCCGATCATCTCCCCGCGCCGTTCCGGCGGCGCCTGCGTCGCCAGCCAGGCCAGCCCCCCGGCCCAGGTGCACGCCCCGCCCACGCCCTGCACGAACCGGGCGGCGTCCAGGACCATCGCCGTCGAGGCCCACCCGAAGACCAGCGTCGACACGCCCATGAGCGCCAGCCCGAGCAGAACGGTCCTGCGGTAGCCGAGGTGCCCCGTGAGCAGCCCGCCCGGCAGCGCCCCGGCCAGGGTGCCCAGCGGGTAGCCCGCCACCAGGAACCCTGCCCCGGCCTTGGACAGGTGGGCCGCGTGCGTGTAGTGGGGCAGCAGTGGCGTCAGCGCCGTGAAGAACATCGTGTCGACCAGTACGAGCACGCACACGAACCACAGCAGCGCCCGCGGCGACCGAGTCGGTGGCAACCCGCTTCACGCCCCGTTCCTGGCGGCCGCGACCACCTGCCCGTTGAGCCCGCCGGCGCGCCAGAACGGCTCGGGGTAGATCGCGAATGCCTTGATCACCGAACCGGCAGGCAGCCGCTGGGTGAGCTGGTCGCGCCAGGACGGCAGCGGCGGGTCGTGCTCCAGCCGGCCGGCCAGCGTCGGGGGGAGCGTCACGATGGCCGCCTCTGCGCGGTACTGCGTGCCGTCGCGGGCGATGACCAGGACCCCGCCGCCGTCGTTCATCGCGCCGCGGGTACGTCCAGGGCGGGGTTGCCGTCGAAGAACCCGTCGGCCCGGAGCTGGAACCCGACGCAGGTGACCGGCATTACCGGCCAGTCCTCCGGGCGAACCACGTGGTGGGCGGTGAACGTGTGCCAGAGCACCAGGTCGGTGTTCTCCAGCGGGCGGTCGGCCGCGGTCCAGGCCGGCAGGCCGTCCCCGCCCGGGTGCTGGTTGGGGTACTCCCCGGTCGGGAACCGCTGGTGGGGGTCGTACGCGGTGACCCACAGGTGCTTGGCGGCGAACTGGGCGCGCCGCATGATGTAGGTGTCGGGCTGGCCGAACGGCAGCACGCTGTCCTGGGGGATCAGCCGGTAGGCGACGGGCTCGCCGGTGGCGTTCGGCCGGCCGGGGTTGGTGATCTTCCAGTAGCGGGCCGCGTGCCCGTCGGCCTCCCGCTGGGCCTCGGACTCGCGGCGCAGCGGGGTCTGCCGTACCACCCAGGCGTTGCCGTGGGGGTTCTCCGGACCGGGCGGGAGCGCCACCGAGTCGCACTCGTAGACGGTGTTCTGCGGGCCGTCGACCATCATGTCCAGCCGAACGCAGAAGATGTGCTGGTGGTTGGGACCGTAGACCTGGGGGGCGACCAGGGTGCCGTGGACCGGCTTGGTTCCCTCGGGCACCGCCCCGTTGGAGATCACCCCGGTGAGCTTGACCTCGTACTCGATGGTGCCGTCCTGGTAGAGGTACCAGAAGTAGCCGTACTCGTAGTTGCCGACGGTCGCGATCATCGAGATCACCAGCCGCCGCGAGCGCCGGACCTCGTACTTGCCGGTCCGCCAGTCGGCGTGCTTCCACAAGATGCCGTGATCCTCCTCGTGCATGCAGATCGCGTTCTTAATCAGCTGCGCGTGGCCGTCGCTGTCGTTGAGGCAGGCGTCGAAGTAGTAGATCTCGCCCAGGCAGTCGCAGCCGAGTTCCAGGCTGTTGGCGAGCACCCCGATGCCGTACTCGCCCATGTCGAAGACGTTCTTGCGGTACTGCGTCGGGCTGGGATCGCCGTAGGGGATGAACATCTCCGTGAGCGAGGCGCGGTAGATGACCGGCCGGAGCGTTCCCCCGTCCCGGTAGCCCACCAGGTAAAGCACGAGCCCCTCGCGCGGTGTGAAGCCGACCCGGAACTGCCATTTCTGCCAGCGCACCTCGTGCCCGTCGACGGTGAAGCTGGCGCCGTCGGGCTGGGTGATCTCCAGCGGCTTCAGGCCCGGCCGGGGGCCGTCGTGGAAGTGCGGGACGTTCCCGGCGTCGCTGATCCGTTCGGCGGTGTAGTTGCCGCTGCCCGGCGGAAGCGGGACCACCCCGTGGTCCTCGATATCCACTACTTCCATGCGGTCGAGGTCGAAGCGGACGACCAGGCCCTCCACCGGGCGGGCGTATCCGTTGTCGTCGGGGTCGCCCTGGCGGACCCAGGTCAGCGGGCGCAGGAACCGGCCCTGGCCGGCCGCGTCCTCGGGGCCGTTGTACCCGACCGACCAGGGGTCGATCATCACCATCTCGAAGTCGGTGACGCCACGCCGGCGCATCGCCTCCTGCCAGCGGGCGTCCTTCTTGACCGCCGCCTCGGTGGCCATGAACTCTTCGAGCATGACCGCAGGCTGGACACCGGGCACCTCCTTCCACAGCCGCACCTCGCCGGCGGTGACCGAGACCACCGCCTCGTAGGTCTTGCCCTCGGCCCGTTCCCTGAGCACGATATGTGCCTCGCGTTCGAACGCCGCGCCCGGCTGGTGGCTCAGGACCGCGTCCTTGGCTGGTTCCCGCAGCGTGACGTAGACGAAGCGCGCGCTCGCGGCCAGGCCGCGGTCCTGCTTGAGGATCCGGCAGGCGGCCTCGATCTCCTCCGCCGTCAGCGGGTCAA
This sequence comes from Streptosporangiaceae bacterium, assembly GCA_035505275.1. Classification (GTDB taxonomy): domain Bacteria; phylum Actinomycetota; class Actinomycetes; order Streptosporangiales; family Streptosporangiaceae; genus Palsa-504. The sequence goes on along the minus strand of DATJQX010000061.1, from coordinate 25,538 downwards.
GCAGATGCCGCACCCCGACCATGTCGTGCTCAGCCGTCTTCATCGACCGCTCCTTCGCTCAACGTGCTCCCAGCGGACCTGATCCTGGCCGGGAAAGTCAAGGTACTCTCAGCTTGATGATGGCGACGATGCCCGCCGCCTCGCCCAGCCAGGACGTGGCCCGGCGGCTCATGGACGACGGCTACGTGGTCGTGACCGGCATGATGACCGCGGACGGAGCTCAGGACGCCCGCGCGGACCTGGACCGGGTGCTGCGGTCCACCCCGACCGGGCGGAACTCCTTCGAGGGATTCGACACCCAGCGGATCTACGCGCTGTTCGCCAAGACCCGCGCGTTCGACGCGCTCGCCACCGGCCCGCTGCTGCTCGGCGTCCTGGATCAGGTACTTGGGCATTACCAGCTCAGCGCCCCCGTCGGCATCTGCATCGGGCCCGGCGAGAAGGCGCAGGTCCTGCACCGGGACGACGCCATCTACCCGGTGCCGGAGCCGCACCCGCCGCTGGTGGTCAACACCATGTGGCCGCTCGACGAGTTCACCGCCGAGAACGGGGCCACCAGGTTCATCCCCGGTAGCCACCGGTGGGAGCCGGGCCGGCGGCCAGGCCCGGACGATCCGGTGGAGACGGCCGCGATGTCGCCCGGTTCGGCCCTGTTCTACCTGGGCAGCCTCTGGCACGGAGGCGGCGCGAACGACACGGACCGGCCGCGGCTGGGCGTGATCCTGGAATACGCGGCCGGCTGGCTGCGGCCCCAGGAGAACCACTGCCTGGCCGTTCCCCGCGAGGTCGCCCGCGACCTGCCGGAACGGCTGCAGGAACTGCTCGGCTACAACATCTACCCGCCGTTCGTGGGATACGTCGACGGCAGGCACCCGCGCCGGGTGCTGGCCGAGCCCGTCGATCCAGCGGTCGAGGCGACGCGCCGCCCCGGATAGGACGCCGGGACCACGCATCGTGGCTGCCGACGCTAGGCGTAGCGTGGGGCGCTATGGACGACGAATTCCAGATTTCCTACGAGGGCGTCACGCTTGGTGTTCCGGTTCTGACCAGGGATAGTCAGCAGTTCGGCATCCTGGAGCACGTCCTCGCGGTGGAAGAAGAGGACATCTTCGAGGGCATCGTGGTGTGGGTGGGCGGCGGGGGCTGGGCCTACCGGAAGGTCCAGCGCGAACTGAGCCGCAACCACCAGTCCGCCGCCCGCTTCCTCGAGACGTTCCAGCATGACAAGCTGCGTTTCGTCGAGGCAGACAAGGTGGCGATGATCACCGTCGGCTATATCAGGTGCGACCTGGACCTGGCCGAGACCACGCAGCTTCAGCCGCCCTCCGGTGCGCCGGTCTTCTACGCCAACGCCATCGACCAGGCCGGGCCGGGACAGCCAGCGACCTACGTGAACCGGTACGGCAACCAGACGTACGGGCAGATGTTCAACCGGGCCCGCTGGCGGCAGGAGTAGCAGGCCGCTCGGGGCGGGTCCTGCCCGGTCAGGCGCCCGTGCGGACGGCAGCGGCACGTCGCCGGACCGCTGCCGTCCAGGCGGGGAACTACTTCCCTTTCTTCCCCTTCTTGCTCTTCTTGCTCTTCTTCGCCACCCGTATCACCTCGCTCTACGGCCCGGTCGGTCAACGAAATGTTGACCGAGCCGTCAACGTATCATTGACTGGCGCCGGGTGTCTAATACGCTATGACGGTGGCCTCCAAGAGACCTGTCCGGCGGATCCTTGCTGCCCTCGGCGCTCTCGACGCCGCCGACGGGCCGGTCGGCCGGCTCGACGCCGCCCGGCGCCTGCGAGAAGCGGCAGAGGAACTGGAGGCCGCCCAGGTCGAGGCCGCCCGCAAGGCCGGAGTCACGTGGATTGAGATCGGCGCGTGCTACGGGCTCACCAAGCAAGGCGCCCAGCAACGCTTCCGCGGCATCCGCGATCACAACAGGGCCGTTGCCGCGGCCCCAACCGGCACCAAGGTTTAGCCGGCCGCGTGACCTGCGGGCCCGCCCGGAGCTAGCCCGCCTCATGCCGAGGCGGGCGGCGGCGCGGTGCTGTCCCTGATCACGAGCGTGGTAGCGAGTTCGACGTGGTGCGCCTCCGCCGCGCCGGACCCGCTGGGCCGTAGCATCCGGAACGCGGTGGCGGCCATGGCCGCCAGCGGCTGCCTGACGGTGGTCAGCGGCGGAGCCGCCCAGGCGGCGAAGGGCACGTCGTCGAACCCGACCACGCTGAGGTCCTCGGGCGACCGCAGCCCGAGGTCCCTGAGCGCCTGCAGGACGCCGAACGCCTGAGCGTCATTGCCCGCCACGACCGCCGTCGGCCGGTCGGTCAGGCTCAGCAGGTGCGCAGCCTGGTGCCGGCCGCGCTCCACGGTGAACCAGTCGGGACGGATGAGCCGATCGTCCACGGCCAGCCCGGCCTCGAACATGGCCGCGCGGTAGCCGTCGAGCCGGGCCTGGCTCGACCACAGGCTGGCCGGTCCGGCAACGGCGGCGATGCGGCGATGACCCAGCCCGATGAGGTGACGGGTGGCGGTCAGGCCGCCTTGCCAGTTGGTGGCGCCGACCGACCTGATGTCCGGGCCCGGTTCCTCGGCCGGGTCGATGGCCACGACGGGGATGCCGGCTGCGGCCAGCTGCTGGCGTTCCGCGCCGCGTGGCAGCTGCAGGATAGTCAGCACACCGTAGGTGCCGCGGACGGTCGCCAGCTCCAGCCAGCGGTGAAACTCGCTGGCCGAGCTCACCGTGCTCACGACGATGCTATAGCCAGCCTCCGCAGCGGCCTCCGTCGCGCCATGGATCAGTTGCTCCACCCAGGGGCTGCGCTCGGCGATCCCCGGAATGAGCAGGTCCACCGCGCCTACACCGAGCTTGGAACCGGGCTGATACCCCTGCCGGCGCAGCAGCAGGCCGATCCGTTCGCGAGTGGCCGGCGCGACGTCTGTCCGCCCGTTGAGCACCTTGGAGACGGTCGAGACCGACACCCCAGCCTCGGCAGCGATCCTGGTCAGCGTGCGGGCGCCGACGCGAGAGGCTGCGTCTACAGGTGCGGAGGGCTCCGCCAGCACCGCCACCTGACCCGGCTTCCTCGGCACCCGCAGCCTCCTCATCTGCGGCCGCCTGCCGCCACGCGCGTGTCCCTGTTTTTCGAAAGCTACCAGGCCGTAAATGCGTTTGACATGGCCTGCCAGAGCGGGAACACTAGAGATTGTAGCGCAAATATTTCGAAAGATTCCCGGGAGGATGTCATGTATCCGTCGTATCAGATGCTCAGCAACCTGACGCCTCGGGAGATGACGGCGATCGAGCAGCGTGAAGGGGACGAGCAACGGGGACAGGTCGCCGCGGCCTTGGCGCGGTGGAGCCACCGCGTTGTCGCCCAGGTCCATGCCCTGGCCATCCAGCCCGCGCGGCACAGGCGCCAGCAGGCGGCCTTTCGAAAGGCGTGCCCGGCGCCGCGCCGTGCCCCGGCGAGCTGACCCGCGCGCCCGTATAGAACAGATCCGCACTGACCGATCGGGGGCCAGTGCGGATGGCACCGAGCCGGCTCAGGTCAGGGGCTGCCACCCATCCGGCTCGTCAGCTCGGATACGGTAATCCCGTACCGGTCGCCGAACTGCCTGAGCTGCTCCTGATCGACGGGATCGGGGAGCTCCTTCGCCGCCGCCTCGGCTTCGTCCTTGTATCCCAGGCGGCGCAGCGTGTCAACCACCCACTGTCTGTCTTGTGCCATGGCCACCAAGCCTTTCCGGTAGCGTCCTCTGACTCGAGCCTAATTCCGCCAGCGGACCGCACTCATCGCCGGCCCGGTCGGGTTAGCGCTCCTGGCGCAGGGACTCGCTGAACGCGCCGACGCCGTGCTTGGTCAGCGAGTAGACACCGTTGCCGTCGCGGGCCACCCGGCCCGCGACCGGGCTGATGTGCACCATGTCGGCGACCTGGCGCGGCCGGTCCTCGGCGGCGCGCAGCAGGTGAGGCAGCGCCGCGTGCGCGCAGTACAGCAGGCTGAGCACGTTCAGCTGTACCATCTGCTGCGTTCAGCGGCGAGCCGACCGGCGAGGACCAGGCAGCCGACCCGCTGCCTGGATGAGCCGCAGGCTCGTTGGCCTTACCGCTTCGGCTCGTCTGGATGCCGCCTGAAGAGCTCGCGCCAGTCGTCTTCGCCCATATCGATGCCGTACTTCTTGGCCGCCTCCCGGATTCGCTGCCAGGCTTCGTCGCGCTCCTCATCGGTAACGCCTTCCACCTGGTCAAACCGCGCAATGGCGTTCCGCACGTGGGCCGCGTCGTGGATGGGCTCCTTGCGCTCCCTTGGGAAGGCGAATTCGGAGTCAGCCAGCCGGTCCTTCTCTGCGGTGGTCAGGCCCTCCGATTCCCGCGGGATGTCTTCTCCGTGAGCCCGCTCTTCCTGGACCTCACGAGCGACTTCGATATTGCGTCGAGCGGCTTCCTTCTGCTTCTCTGTCGACATCTCTGTCCTCCCGACTGATGGCGCGCCTGCGGCAAAGCGCGGCACCGCCTCGATCAGCTGCCTGACTCCAGTCTCACCCGCGGCGGGTCGCTCGTCATCACACCGATCGGGTGATTGAGTCCGGGCGGTGCCGTCTCCACCCAGTTTCCGCCGGGCTCGTCAGGCGGCGCGCCGCGGCGTATTCCCAGGGAATGCTGAGCAGGAAGACGAGCGCGGCGCCGGCGGACAGCACCCACGCTGCGGCGGTGCCCGACCATCCACTGCACGATGGCCACCCGTTCCGTCGTCGGCAGGCGGTGCCCGGCGAAGTCGAAGTATGTCCACCAGGCCATCGGCCGCCAGGTCCGGTGCACCTAGCACTGAAACTAGGGCCGCCGGCCTGCGGCACCGCCGGGTTGGATCGCACCACATGGCGTGCTACCTTCGTACTGAAACAGTCGTTTCAGTACGGGTGAGGAGGTCAGCATGTCCGCGGGAAACGTCACCATCCGCCGGCTGGGCAAGCCGGGTGACCTCGGCTGGGTCGTGATGGCCCACGGCGAGATGTACGCCAGGGAGTTCGGCTGGGACGCAACCTTCGAGGCCCTCGTCGCGCGGATCGTCGCGGACTATGCAGGCAGCCACGACGACACGACGCAGGCGGCCTGGATCGCCGAGTACGAGGGCCGGCGCGTCGGATGCGTGTTCTGCGTCGCGGCGGATAAGCAGACCGCGCAGTTGCGCATCCTGCTGGTCGACCCGGCCGTGCGGGGGCACGGCGTGGGCGCCCGCCTGGTCGACGAGTGCGTGCAGTTCGCCCGCCAGGCCGGCTACAAGCGGATGACGTTGTGGACGAACGACCCGCTGGCTGCGGCCCGCCGCATCTACTTGTCCCGGGGCTTCCAGCTTGTTGAGGAAGAACCACACCACAGCTTCGGCGCTACGTTGGTCGGGCAGGTGTATGAGCTCGGCCTGCAGCCGTGACAGGGCTGCCGTCCTGGCCGGCCGATCGCCGAGGAGAACGAACACATGACCGGCCCCGACTCGCCCCGCAAGCAGGAACTGCTTCAGGCGGCCTACCGATACGTGCTCGGCAACGGGCTGGCCGACATGTCGCTGCGACCGCTGGCCAAGGAGATCGGGTCGAGTCCGCGCGTGCTGCTCTTCCTATTCGGCTCCAAGGAGGGCCTGATCCGCGCCCTGCTCACCCGGGCGCGCGAGGACGAGCTGCGCTATCTGGAGGCGGTGCGGGACAGGCCGGGAACGCGGGAGGTCGGTCTTGAGGTCTGGTCGTGGCTGGCTGCGCCCTCCCATCGCGCACTGCTGGCCCTATGGGTCGAGGGCTATGCCCGGTCCCTGCTGGGCGAGCCGGGCCCGTGGGCGGACTTCGGCCGGAATACCGTCAACGACTGGCTCCAGCTCCTAGCGGAACACCAGCCCGCGGATCGCCGCGATACACCCCAAGGCCAGGCCGAACGCACGCTCCTCCTCGCCGTTCTCCGCGGCGGTCTGCTGGATCTGCTCGCCACGGGTGACACCGACCGTGTCACGGCGGCCGTCCAGTATCACCTCCGCGAAGCCATGTAGACACCCCGGAGTCCGCCGAGCGGTCAGCCGATGGTCGTGCCGGACAGCAAGCCCTTCGGGATGGCCGAGCCGTTCTTCAGCGCGTTGAACAGCTCGGTCGCCTGGGTCGTGTTCCACAGCACCGTGTCGCCGGCGCTCGTGTAGTAGTTGTTGTTCGCGATCGGCACCGTGCCGGTTTCCGGGTTGCGCAGCGCGGACGCGGCGTTCACCAGGTCCAGCAGGCTCGTGCCGGTGTCGACAGACATCGAGCTCGCGGCGGTTGACCCGAACGGCAGGGCTGTGAACGGATCCAGGTACACGCCTGGCGAGGTGGCTTTCCTGAGCAGGGCGGACAGGAACGCGCGCTGGTCCTGGATCCGCTGGAGGTCCTCGGTGGCGAACGAGTGCCGGTCGCGCACGAAGGCGAGCGCCTGGTCCCCGTCGAGGTTGTGGCACCCGGCGGCCAGGTGCACCCCGGAGTCGGAGTCGTTGAGCGCGGTCTTGAGGCAGATCTCCACGCCGCCGATCTTGTTCACCACGGCGACCAGTCCGCCGAAGCCGATCCCCATGTAGTGGTCGATCTTCAGCCCGGTGATGTTCTCGACCGTCTGGACCAGCAGGCTCGCCCCGCCGTAGGCCAGCGCCGCGTTGATCTTGTTCCAGCCGTGACCGGGAATGTTCACGTAGGAGTCGCGCGGGATGCTGATCAGCACCGGGCGGCCGCTGCCCAAGTGGAGCAGCATGATGGAGTCCGAGTTCAGGGTGCCCTCGTCGAACCCGACGTGAAAGGCGTCGATCTCCGCGCGGGACAGTCCGGCCCGGCTGTCCGAGCCGGTGATCAGCCAGTTCGTCCCGGCCGAGGTCAGCGAGGTCGCCGGGAGCGTGACGGACCTGTTCAGCTTGCCGTTCAGCCAGAAGTAGGTCCCGGCCAAAGCGGCGATCAGCACGACGACGACCGTGCCGAGGATCAGCGCGATCCGCCGGCCGCGGCGTCCCGGCTGCCCCCAGAAGCGCCAGCGACGCCCGCCGCCGCCACCCAGGTCCCACCGCCTCGGCTCGCTCTTGCCCGGTACGGACCGGGTCGGCGGCTGGCTCGGCCACGCACCGGCCCGGCTCGTTGCGGCCGCGCCTGCCCCGCCACCCTGGCAGGTCTCGGTCGGCTGATCACCGGACCGGGGCTCGCGCTGGTACCAGCCCTGCCAATCGTCACTCATCGATCCTGGCACCCTCACATAGGGATAGCAGTCATGCCGATTTCACGATAGGTGGTCATCCGCCGCTCCAGCGCATCCCAGGCACATCTTCCAGAAACCTGGAAGACCGGGCGGGGCGCCCCGGGTCATTGGGCCGGGGACGCGGGGCGGGGCTTGCCGGGGGCGACGGTGCGGGCGAGGATCCCGAGCGTGGCCCGCAGTGCGCTTTCTGGGATCACCGGGAAGATAGCAGCGTCCTTCCAGTCCTGCTCGGCTGCCGACCAGTCGTAGTAGGACGTCACGAGCGTGCCCTCCTCAATGGGCTCCAGCCGGTAGCCGTACACGTGGCCGAGGTTCAGCTGGCCGCGCACGGTCCAGGCGATCTCCTGGTTCGGCTCGAACGTGACGATCTCGACGGTGACGTCATACAGCCCGAGGGGATAGTCGTTGAGCGCTTCCCGGTCCATGTGCACGACGAAGGTGTCTCCCACCTTGGCGACGATGTCCCCGCTGGCTTCCATCAACATGCCGGAACTGTCGATGGCAACGTGCCCCCGGGGATCGGTGAGCACGGTGAAGATCTCGCCCGCTGATGCGGCCACGGCCCGCTGCACCTCAAGTCGTTCCGGCATGGGGCGATTGTCCCACCCGCCTTGTGGGAGGCGGCACCCCACCAGGCCATTCATTTGGCCGGTGCCGGGACGACGATGTTGCCGGATGGCCCGGAGAGCGGCAGTATGCAGGGACTGGCCGCCGTAAGCGAGCACGGGATGTGGGATGCCCTGGTTTCCGGAGTTTGCCAGCGCCGTGGAACTGGCCCGCCGCCAGACCCGCGCCGCAGGCCTGGCTGATCCAGTCGGGGAGTACTTCGCCGCACTGAACAAGGGCGACGCTCATGTTCTCGAGACGGTGTGGCCGGGTGAAGTGGTGATCTACGATCCCCGAGCCGGAGAGGTCCGCGGCCATCGGCAGGTACGGCAGTTCGTCAGCCGCAATCTGTCCTGGCTGGCCGGCCTCCACGCCAGGACCGAGACCGTGGCGTCTACCACGGCCGGCGGGCGGGCCGTGGTAGAACTGCTGGCGCACGTGGACCATGGCGGGCGGGAATTGTCGTGGCCGGTGGCCGTCGTCGCCGAGTCCCCGGACGACCGGTCGGTGGTGTTCCGTACCTACTGCAGCCAGTGGCCGGTTGACGAGCGGCGCCACGTCCGGCCCGCCATCCTCGGGCCTGAGCCCGTTCATCCCGGTGACGTCGTGGCGCGCTACCAGGCCGCGCTGGCCGCCGGTGACGCCGAAGCGGCGGTGCGGGCCTTCGCGCCGGACGGGTACTTCTGTGGCCCCTTCGGCCCGCGTTACTCCCATCGCGGCGCTGCTGAGCTTCGCTCGTTCTTCACCGGCTGCTTCAGCGCGGGCGGCGGTATCGGCCTGGAGGATTGTGCCGTGACCGACGACGGCGTGCGCTGCGCCCTGGAGTACAACTGCGTCCGCTGGGGCCGCCACGACCTGCTGCCGCAGGCGGGGATCGGCGTCTATGAGCGCGGCCCGGACGGGCTGCTAGCCGCAGTCCGCGTCTACGACGACATCGAACCGCCCGCGGGGGTGCCCCTAAGCTAGCCGTGCAACATCACTGGGTCGCGGAGCAGGGAGAGGAGTTGACAAGGGTGGAGACGGTATTCGCCTCGGCGGCGGACCTGGCGAGCGCGCTTCGGCGGGCGGAGGCTGCGCACGGGGAGCACGAGAAGCGGATCGGCGCCGCCGATCCGGACTGGCCCGACTGGTACGCCGCGTACATGGTGGCCGAGCAGGCCGGGACGGAGCTGCCGAAGTGAGCGACTATGACGTGATCGTTTTCGGTGGCGGGGCGCCGGGCGAGCACTGCGCCGGGGCGCTCGCCGCGCGCGGGCTGCGCGTCGCGATCGTCGAGCGGGAACTGGTCGGCGGCGAGTGCTCCTACTGGGCGTGCATTCCGTCCAAGTCGCTGCTGCGCCCGGGTGAGGCGGTGCAGGGCGCGCGTGAGGCCGCCGCGACCGCGCAGGTCGACGTGGCCGCGGCACTGGCCTGGCGGGACTTCATGGTGTCGGACTACTCCGACGCCGGCCAGGAGCGCTGGCTGGCGAGCCGGGGCATCGCCCTGCTGCGCGGCACCGGCCGGCTGGCCGGCACCGGCGTCGTCGAGGTCGACGGCGCCCGCCACACCGCGGAGCACATCGTCGTGGCGACCGGCTCAGACCCGGTCGTGCCCCCGGTCCCGGGACTGCGGGAGCTCGAGGGCGTCTGGGGCACCCGCCAGGCGACCAGCATGAAAGCTGTGCCGCGCCGTCTGCTCGTACTGGGCGGCGGGGCCGCAGGCGTCGAGCTCGCGCAGGTCGTCCGGCGTCTCGGCGGCGAGGCGGTGATCATCGAGGGCGCCGACCGCGTGATTCCCAGGGAGGCCGCGCCGTTGGGCCAGGCGCTCGGTGAGGCGCTGCGCCGGGACGGAATCGAGCTCGTCCTCGGGAAACACGCCGCCGCCGCGCGGCGGGATGGCGAGGAGTACGTCCTGCAACTCCAGGACGGTACCGAGCTGCGGGGTGACCGGCTGCTGGTGGCGACCGGCCGGCGCCCGCGGGTGGAGGGGATCGGCCTGGAGACGGTCGGCGTCCAGGCCGGCCCGCACGGGATCCCCGTCGATGATCACCTGCGCGCAGGCGAGCGGCTGTGGGCGATCGGCGACGTCAACGGCATCTGGCCACTGACCCACGTGGGCGAGTACGAGGGCGACGTGGTGGCGGCGAACATCACCGGCCAGCCGCGCCCGGCGAACTACGAGGCCGTCCCGCGCGTCACCTACACGGATCCGCAGGCCGCTGCGGTCGGCGTACTCGAAGCCGCGCACAGCGGCACCGCACTGGTCTCGGAGGTGCCGAAGACCGCCACCTACACCCACGCCTACGCCCAATCCAACGGGTTCCTGACCCTGCTGTCCGACGGCGAACGGCTGACCGGTGCCTACGCGCTGGGGCCAGAGGCAGGTGAGTGGATGCAGCAGGCGACGCTGGCTATCCGTGCCCACGTCCCGATCGAGGTGCTGAGCGACACGATCCAGCCCTTCCCGAGCTTCTCTGGGATCTACGACACGGCCCTGATGGCGCTCCGCATGAACATCGCCGACATCCCGCTGCCCTCCGGGCCGCGGGATGCGCAGATGGCGAACCTGTCAAAGTGAGCCCCCACGGACGAGTTCTGCGCCGCGCTCGGCGAGCATCAGCACCGCCACCATCGGGTTGACGCTGGTGAGCGACGGGAAGGCCGAGGCGTCGATGACCCGAAGCCGCCCCACGCCGCGGACCCGAAGCTGTGAATCGAGTACCGCAGCCGGGTCGCCGGGGGCCCCCATCCGGGCGGTGCAGGATACGTGGTAGACGGTGTGGCAGGTGGCCCGGGCCAGCTCAGACAGCTCCGCGTCGTCTTGCACGCCGGGGCCGGGAAACACCTCACGTGCAACCCACGCCGACATCGGCGGCTTGGCGGCGATCCGGCGCGCCAGGCGCATGCCGGCGACCAGGGTCTTCTCGTCGTAGCCGTCGGCGTCGGTGAAGTGCCGATAGTCGATGAGCGGCGGGTCGCCTGGGTCGGCCGACGCTAGCGACACGCTCCCGCGGCTCCGGGGCCTGGTCACGTTCGGCGTCATCGAGATCGACGGCGCCGGGGTCACGTACCCGAGCCGTTCCGGGTGCACGGCGAAGGTCATCAGCGGAACGTGCACCAGGACATCGGCCAGCGGACTGGCGGGATCGGTGCGGTACATGATCGTCATATCCCAGTCGGTCGCACCCTCCGGCGGCAGTTCCCGGGTGGCCTCCCAGAGCACGATGCCCTCCGTGTGGTCGGTCAGGTTGGCGCCGACCCCGGGCAGGTTGGCCACGACTTCGATGCCGAGCCGTTGCAGTTGCTCAGCGGGCCCGACCCCGGACAGCAGCAGCAGCCGCGGCGTGTCGATGGCGCCGCAGCAGGCAATCACCTCCCGGCGCGCGCCCACCTCGGCCAGGGAGCCGTCGTCGCGCTGCGCGGTGACCCCGGTAGCCCGCCGGGAATCGTCGAAGTTCACCCGCAGCACCCGGTGCCCGGGCTGCAGGTCCAGGTTGTGCCTTCGGCCCAGGACCGGGTGCAGGTAGGCCACCGAGGACGAGGACCGGATGCCGGTTTCTGGGTAGTAGCCGATCGGCACGAAGCCGGTGCCGTCCGCGTAGGGTCGGCTGTTCCAGTCCTCGCGCACCGGTATGTGCAGCGCGGTAGCGGCGGCCTGGATCACGTCAGCGAGGTAGGCGTTACGGTGGCCCGGCGCCACCGGGACGATGTTCGCGGCCAGGCGCTCGAAGTAGGGATCCATGGCGGCCGCGTCCCAGCCGCGCGCGCCGCGCGCGGCCCAGTCGTCGAAGTCGGCCGCCGGTGGCTTCAGCGCGATCATCGTGTTGTGTGACGAGCAGCCGCCGAGGATCCGCGCCCGGGCCAGGCGGATGTGCGAGTTGCCCCGCGGCTGCCGAATGCTGCGGTAGTCGAGGTCGTACTCGCCTTCCAGCATCTCCGCCCAGCGCCGGACGTACAGCGCCTTCGGCTCGCCGACGTCGCTGGGCCCCCACTCCAGCAACCCGACGCTGACATCCGGGTCCTCGCTGAGCCGGGCCGCAACCACCGCCCCCGCGGTCCCGCCGCCGGCCACCACGTAGTCGTATTCCGGCCGCGGGCGGGCGCCAGGATCGGAATTCACCGGGCCAGCCTAGCCAGATGGTTCATCCTTGTGGCGGCGCGGCTACACCGATCTCCACCAGGAATGGCCGGCGCGCGGAAAGAGCAGCGGAGACCGCGTCGCCGACATCGGAGAGCTTGTCGACCCTGACCGCGGAGGCGCCGAAACCTTCCGCCACCGCCAGCAGGTCCACGTCAGGCCCTGCGATGTCCAGCCCTACGAAGCCGCTTCGTCCTCGCGGCGCCTGCTCGTTACCCGGGCCTCCGCTCTCGCGCATGTCGGACAGGATCCGCCGCAAAATGAGGTAGCCGCGGTTGTTCAGCACGACGGCGACGACGGGAAGGTCCTCACGGACGGCCGTCCAGAAGGCCTGCGGGGTGTAGAGGAACGACCCGTCTCCCGTTACCGCCACGACAGGCGACCGGTCGGTGGCGAGCGAGACGCCCAGGGCCGCCGCCACGCCCCAGCCAAGCCCCCCGCCGCGCGAGTAGAGGAAGCGGCCCGGTTCTCGCACCCGGTGGAACGCCCGGACGTACGGGTCGTTCGTGACGGCCTCGTCGACGACGGTCGTCTCGGGCGGGAGGGCGGAAAGCACGGCTCGGACCGCCGCCAGCGGGTGCATGCGGCCCGCGGAGTCCAGGTCGGGCCCGGCGGCGTCGGCACGGGCGTCCGCCTCGGCCGTCCGGCGTGCCGACAGGCCGGCGACGGCTGCCGCCGCAGCGGCCACCTCGTCCGGGTCGAGCGGATCGAGGAGCGGAGCAAGCGCCTCCAAGGTCGCCCGCGGGTCGCCTGCGACGGCGAGGAGCGCCGGGTAGGTGCGGCCGAGGTCGCCCGCAGCGGGGGAGAGGTGCAAGAGCTCGACGTGCTCGGGGAGCGGCCAGACGTCCTTGTAGACGAAGGTCATGAATCCCCTCGAGCCGATCAGGAGCACGCGGTCGTAGGACGAGAGCAGATCAGCCATCTGGCTTGCGTCGGCCGGGAGCGCGCCGGACCAGAGGGGATGCGTCGTCGGGAATACCAGCGAGGAGTGGAAGGGCGTGCCGTACACGGCGCAGCCGAGTCGTTCGGCGACCGAGACGAGCGCCCCGACGGCGCCAGCGCTGGCTACCTCGTCTCCCGCCACGACGGCGAAGCGTCGCCTCGCCACGCCTGTGACGAGCTCCGCCAGGTCGCCGAGCGCCGCTGGCACGGCCCGCTGGTCGACCGTCGTCGCCGGAGGGACGGTGGCGTCCGTCTCCTCCTCCAGCAGGTCCATCGGGATCGACAAGAAGACGGGGCCGGCCGGTGCCGCAGCCGCGTCGCGGAAGGCCCGGCGCAGGACGAAGGCCAGGTCCTCCAGCCGGTGCACCTCCGTCACCTGCTTGGCGAAGCCGCCCGCGATTTCCGTCAGCCGGCCCGACAGGAAGGGTTCGGCGAACAGGTGACGCTGGTCCTGCTGGCCGGCGGTCACTACCATCGGCGTGCGCGTCGCCGCCACGTTCGACAGGACCCCGACGGCGTTGCCGAGCCCTGCGGCGCTGTGAAGGTTCACAAACGACGGGCGCCCCGTTGCGCGCGCGTACCCGTCGGCCATGCCGACGCACACCGATTCGTGCAGGCCGAGCACGTAGGAGATGCGCGAGCTAGCCGAGAGCGCGTCCATGAGCGCGAGCTCGGTCGTCCCGGGGTTGCCGAAGATATGGCCGACGCCCTCGGTCTTGAGCACCTCGAGCAAGAGCTCAGCCCCCGAACGGGCTCGCCGCGTCCGGTTCTCGCGCGGTGAAGGGTGCCTGTCGCCCACGAAATCCGAGCCTATGGTTTAGCAACAGCCCTGGCCACCCGGAGGAGGTCCTCGGACTCGGGGACTCTCGGGCGACGCGGCGCTCGTCACCGGGCGGTGCTCGCCGTCGACGGAGGATTCCTCCCGCAGTTACGCGGTCACGTGCCCGGGTCGCCGAGCACAGCGGCCGGCGAGGCCGGAGTCAGCCACTGGGTACTGACCTGGCCCGAACGTGTGGCGACACGGGCGGAGAGGTCGGCGGCGGCGGCGGCGACGACCGGGCCGAACGCGGCGGACTCGGTGGTCTCCAGCAGGAACAGGATGTTGCTGCTGTGCTCGGTCACCTTGGTGCGGTCGGCGTCGCGGTGGTTCCAGTGCCTGGTCAGCACCGCCGTCTGGTCGGCATAGATCACCTCGCCGGGGCGGGGATGCTCGGTGGTGCCCGGTTCACCGAGCGGCGTGAACCGCTCGGAACCGGCCGCGAAGCCCACCGCGATGTCACCATGGGTTGCGTCCAGGTCGAACGCCCCCGCCGGGACGCCATGGCTGACCGAGACGAGGTTGTAGCAGTCCACGGCGGCGTTGATCCGCGGGAGCCGGCCGGTCCGGGCCAGCCGCCGCCGCAGTGCGTCCACGCTCGGCCGCTCTCGTTTCGGGTTGGTGCCGAACGCCCGGTACGCCGCGTACCACGCGGCGATGTGCGGCTCCTCCTCGCCGGCCGGCAGCCGGGCGCCGTCCGCCGCCGCCTTCTCCAGCGCGGCCAGACCGGCGTCTACCTCGGGCCAGGGCGCGTTCCCGCCGAACCCGCGGGCCACGATGGCAGCGATCCGCAGCCGGGGAAACCCCTGGCACACCGCCTCGCTCACCCGCAGCACCGCCATGGATTCCCGTCCCTCCGCTGAGCGCGCCCGTGTGCCTCAGCGGACGGCAGGCTATCAGGTGCCGCCGCCAGGCCCAGGATCGTCGCCACGGCGGCAGCGGCCCAGGCCAGCCCGGCTGGCGTCGGCCGCCGGGCCGGTATCCCCGGCGCCGGCCGGCCCCGAAGGCCCAGATCCACACTCCCGCGATCGGGTCTTTCCGTCCCGGTGTCACGGGGCGGGTGTCCCGAGTGCCGCGGGATTACGTGAACCGGCGATGGCGGACCCGCCTCCCGGCCTGATCAGGCACGGTGCGGCGCTTGACTGGCGGCGGCTATGCGCTGCCCTGGTGGGCCAGGCACGGCGGATCAGGATGCCCGACGAGCATCGGATGGCCGGGCAGGTTAGGGCCGGAGTCTCAGGATGTGACCTTGTCCGCGCGTCGCGGAAGCTTCCAGCCGGGGCGGACGAAGTGGCACGTGTACCCGTCCGGGTAACGCTCCAGGTAGTCCTGATGCTCGGGCTCGGCCTCCCAGAACCGCCCAGCCGGCGTCACTTCGGTGACCACCTTGCCCGGCCACAGGCCGGAGGCGCCGACGTCGGCGATCGTGTCCTCGGCGGTCTGCTTCTGCGCCTCGCTGAGGTAGAAGATGGCCGACCGGTAGCTGGTCCCGATGTCGTTGCCCTGCCGGTTCCGGGTGGTCGGGTCGTGGATCTGGAAGAAGAACTCCAGCAGGTCCCGGTAGGAGATCCGGTCCGGGTCGAAGGTGATCTCGATCGCCTCGGCGTGGCCGTGATGGTTCCGGTAGGTCGCGTTCGGCACATCGCCGCCGGTGTAGCCGACCCTGGTCGAGAGTACGCCGGGGAGCTTGCGGATGAGATCCTGCACACCCCAGAAACAGCCGCCAGCGAGGATGGCCTTCTCGGTTGTCATGATGCGCTCCCGGTGTCGTGGGCGGGTTCGAACAGCTTGCGGTAGGCCCCGTAGCCCTCGCGATCCAGGTCGTCGAGCGGGATGAAGCGGAGGGCCGCGGAGTTGATGCAGTAGCGTAGGCCCCCGGCTTCGGCGGGCCCGTCGTGGAAGACGTGGCCCAGGTGGCTGTCGCCGTGGGCGGAGCGGACCTCGGTCCTGATCATCAGGTGGCTGAAATCCCGTCGCTGGACCACGTTGCCCGGCTCGATCGGTACCGTGAAGCTCGGCCAGCCCGTGCCGCTGTTGTACTTGTCGAGCGAGGCGAACAGCGGCTCGCCGGATACGACGTCGACGTAGATGCCGGGCTCCTTGTTATCCCAGTACTCGTTGTCGAACGCCGGCTCGGTGCCGCACTGCTGGGTGACCTGGTACTGCTCCGGCGTCAGCCGGGAGACGGCCTCGGGGTCCTTGCGGTAGTCGTCTGACACGTTGGATCCTTCGCTGAAGGTGCGACCCGCTGGATGCGGACGCATAGAACACGTCTATGTAACCCCGCGTCGGCCGACGCTATTTCACCTAGCCGCCGATGATGAACGTCTCCCCGATGACGGCGGAGATCGGTCCCTCCGAACGTATGCGCCGGGCACCGATGTTGCGGGAGAATCGCGCTGTGATGACCGGAGCGCGCTCTCCCCGCGGCCAAGCCTGAGGTCCGTGGGTGCCGATTTCCGTTCTGAGCGCGTTCCGTGACAGGCTGGTCAAAGCAAGTGGCAAGCGCGGCGCCCGGCCATGACGGGCGCCGCACGCAGAACCAAGAGGTCAAGATGGCGCAGGGCACTGTGAAGTGGTTCAACGGTGACAAGGGTTACGGCTTCATCGCGGTCGAGGGCGGCCCGGACGTGTTCGTGCACTTCAGCGCGATCACCGGGAGCGGCTACCGCAGCCTGGATGAAGGGCAGAAGGTCGAGTTCGACATCACCCAGGGCCAGAAGGGACCTCAGGCGGAGAACGTCAGGGTCACCGGCTGACCCACCGGCACCGACGGGTTGAGTGCAGGGCCCGATGGGCCTAGCACGTCCGCCCCGCTCCCGGCAGCACTGAGCGAAGCGGCATTTCATGTCCTACTGGCCGCGCATCCGGGCATGGGATGTTACAGCTTGGTGAGCTTGCCGCATGGGAGCGGGATCCGACGTCGATCCGAGCGGAAATCCACGAGCACGGCGTCATCTTCCACGCCGAGTATGACGCCGAGCCCGTACTTGTCGTGCGTCACCTGATCGTGGACAGCGAACGTCTCGGCCGGGGGCGCTGGGTCCGGGGCGCTGAACGGGCTGCCAGGCAGCCGGCGCCGGGCCGCGTGACGAGGTGCCTTCATGTCACCATCATGCACCTCCCCCGGCACAAGCCGGCGCGTCAGCGGCTGCCTGCCGCCACTGCCGCACGTGCCATGACCGCGGGCCAGGTAGTGTCGATGGTGCACTGCATTAAGTAAGGCGCAGCCATCAGGGCGCGCCGGTCGTACGTCGCTCAGTGAGCGAGCTGGTTTCCACGGACGTGGCGGCCCGTAAAGATGCGGCCACCTAAGTCCGGAGAGACTCCTCATGACTGCTCAGCCCATCGAACATAGTCCTGCCTTGCGCCGGGAGCGCCGGCGGACCAGACCGGCAGACGCGGCGGGCATCCCTGCTTTCACTTCGCTGGGCGTGCCTGCGCCACTGACCGCCGCGCTCGCCGCGGCGGGTATTGACACGCCGTTCCCGATCCAGGCTGCCGTTTTGCCTGATGCCCTGGCCGGCGCCGACATCCTCGGCCGGGGGCGCACCGGCTCCGGCAAGACTCTGGGATTCTGCATTCCGCTGGCCGCCAGGCTGGCCGGCGGGCACACCAGCGCTGGCCGTCCCCGTGGGCTTGTCCTGGTGCCGACGCGGGAGCTAGCCAGCCAGGTCCAGGCTGTCCTGCGGCCCCTGGCTAAAACCGTCGGCCTCAGCGTCGCCACGATTTTCGGTGGCACGCCGCAACGGCCGCAAGTGGCAGCGCTACACAGCCGGGTGGACATCATCGTCGCCTGCCCAGGCCGTCTCGCCGACCTGATTGACCAAGGCCACTGCCATCTCGGCGACGTCGAGGTCAGCGTGGTCGATGAAGCCGACCACATGTCCGACCTGGGCTTTCTGCCGGTCGTGTGCAGGCTGCTCGATGCGACCCCGCCAGGAGGCCAGCGGATGCTCTTCTCCGCTACGCTCGACCGTGCCGTCGATGTCCTCATCCGCCGGTTCCTCCACGACCCAGCTGAGCACGCCGTCGACCCGATCGGGGCTCCCGCCCCGATCGTGCACCACTCGCTCACCGTCGCCCCCGCCGACCGGATGGCGGTGCTGGCCGCTCTCGCCGGCGGCAGCAAGCGGTCGCTGATCTTCACCCGGACCAAGCACGGCGCGCGCAGGCTCGCCCGCCAGCTGACCGCTGCGCATGTACCCGCCGCCGAACTGCACGGAGATCTCACCCAGGCCAGCCGCGAGCGTAACCTCGCGCGCTTCGCCTGCGGGGCCGTCCGCGTGCTGGTCGCCACCGACATCGCCGCCCGCGGTATCCACGTGGACGGCATCGACCTGGTCATCCACGCCGACCCGCCCGCCGAGCACAAGGCCTACCTGCACCGTTCCGGCCGGACCGGCCGGGCCGGTGCCAGCGGCGTCGTCGTTACCCTGCAAACCCCCGCGCAGGCAGCCGAGGTGCGTACCCTGATGCGCAAGGCGTGCGTTGCCCCGCTCCCCGCTACCGTCGGGCCTAGCTCGGCGCTGCTGCAGTCGATAGCCGGAACACCCGCCAAGCGGACCAGACCGCAGCCCCACCCGCCAGCCGCCGTACCGGAAACCGCCGCCGCGGCGACCCCGGCGACGGGCCGCGGCGCAGTTGCCGCGTCCGTCCGGCACCGGGGCCGGCGTAGGCGCTGACCCACGCCCAGAGCGGGTGCGGGAGGGGTCTCTTCAGCGGACCGGGAGCAACTCCGGGCGCTTTGGCGGCACGCCGTCACCACTGGAAACGCGGCGCAGCCGGCGGCTCGCCCAGGGCAGCGCGTATTGCCTGGCCCACTGCACGTCTTCGCGACGTGCGGTCAGCCACGACGGCCTGACGGCGGAGGGCAGCGGCGCGCGCCAATCGCCCTGCACCGGCACGCCGAGCACCTCGCAAGCCCGCAACGCCACCCTGTGGTGCGAATCGCTGGCAAGATGCAGCCGGTCCTCGCTCCACGCCCTGGGGTCGCAGAGCACGCGCATCGACCACAGGTCGACCAGGTCGCAGCCCCGCTCGTCGGCGATCGCACGCAGGTGCATGTTGTAGGCGGCGATCCTGCCCCGCAGCATCCTGATGACCGGGAACGCGCGCGGATCGAACCCCGTAAAGATCATCACGCGGCAGCCCGCGCCGCGGAGCCTCGCGATGCCGGAGTCGAAGAGTGCGGCAAGGTTATCCACGTCAGCGTGGCGGAGGATGTCGTTGCCGCCGGCCGCGATGCTTACCAGATCAGGCGACATCGCGATGGCTGGCTCGATCTGCTCCTCAAGGACGTGGTGGACCAGCTTGCCGCGAACCGCCAGGTTCGCATACCGGAGATCGGCGTTCTGCGCGGCCAGCGCCCCAGCGGTCCGGTCGGCCCACCCGATGAAGCCGCCATCCGGGCCCGGGTCGTTGAGGCCTTCAGTGAAGCTGTCGCCAAGAGCCGCAAAGGAGCCGATCGTCTCCGCCATACGCTCATGATGCCAAGTGTCTCGGCGGCACCGGACCGCGCCCGGATCTATCCACGGGATGCGGATTGGCTTGGCGGTCACGTGACCTGGCCGGTGGGTGCGGGCTCGGGGATGGTCTCGGGCACGGCCCGGCTTCGCCGGGCCAGGGTCAGCGTGACGGCTGCGGTCGCAGTGATCAGAGCGGTGAGGTGACCGACGGCGGATACGTCGAGATGGCTCAGGCCGCCGAAAATGTGGCCGCCGACCACGAGCACGGCGAAGTCGAGCGCCGCTGCCGCACGTGCCAGCCAGGTCCCGCGCATCGCCGCGATCACGATGGCGGACACCACGACGTACGAAGGACCCACGTCGGTCAGGTACCTGTCCGTCACCGGCAGCTGGCCGACGTCCACCCGGTAGGCCACGATGCCCTCGCTGACCAGCGATCCGACCATCTGCCCGGCCGCGCAGGTCAGCGCAGTCCCGGCCGTCCCGAACGCCCGGTTGGCGCCGAAGACGGCCAGAGCGATCAGCACCGGCCAGACGAGGAGATAGCCCGGCCCGACGAACGCGGACAGCGCCAGCGGGCCGATGGGCTCATGCTCAAGGTTCGCCACGTTCGTGCTCGCCCACGCGGTCAGCGTAGCCTGCGCGCCCGGGGTCAGCAGCACCCAGACGACCTCGACGGCCAGGTAGCAGGCTAGGTAGACCCAGGCGAACGCGTCCCGGCGGAACATAACGCGATCGGGCCGCCAGCGAAGGCCGGCCGACGAAGACATGACACGAGGCTATGCCCTGCCTGGCCATCCGCCAGGTCAGGTTCCTGGGCAGCCTGGCTGATCACGGCGGCCACGACGGTCATCCCGGGTACCTCCGGGCGGGAGGTACCTTGTTAACAGGCTGGGCCACAATGGTCACGCAGCAGTACCGTCGCACCTCGGTTGACGAGCCAGCCGACACGAAGTTCCCCGGATGAGACATGTGTCCCGTATGGGAGTGGGGTTAAGACGCGCGGCATCAGGTATTTCCGCAAGATGATCAGTTGCAGGAGACGGGCGGCCGGGGCCGGCAGTGCCGCAACAGGGCTGAAGCGGGCCGGGCGTGCCTGACGCCATGCCGGGACGCAGGCGAGCTCTGGCGGGCTTGGGCGTGGCTGTGCTGGCCCTCGGCCTGGTGATCACCGCTGCGCTGGTCTGGGTGACCGCGCATGACTACAACCGGAGCGAGCACCGGTTGCTGTCGTTGGAGACTCAGCTGACTGCTGACGCGATCGTCGCGGCGGATCCGCTGTACGTGGAGGATCATCTCGGCGGCGCCGTGAACCTGGCCGCTGCCACCGATGGTGACGTCGCGGTGTTCCGGAAGGCGATGAGCGGGTCGGTCGGCGCGAACGGGTCGTTTGCCGCGGCTTCGCTGTGGCACGTCACTGCGGGCGCCCCACGCCTGGTCACCACGGTGGGCAGCGGGTCGCTGCTGGCCGCGAGCCAGGCGGCGGTCCTGATCCGGCGCGCGGAGACAAGCACCACGTTCCTGGTCACCGAGCTCACCGGACCGCACGCCCTGCAGATCGCGTATGCCGAGGCGGCCAGCGGGCCTGGCGGCAGCTTCGTCGCCTTCGCCGAGCAGTCGCTCCCCGTCAGCCGCCGGATCTCGGTGCCATCGAATTCGCCGCTCTCGCAGCTCAACCTGGCCGTCTACCTCGGGCGCTCGCAGAGCGCCGCTGCGCTGCTTGAAACCGACTCCACGGTCCCGCTGCCGCTGCGCGGGACGACCTCCACCAGCACCATCCCGTTCGGCAATACGATGCTGACCATCGCGACCTCGCCTCGTTCCGCACTGTCGGGCCCCATCCCGCAGGTCCTGCCCTGGGCCATAGCGGCGGGCGGGGTGCTGCTGACCCTGCTGGCCGTGCTGGCCACCGAGCGGCTGATCCGAAGGCGCGATGAGGCTGCGCGGCTCAGCGAGCAAGCCACGAACCTGTACATGGAACAGCGCACGGTGGCCGAGACCTTGCAGCACGCCCTCCTGCCGCAGGTAATCCCCGCCATCCCGGGCCTGGAGATCGCGGTCCGCTACCGTTCCGCCGCGGAAAGGGCCGATATCGGCGGCGACTGGTATGACGTGGTGCCGCTGGATGAGGACAGCTTCGTGTTCGTCATCGGAGACGTGTCCGGCCACGACCTGCGCGCCGCCACGGTGATGGCGTCACTGCACTACGCGTGCCGCGCTTACGCGCTGGAAGGTCACCCGCCTGCGGTGATCCTGAGCCGCCTGCGCCGCATGCTTGACGTCACCCGGGACGGGCACGTGGCTACCGTGCTGTGCGGCCTGGCGGAAGTCAAGGCGCACCGGGTGACGCTGGCCAACGCCGGGCACCTGCCGCCGCTGGTAGCAGGCGACACGGACGCCGGTTACCCGCCGGTCAAGCCGGGCCCTCCGATCGGGATACCGCAACACGGCGCGCCTGAGCCTGCCGTCATCACGATTCCAGCCCGTGGCCTGCTCCTCGCGTACACCGACGGCCTTATCGAGCGCCGGGACGAGACGCTTGATGCCGGCATGAAGCGTCTGGCAGACGCGGTGGCGGGGACATCACTCTCACTCGATGACCTGCTAGACAGCACAATAGCCGGGCTGCCCGGCGACGAGCCCTTCGATGACGTCGCGCTGATTGGACTGAGATGGCTGACCTAGACCGGTCTGAGCAGAACGCCCCATCAGCGGAGGCGCGAGAAGAAGACGGGATCACGGTCATCGTCCTAGCCGGTGATCTGGACATGACCAACGTCAAGCACGTCAGCGCGGTCGTCGATGCCGCGCTGGACGGCCGCCCACGCACGCTGATCCTGGACGCCAGCGGCCTGACGTACATGGACAGTTCCGGCGTCGCGTTGATGGCCCAGACGACCCGTCTGTTCCAGGCGGTGCAGGTCCGCAACCCCACCCCCATCGTCCGGCGACTGCTCGAACTGACCGGCCTCAGCCAGATACTGCAGATCATCGATGAAAACCAGCCGTAGCTTCCCCGCCGAACCCGGATCCACCAGGTCGGCGCGGCATTTCGTGCTGCAGGCAGCCGGAGTCGCCCCGCCTGGACTCCGCGATGCGATCGCCGTCATGGTCGGCGAACTCGCGATGAACGCGGTGCAGCACGCGCGCACCGAATTCGAGGTAACGGTGGAACTGGCCGACGGCACCCTGCGTGTCCAGGTGACAGATTCGTCCGGCAACCGCCCGGCGGCGATGCCGATGCCGCCACCTACCAGCTCGCGCGGCCGCGGTCTGCCGATCGTGGACAGCCTCGCCGACGACTGGGGCGTCATTCCCTCGCTGCCCGGTCCAGGGAAGACTATGTGGTTCAAGATCGCGGTGGCATCGCCAGCCGGATAAGGCTCCACAGGCGCCAGCCCGCCGCACTGCCCCGTTACGAGCAGGGCGGTCCGGGGCGGCGATCGGCGCCAGGCCGGCCCGGAGCGGATTCGCAGGCCGCATTGGCGCAGGACGTCGGCTTGATGCCGTGAGCCGTTGTCGAGGACGCTGAACTGACGCCCGCTGCTGTTCCCTTCGGGCCTGCTCGCGGGTGCCTGCGCTCTAAGCGGCCAGCTCGGCGTAGCGGCCGTGGTCGGCTAGCAGGCTGGTGTGGTCGCCGGCTTCGATGATGCGGCCGTGGTCGAGCACGACGATCTGGTCTGCGTTGCGGACGGTGGATAGCCGGTGCGCGATGGTGATGGTGGTGCGGCCGCGGGCCAGGGTGTCGAAGGCCTGCTGGACGGCGCGTTCCGTCTCAGTGTCCAGGGCGCTGGTGGCTTCGTCGAGGACGAGCACGCGCGGGTCGCGGAGCAGCGTGCGGGCGATGGCGATGCGCTGCTTCTCGCCGCCGGAGAAGCGGTGGCCGCGGGATCCCACCATGGTGTCGTAGCCGTCGGGCAGGCTGGCGATCAGGTCGTGGATCTGGGCCGCGCGGGCAGCGTCCTCGATCTCTGCGTCGGTGGCGGTGGGCTTGGCGTAGCGCAGGTTCTCCCGCACGGTGGCGTGCAGCAGGTAGGTCTCCTGGCTGACCACGCCGACGATGGCGGCCAGGTCGGCGAGCCGCAGGTCGCGCAGGTCGGTGCCATCGATGCGGACGGTGCCGCTCGTCGGGTCGTACAGCCGGGCGACCAGGGAGCCGAGGGTGGTCTTGCCCGATCCGGTCTCGCCGACCAGGGCGAGCGTGCCGCCGGCCGGAATGTCCAGGTCGATGCCGGCCAGGGCCGGGCGGTCGGCGCCGGGGTAGGTGAAACCGACATTGTCGAACCGGACATGCCCGGCGACCTGGGCCAGGTCGATGCTGGCGGGGCTGGCTGGCTCGTCGACCTCGACCGGGAGGTCAAGGTATTCGAAGATCCGGGCGAAAAGCGCGAGCGAGCTGATCACCGAGACGCTGGTGGACAGCAGGCCGGTAATCGGCCGGAACAGGTTGTTCTGCAGCGTGGTGAAGGCGATCAGGGTGCCGATGCTGACGGTGCCCGCCGTGACGGGCAGGCCGGCGGCCAGGTAGATGACCGCGGGGATCGCGGCGAAGATGACGCTGAGGGAGGCCATCCGCCAGCGCCCGGCCAGCTGGGAGCGGAGCTCCAGGTCGATCAGGCGGGCCGAGGAACCGGTGAACCGCCGGATCAGGGCCGGACCGGTGCCCATCGTCTTGGCCAGCTGGATGCCGTTGACCGACAGCCCTTCCTCGATGGTCACGTTGAGGTCGGCGAGCTCGCGCTGCTGCTCGGTGGTGATGGCCCGGCGCATCCTGGCGACCTTGCGGGTCAGGACGATGGCCGGCGGCATGACTACCAGCGAGATGAGCGACAGCCGCCAGGACAGGGCGACCATGGCGATGGCCGTAGCGACCGCGGTGGTGAAGTTGGAGGCGATCGAGGTCGCGGTCGAGGTCACGACGGCTTCCATACCACCGATGTCGTTCTGGATGCGGGATTGCACTTCGCCGGTGCGGGTGCGGGTGAAGAACGCGATCGACTGCCGCTGCAGGTGGGTGAAGACGCTGGTGCGCAGCTCGTGCATGACGTGCTGGCCGACCTTGGTGCTGATCCAGGTCTGGATGACGCCGAACGCCGAGGTGACGCCCGCGACCGCGACCATCCCGGCGGCCAGCCAGGCCAGCAGCCGGACGTTCCGCTCCGGCAGGGCGGTGTCGATGACCGCGCGGAGCAGGAACGGCGAGGCCAGCCCGACCAGGGACGAGGCCGCGATGATGGCGGTGACGACGGCCAGCTGCCACCGGTAGGGCCGGAACAGCCGCCCGATGCGGCGCAGCGACACGTCGTGGGCCTGCGCCTTTTCCGCCGCGGTGACGGTAGCCGGGCCGCGGCCCCGGCCGGGGGTATCCCGGTTGGTGTGAGGTGATGCCAAGAGCTAGGTCCTTCCGCGAGGTGCTTGCTGACTGCTGAGGTTACCTCAATATGAGGTTATAGCATCAAAATCTGGTACTCTATTCCCGTGACCTCCGGCTACGGCTCACCGCCGGGCGAGTACCCCGACCCGGCCGGCGATGACGCGCTGGCCGACGCGTTCGGGGCCGTCGCGCGCCAGCTCCGCGAGAAATCGGCCGAGACGCTGGCGCCGTGGGAGATCACCCCGGCCCACCTGCGCGCGCTGCGCACGCTGGCCCGGCACGGGACGATGCGGCTGTCCGAGCTCGCCGAGCGCCTGGAGATCGCGCCGCGTACGGCCACCGAGGTCGTGGACGCGCTCCAGGCCCCGGACCTGGTCCGGCGGCGCGCCGACCCGGCCGACCGGCGCGCCACCCTGGTCGAGGTGACCGAGCACGGCACCAGCGTGCTGGCCGAGATCCGGGCCACCCGCGGGACCGAAGCCGGGCGCATCTTCGGCCGCCTCACCCCGGCCGACCGCGCCGAGCTGGCCCGCATCCTCAGCCAGCTCCGAGACTAGGTGAGCGTTTGATCAACGGATGAGTGCTGCGCGGCGGCTGCCTGGCCGGTTTGGCCCGCGCTTTGCTGGTTCCTCGTCCGTCCCGCTATCCTCATCCGCCCCTAGGCCCCGAAGCCCTACGCTGCGTGTCGGAGACAGTCAGCGCGGCGTCGGCCGGCTAGTCCGCCGCCTCGGCGGGCGTGCTTGATGGCCAGTGGGCGGGCGACCAGTCCCCCTCCGGGTCTGTGGTCTGCCCCACTTCGATCAGGTGACCGTCGGGATCGCGGATGTAGCAGCGCTTCTCGTACTGGTGCTGTTTGGGCGGGGTCAGGAACTGGGCGCCCCGGGCGCTCCATTCGGCGTACACGGCCTCGATGTCTTTGACCCGGATATTGAGGAAGCTGCTGACCCGGTCGGGATCGCGCGGCGTCTCCAGGATGA
>DATJQX010000060.1:0-34782 GCA_035505275.1 Streptosporangiaceae bacterium | reverse complement strand
CGTCGCTCGACTTGAGCCCGTCCCCGGCCAGCAGGATCCGCAGCACGCCGAGTCCCGCCGGGCTGACCTGCACGCCCGCCTGCGCCAACGAGGCCACGTAGTACGCGGTCATGACCCTGGACGCGGCCAGCATCAGCAGGTGCAGCGGCGCGTCGGCGGGAATCGCGCCCTCGGCGTCACCCCAGATCCAGCCCGTGCCGTAGTGGTGCCCCGGTCCCGTGCCGCCCTCGGCGCACGGCTGTCCCACGGGATGCGCCCGTTCCGGCGACGGCACCCCTGTGTCTTCTTCCACCGGCGGCGCCCCTTCGTCCGGCAGCGGAAGCGCCCACGCCTTGCTCACGCCGCCAGTCTCGGCCACCAGCTATTTCTATGTCAAATCATTTGACCTCAAAACAATTACGCGTTCCGCGAACGGGGGCCGCTTGCCCCGAGCCGACGCGCGAGCAGGGCTAGAGCTCAGGCAGGACGCCAGGCGAGCCGCCGACTGACCAATGCGATAGGGATCACACGCGCGGGACCACGCCCAGAGCTGCCCATACGCGCTGAACTGCGCAATCCTGACATCGGATGAAGATCTCTGATGTTCTCCTGCTGCTGGCCGCCGGGACCCTCGGCGGCATCTTCAGCACGGTGGTGAGCGTGGCGTCGCTGGTGACTTACCCGGTCCTGCTCGCGCTCGGGGTGCCGCCGCTGAGCGCCAACATGACCAACACCGTCTCGCTCGTGCTCACCGGGGCAGGCTCGGTGGCCGGGTCCCGGCCGGAACTGGCGGGGCAGGGCCGGCGCGTGCTCAGGCTCGCCGCGATCACCGCCCTGGGCGGCGCGGCCGGGGCGGCGGTCCTGCTGGCCGCCCCGGCGGGCAGCTTCGCGCTGGTGGTGCCCGCGCTGATCGCCGGTGCGTCGGTCGTGCTGCTAGTTCAGCCCGCGATCAAGAAGCGGGCTGAGCGGAGCGAGCGGGCCGAGGCGCCGGCGCGGCCGCCGGGCCTGGCCCACCGCGCGGCGCTGTTCGCCGTCGCCATGTACGTCGGGTACTTCGGCGCGGCCGCGGGGATCATGCTGCTCGTGGTCCTGTCCGGCGTGATCGACGAACCGCTGGTCAGGGTCAACGCCATCAAGAACGCGGTCTCGGGTGCGGCGAACGCCATGGCCGCGGTGTGCTTCGCGCTCTTCGGCGACGTCAGGTGGAAGCTGGTGGTCCCGCTCGCCGCGGGCTTCCTGATCGGCGGGTGGATCGGGCCCGCGATCGCCCGCCGGGTGCCCGCCCAGGCGTTCCGGCTCTTCGTCGCCGTGTGCGGCCTGGGCCTGGCGACCAAGCTCGGCCTCAGCGCGTACCGCTAGGGAGTGACGACGACCTTGCCGACGGCGCCGGCCTCGCAGGCCTCCTGCGCGGCCACGATGTCCTCCAGGCCGAACTTGTGCACGGGCAGGCCGGTGAGGTCGCCCGCGGCGAGCGCGGCCGTGATGTCCTCGGCCGCCCGGTCGAGCGTGGCCGGCGCCACCCCGTAGAGCAGGATGAACCTGAGCACCACGTTGGCGGTCATGCAGGCCCGCACGGGCAGGATGGGATCGGCGGGCTCCGCCGCGTAGGTCACGACCGTGGTTCCCGCCCGGGCCACCGCGAGGTCGAGCTTCAGGTTGGCGCCGAGCGCGACCTCGATCACCCGGTCGACGGCCGGGGCGAACGCCCGCACCTGGGCGGCGGCGGCCGCGGTGCGGTAGTTCACGACCAGGTCCGCGCCCGCCTTCTCCGCCAGCGCCGCCTTCTCGGGGCTGCTCACGGTCGCGATGACTCGTGCCCCCGCTCGTTTGGCCAGTTCAATGGCGAAGTGCCCCACGGCCCCGGCACCACCGGCCACGAGCACCGTCTGGCCGGTGATCGGCCCGTCGGAGAACAGGCAGTAGTGCGCGGTCATGGCGGGCACGCCCAGCGTGGCACCCAGGTCGAACGAGGCGCCGTCGGGCAGCGGCGCGGCCTGCCTGGCGGGCAGGACCGTCCACTCCGCGGCCGTCCCCCACCGCCGCCCGGCCGCCGCGAGCCACAGCCAGACGCGCTGGCCCACGCGCCCGGGGTCGACCCCGGCCCCGACCGCCTCGATGATGCCCGCGCCGTCCTGGTGCGGGACCTGGAAGCCGTCGATGGGCCGGGGCGTCAGGCCCGCGCGGCTCTTGTAGTCGGTGGGGTTGATCCCCGATGCGCGCACCCGGACCAGGACCTCGCCCGGCCCCGGCTGGGGCCGGTCAAGCTCCTCGACGCTCAGTACCTCCGCCGCCGGCCCGGTCCTGGTGTAGATGGCTGCCCTCATGGGTGGAGGGTAGCGCCTTTGAATACCTTGTCGACGGCGTTGCGCGGGCCGTGGAGGGCGAGCCCGGCGAAGTCGAGGTCGGCGGCGGCGACGGGGCGGACCACGGCCCGGTTGTCGTCGTCGTTTCCGGTGGTGAACATGTCCAGGGTGTACACCGCCATCGGCATCTCACGGGCCAGGGCGCGCTGGTGGATCTGGCTGAGCGTGGGGCCGTCGGCGGAGTAGACCAGCACGGGCTGGCGGAACAACTCCAGGTAGGTGTTCCCCGACGCGTCCTCGTAGGGCTTGCCGATGATGCCGTCGACGCTCGCGGCGATGCCGCTGGCCAGGAACGCGGTGACGTTCAGCTTCTGCCAGGTCTCCAGGTCCCCGCGCACGGCGATGGCGACCTTGGTGTCGAACCGGATGGTCATGGGTTTCCTTCGGATGCCTTATACCTCGATGGCCCCGCCGACGGCGCGCAGGTGGTCGCGGAACGTCGGGGCGGGCTCCTGCTGCCGCCGGGCCAGGTAGGCGCCGAACCGCACCTGGTCGCGGAGCGATACTCCGGCCCGGATCTGGTCGGCCTGGCGGCGTTCGGTGTCGCGGATCGTCTCGGCCAGCGCGAACACCTCGCCTGCGCGGTCGGCCGGCACGAACAGCACGCCGTCGTCGTCGCCGAGGACCAGGTCGGACGCGTCCACCGTCCAGTCCCCGGCCACCGCGGACCCCAGCGCGTCGTCGGGGCGGGCCCGCGGGCGCAGCGGCCCGGTTGGCGTCGCCCCCAGGCTGAACACCGGCAGCCCGATCGCCCGGATGTCGGCGGTGTCGCGATGCAGCCCCCAGATCACGACGCCGGCCAGCCCGGCCGCCTGCGCCTCGAGCACGACCAGGTCACCGACGCAGGCCTCGTCCAGCCGCCCGCCGTTGTCGACGACGAGCACGTCACCGGGCCCGGCGGACTCGAGCGCCTCAAGGAAGACGTCGACGCTCCCCGCGTGCCGGGCCGGGGTCACCCGGCCCGCCAGCCGGCCACCAGGCTCCACGGAGTGCAGGCGGGCACACCGCACGGGCACCTGGGCACGCAGGCAGGCGTCGGCCAGGTGGGCGGTGGTCAGCGTCGCGAACCTGCGGCGCAGTTCCGGGTGATCCATACCGCACCAGCGTGGCCGGTCCGGCAGCGACGGGTCTTGAACGCTGGAGCGCGGGCCGGGTTCTCGCACCTGGGATAATCGGGGCATGGCGGTCGTCGGGGAACCGGTGGGCCGGGACTGGGCCCGGTACTGGCGCGTGGACGGGGTGCCCGTGGAGGCGATGCACGCGCACTTCACCGCGCACGTATACCACCGGCACAGCCACGAGAGCTACTCGTTCGGCCTGACCGAAACGGGGGCGCAGGCGTTTAGCTGCCGTCGCGGCCGGCACGTGAGCGGCGCCGGGATGGTGATGACCTTCAACCCCGACGACCCGCACGACGGGCACGCCGCGGGCGAGGGCGGGTTCACCTACCGGATGGTGCACATCTGGCCGGAGTTCTTCGCCTCGCTGATCGGGGACGCGCCGCTCCCGTTGTTCGCCTCGCCGGTGATCGACGATCCGGCGGTCGCGGGTTCGCTGCTCCGGCTGCACGTCGCGCTGACCACGCCCGCCAGCGAGCTGGAACGGTACGGGCGGCTTTCCGGGACGGCCAGGCTCCTGCTCCGCCACGCCTCGGCCCGGGTCCGGCCGCCGGAGGGCGGCGGGACCGCGGCGCGCGTGAGGGAACTCCTCCACGATGCTTCCGCGGCGGCCGACCTGACCGCCGACGACCTGGGGGCGGCCGCCGGGTGCAGCAGGTACGCGGCCTACCGGGCGTTCACGAAGGCGTACGGGATGGCGCCCAGCGACTACCAGCGCCAGCTCCGGGTGCGGGCGGCGCGCCGGCTCCTCATCCAGGGCGTGACGCCGGCCCGGGCCGCGGCCGAGGCCGGGTTCGCCGACCAGGCGCACCTGACGCGCTGGTTCCACCGTTACTACGGGATCACCCCCGGCGCCTACCGCGCCGCCCTGGTGGCAAAGGTCCCGCCGCTCGCAGCTGCGTCTCAGTGAATTCCCAGCTCAACCAGGGTCTTCGGATCGGCTTTCCGCTGGAATGCGCTGGTACTGTCGCACCTTGTCGATCACAATTGAGTATCGAACGTCGTCAGAAATCACCACAAAGCGACCCCGGCGAGGCGGTGAGACGATCAGGTGGTGTTCCGAGCTGGGCGGCGGACCGGGCGGCGGCAAGCCCGCCCCGGCGCAGACGCCGCGTCTGCGGACACCACCCCCGCGCCGCCGGGCCGGACCAGGCGGCTTTCGCGACCGCCGGCCTGGGTGGCGCTCGTCATCGCGGCGGCCGTCGGACTCGGCTTTGCCATCGCCCCGGCCCGCGGCGCGTCCGATAACCTCGCCCCGAGCTTTCTCCGGGTGCTGCTCAATCCGGCGCCGGTCTTGCCAACCGGGGAGGACTTCGCGGGCACCTCCGCGGTCGGGGCGCTGTTCACCATGTCGGGAGGCAGGCTCGGGTCGCATTTCTGCACCGCGAGCGTGATCGACAGCCCCAACGGCGATCTGGTCATCACCGCCGCGCACTGCGTGTCGCAGACCGCCGCGGAGGTCGCGTTCGTGCCCGGGTACAACGCCGGCGCGGCCCCCTACGGGGTGTGGATCGTCACCCAGGTCTACGTGGACGCCTCGTGGAGCGCCTCGTCCGACCCCGACGACGACGTCGCCTTCCTGCGTGTCAGCCAGCCGGGCACTGGCGTGCCGATCGAGGACGTGACCGGAGCCGAACGGCTCAGGACCGGTGCGCCCGCCCGCCAGCTCGTCGAGGTCATCGGCTACCCGGACTCGGCCGATCAGGCGATCACCTGCCGGAACTGGACCAGGGAGCCCATGGCGGATCAGCTCGAGTTCGACTGCGGCGGCTACACCGACGGGACGAGCGGCGGGCCCTTCCTGGCCGGCGTGGACCCGCGGACCGGGCACGGGACGGTGGTCGGGGTCATCGGCGGTTACGAGCAGGGCGGCCTGACCCCCCAGGTCTCGTACTCGGCCATGTTCGGCGCGAACGTCATGGCGCTGTACGAGGTGGCCGTGGCCGGGGGCTGACCGACCGGTAGCGCCCGGCCTACCTCCTGGCCGGCGGCGGGACGATCTGGTCGATCTCGGGCAGCTCGGCCGCGGACGGGATCCACTCCGACGCCGCCACGTTCGCCTTGACCTGCTCGGGGTTCATCGCTCCCGCGATGACCGACGAGCAGCCCGGCTGGGCCGCCAGGGCGCCGATCGCCGCTTGGAGGATCGTGACGCCGTGCTCCTGGCCCCAGGCGATCAGCGCCTCGACCCGGGCCAGCTTCGCCTCGGTCACGTAGCCCGGCCGGCCGGCCAGCCTGCTGTCCTCCGGCACGGGCTGGCCCTTCCTGATCTTCCCGGTCAGCAGCCCGTTGGCCAGCGGGAAGTAGGGCAGCACGCCCAGGCCGAAGTGCATCGCCGCGGGCACGACTTCCGCCTCGGTCTCCCGCTCGAGCAGGGACCAGTGGTTCTGGGCCGAGATGAACGGGGTGCGACCTGCCCTCGCCGCGAGGTGCGCCGCGTCGGCCAGCTGCCAGCCGGAGAAGTTCGAATGGCCCAGATACCTGACCTTGCCCTCGGCCACCAGCTCGTGCAGCGCCGCGAGCGTCTCGGCCAGCGGCGTCACCGGATCCGGGGTGTGCAGCTGGTACAGGTCGATGTAGTCGGTACCCAGCCGCCGCAGCGATTCCGTGACGGCCCGGCGGATGTAGGCCCGGCCGCCCTTGGCCCCGGCGGCCGGGCCGTAACCCATGTCCGCGTTCTGGTGGCCGAACTTCGTGGCCAGCACGACCTGATCCCGGCGGCTGCCGAGGATCTCGCCGAGCGCCCGCTCTGAGCCCCCTCCCCCGCCATATGTGTCCGAGGTGTCGAACAGGGTGACACCAGCGTCGATGGCCGCGTCCACCACCGCGCGCGCCCCGTCCACGTCGAGGCGACTGCCGAAGTTGTTGCAGCCGAGCCCCAGCACCGACACCTGCAGTCCAGAATCTCCAAGCGGCCTATAACGCATGCACGCATCATATGGAGACCCGGCCCGGCTGCCTTCGCCGACCATTGTGCCGAGACGAACGGTGGTTATCCGCCGGCAATGCGCTACCTGTCCCCGGTCGACGTCTGTCGCACCGTTCCCCGGCAGGCTCGGCGGCGTCGATCGGCTGCGTGGGCCTCGTTCCTGCAGGAGACGGGCCGGTAGCGGACGGTGCACAGGAGGAGGCACGGTCAATCCGAGCGGCCCGGCGCTCATTCCGCAAATGGCGGCCGTCCATTTTGCCGCCATTCTGCCGGCGGCGCGGCCAGGCTTCCCCGCGATGATAAATTCGCACCGATCCCGATATGTCCGCAACTAATTGGTCGGCCCCCGGTCGTTGCGAGCCTCGTCATATCCACCTACCCATCAGTGCGGATTTCCTGGCCACAATTGTCGGTTGCCCCGCGCGGCAACCGGTGAATCAGCCCAGGCCAGCGGGCGCGGTGCCGGCGCCGACCGGGCATGAAACCCCTGCCTGGCCGGGGCTGCGGCCCCGGCCAGGTGCAAGCCGACACGAGTCGCCACAATCGTCCGGTTTTTATGGACACTAGTGTCTTGGTTCTCAGCGAGACAGTAGTGTCTTGTGAAATCACCCAAGCAGCCACTATTGGGGTGTGGCATCTATTCCCATCTGGGATACCATGACGTTTGTCGAAAGCCGGTTGGCAAGGGATTGCCACACGCAATTGCGCAAGACAATTCCGCGGCGGCGGTTCCGGCACCCGGGGAGGCGCGATGACGGAAACGATGACAGAAGGACCCACCGTGCTGCGCATCCTGCTGGGTACCCAGCTGCGGCGGCTCCGGGAAGACCGGGGGATCACCGCGCAGGCTGCGGCCAATGCCATCCGCGGATCCGACTCCAAGATCAGCCGCATCGAGCTCGGCCGGAACGCCATCCGCGAGATCGACGTTCTGGACCTGCTGACCTTCTACGGCGTCGACCCGGTGGAGCGCGAGCAGCTGCTGCACCTGGCCGAGCAGGCCAACCGCCCCGGCTGGTGGCACAGGTTCCACGACATCCTGCCCGACTGGTTCCAGTCCTATGTCGGGATGGAGGAGGCGGCCACCTCCATCCGCGCCTACGAGCCGCAGCTCATACCCGGCCTGCTGCAAACGCCGCACTATACCGCCGCGGTCCTCGAGGTGTGCGACATTCCCCTCGGCGAATCCGAGCGGCACGTCATCCTCCGCAAGGAACGGCAGCGCAGGTTCGCGGAAGGACACCTCAAGCTCTGGGCGATCGTGGAGGAGACGGCGCTGCGGCGACCGGTGGGAAGCCGGGAGATCCTGCTGGAACAGCTCCGCTACCTGCTCAGCCTGACGGGCAGGCCTAACCTCACCCTGCAGGTCATCAGGGACGGCACGGGCGGGCACGCCGTGCCGAGCGGATTCGCCATCCTGCGGTTCGGCGAATCCGACCTCCCGGACGTGGCGTACCTGGAACACCTCACCAGCGCCCTCTACTTTGACAAGAAATCCGACGTCGACCGGTACGTGCTGGCCATGGAGCGGCTCAGCATCATCGGCGCCAAGCCGAGCGAGACCCCCGAGATCCTGAGGACGATCATCGACCAGCTCGAGACCCAGCCCGGCTGAACGACCGCGCTCAAGCCTCCAGAGCGGTTCGCAGGTCGGATACCAGTGCCGGGGACTCCGGCTAAGCCCCGGCGCCGGGTGCCCGGCCGGCCCGCCGACATGCGGAGGGCGGTGGACCTTGGGTCCACCGCCCTCTGCCCCTCCCCCCAGCACATACGTTCGTGCCCCCGGAATTACCCCGCCGTCTTCTCAGGCGGGTAGGTCGAACTCCCCGCCCTTCGCGCCGATCAGGAAGCACTCCCATTCATGCCGGTTGAAGTAATGCGGCGCCTTGCCGCGGTCCTTTGAATCGCGAACCGCGACCCCTCCGTCGGGAAGGTGCGCTATCTCCACGCAGCCGGCGGCGCTGCTCGCGCTGCTCTTGAACCAGCGCAGTTCGTTGAGGTCGGTGTCCATCCGCCTCTCCCTTCTCATTGATGTGCTGCTTTGCTCGTCAGATGAACTCCCCCGCAAGCTTCTGGATCAGTTCAACCGACGCCGCAGGGGAAAGCGCCGCCGCGCGCATGCGGTCAAAGGCCTCGGCGCAGGCGCGGACTTCCCTGTCTTTCTCGAGGTAGATCATGCCGCCGACCGACTCGGTGTAGGCGACGTCGGAGTCGGTACGCTCAGGAAACTCAAGGATGGCGAACGGCCCGATCAACCCGGCGTGGGCACCGGCTTCGAAGGCAAGAATCTGCAGGGTCACGTTGGTCCACCGGCTGGCCTGGATCAGGTGCTCGAGCTGATGCCGCATGACCGCGGGACCGCCGATGTTGCGCCTGATCGCGCCCTCGTCGAGGATGAGCCACAGGTCGAGCGGCGGGTCCTGGTCGAGCAGCCGCTGCCGCTCCATCCGCAGGTCCACCACCCGTGCGATCTGCTCCTCGCTGTCGCGCGGCCGCAGCTCGCGCAGCACGGCGACGGCGTAGTCCGTGGTCTGCAGCAGCCCGTGCACCACGTCGGTCTCGTAGCTGCGCAGCCCGGAGGCCTCCGCCTCGAGGCCGACGTAAATGTCGAAACCGCTGGGCAGGACGTCGTCGTAGATGGACCACCAGCCCTTGCGGTGGCCCTCGCGGGCCATATCCACGAGCACCTTGCGTGCGCCAGGGTCACTGACCTGGTACAGCTCGAGCATCGCGGTCAGGTAGGCGGACTTCGTCGGCGCCTTGCCCGTCTCGATGCGAGATAGCGTCGAAGGAGCTAGCCCGAGCCGCTCGGCCACTTCCTCGAGCTTGAGTGAGTGCGCTTCTCGCAGGCGCCTGAGCTCGGCGCCGAGCCTGCGCCTACGGACGGTAGGGCCAAGGGGCACGAGAAGCTCACTTCCTCGTGAATGCAGAGTCTCCGGCCCCGGGTGATACGGAGAACCAGCCACCCTCTGAGTGATTCGGAGCGTAACCAGAACACTCCACATCGTCCGTGACAACCAGTACGATACCGCACGAGCAGCCAGTTTGAAATCCCATCTAGGATTTCATGAAAGAAATTTGTGTCACGCACTTGCGTGACAGGCTCCCGGGCACCATCATCAGGTGAGATGCGAGTGCGCCGTAGTAGTCATGAAAACGTACAAAATGGATTAAAGTGTGAAATGGCCGGTTCGCGCCACACTTCGCATTTGCCGACGATCCAGAGGTCGCTTGGGAGGGCCTGGATGGCGATCTCCGCGTTAACGGGAGGACTGACCATGGAAACGCCCGCCGGCAACTCCGCGCGACCAGGGCCCGGCCACGGGCGGAGGCCCGAAGGCCAGGCGCCCTCCCCCGCGCGAGCCGCAACGGGCGCGCGGGCAACGGTCCTCGGCTCCCTGACGATTCCTGGACGCCCGGAGCAGGTCAGCCTGGCCCGGGCGTTCGTGGCCCAGACGTTCGGGTCGCGGCAGGTCAGGGCGGACGCCGACACGGCGACTTTACTGACGTCCGAAATCGTCACCAACGCGATCCAGCACACCAGGTCGGGCGTCGAAGGCGGAACGGTCACCATCGTCGTCATCGGCGTATCGCACGGCGTCCTGGTCGAGATCATCGACGACGGTTCCGCGGGTTCACCGATCGTCAAGGGTGACCTGTACGCCGCCGAGGGACACGGCCTGTTCCTCGTCCAGCAGCTCGCCACGGAGTGGGGCTACCTCAAGGACCCGGCCGGGACCACCGTCTGGTTCCACCTGCCTCTCGCCAGCGAAGCGCAGCAGGCCGCGGTCCAGGCGCGCCCGCCCGCGGGCCGTGACCGTGCCCACGACGGGCCGGCGGACTACGAGGAGCGCCCGCCCAGTTCAGAGCCCTACCAGGCCCAGCCGGCCCAGCTCTGGGCGACGGCATCCTCCGCGGCCGCCTCGGCCTGAGCGGCCAGGAGCGTACCGGCGGCGTGCATCGTGCGACGCGTCGTTCCTCACGAGCCTGCGGTAGGCGTGGCGAGGTCGTAGACCGTCTCGCCCCCTACGGTCTTCGCGGTGAAATGCGCTTCGACCCAGGACGTGATCTGCGACGAGTCCGATGGTGACCCGCCGCCGTGAGCCGCGGCGCCCGCGTTGGCCGACGCGCGGCCGGCGTCGCTGGACAAGCCGCCCGCCCCGAAACGGCCGCCCAGGCCTGCGCCGAAACCCCCGGCCACGAAGTAGGGGACCTGGTGGGAGGAAACCATCTTCTTGAACTCGGCCAGCGTCGGCGCCGGGTCGGACCCGCTGAAGCCGCCGATCGCCATGACCGGGTCGCCGCCCGTGCTGAGCTCAAGTGAGGCCGCGCTGTCCGAGCCGACGGTGGCCGCGACCCACTTGTAGCCAGCCGCGCCCGCCTCCAGCAGCCTGGTGAGGCCGGCGCTGACGCTGGCGCTGCCGCCGAAAGCGCCTTGACCACCGAAGCCGTCGAAGCCGCGGGAGGTCTCGCTCCGCGGGTGCCCCGCCGAACCGCCTGCCGCCCCGCCGGCGAAGCCGGGGAACCCGCCATGGCCGACCTCGCCCCCGCCGAGCCCGCCCTCGCCTCGCGCGCCGCCGCCGGGGAATCCAGCGCCGCCGAATCCGCCGCGGCCGGGGAATCCGCCGCGGCCAGCGCGGCCGCCGAAGGCGGACAGGGCGGTGGGACCGGCGGACGGGCTCGCCCCGGCCTGCGAGGTGGCGGCGGTGTCAACGCTGTAAGCCAGCGGGCCGCCCAGCCCGGCGATGAGGGCAAGCGATATCGGGATCGCGGCCAAGACGGCGCGGCCCCGGGCCGTACCGGCTCGCAGGACGGGCCCCGCCAGGATCAGGCCGGCGGCGCCGATCCCGACGAGCGCGCCGATCGCCGGGGTAAGGGCGACGGTGTAGTAGGTGTGGCTGATGCCGGACATGAAGCTGAGGACCAGCCCGGCTACCAGCAGCCAGGCGCCCCATAGCAGTGCGGCGGCGCGAGTGCGGTCGGTCCGGCTCG
The DNA here is from genome assembly GCA_035505275.1 of Streptosporangiaceae bacterium. GTDB lineage: Bacteria > Actinomycetota > Actinomycetes > Streptosporangiales > Streptosporangiaceae > Palsa-504. Next base: position 23,401 of record DATJQX010000060.1, on the reverse strand, counting down.
CCCGCCGCGACATCCACACCATCACCACCAAGGCAATCAGCGCGGCCGGGATCAGCCAGGCGACCTGCCCGCCGTACTGGGCCTGGAACAGGCGGGTGATCCCGGTCGCGCCACCGAACGGAGACCCGGCGCCGCCGCCGAACCTGGCGCCGGTCGCGGGCGCCCGGCCGGCCGCCCCGAACCCTCGCCCCCCGCCGAACTCGTTGCCGGTGAGCCTGCCGAACCCGTTGTAGACGAAGGTCAGGTTGAGGATGTTGTTATCGGTGGAACTGCCCGCGAAAGGCCGGTCTGCGGCCGGAGTGAACAGCACGATCGCGACCCACCAGCCCGCGGTGAGCAGCAGCGCGCCGCCGCCGGCCAGCAGCTGCCAGACCCGCTTGCCCAGCTTCGGCGGACCGGCCCACAGGTAGGCCAGCGCGAGCGCGGGCAGGACCATGAACGCCGCCAGCATCTTGGAAGAGAGCGAGCCGGCACGGCCAGTGGCTGCCGAACCGAGGGCCACCGCCGGGCGGCAGAATGGGGGCATGAATGAGGCTGCACGGTCGCACGGGAGCGGACCCGGAGTGATCACGCCGGACGGCTGTGCCGTCGACCTCTACGCGCAACTGCCCGATCTCGGCGAGCCGATCATCGTGCACGACGCTATCGGTCCCGGGGCATCGATCCTCGAACTCGGCTGCGGGACCGGGCGGCTCACCCGTCCGCTGGGCGCGCTCGGCCACCCGGTGGTGGCGGTCGACGAGTCGCCGGAGATGCTCCAGCACGTGCGGGACGCCGAGACGGTGTGCGCGCGAATCGAGGGGCTGGCCCTCGGCCGGCGTTTCGATGCCGTGCTGCTCGCGTCGCACCTGATCAACGTGGCGGACGACGCGATCAGGCGGGCGTTGCTCGTGGCCTGCCGCGATCATGTCGCCGACGCGGGATGCGTCATCGTCCAGCAGCACTCGCCCGAGTGGTTCGCCGCGGCGCAGGACAGCGAGCACACGAGCGAGAGGATGGCCTTCCGGATGCGTGACGTGTCACGACCGGCCGCGAACCTGGTGTCGGCCACCGTCGAGTACCTGGTTGGCGACCAGCGCTGGACGCAGACGTTCACCGCCATGCGCTTGGATGACTCCGACCTCGCCGCCGCGCTCGCGGATGCGGGGCTCCGCCTGGACCGCTACCTCACTGAGAACCACTCCTGGTTCCGCGCGGTCCCCGCAGCTTTAGCGGTTGATCAGGGGCGGGGGCAGGGGCCGCGGCGACGCGGGTGCTCACGATGCACCATGGTCGGCGAACCCGTGGGTGTAGGCGTAGTTGACGGCCTGGGCCCGGCTGGTGACGCCGGTCTTGGCGAAGATGTTGTTGATGTGGGTCTTCACGGTCGATGGGCTGACGAAGAGGGCGGCGGCGATCTGGGCGTTGGTGCGTCCGGTCGCGATGAGCGCCAGGACCTCGGCCTCACGCGCGGTCAGCCCGTCGGGCAGCGGCCGGGTTGGGGGGACCGGGAGGGCCGGGCCGGCGGCGGCGGCGACGAGCCGGGCCTGGACGGCTGGGTCCAGGATGGCCTGGCCGCCGGCCGCGGCGTGCAGGGCGCGGGCGATCTGCTCCCGGCCGGCGTCCTTGGTGAGGTAGCCGAGTGCGCCCACCCGCAGGGCCGCCAGGATCGAGTCGTCGTCAGCGTAGGTGGTGAGCACCACGACGGCCGTGGCGGGATAGTCCGCCAGGATCCGGCGGGTGGCCTCCACCCCGTCGAGCCGGGGCATCCGCAGGTCCATGAGTACGACCTGCGGCCGGTAACGGGCCACCATCGCCACGGCCTGCTCGCCGTCGGCGGCGGCACCGACGACCTTCACGCCGGGTATGACGCTCAGCGACGTCACCAGGCCCTCGCGCACCACCCGCTGGTCGTCGGCCACCACGACGCGCACTGCGGCGTCTTCCGCGATTCCGGTCATCTCGGCACCTCGCTTGCCGGCGGCGTCGTGCTCATCCTGGCACCGTCAGCTCGACGACCCAGCCGTCCTCGCACGAGCCTGCGTGCAGGGTGCCGCCGAGCAGTTCGGCGCGCTCGGTGAGTCCGTCAAGCCCGTAGCCGCCGCCGGTCGACGCCAGTGAGACGGCGGGGGAGCCGACCGGGTCGCCGGGCGGCGCGCCGTTGGCGACCCGCAGGACGGTCGCCCGCTCACGGTCCGCGTGTTCCCCGAACGACAGCGTCACGGCCACGGGGGCGCCAGGGGCATGCTTGCGGGCGTTGGCCAGGGCCTCCTGGGCCGTGCGGTAGACGGCCAGGCTGGCCTCGGGCGCGAGTCGGCGAGGAGTGCCGCGCACCTCGTAGCTGACCCGGCCCCGGCCGTCGCCGGCGGCCAGGGCGGCCAGCGCCTCGGGCAGGTCGACCGGGTCGGTCCGCAGGGCCGCGATGGCCTGCCTGGCCTCCTCCAGGCCCTCGACGGCCAGCCGGCGAGCGCCCCCGACCAGGCGGCGGCCCGCGTCGGGATCATCGCCATCGCTCAGCATGGCGTCGGCGGCGTCGAGCTGGACGACCAGGCCGCCCAGGGTATGGGCCAGGATGTCGTGGATCTCCCTGGCGATGCGCGCCCGTTCATCCAGCACCTGCGCCCGGATGTGCTCCTGCTCGGCCCGCCGCGTCTGCATGGCGGCCAGCTCGGCCTGCTCGGCCCGCAGCCGGTACTGGCTGCGCCACAGCCCGGCGGCTAGGCCGCCGACGACCGCCGCGCAGGTGCCGAGCAGGGAGAAACCCGCAGAGGTCACCACGCGCGAGCCCACGACCAAGGTGATGAGGCCGCAAGCCGCCACCCCGGCACCTTCCAGCACCGAATACGAGCTACCGGCCATGATCCCGATCGCGAGGGGCAGCGCCGTGGCGGCGGTGCTCGGGCTGACCAGGGCGGCCAGGCAGGCTCCCGCCATCCCGGCGAGCAGGACCGGCACGCGGACCCGCGGGCCCACCCGCTCGGCGGGCAGCCACGCAATCCACGTCAGGGCAGCCAGGGCGCTGCCCACCAGCAGGACCAGGTGCCTGCCGCCCAGCCCGGGCCCGGGGTGGCCGAGCCAGACGTCGGCGAGGACCAGGCCGATCAGGCAGGCGCGCACCAGCCACGTCCACCTGCGCCAGCCGGACCAGCGTGCCAGCGTGCCCGCGTTCACCAGTTTCTGCCTCCGGCGTGTTGCTCCCATTGTCCCACCGGCGGAATTGCCCCATCCGCGCGCCGACTCAGCGGTAGTCACGGGAAGAGCCTTATCGGCCGTCGCGGCCGCGGCGCGCCGAGGTCCGCCCGATCCCGACCTTGAGGGACTTCTTGGCCGCGATGACGATGGCAATGGCTGCTCCCGCGGGAACACCCAGGTGCTCCAGCAGGTGAATCACGATGATCATGGCAGACTTCCTGTTCGCTTCCTGTTCGCTTCCTGTTTGCGTCGGGCCGTCGGCTCGATCAGGCCAGTTAGCGGACGCTGGCCGCGGCGGGGGACGACGTGCCCGTCCCGGCGCCGAGGCGACGCACCGCCGCCCGCCCACGGACGCCCAGCAGCGCGCTGCGGGCCAGGGCCATAGCGACGGCCATGAAGATCAGCGCGTCGGTCAGCCCCGCGGCGCTGAGCTGGTGGGCAGCCATGAACTGGCCGAGGGAGGCAGAAAACCAGTGGAGCGTGCCGTAGATGAACAGGAGCCGGCCGGCGTAGAGCACCGTCCAGAACGCGGCGTAGCCGAGCCCAGCCTGGCTGACCGCCCGGTCGCGCGTGCCCCTCCTGCTCTTGACGGGGCCGTAACCGACCGAGATGAACAGGTGGGCAGCCAGGCCCAGCAGCACGCCGACGCCGATGCCGACGGCCTGCAGGGCCACGTCGTGGCTGTCGGTGGGGACGCTGTCCAGGAACAGCGGGCAGATCAAGATGACGGTGAACAGCGGGCGCAGCACCCGGACCCAGCCGATCTTCCGGCGGCCGAGGTCTGCCTCCAGCACCGCCCCGAGCACGACCAGGTTGAGAATCCAGACGTTGGCTGGCATTGACGTCTCCTCCGAATAGGAAACTTCAGACGTCTTCCAGCCTGCCGATTTGAGCCCGTCGGCACATCGGGTGACGGGTGGGTCATCGGGTGGAGCCGGGTGGAGAGCAAGCCGCGGCCTCCACCCCCTCTCCACCCCGGTGAGGATCTGAGAGCCTGCTGTCAGGCAACGCAGCACGGACCGGATCGTGCGGGCTAAGTTCGATGCCCTCGCCGAAGGAGCACGCCGCGCCAAGGCCCGGCTCTGGTGACCTGAGCCAGGCGCACGATCCAAGGGTCAGCTGCCGCTTTTGCGACGGAACGAGCGACGGACCGACGCGGGGCCGTGGGAACCGTGAACCTTACCCGTGTCGTGGGCGCCTTCGGCGTTCGCGCTGGCCTGCGCGCCGCGCTTGCGATCGAGGGCCTCGCGGAACTTGCGCTTCATGTCATCGAGGTCAGCCCCGGCGGCCTCCGGCTCGGCGGCGTCGGACGGTTCGTCCCCGGCGGCGCTCACCGGAGTGGCAGCCTCCGGTGACGTCTCGGCCCCTGATTGCTCGACAGCCATGCGGACCCTCCTGCGGCGTGAGAAGTTCGTAGTACAGCCTCGCACACCCGGGCCGGATTCCCCCAACCACTTTCTGGCTGGCGCCGCGCCGACCCGGCCAGGAAATCACCGATACTGGCAGCCATGAGCCGAACGTCCGGGCGGCGGGAGGCCGGCGGCCCGGCCGACATTGTCGATACCGTCCACGGCCGCGCCGAGCTCCTGCGCGACGGGGATCGCCGGGGGTCGTGGATGCTGCTGGTCGACGGGGTACCGCAGTCGCACGTCGACCTGGACGACCCCGCGTACCTCGACTTCGAGTACGTCAGGCGGCTGGGCCACGTGATCGATACGGCCGCGCCCGCCGGGCGGCCGCTGCGGGTGCTGCACCTCGGCGCGGGGGGGCTGACGCTGGCCCGCTACGTGGCGGCGACCCGGCCTGGCTCGCGGCAGCTTGCGGCCGAGATCGACGCCGCGCTGGTGGACCTGGTCCGGGCCAGGCTGCCGTTGCCGCGCGGCCGGTCGGTCAGGGTCCGCGTCGGCGACGCCCGGGAGGTGCTCGAAGCCCAGCCTGCGGGCGCGATCGACGTGGTGATCGCGGACGTGTTCGCCGGCGGGCGTACCCCGGCCCACCTGACCTCGGTCGAGTTCGCGGCGGCCGTCCGCCGCTCGCTGCGCGCCGGCGGGGTCTTCGCGGGGAACGTGGCCGACGGGCCGCCGCTCGCGCACGCCCGCGCGCAGGTCGCGACGGTCCTGACGGTCTTCCCCCACGCGTGCCTGATCGCCGACGCGGCGGTGCTGCGCGGCCGCAGGTTCGGGAACCTCGTGCTGGCGGCGAGCGCGAACCCGCTTCCGGTAGATACGCTCACCCGGCTCGCGGCCGCGGATCCGATGCCGGGGCGGGCGCTGTACGGCGACGAGCTGACCCGGTTCGCCGCGGGCGCGCGGCCGGTCACGGACGCGGGCGCCAGCCCCTCCCCCGCCCCGCCGCCCGAAGCCTTCGCCTACCGAGCGGGGTCCTGGTGACCTCGGGTGCGGCCCGGCTCACTGGGCCATCGTCGTCGACTGCTGCGGTGCAGGCGGACCCGGGCGGTCGGGCGGGACGCACACCATTCCGTCGCTGAAGCCCGCCGAGCTGATGCCGAACGCAGCGTTGAACCGGTCCAGGTTCACCAGCGCCAGCAGGGCGGTGATCTCCACCAGCTGGCGTTCGTCGAAGTACGACCGCACCCGCGCGAACAGCTCGTCGGTGACCTCGACCGGCGTGCGCATCACCGCAACCGCGTAGTCCAGCGCCGCCTTCTCGCGGTCGGTGAACAGCTCGCTGGACTGGTAATGCGGCAAGGCGAGCAGTTCGGCGTCGGTGAAGCCGGAGTTGCGGCATATCTGGGAGCCGAGGTCGACGCACCACTCGCACCCGATCATCTGGGCGCCCTTCAGCTCGACCAGGTTCTTGATCCGCTCGTCGACGCTCTTGCCCTTGCGGATCGCCTGGTTGAACCGGCCCATCCCGATCATCATCTTCGGCGCGTGCGCCCAGATCTCCATTGGCTCGATCCCGTTGCCGTTCTGCGGATCGCGGCCCGTCAGCTTCCTCGTCATCCTGGGCCCGAACCGATACACCAGCTTGACGACCAGGCCGGCCTGGGATTTCGATACGCCTTCAATGCGTGCCATCCGGGCACCCTCCTATCACTTCGGCGGGATTACGCGCCCCGATCAGCATGACGCCCGGCCGCCGGGAAATGTGACATGGCGGCCGGGATTCGGGAGTGGCCACGCGATCACGTTAAGGGGCGATTGAATGCGAGGTGGCACGGTTCTGCGGTATATGTATGCGTATCGCTGCAGCCCCTTTCCCTCCTGCGGGCTGCTCAGGCGGTGGATGGGGCGGGTTCTGGTCGGCCGATGGATGATCTTCAGCCTGGTGATCCTCGCAGCGTGGGCGGGTACCGGCTGCTCGGCAGGCTGGGCGCAGGCGGGATGGGGCAGGTGTACCTGGGCGTGTCGCCCAGCGGACGCCGGGTGGCCGTCAAGCTGATCCATCCCCTGCACGCGGGCACCGCGCAGTTCCGTGAGCGGTTCGCGCGCGAGATCGACGCGGCGCGGCGGGTCGGAGGGTTCCACACCGCCGTGGTGGTCGACGCGGACCCGCGGGCCGACCCGCCGTGGATGATCACCGCCTACATCGACGGGCCGTCGCTGCAGGCGGAGGTCGAGCGGGGCGGTCCGCTGCCGCTGGTGGGAGTACGCGCGCTCGGCGCAGGGCTGGCCGAAGGGCTCGCCGCGATTCACGCCTGCGGGCTCGTCCACCGCGACCTCAAGCCGGCCAACGTGATCCTCGCCGCCGACGGACCGCGGATCATCGATTTCGGCATTGCCCGCGCCGTCGACGCCACGACCGGGCTGACCTCGACGGGCGTCGTGGTCGGCACCTTCGCCTACATGTCGCCCGAGCAGTTGCGCGGCCTCGGGGCGGAGCGGGCCAGCGACGTGTTCGCGCTCGGCGGCGTTCTGGCGTTCGCCGCGACCGGCCGCCCGCCGTTCGGCCGCGAACCTGCCGCGTCGGTCATGTTCCGCATCGTCGCCGATCCGCCGGACCTGGCCGGCCTGGCCGACCCTGGCCTGCGCGAACTGATCGGGAGATGCCTGGCCAAGTCGCCGCAGGACCGGCCGAAGGTCGCGGACCTGCTGACTGCGTTCAGCGGCCCGGCGACCGCCGCGGTCCCGGTCGCCGCCCCCGCTGCGTTCGGCCAGGCGTTCCCGGCCGCCGCTCCCGCCGCGCCCATCGCCGCGGTCTCGTTCGCGGCGGGTACGCCGGCGCAGAACGGTGCGCCGGTTCCGGTGTCGACGGGCCGTGAGGCGCCCGTGCCGCCGGGCCCGGGCAGGCCGGCTGGGACGCCGCTCACCTGGGGCCCACGTGCTGATGCGGGCCCGACCGGGGGGACGCCGACCGGGGTGGGGCCGACCGGGGTGGGGCCGACCGGAGCGGGGCCGGCTGGAGCGGTGGCGGATCGGGCGCCGGGCACGGCACGGGACGGCGGGGGACGACGCGGACGGCGGTCTCGGCGCCTTCCCGCCGCGCTCGGCGCGGCCGGCATCATCGGCGCGGCGCTCGCCATCGCGCTGCCGATCCTGCTCAGTTCCGGCACCCCTGCGGCGACGCCAGGACGCCACCAGACCACGGCGGCGGGCCCAGCCAATACGGGTAGCCGGAAGGCCACGCCGAGCCTGCGGGCGACACCGAGCCGAGGAGCCACGTCGAGCCGGAGGCCGAGCGTCAGCGCGACGGCGAGCCGGCATAGCTCCACGACCAGCGCCGTGATCACGGAGCGTGACCTGACCTTGCAGGCCTCCAGCACCGGCATCGCGTTCAGCCCGAACGGCACTCTGCTGGCCGACGACACCGGCAGTCAGATCGACCTGTTCGATGTCAGCACCGGTAGCCGCGCCGGCACCTTGACCGGTCCGCCCACCACCACCCCGACCAATGGGTTTACGCAGGGTCCGCTGGCCGCCGCGGCGTTCAACCCGAGCGGTACGCTGCTGGCCGCAGGCAGCGCTGACGGCGACCACGTCTACCTGTGGAACACCAGCACCGACGACCTCGTCACCACGCTGACCGGTCCGTCCCCCAAGAACGCCGACTTCGCCACGTACACCGGGGTGGCGTTCAGCCCGGACGGCTCGCTGCTGGCCGCCAGCGACGAGAACGGCGCCGTCTACGTGTGGAACGTCGACACCGGCGCGCTCGTCTACGACATCGTCACCGCGGAAATCCTAAGCTCGGTGGCGTTCAGTCCGAACGGCAAGTTCCTGGCCGCGGGCGGCGAGACCGGCACGCGCCAGGCCTTCATGTGGGACGTCGCCACCGGCGAGCGCGTCGCCAACTTTGTCGATCCTGCCCGCGGCGGAGAGAGCAGCGACGTCTCGTTCAGCCCGGACAGCACGCTGCTGGCCGTCGCCGACCTCAACATCAACGGCCCCATCTACCTGTGGAACACCACCAGCCATGACCTGGTCGCCACGCTGACCGGCGTGAAGCCGGACGGCGGGGTGTTCTCGCTGGCGTGGAACCCGGACGGCACGCTGCTGGCCGCCACCTACAACTACAGCTTCACCTACCTGTGGGACGTGGCCGCGGGGAAGACGGTCGGCCACATCCACGACCCGAGCGACCTGAGCATGGACAACGTGGCGTTCAGCCCGGACGGCAAGCTGCTGGCCGTGACCGCCAGGACCGACTCGGGCGGTGGCTATATCTACCTCCGGCTCACCAGCCAGCTCACCTCCTGATCGCAGGGAGTGGCCGGCAGGGCATAAGCGCCGGCGGGCGGCTGGGCGGCGGCGGCCTGCGGTGCCCTCGCGCTTGGCCCGCACGCGGACGGATACCTGGACGGGGCTGCCCTCGAAGCCGAACTCCTCGCGCAGCCGGCGCTCGACGAACCGCCGGTAAGCCGCCTCGAGGAACCCGGACGCGAAAAGCACGAAGGTCGGCGGGCGGACGCCCGCCTGGGTGGCGAACAGGATCTTCGGCTGCCGGCCGCCGCGCACGGGCGGCGGGGTCGCGGCCACCAGGCCGGTGAGCCAGGCGTTCAGCCTGCCGGTGGGCACCCTGGTCTCCCAGCCGGCCAGCGCCGTCTCCAGCGCGGGAACGAGCCGGTCGATGTGCCGCCCGGTGAGCGCGGAGATGTTCACTCGGGGCGCCCAGCGGGCGTTGTGCAGCTGCCGGTCGATCTCGCGGTCCAGGTACCGCCGCCGCTCCTCGTCCACGAGGTCCCACTTGTTATAGGCGATGACCAGGGCCCGCCCCGCCTCGATGACCATCGAGATGATCCGCAGGTCCTGCTCCGTGAGCGGCTCGCTGGCGTCGATGAGGACCACGGCGACCTCGGCGCGGTCCAGCGCACCGGCGGTGCGCAGCGCCGCGTAGTAGTCCGCGCCCTGGTTCTCGCGGAACCGCCTTCTGATGCCGGCCGTATCGACAAAACGCCACGTCGTGCCGCCGAGCTCGACAAGCTCGTCCACCGGGTCCCTCGTGGTGCCCGCTACCGGGTCGACCAGCGCGCGCTGGTGGCCGACGAGCTTGTTCAGCAGGCTGGACTTGCCGACGTTCGGCTTGCCGAGGAGCGCGACGCGCCGCGGGCCGTCCTCCTCCTCGTCGGCTTCGGCAGGCGCGTCGGGCAGCGCGTCGAGGATCAGGTCGAGCAGGTCACCGCTGCCCCGCCCGTGCAGTGCGCTGACGGGCGCAGGCTCGCCCAGGCCGAGCTTCCACAGCGCCGCGACGTCTGATTCGCCCTTGGTGTCGTCGACCTTGTTGGCCGCGACCACGACCGGCTTACCCGACCGGCGCAGCACGCTGGCCACCGCCGCGTCCGCGTCGGTCACCCCCACGGTGGCGTCCACCACGAACACGACGGCGTCGGCGGCGTCCACCGCCACCCTGGCCTGGCTCGTGACCCGCGCGGCGAGGCTCTCCCCGCCCTCGGTCGAGGGCTCCCAGCCGCCGGTGTCCACCAGCGTGAACTCCCGGCCGCGCCAGAGCGCGTCGTAGGCGACCCGATCCCTGGTGACACCCGGGACGTCCTCGACCACCGCCTGCCTGCTACCGAGGATCCTGTTCACCAGCGTTGACTTGCCCACGTTGGGCCGGCCCACGACGGCTACTACCGGGACGATCTGCATCGCGTTCGGCCCCCGCTATCGGCTCTGCTGGCGCGGATAGGGCAGCGTTGAGTACTCGCGGGCCAGCCGCACGATGACGTCGATCACCTGGTCCAGGCTGAGGTCGGTGGAATCGATCTCGACCGCGTCGGCGGCCTTGCCGCTCTGGGCCGCGTCGAGCCGGTCCCGGCGATCCTGGTCGATCTGGGTCGCGGCCGCCGGGCGGCTGGTTTCCGCGGCACGACGGCTAGCCCGTTCGGCGCCCTGGGCGGTCAGGTACACCTTCACCGGGGCGTCAGGGGCGACCACGGTGCCGATGTCGCGGCCCTCGGCGACGATCCTCCCGGTCTTCGCGATGATGTCCCGCTGCTGCGCGATCAGGTGCGCGCGGACCCGCGGGACGGCCGCCACCGCGCTGACCGCGTCGGTGACCTCGCGGGTCCTGATCAGCGAGGTTACGTCCGTGCCGTCGACCCGGACCCACGGCGCGCGCGGGTCGGTGCCGACCTCGATGTGCGGCACCGCGGCCAGGGCGCCAACGGTGCCCGCGTCAGTCGTGTCGGTACCGCGGTCCATCAGCCACCAGGTCAGCGCGCGGTACATGGACCCGGTGTCCAGGTAGTGCAGGCCCAGCGCGGTCGCGGCGCCGCGGGACGCGCTCGACTTGCCCGCGCCCGACGGCCCGTCGATCGCGACGACAAGCCCGGGGGCACTGGCCGTGTCGCTCTCCTCGCCCGTGTCGCTGTCCAGGTCTGCGGAAACGTTCACCCGTGCGATGTTACCGGCGGGCCGGAGTCAGGGCGCCCCTGCGGGCGGACCAGTCCGTGCCGGTAGGCGTAGCCGACCGCCTGGGCGCGGTCCCGGGCGCCGATCTTCGGCAGCAGGTGGTTGACGTGACTCTTCACGGTGGCCTCGCTGACGAACAGGCAGGCCGCGATCTCCGCGTTCGACAGGCCGGCCCCGATCAGCGCGAGCACCTCGGCCTCTCGTGGGGTAAGGCCGTCGGGCGGCGGCGGCGGCACGGCGGGGTCGGGCGGAGGGCTGGCCGGCTCGCTCCCCCGGGCCTGCACGTCCCCGGCCGCGATCGCCTCCACCAGGTGCCTTTGCACCACCGGGTCGAGGGACGCCTGCCCGCTCGTCACCTGGCGCAGCGCCTGCTGGATCTCCTCGGCGCCGGCGTCCTTGGTGAGGTAGCCGAGGGCACCGGCCCGCAAGGCATCGAAGACCGAACGATCGTCGGCGTACGTAGTCAGCACCACCACCTTGATCGCCGGGTGGGAGGCATGCAGCCTGCGGGTCGCCTCCACCCCGTCCACCCTGGGCATGCGCAGGTCCATGAGGATCACGTCCGGCACAAGCTCCTCGGCCAGGGCCAGCGCCTCCTCGCCGTCGGCGGCGGTGCCCACCACCTCCACGTCGGGCAGCAGGCCGAGCAGCATGGCCAGGCCCTCGCGGACCACCCGCTGGTCGTCGGCGGCCAGCACGCGCACGCGGGACCCGCTCACGCCGGCACCGCCGGCGCTCGCAGCAGCACGAGGAAGCCGTGTCCGGTGGGCGCCGCGGTCAGCGTGCCGCCGAGCAGCTCGGCGCGCTCCCGCATGCCGGTGAGCCCGTACCCGCCGCCGGAGGCCCGGCCCGCCGGGGCGGGCGGCGGCGCGCCGGTAGCGGCCGCGAAGTCCTCGACCGCCAGGCTTACCTCGGCGGCTAGGTACTCCAGCCGGACTTCGGCCCGTTCCGGATGGGCGTGCTTGCGGACGTTGGTCAGCGCCTCCTGGGTGACCCGGTACAGCGCGAGCCGCACCGCCGAGCCAAGTTCCCTGGGACTACCCGTCTCGGTGTACCGGCACGGAACGCCGGTATCGGCCTCGAACGAGCGGGCCAGCGCGGCCAGCTTCCCCGGACCAGGGAGATCGTCATCGCGGAGCATGCCGATCGCCTGGCGCGCCTCCTCCAGGCCGCTCTTGGCCAGCTGATGAGCCCGGTCGATGGTGGCTGCCAGCCGCTCGTCGGCCGACTCGGCCAGCGCGAGCAGCCGGGCGCCTTCGAGCTGCACGACGAGCCCGGACAGCGAGTGCGCGAGCACATCGTGCATCTCCCTGGCCAGCCGCTGCCGTTCGCCCAGTGCGGCCGCGCGCAGCTCTGCGTCGCGGGTCTCCTCCAGGTGGAGCAGCAGCTGCCGCTGCTGCTCCTCGCGCTGGCGGAACCGCCAGACCAGGATCGCGTAGAGGAACAGGCCGGTGAAGGAGAACACGCTGCCGAGAAAGGTCGTATGCCCGTGGTGAGCAGGCCGGCCGCCGGTTTGGGTGATCACCACGGCGGCCAGCAGGATCACGAGCACGATCAGGGCTATGCCGACTCTGTCGGGAATCACGCGCACGGCCATGGCGACCGCGATGGCGACAACGCACCCGCCCGCGCCGGGTCCGGTGGGCTGTACCCACACCAGCAGCGCCGAACTGGCCAGCATCAGCGCGAAGACCGGGATGTACACCCGCACCGGCGTCTGGTGCCTGAGCAACGTCTGCCTGAGGCCGAGAGCGCCGGCGGTGAAACCGATCAGGCCCGCGGACAGGCCGAGCGAGGCGCCGTGCAAGCCGACGCCTGGTGATGCCTTGGCCGACAGGTAGTCGACGCCGCCGATGATCACCAGCATCATCGGCAGCATCCGCTGCTGCAGCGCCGTCCGGTTGTGGCGCGCCACCCGGAGCGCGTCAAGCGTGGCGCTCCCGTAGGACACGCCCTCACCCGTTCCAGACGGCTGACCAGTCACGTTAACCAGGGTACGGTTCCGCGGGCGGCCCGTCTTCGACGCTGGGGCGGAGAATCGGCCTCCAACCCTGGGTGGCCATGCTCCGCCCCAGGGTGGAGGGCGACCACCCCGGGGCCTACCTCGGCGGCCCGGTGAAGTTCCTCCTGGGCGCCGAAGACGAGGGCCGCTCCGGCCGGGCACTCTGAACAGGTCCACACCGGACATCGACCTAAGGAGTCATCATGCTCATGTTCTTCCTCCCCCCAGTCGTCCAGGCCGTCATCGGTGTCGTCCTCCTCGTGGTCGGGGTAGCCGTCTTCCACAGCGTCATAATCGCCGCCGTCGGGGGCGTGGGCCTGGCCGTCGGCGCCGTCCGCTGGGCGCGCAAGCAGCGCGGGAACGGGCTCGCGCGGTGAGCGCAATCGTCGTCAAGGACCTGGTCAAGCGCTACGGCGGGTTCACCGCCGTCCAGGACGTCAGCTTCGAGGTGGCCGCAGGGCAGGTGACGGCGGTGCTCGGCCCGAACGGCGCCGGGAAGACCACCACCATCGAGATCCTCGAGGGATTCCAGGCCCCCACCGCCGGGACGGTCCGGGTACTGGGCGCCGACCCCAGGACCGCGGGCCGGGCCTGGCGGGCCAGGATCGGGCTCGTGCTGCAGGCCACCAGCCTGGACGCCCAGCTCACGGTGACCGAGGCGCTGACGGTGTTCGGCTCGCTGTACGCCGATGCTCGCCGGGTCGGTGAGGTCATCGACCTCATCGACCTGCCCGAGGACGCGCGGACCAGGATCGGCGCGCTGAGCGGGGGCCAGCGCCGCCGGGTTGACCTGGGCATCGCCATCATCGGCCAGCCGGAAATGCTGTTCCTTGACGAGCCGACCACCGGCCTTGATCCGGAAGCGCGCAGGCGGCTGTGGTCGGTCGTCGAGAACCTCACCGCGGGCGGCACAACCGTGCTGCTGACCACCCACTACCTGGACGAGGCACAGCACCTGGCCAGCCGGGTCATCGTGCTGGCGGACGGCCGGGTCGCCGCGGACGCCTCACCGGACCAGCTGCGCGCGATGGGCGGCGTCCCGGTGATCCGCTACCGGCTGCCCGCCTCCGCCCCGCAGTTGCCGGCCTCGCTGGCCGGGTATCTGGATCCGGCGAAGAACGAACTCTCGCTGCCTTCGGCGGATGTGACCGCGGACCTGTCGGCGCTGGTCTGGTGGGCACGCGAGAACCACGTGGACCTCACCGGCCTGGAGGTGGGGCCGCCCAGCCTTGAGGACGCCTACCTGGCCCTGGTCAGCGAACCCGAAGGAGTCCTCGCACATGGCTGACATCGCAGCGCAGACGGCACCGGGGCAGACGGCGCAGGGGCAGACGGCACCGGGGCAGACGGCATCGGGGCAGACGGCGCAGGGCAGGCCACGGCGCCTGCCTGGCCTCGGGCCGGTGCTGGCCACCCAGGTCCGCTACTCGCTCACCATGCTCATCCGCAACCCGCGCGCACTCGTCGCGGGCCTGGTCCTGCCCGGCGCGCTGCTCGCGCTCCAGGCCGGAAAGGCCGAGCACGTGACCATGGCGGCAGCGGCGCCAAGGATCGCCGGGCTCATCGCCTTCAGCGCGGCCGCCATCGCGTTCTTCACGCACGCCAACACCCTGGTCATCGCGAGGGAGGAAGGGGTCCTGCGCCGGTGGCGCGTCTCCCCGCTCCCGGCGTGGGCCTACTTCGCCGGGCGGATCGTCGCGGCGACTCTGCTGACGGTGGCCGCGGGCCTTGTCCTGGTCTTCGTCGCCATGGGGATGACCGGGCTGCACTTCTCCGGCCACGAGATCGCGGGCCTGCTCGCCGACGACGTGCTCGGCGCGCTCGCCCTGGTCGCGCTCGGGATCGCGCTCACCCCGCTGATCACGAGTGCGCAGGCCGCCCAGCCCATGCTCATGCTCATCTATTTCCCGCTGGTCATCCTGTCCGGCGAGGTTGGCTCGATCACGGACCTGCCGCACTGGCTGACCACGACGATGACGTACCTGCCAGCGCAGCCGCTGGTCGACGCCATCTCGGGCGTGCTGCACGGCGGCGCGCTGATGTCCGGCCACGACCTGGCGGTGCTGGCCGGATGGACGGTGGGCGGGCTGCTGATCTCGTACCGGTTCTTCCAGTGGGATCCGCACCGCCCCGCGCACGCGCGGCGTCCCGAGGGAAGCACCACCGCTCGTTCGGCATAAAAAAACGGGCGGCGCGGCGGGCCGGAGTGCTATCGGCGCACCGGCCAGCCGCCCGCCTCGAGGGCATCGAGCAGCGTGCTGGCTTCGGCGGGGCGCACCGCCAGCTCGGCCACGCCGACGGGCAGCCCGGGCGAGTGCTCGATCCTGACGTCCTCGATGTTGACGCCGGCCGCGCCCGCCGCGTCGAACAGCCTGGCCAGCTCGCCGGGCCGGTCGGGGATGACCACCTGGACTCCGGTGAACTCCCTCGGCTCGCCGCCGTGCTTGCCCGGGATCCGCGCCACACCTGCCTGACCACGGTCCAGCAGACCCCCGACCGACTTCGCCCCGGCAAGGCCACCGCCTTCGGCCTCCTGGCTCAGCTGCCGCGCGGCTTCGGCCAGGTCGCCGGCCACGGCGGCCAGCACGTCGGCGACCGGAGCGGCGTTGGCGGCCAGGATCTGCGTCCACAGGCCGACCTCGCCGGCCGCGATCCTGGTCACGTCCCGCAGGCCCTGGCCGGCCAGGTCGAGGGCCTCGGCCGGGGCTTCCTCCAGGCGGGCGGCCATGGCGGCGGCGACCAGGTGCGGGGCGTGCGACACGAGTGCCACCCAGCGGTCGTGCGCGGCCGGGTCGGTGTGTACCGGCACCGCGCCGCAGGCCCTTACCAGGGCGGTTATCGTGCTCGTCGCCTCGTCGGAGGTCTCGGGGAGCGGGCAGAGCGCCCAGGACCGGCCGAGGAACAGGTCGGCGCGGGCCGCCGCGGGGCCGTGCTTTTCCCGCCCGGCCAGCGGATGGCCCGGCACGTAGCTGGCCAGGTCGCAGCCCCGGTCCCTGGCCTGCGTGACGGTCAGCTGTTTCACGCTGGCCACGTCGGTGTAGCAGCGGGCCAGGCGGCGCGACTGCGCGGCGGCGAGGGTGTCCGCCACCGCTTCCGGGGGCACGGCGATCACCGCCACGTCGGCGGTGACGTCCTGGCCCTGGCCGGCGAGCAGGTCACCGGCGCCCAGATGGGCGGCGAGCCTGGCGGCCGCCGGGTCTTGGTCGGCGAGCCAGACGCCTGTGCCCTGCTCGCGCAGGGCCAGCGCGATCGAGGTCCCGATCAGGCCGGTGCCGATGACCGCGACGCAGGCCGGGGCGGAGGTCACCAGGTCCTCGTCATGGTCACTGGGCGATGTCCAGGCGCAGGGCCGCGGCCCCGCGCAGGTACACGTGCTGGATCGCCGAGCGCGGGCGGTCGGTATCCACGTGCGCCATCAGCCTTACCACGCGGGGCATGGCTCCGGGCACGGGGATCTCGCAGGCGCAGATCAGCGGCACGTCGTGGAAGCCGATCTTGCGCGCCGCCAGCGCGGGGAACTCCGCGGTCAGGTCGGGCGTCGCGGTGAACAGCACGCTGATCACGTCGTCGGTGCTGAGATCGTTGCGCGCCATCACCTCCGTGACGAGCTCGGCCGTGCCCTCGAGTATCGCGTCGCGATCGGTCGACTCGAGCTGTACCGCGCCACGGATCGCCCTCACCGTCATGTGCCCGCTCCTTCCATCGCCACAGGCTACAGGCCCACGGTTGCGTAGAGCTCGCCGATTTCCCTGGTGGTCAGCTCGCGCGAGGCGCCGGGCTTCAGGTTGGCGAGCCTGATCGGGCCGACGTCGGTGCGGACCAGGCGGGTAACCGGGTGCCCGGTCTCGGCCAGCATCCGCCTGACGATGTGCTTGCGCCCCTCGTGCAGGGTGATCTCGACGAGCGTCCGGTCACCCGACCGGTCGACGACCCGGAACCGGTCCGCGGTGGCCACGCCGTCGTCGAGTTCGATCCCGGTGGCGAGACGCCGGCCGAGATCCTTGGGAACCGGGCCGGTCACCTCGGCCAGGTAGGTCTTCGCGACCTCGAAGCTCGGGTGCGCCAGGCGGTGGGCGAGCTCGCCGTCGTTGGTGAGCAGCATCAGGCCCTCGGTGTCGTAATCCAGCCTGCCGACGTGGAACAGGCGCTCGGCGCGGTCGCCGAGGAAGTCGGTCAGGGTCCGCCTGCCCCGTGGATCCGACATCGCGGTCAGCACCTTGGGCGGCTTGTTGAACGCCAGGTAGACCAGGCCTGGCTTGGCCGGGATGCGCTTGCCGTCGACCTTGATCACCTGACGTTCGGGGTCGACCCGCGCGCCGAACCTGCGGACGATCTGCCCGTCGACCTCGACGCGGCCTTCGCCGATGAGCTCCTCGCAGTGCCTGCGGCTGCCCACGCCCGCGTCGGCCAGGACCTTCTGCAGGCGGACGCCGCCTGGCACGTCGGTCAGGCTGTCCCTGTCGTCCTCGTGGTCTTCGTCGTCGTTTCTTGGCTGGTTACGCCCGGGCGTTCTCATCCTCGATGTCCTCAATGTCCGCCGGCAGGAACGGCGCGAGCTCCGGGAGGTCCTCGAGGCTGGCCAGGCCCAGCCGCTCGAGGAAGTACGTGGTGGTCCGGTACAGGATGGCGCTGGTCTCCTTGTCGGTCCCGGCCTCCTCGACCAGGCCGCGCAGCACCAGCGTGCGCATCACGCTGTCGCAGTTGACGCCGCGCACGGCCGAGACGCGGACCCGGCTGACCGGCTGGCGGTAGGCGACGACGGCGAGGGTCTCCAGCGCCGCCTGGGTCAGGCGGACCTCCTGCCCGTCGCTGACGAACCGCTCGACCAGCGGGGCGCAGTCCTCGCGGGTGTAGAACCGCCAGCCGCCCGCGACCTCGCGCAGGTCGAAGCCGCGGCCCTCGTTCACGTACTCCCCGGCGAGGTCGGCCAGCTCGGCGGCTACCTCGTTCCTGGGCCGTTCGAGCACCTGGGCCAGCACCACCACGGGCACGGGCTCGTCGGCGACCAGCAGGATCGCCTCCAGGCTGGCCCGGAGGCCGGGGCCGACCTCGCCCTCGCCGCCGGTGTGTTCGGGCTCAGAGTGATCGGAGCTCATCTATTCGTCGTCGCTTTCCGTCAGCCGGTTGACGCTACTAGTGTCGCCGTTGCCGGTCCATGTCACGAACAGGTCGGAGAGCGGGGCGATCTGATCGAAGGACACCGAGCCCTCACGGTACAGCTCGAGCAACGCGAGGAACGTGGCCACGATCTCGTAACCGCCCGCCGCGCCCGCCGTGAGCTGGCGGAAGCTGGCCCGGCCCGCCTGGGCGAGCCTGGCCGCGATGAGGCGGGCGTGTTCCTTGAGGTTGATCTCGGGCGCGTGGATGTGCTCGGTCGAGACCTTCGGCAGCGGCCTGGGCGCGAGCGCCAGCGCCGCGACCCTGGCGAACTCGGCCGGGCCAAGGCCCAGCAGTACCTCGGGGAGGAGTTCGGCGAAGCGCGGCTCCAGCGGGACCCTGCGCGGGAAGCGGCGGGCCGCGGCGGCCATCCGGGCGGCGAAGGTGGCCGCCACCTCCTTGTACGCCCGGTACTGCAGGAGGCGGGCGAAGAGCAGGTCCCTGGCCTCGAGTAGGGCCAGGTCCTCCTCGTCCTCGACCTCGCCGGACGGGAGGAGCCTCGCGGCCTTCAGGTCAAGGAGAGTGGCCGCGACGACCAGGAAGTAGCTCACCTGGTCGAGGTCCCAGTCATCGGAGCGTTCGGACAGGTAGGCGATGAACTCGTCGGTGACCTGGGACAGCGCGACTTCGGTGATGTCCAGCTTGTGCTTGGCGATCAGCGCGAGGAGCAGGTCGAACGGGCCCTCGAACACGTCGAGGTGGACCTCGAAGCCGGCGGTCTCCCGGGCTCCCGGTCCGGCCGCGACGGCGGCGTCCGGCAGCGCGCCGGTGCCGTCCGGGAAGTCGTCCACGCTCACAGTCATGACGGTAGCCGAGTCGGGGCGGGAGCGTCGCGGACAGGAGCTTGGTCACAGGGGGTAGCGAGGCGGGCGGACAGGATCTGCTAGCCCGCGGATTCGGCGTTGCCGCCGATGAGGTTCCCCGTGACGTGGTTCGCGCTGGCCCCGTCCCCGTTGGCGAGGTTGGCGCTGGCGAGGAGGTTGGCGTTGGCGATGCGCCGGGCCAGCAGGCTGTCCTTGCCGCGCGCGTCGAGGTCGGCCAGCAGGACGGCGATGGCCTCACGGACGATCCGGCCTCGGTCGGCCGCGGCGCCGTAGCGCAACAGGGCGAGCCGGGCGCGTTCCAGGTCAAGTAGTTCCTCGGCGGACAGGTAGACGGTGATCTTCTGGCTGTGCTTTTCCCGCCCGCTCGCCAGGCGCAGTTCGCCCCCATCGGGTCCGGGGGCGGCGGGGCGCAGGAGTTCGGCTACTCCGGGGAGGCTGACCCTCCGTGACCGACCCCTGCCTGCCGCCACCGCTCCAGTACCTCCTTGGCCAGCTCCCGGTAGGCGTTTGCCCCCATTGACCCTGAATCGAAGCTGGTAATAGGCTCTCCCGCCACCGTAGCGTCCGGGAACCTCACCGTGCGGTTGATTACAGTATGAAAAACCTTGTCTCCGAAACCATTCACGATGCTGGCCAGAACTTCACGGGTATGAAGCGTGCGAGAGTCGTACATAGTGGCCAGGAGCCCGTCCATGGTCAGCTTCTTGTTCAGCCGGTGCGACACTTTGTCGATGGTCTCCATCAGCAGGGCCACGCCGCGCATCGCGAAGTACTCGCATTCGAGGGGAATTATCACCCCGTCCGAGCACGCCAGCGCGTTGATGGTGAGCAGGCCAAGCGACGGCTGGCAGTCGATCATGATCACGTCGTATTCGGACACCAGCGGCTGCAGTACCCCGCCGAGCACGTACTCCCGGCCGACCTCGTGGACCAACTGGACCTCGGCACCGGACAGGTCGATGTTGCTCGGCAGCAGGTCCATGCCGGCGACGCCGGTCTTGGTCAGCACGTCGTACGGGGTGATGTCCCGCTCCATGAGCAGGTTGTAGACGGTGTTGTCGATGTCGTGCGGCTGGATGCCCAGCCCGACGGAGAGCGCGCCCTGCGGGTCGAAATCGACCAGGAGCACGCGGCGGCCCCGTTCGGCCAGGGCCGCGCCGAGGTTGATCGCCGTGGTGGTCTTGCCGACGCCGCCCTTCTGGTTACAGACGGCAACTATGCGCGCGGGACCATGCGTGAGCAGCGGCTGGGGATCGGGAAAGCCTGACAGTGGTCGTCCGGTCGGACCCAGTTCTCCGGCCTGGGGCTCCGCTATGCGTGATGCTGCCACCAGCGCTGAACCTTCCTGGGCTAGGGCTATGACGCTGCCCACGGAAACTTGGGTTGGACTCTATGGCCCTCAGCCGGCCCCCGGCAAGCTGACGCGCCGTTTCCGCCCGATATCCACCTGCTGATTCATGTTGTCAGCCCCGTCAGAGGCGTTGCCAGAACCGGTCCCTGGCCAGGGCTTGGCGGGCAAGCTCAGCCCGAACGCCAGATCGGCGCCTGGATGGGCAACGGAATCTCATATCTGGAGGGTACTTGCCTGGAGGGTACTTGCCTGGAGGGTACTTGCAGACGTCGAGCGCCCCGGCGGGACCCGAACTAGGATCGCTCCTGGGGGGCGTCCAGCGCAGTGATCCGACTTTTATGACGTTGACCAAGGAGGTCCTTCAATGGGCAACTGGCAGCTTGACCCGTATCACACGCAGGTGGAATTCTCCGCCAGGCACCTCGGGATGATGACGGTACGTGGCCAGTTTGACGAGGTCAGCGCGACCGCCGATATCGACCCCGACCACCCGGAGGCCGCCTCGGTCCAGGTGACGATCTCGACGGCCAGCGTTCGTACGAACAACGCGATCCGGGACAACGACATACGCTCCGGAAACTACCTGGAGGTCGAAAAGTACCCGACGATCACGTTTAGGAGCACGGGTGTCGATGTGGTCGACCCCGACCACTACACGCTGCACGGAGACCTGACCATCAAGGACGTCACCAAGCCAGTGTCGCTGGCGGTGACCAAGTACGGGGAGTTCAACGACCCGTCGATGATGGGCCACCGGATCGCGTACAGCGCCAACACCACGATCAACAGGAAGGACTTCGGCGTCCACTTCAACATGGTCCTGGACGGCCGGATGGTCGTGAGCGAAGAGATCCAGATCAACATCGAGGGCGAACTCGTCGAACAGCCAGCGGCCGCGGAGGCGACCAGCAGCTGACGCCGCCGGCCGAGCCGGGGACTGTCCAGGTGAATCGCCGGGGCGGTCCCCGGCTGCGCCTGTACCGCCCCGGCCGAGCCCGAAGATGACGCAACCAGCGAGCCGACAGGGAAATCCTCTTATGATGGCGTGTCGTAGCGCTTTGAAACAAGTTTTTCGCTATCATGTTTGATACAAGCTCAGTCATCCGAACGGGTGGTGGTGCATGGCCCCAGGACCGGTCCCGGGCTCCGGGCAGGACGAAAACCCGGCCCGACAGTGGCGGCTGCTGCCGCCCGGAACCGACTGGATGGACGACGATGAGTGGGCGGCACGCCAGGCAGCACTGGCCGGAGAGCCGGAGCCGGACGACCCGGACCTGGAGCAGGATCCGGACCGCAGCCCGCCGCCCGGCCTGGACGGCGCGCAGCTCGCTGACCTTATCGCCGGGGCCCGCGAGATCGCCCCGGCTACGTTCGGTGAGGGTGCCGTGCTGGACGGGGCTCCCGGCGGGACCGCGCTGATGGGGTTCGCCGATGCGGCGGCTGGTGCCGATGACCGGTACGCGGGGTGTGACGATGACGGGCTGGTCGGCGCGATCTGCGCGTGGGACCGGGTGGAGGCGCACGCCGCGGCCCGCAAGCATGCCGCGGTGGCCGAGCTGGCCCGGCGCCGTCCCGAGCCCGCCGGAGCGGCAGGAGGCGGGGCGGCAGGAGGCGGGGCGGCAGGAGGCGGAGCGCAGGCTCCCGGGTACTGGGATGAGTTCGTGCCCGATGAGCTGGGGTGGGCGCTGGCGGAGTCGCGGTGGGCGGCGGAGGGGATGCTGGGCTTGTCGTGGGCGCTCGCGCAGGACCTGCCCGGTACGATGGCGGCGTTCCGGTCCGGGCTGCTGCGCCAGCGCAAGGTGGAGATCATCGCCCGCGCCACCCAGCTGCTGGACCCGGCCCAGGCCCGCGCCGCCGAGGCCCTGGTGCTGGGCCGGGCCGCCGCGCTGACCCCTGGCGGACTGCGCGCCGCGATCGCCCGGGCGGTGATGCAGGTTGCGCCGGACACGGCGCGCAAACGGCGGGAGGCAGCGGTCGCGGACGCCCGGGTGCAGCGGTGGGCCGAGGACTCCGGCAACGCCGCGCTGGCCGGCCGGGAACTGCCGCCCGCCCAGGTGCTGGCGGCCGATCAGCGGATCACCTGGTGGGCGCTCCAGCTGAAGGCGGCGGGCCTGGCCGGTGACATGGACGTGCTCCGGGCCCGGGCCTACCTAGACATCCTGCTCGGCATCGACTCCCGGCCCGCCCCCGCACCAGGCGGCGGCCCGGACAGCCGGCCGGACCAGGGCGACAGCGGGCCCGACGGTCCGGGGGATGGCCGACCGGGACCGCCCGGACCGGCCGGGCCAGGCGCAGGCCCGGCAGGCGCAGGCCCGGCAGGGGCAGGCCCGGCCGGCGCAGGCCCACGGCTCGACGCTCTGCCGCCGGGGTTCGCCGGCCGGGTGAACCTGACCGTGCCGCTGGCCACCGTGCTCGAGCTGGCCGGACGGCCCGGCGAGATCCCCGGCATCGGGCCGGTCGACCCGGCGCTGGCGCGCGACCTGGCCGCGGCCGCCGCCCGCGACCCCCGGACCACGTGGTGCGTCACCGTCACCGACCAGGACGGCCACGCCATCGGACACGGCTGCGCGCGACCCGAACCCCGGTCCGCGGCCAGGCGCCGTAATGCCGGCCCGGCCGCCGGCCATGATCCGCCCGGCGGCACTAGCAGGCCAGGGTTCGCCTTCACCGCAGAACCCGGGCCAGGCCCGCCCGGCGGGTACGGAACCTGGCGGCTGGCCACCGGGATCCCCGGGCCACCGGACCTGCTGATCGCCCTGGAGCCCATCGCCGGGAAATGCGATCACCGGCACGAGGCCAAGGGCCACGATCCCGGAGTGCTGCTGCGGCACCTGACCCAGATCCGGTACGCAACCTGCACCTCCCCGGCCTGCCGGCGCCCGGCCTCCCGGTGCGACTTCGAGCACAGCGTGCCCTACGAGGCAGGCGGCCGGACCTGCCTCTGCGAGTGCGACACGAGGTCGCACATGATGCGAGTGAACTCGCAGATCGGAGGGCCGGTGCTGGTCAGATCGGCGGCGTAGTTCCAGGCTTGTGCTCTGAGCCTGTCCCCGCCCTGGCGTGCGTGCGCGGGTCCTGTCCG
>DATJQX010000059.1:0-88401 GCA_035505275.1 Streptosporangiaceae bacterium | reverse complement strand
GGTGGTGCCACGGTCCGGCCCCGCCTCACGCGTCGCGGCGGGTGATCGCCACGGCGGCGGCCAGCAGGACGACGGCGGGCCAGGCCAGCAGGACGAGCAGGGACCAGGCCGGGGCGAACAGGTTCGTCGCCGGGTGCAGCGCGGTGAGCTGCCGGGCGGCCTCGATCACGGTGAACCGGCCGAGCCAGCCGCCCCAGGGGGCGGGCAGCGCGACGAGGATCGTGGGCACGATGAGCAGGCCGACCAGGGCGGCGATGCCGCCCGCGGTGTGCCGGACGATCGCGCCCAGGCCCACGCCCGTCATGGCCACCACGAACAGGATCAGGCCGTCGGCCAGCACCGCCCCGGGGACGCCGGGGCGGGACAGCGACACCCCGAGGTGCTGGCCGGACAGCACGGCCTGGGCCAGGGCGAACGAGGCGAAGGCGACCAGCTCGCCGGTGACCAGGGTGAGCGCGCCGATGACGACCGCCTTGGCCGCGAGCACCGCGCGGCGGCGCGGGACCGCGGCGAACGTGGTGCGGATCAGGCCGGTGCTGTACTCGGTGGTGAAGGCCAGCACGCCCATCACGCCGACGGCCAGGACGGCGTACTCCAGGCTGATGAAACCGGGCAGCAGCGGATCGGGGGGCGCCCCGCCCTTGGGGGGGTGGGCGAACGCGGCGGCGACGAGCGCGCTGGTGCCCAGGGGGGTGACCACCGCGATCAGCAGGGTCCAGTAGGTGGAGCGGACCGAGAGGAGTTTGGTCCATTCCGAGGCGAGCACGTCGCGGGCGCGGACCGGGAGCGGCACGGGGGCGGGCCGGGTGTCGGTGGCGGTCATCGGGCAGGTACCTCTTCGGGACTCGGGCTTGCGGCGCGGAAGTCGGTGCTCTCGCCGGTCAGGTCCAGGTAGGCGTCCTCCAGGGAGGGCGTGCGCGGGATCAGGGCGTGCACGGCGATGCCGTGCTCGGCCGCCAGGTCGCCGACAGCGGCGGCGTCCAGGCCGGTGACGGCCAGCGCGCCGTCGTCCTCGCGGTGCACGGTCGCGCCGCGGGCCGTCATCAGGACGGCCAGCTCGGCGGCCCGCGGGGCGCGGACCAGGACGTCCCGGCGGGTACTCGAGTCGATCAGCTCGGCGGTCGAGGTGTCCGCGAGCAGCCGGCCGCGGCCGATCACGATCAGGTGGTCCGCGGTCTGGGCCATCTCGCTCATCAGGTGGCTGGAGACCAGGACCGTGCGGCCCTCGGCGGCCAGGGCCTTGAAGAACTGGCGGATCCAGGCGATGCCCTCGGTGTCCAGGCCGTTGACCGGCTCGTCGAACATCAGGGTCGGCGGGTCGCCGAGCATGGCCACGGCGAGGCCGAGCCGCTGCTTCATGCCGAGCGAGTAGTCCTTGACCCGCCGGCCCGCGACCGGCTCGAGACCGGTCAGCCGCAGCACCTCGGCGACCCGGCGCCGCCCGATCCCGTTGCTCTGCGCGATCGACAGCACGTGCGCGGCGGCGGTCCGCCCGCCGTCCAGGGCGGTCGCGTCCAGCAGCGCGCCGACCTGGTGCAGCGGGCGGATCAGGGTGGCGTAGCTGCGCTGGTTGACCCGGGCGGTGCCGCTGGTTGGGGCGTCCAGGCCCATGATGACGCGCATCGTGGTGGTCTTGCCTGCGCCGTTCGGGCCCAGGAAGCCGGTGACGTGTCCCGGGCGGACGGTGAAGGTCAGGCCGTCCACCGCGGTCACCGCGCCGAAGCGCTTGACCAGATGGTCGACTTCGATCATCGGGGCGGCGCGCCCTTGAAGAAGGCGGTCGAGCTCGGCCGCCACAGGAAGATCACCGCGACCAGGCCGACCAGCCAGACGACGAGCCCCCAGGCCCGCACCGCGCCGGCGATGGGGGCGGCGGCGGCGCCGATGAGGGTGTCGAGGGTGGCCAGGCCGAATAGCACCGTGCCGGTGATGCGGGCGCCGTTCTTGCCGTTCTTACACAGCCGGGCCAGCACGATCCAGACCGCGGCGCCGATGAGGCCGCCGATGATGAACGCGACGACCAGGACGTGCTGGACCGAGTTGACCTGGCTCGCCGACAGGTTCGGGGACCGCTTTTCGATGCTGCGCTTGGTGGCGCTGACCGTCAGGACGTCAAAGAGGATGCCGAGGATGCTGGTCAGCGCGCCGACGTACATGACGCGCACCGCGTTGGCGACCGAGGGCGGAACGGGCGGGCGCTGCGTGGCCGGCATCTGCGCGCCGGTCGGGTAGGGCTGGTACATGGGGTCCCCTTGTGTTGGGCTGATTATTCGGCGTTGGTCCAGGCGCGCAGCAGGCGGGCCTCGATGGCGTTGATCGGGATCATCCGGCTGGTCAGCACGACGTGCGTCCGTTGGTCGCGGACGCGGATGGCCAGCGAGGCGGTGGCGTCGGGGCCGGCCCCGGTGTGCACCGCCATGTCGCCGCGCCGGCTGAGGAACCAGCCGAGGCCGGTCACCGGTCCGTCGCTTTGGGGGGCTTGGGGGGCTTGGGGGGCTTGGGGGGCTTGCCGGGTTAGCGCCTCGTGCGCGAGGGACTCGGGCAGCAGCCGTGACCACCCGAGCCCCAGGCGCACGAGGTCGGCCCCCGTTGACCACAGCCCGCCCGCGGCCTGGATCGTGCAGATCCGGACCGGGACCGGCTCGAACACGCCCTCCAGGGTCAGCGAGTAGCCGGTGACCGCGGCGGGGTCGATCCCGGCCTGGGTGGCCGGGAACGTCGAATCGCGCATGCCGAGAGGGGCGAGCACCAGGGTGGTGACCGCGTCGGCGTAGGGCGTTCGGGTGACGTCGGCGATGAGCTGGCCCAGTACGGCCACGCCGCCGTTGCTCGGGTGGGCCACGCCGCGCGGGCCTGAGCAGCCGATGACCGGGCCCATGAGCGTCGCCAGGTCCTTGACGGTATCCGCGTACAGCTCGGCGGGGTCGTCGACGCCGCCGGTGTGGGCCAGCAGGTCCCTGACGGTCACGGTGTCGTCTTCGAGGCGGACCGCGCGCAGGTAGTCGTTGGCCGGGCGGTCGAGGACGATGCGGCCCTCGGCGACGAGCCGGAGCACGGCGGTCGTGGCGACCAGCGCGGCCACGCCCGGCGCCGGGAAGCGGTGGCCGGGGTCTAGGGCCTGCTCGCGGTCCAGGTCCGCCCAGCCCTGGGCGAGCACCCAGGGGTCCTTATTCTGGTTGGTCCCGCCGGCCAGGAGCAGGGCGGGCAGGCCGAGCTCTTCTTGCGCCTGGTCCGCGATGGCCTGCACCGTCTCTGGGACCTGACCCAGGGCGCGGGTCGGGCCGGGCGCGGTGCGGGTGACCCGCGGATCACGCATCCGGCGCCCGAGCGGAAGGGCGCGCAGCCCGGTTATGCGGTGCGGGGGTTCGGCCCCGACGGCGATGAGGTACTCGACGTCTGCCACCCGGACCTGGGCCTCCAGCGGGGTCTGCCCGAGGACCTCCAGCTCGCCTTGCAGGTCGCCGACGGCCATGGCGATCTGGGCGGTCAGGGTGGCCGGCGGGAGCACCGCCAGGACCTGCTCGGTGAAGTGCTCCCGAAGCTCGTCCTCGTCGGGTGCCGCCCAGGCTGTTTCTCCGGCTTCTCCGGCTTCTCCGGCACCGGAGAAGCGGGTCTGTATCCAGTGCAGCTGGGCCAGCGCGTGGCTTTCCTGGCCGGGCGTCGCGGTCTTGGCGTCGAGGAGCTTCTTGAGCGCGGCCCAGCTGGGCAGGCCGTGCTCCCGCGCGACAGCGGACTGCGCGTCGTGCAGGTTCGGGAACTCGCGCGCGGCGAGGCGGCGCTTCGCCTCGACCCTGAGGTACCGCAGGCTGGGCCGACTGGGTAGCGGACGCGACCCGTCGGGCATGGCAGTCCTTCCCTCACGCCCGGGGTCCGCGTGCTTCGGGCGGGAAAGACTCGCCGTCGATCACTGCCGTGCAACCGGTGAGCTTGCAGCTCTGCCCGCGGACCCAGAGGCGGCCGGAACCACCAGTCCCGATGATAGCGCGTACGCGTTGCGTTCTGCTCGGCGTGGCCCCGTTCCCTTGCAGACAACCGATAGCGTAGGGGCAGTCACTTTCCGTGTCGTAGAATGGGCCCTGGGACACGAGAGGGAAATGGGGATTAGGGGGGTTATGGGCGCTTCTCGGGGACCTGGTGGCTCGGGAGCTTCTGGGGGTTCTGGAGGTTCCGGGGCCGCCGCGGTCACGGTTGGCCCGGCGCTGACCGCGGACCGCGGGCGCGGGTCGGCGGCTGGGCTCCTCGAATTCGCCGTCGCGCAGATCCTGCGGGATGACACCACGCTCGGCGCGCTGCCCGCCGTGCTCGAACGGCTGGTGACCACCTTCGGCCTGCGCGCCGCGCTGGCCTTCCAGCCGTCGGGCGGACAGCCGGCCACCGTCCTGGCGGTGCACCCGGCCGACTCAGTGGAGCCCCCGCTGCTGGCCAGGATCGGCGCGCTGTCCATGGCGCAGCGCGACCCGACCGCCGCCCTCGGCGGACCGGTCGAGCTGCCCGCCGAGGGCTCGGCGGACGACGGGGCCGTGAGCCTGCTGCTCGCCTACTCGGTGCCGGTCGGCGGTCAGTGCCTGTGCGCGCTCGCCCTGATCGGCGATACGGCCAGCTGGGACGGCGAGATCCGCTCCGTCGCGCACGCCGTGGCCGCCGTCGTGGCCGGCCAGTTGCGTCACGCCAACGACCTGGCCAGGCTCGCCGAGCGGCAGGAACTGACCCGCGCGCTGATCGAGGGCTCGCCGACCGCGATCCTGGCCACCGACGACCGGGGCCGGCTGGTGGAATTCAACCGCGCCGCCGAGGAACTGTCCGGCTACCAGCGCGACGACGTGCTCGGCCAGCCGCTAGCCGAGGTCCTGGTCCCCGTGCGGGACCGGCCATCGTTCCGCGAGCACCTCCAGGCCCCCGCCAGGACCGGGCCGGCCGCGCCGGGCGGGCAGATGCGGATGGCCACGCTGCAGGCCGA
This sequence comes from Streptosporangiaceae bacterium, assembly GCA_035505275.1. Classification (GTDB taxonomy): domain Bacteria; phylum Actinomycetota; class Actinomycetes; order Streptosporangiales; family Streptosporangiaceae; genus Palsa-504. The sequence continues at coordinate 83,444 of DATJQX010000059.1, read as the reverse complement.
CGGCACGGAGCGCACCGTCGAGCTGACTCCGGTGCCGATCACCGTCAACGGGCAGGCCGTCTTCACCGGCTTCCTTCGGGACCTCACCGAGCTCGAGCGCTCCCACGCCGCGCTGGCCGACCAGTCCGAGCGCCTCGACTGCCTGATCGCCTCGGCCATCCCCGGCATCCTCATCACCGACGAGCGGGGCCTGATCACGCACGTCAGCCGGAGTTTCGGCGCCCTGTACGGCATCGACGCACCGGAACGGCTCGTGGGGACCCGCGGCGCCGCCGTCGTGCGGCGCATCCAGCGCGTGTTCGCCGATCCCGCCGCGTTCACCCGGCGGAGCCTGGAGGTGCTCCGGGCCAGGCAGCCGGTTTCCGGCGAGCAGTTCGGCTGTGCCGACGGCCGCACTATCGAGTGCGACTACTGGCCGGTGATGGTCGACCGCCGGTGGCGCGGTGACCTGTGGCTCTCCTGGGACATGTCGGACCGCACGGAGATGGACCGGCAGCGCCAGCAGATGCTCGAAGCCGAGCGCGAGAAGAACGCCAGGCTGCGGAAGGTCGACGACGCGAGGAACCAGTTCCTGGCCATCGTGTCGCACGAGCTGCGCACGCCGCTGACCTCGATCGTGTCCTTCTGCGAGCTGATCAGGGGGGAAGCCGAAGGGCTCACCGCCGAGGGGCTGCGCTTCCTCGACATCATCGAGCGGAACGCCGACCGGCTGCACCGGCTCATCGGCGACCTGCTCATGCTGGACCGGGTCGAGGCGGGCGCCCTGCCGCTGGACCTGGAGGAGGTTTCCGTCCCCGAACTCACCGCGGAAGCCGTCCGGAGCGCCTCGGCGGGCGCCGCCAAGCAGGGGGTCACGATCGTCGTGTCCACCGGGAAGGGCCCGGCCGTCCAGGGTGACTCGAGGCGGCTGACGCAGGTGCTCGACAACCTGCTGTCCAACGCCGTCAAGTTCTCGCACCGGAACGGGGTGGTGCGCGTCACCGCCCGCTGCGAGGGGCGGACGTGGCGCATCGACGTCGCCGACTCGGGCATCGGGATCCCGCCCGCCGAGGCCGACCAGCTCTTCAACCGCTTCGTCCGCGCCTCCAACGCGCGGACCGCCGGGCTGCCGGGGATCGGCCTGGGGCTGTCCATCGTCAAGATCTTGTCCGAGATGCACGGCGGCCACGTCCAGGTGCACAGCGTCCTCGGCCTGGGCAGCACGTTCAGCGTCTACCTCCCGGCGGCCCCGATGACGAGGACACCGTGATGGAGGCACCGTGACCGGGAGCGCCGTGAAGGGCCGGGTGCTGGTGATCGAGGACGACCGCGACATCGCGCTCGGCATCCGTACCGTGCTGACCAGGAGCGGGTTCGACGTGGCCCACTCGGCCGACGGGAAGGAGGGCCTGCGCGCCTTCCACGACGCGCGCCCGGACCTGGTCGTGCTCGACATCGGGCTGCCGTCGCTGGACGGGTGGGGGGTCCTCGAGCGCATCCGTGACCTGAGCGACGTCCCGGTGCTGATGCTTACCGCGCACGGGAACGAGGCCGACAAGGTGCGCGGGCTGCGCGGCGGCGCCGACGACTACCTGACCAAGCCGTTCGGCAACGGCGAGCTGGCCGCCCGCGTCGAGGCCCTGCTGCGCCGGCCGAGAACCGGCCAGCCGCAGGCCGAGGTGTACCAGGACGGGAAGCTGCAGGTGCGGCTCGACACGCGCGAAGTCAGCGTGGACGGCGAGGCCGTGGCGCTGACCCCGACCGAGTTCCGCCTGCTGGCCGCGCTCATCCGCAATCCCGGCCGCACCCTGACCCCCGATCAGCTGCTGGAGCTGGCCTGGAACGACCCGCTGGGGATCGGGCCTGAACGGGTGAAGTTCACGGTCCTGCGGCTACGCCGCAAGCTCGGCCAGGGCGGCGGGCCCGGCTCATGGATCGAGGCCGTCCGCGGGTTCGGCTACCGGTACGTGCCCCCGCGAGGCAAAGCCGGGTCACGATAACCTCAAGGAATGTTCTGGGTTGCATTGACGCCGACGGCGGGTGCGCGGCCGTGACGGTGATCGAGGGGTCGGGAGCGGTCGTCACCGGAGCCGGCGCGGGGATCGGCCGTGCGCTGGCGCGCAGGCTGGCGGCGGGCGGCGCGCGGGTGGTGGTCAACGACCTGGACGCGGGCGCCGCGGCCGCGGTCGCCGCGGAGATCGGCGGGTACGCCGCGCCGGGCGACGTCGCCACCGCCGACGGCGTGCACGACCTCATCGCGGCCGCCCGCGGGCACCTCGGCGAGATCGATATCTACTGCTCCAACGCCGGGATCGCCGAGGGGCATGGCCCCGACGCCCCCGAGGAGACCTGGCAGCGGTCCTGGGAGATCAACCTCATGGCGCACGTCCGGGCCTCACGGGAGCTCCTGGCCGGCTGGCTGCGCCGGGGGCGGGGCTGCTTCGTCGTGACCGCCTCGGCGGCCGGCCTGCTCACCATGCTCGGGGCGGCGCCGTACTCGGCGACCAAGCACGCGGCCGAGGCCTACGCGGAATGGCTGGCGGCGACCTACGCCCACCGCGGGCTGACCGTGCACTGCATCTGCCCGCAGGGGGTCAAGACCCGGATGCTCGACGAGACCGGCGAGGCCGGGAAGGTGGTCCTGGCCGCGGCCGCGATCGAGCCGGATCAGGTGGCGCAGGCGCTGTGGGAGGGCATGGCGGGCGGCAGGTTCCTGATCCTGCCGCACCCGGAGGTGCAGGAATACTACGCGTTCCGGGCCGGCGACCCGGACAAGTGGCTGCGCGGGATGAACCGGATGCAGCAGCGGATCGAAGAAGCGGAGGCGTCGCGGTGAGAGCATGGCAGGTGCACGAGCTCGGCGAGCCGCGCGACGTGCTGGTACTGGGCGAGGTCCCCGACCCGGAACCCGGGCCCGGGCAGGTGCTGGTCCGGGTGCTTGGCGCCGCGGCGAACTTCCCCGACGTGCTCATGTGCCGCGGCCTCTACCAGGTCCGCCCGCCCCTGCCGTTCACCCCCGGCATCGAGCTGTGCGGCGAGGTCGTGGCGAGCGGGCCCGGCGTGGCCGGCTTCACCGCCGGCGACCGGGTGATCGGCGGGACGGCGCTGCCGCGCGGGGCCTTCGCGGAGCTCGCGCTGATGAACGCGGACGCCGTCCTGCCCGCACCGGACGCCCTGGCGGACGACGAGGCCGCGGCGTTCTTCATCACGTACCAGACCGGATGGTTCGGGCTGCACCGCCGGGCGCGGCTCGCGCCCGGCGAGACGCTGCTTGTGCACGCCGCGGCCGGCGGGGTCGGCAGCGGCGCCGTCCAGCTCGGCAAGGCGGCCGGGGCCCGGGTCATCGGCGTGGTGGGCGGGGCGCACAAGGCCGACGCGGCGCGGGCCCTCGGCGCGGACGTGGTGATCGACCGGCTCAGCGAGGACTTCGTCGAGGTGGTCAAGGACGTTACCGGCGGGCGCGGGGCCGACGTGATCTACGACCCGGTGGGCGGCGAGACGTACGCCCGCTCGACCAAGTGCGTCGCATTCGAGGGCCGGATCCTGGTGATCGGTTTCGCCAGCGGGCAGATCCCCTCGGTCGCGCTGAACCACGCGCTGATCAAGAACTACGCGATCGTGGGGCTGCACTGGGGCCTGTACCAGACCAAGGAACCGCAGGCCATCAAGGACTGCCACGCGCAGCTGTCCAAGCTGGCCGCCGACGGCGCGATCCGGCCGCTGATCGGCTCGCGGCTGGACCTGGACGCCGTCGGTGCCGGGGTGCAAGGGCTGGCCGACGGCACGGTCGTCGGCCGGATCGTGTTCACGCCCTGACGGCCCGGTGGTGAACGAGCCGATGCCCCGGTTCCCCGCCGGGTTCTACTGGGGAGTCGCGACGGCCGCGTACCAGATCGAGGGGGCCGTCGACCAGGACGGCCGGGGCGTGTCGATCTGGGATACGTTCTGCCAGCGGCCGGGCGTGATCGCCGACGGCCAGAGCGGCGCGGTGGCCACCGACTCCTACCACCGCTGGGAGCAGGACGTCGCGCTGCTGGCCGGCCTGGGCGCGACCGCGTACCGGTTCTCGATCGCCTGGCCGCGCGTCCAGCCGGACGGCACGGGCCCGGTCAACCGCGCCGGGCTCGACTACTACGACCGGCTCACCGACGCGCTGCTCGCGGCGGGGATCACGCCGGTACCGACCCTGTACCACTGGGACCTGCCGCAGCCGCTGGAGGATGCGGGCGGCTGGATGAGCCGGGAGACGGCGCAGCGGCTCGCCGACTACGCCGCGATCGCCGCCGGGCGGCTGGCCGACCGGGTCGGGCTGTGGATCACGCTGAACGAGCCGTTCGTGGTGACCGCGCTCGGCTACATGCTCGGGCTGCACGCGCCGGGCCGGGCGCTGCTGCTGGACGGGCTGCCTTCCGCCCACCACCAGCTGCTCGGGCACGGGCTGGCCACCGCCGCGCTGCGGGCGGCGGGCGCGAGCCAGGTCATGCTCACCAACAACTACTCCCCCGCCTGGCCGGCCTCGCCGTCGCCAGCCGACGAGGCGGCCGCGCGCGCCTACGACACCCTGCACAACCGGATCTTCACCGACCCGGTGCTGCTCGGGCGCTACCCGGACCTTTCGGCGTTCGGCCTGGGCGGCGGGGACGACGAGACCAGCGGGCAGGCCTGGGTGCACGACGGGGACCTGGCCGTGATCTCCGCGCGCCTCGACGGCCTCGGGGTCAACTACTACATGCCGACCGGCGTGGCCGCGCCGCCGGACGCGGCGGACTCGCCGCAGCCTTTCCAGCTCCAGCCGATCTCCGGCTACCCGGTCACCGCGTTCGGCTGGCCGGTCATCCCCGGTGGCCTGACCGAGCTGTTCGGCCTGCTCGCCGGGCGTTACGGCCCGGCGCTGCCGCCGCTGTACGTCACGGAGAACGGCTGCTCGAACGATGACCGGCCGGCCGGCGACGGGACGGTCGACGACCAGTTCCGCGTCGACTACCTGGACGGCCACCTTCGGGCCGTGCACGCCGCGATCACCGCGGGCGCTGACGTGCGCGGCTACTTCCACTGGACGCTGGCCGACAACTTCGAGTGGAACGAGGGCTTCCGCCAGCGGTTCGGCCTGGTCTACGTCGACCACGCCACGCAGGCCCGCACCCCGAAGCGGTCCTACGACTGGTACCGCCGCCTTATTGCCCGCCAGCGCGCGTAGCAGCCCCCCGCCGTGCAGCCGACCCGGAACGTGGGGAAGCGGTGGGTCGCGCTCATCGCGCTGGCCAACCTCGGGCTGTACCTCGGGTACTTCGGGCCGCTCGAGGTCCTGCTGCCCGATCAGGTCCAGGCGATCGCCGGGCCTGCCGGCAAGATCGCCGCGCTCGGCTGGGTGACCGGGATCGGGGCGGCCGTAGCGCTGGTCGCCAACCCGGTCTCGGGGGCGCTGTCGGACCGGACCACCGGGCGGTTCGGGCGGCGGCACCCGTGGACGGCGGGCGGCGCCCTGGTGGGCGGCACCGCCCTGGTCCTGCTGGCCGGGCAGCACACCATCGGCGGGGTCATCATCAGCTGGAGCCTGGCGCAGGCCGGCCTGAACGCCATGCAGGCCAGCATCGCGGCGGGCGTGCCCGATCACGTCCCGGTGTCGCAGCGCGGCGCGGTATCCGGCTGGATCGGCATGCCGCAGATCATCGGGGTGGTACTGGCCGTGGCGCTGGTGAGCCTGGTGGTCACGGGCAACGGCGGGTACGCGCTGATCGCGGCGCTCGTGGTGGCGTGCGCGCTGCCGTTCGCGCTGACCACGCCCGACCCGCCGCTGACCCGGTCCGCACGGCCGGCCTTCGACTGGGGCGAATTCGCGAGGTCATTCTGGCTGAGCCCGCGGCTCTACCCCGATTTTGCCTGGGCCTGGCTGACCAGGTTCACGATCAGCCTCGGTAACGCGATGGCGATCTTGTACCTGCTGTACTTCCTGCGGGACCGGATCCACTACACCCGGCTGTTCCCCGGGCATACCGCCGAGCAAGGCCTGCTCATCCTCGTCCTGATCTACTCCGCCGGGGTCGTCCTGACCGCGGTGGCGGGCGGCATGATCTCGGACCGCACCGGCCGTCGCAGGCTCCCCGTGACGGTGTCCGGCCTGGTCATGGCGATCCCGGCGGTCATGCTCGCGTTCTGGCCTTCGTGGCCGGTGGCCATCGTCTCGGCCATCATCCTGGGGCTAGGGTACGGCGTGTACCTGTCGGTCGACCAGGCCCTGATCACCCAGGTGCTGCCCTCGGCGGCAGGTCGCGCCAAGGACCTGGGCGTCTTGAGCATCGCCGGCTCCGCGCCGGCGGTGCTCGGCCCGGCGATCGCCGCCCCGCTGGTCGGCAGGCTCGGCGGGTACCCCACGCTGTTCCTGACCGTCGCCGCGCTGGTCGTGCTCAGCTCGGGGCTGGTCTGGAAGATCCGCTCGGTTCCTTAGTGACGCCTAGGAGGCGCCCAGCGCCCAGGTACTGGGATAGACGAACGCCTGCGTGGTGCTGTCGCGCATCTCCCGGATCACCGTGAACCGCCCGTTCACCGGGTCGGAGAGCATCAGGGTCGTCGCGACCAGATCGGTTGGCGCCGCGGCGCAGCTCGGGACGCAGCTGTCGATGTCGGAGGTGCCGGAGCCGATTGCGGTGGTCGCGGTCCACGAGGACCAGGTGATGCCCGTCACGACGTTCCCCGCGTCGGCGCTGAAGTCGATCTCCTTCGGCTTGACGCCGTGGTAGGTGCCCGCGGTGAGGACCGGCAGGGCCGAGGTCGCGGACGAGGTGGCGGTGGCAGATGGCGAGGTACCGCCCTTGCCCGGCTTGGGGTGGTGCCCGGCCAGGGAGATGCCCAGCACCGTGCCGCCCGCGGCGAGCGCGAACGCCAGGCACAGCGCGAGCACGCCCAGGATCACACGCCGGCGTCCGGGGCGCTTCGGCCCCGTCCCGCCGGACGCCGGCTGAGGCGGCCAGGATTGCGGGGGCCGCGGCGGATCGGCGCTCCGGAAGGCCTGGGGGATCACGGTCTCGGCGGTCGGACCGAAGGCGTCTGGGGCCCGGGCGGGCTCGGGCGGGCGTGCGGCCCTGGCGGGCGGGGCAGGACTAGGTGGCCGTGGCGCTCCGCCGGCGGGGGCGGAGGCGGATGGGCGTACGGCTCCGGCGGCCGGAGCAGGGGCAGGTGGCCGTGGCGCTCCGCCGGCGGGGGAAGGGGCAGGTGGGCGTGCGGCTCCGGCGGCGGGGCCGGGCTCGGGCGGGCGCCAGTTCTGGGCGAGGATGGTGTGCGTGGCCTGGGATGGCTGCGCGGATGTCTTGGTCAGCTGGTCCAGCAGGTCGTGCGCGGTCGGCCGGTTCCCGGGCTCTTTGGCCAGGGCCGCCGCCACCATCGGGCGCAGTTCGGCCGGGACCGTGATGAGGTCGGGGGCGACGCGCAGGACGCGGTAGAGGATGGACTCGGGGGTGCCCGTACCGAACGGGGGCTGCCCGCTGGCTGCGTAGGCGATCGTCACGCCCCAGGCGAAGATGTCGGCCGCCGTGCCTGACCGGCCGCCCGTGATCTGCTCGGGCGCCACGAACCCGGTCGAGCCGATCGTCACTCCCGGCCTGGTCAGGGCGGTCGCGTCCAGCGGCTGGGCGATTCCGAAGTCGATAACCTTCGGCCCGCTCCCGCTGAGGAGCACGTTGGAGGGCTTGAGGTCCCTGTGCACTATGCCGGCGTCGTGGATCGCGGTCAGCGCCTCCGCGAGCCCGGTCGCCAGGCCGTACAGCATCCGGCTGCCGAGAGGCCCGCGCCCGTCGATGTACTCGGCGAGCGACGGCCCGTCGACGTACTCGGTGACCAGGAACGGCCGGGCCGAGGTGGTGTCGGCCTCGATGACCCGCACCGTGCACACGCCACTGACCCGGACCAGCGCGGCCACCTCACGGCCGAACCGCTTCCGGAACTCCTGGTCCTGCGCCAGTTGCGGGCGCACCACCTTCACCGCGACCTGGCGTCCGTCCTCGGCCGCGCCGAGGTACACGACGCCCATCCCGCCCGAGCCCAGCCGCGCGGACAGGCGGTAGCGCCCGACCCGCGTGGGGTCGCTGTTCAGCAGAGGCTCGCGAGCCACACCAAGCCCCCCTCCCGCCCGGCGTCACGGATCGCGCCTGGACGACCTCATGCTGCCGCGCCGGCGATATGCGCGACACCCTACCTTGTGAACGGCCGCACCGGCGGGCTCAGGTCACCTCCGGGGCCGCCCGCGCGGTAGGCATACCGCGGTGATGACCGATCTCGCGCGGACGCTCCTGCGCCTGGCGGGGGCCCTGGCCGGGATCGCGGGACGGCTGGGGGCACCGCCTCGCTGATCTCCTACCCGGCTGCTGCTGGCGGCCGGGATTCCGCCGCTGGCGGCCAACGCGACGAACGCCGTCGCCTTCGTGGCCGTCTGGCCGGGCTCGGCCTGGCCAGCCTGTGGGCCGGGGGCGCGTGAGGGTTACCGCCAGATGCCGCCGGGCGCCTCCAGGACGCGGCCGGTAAGGGCGGCGCCCTTGTCGGACAGCAGGAACGCGACCCGGTCCGCGACCTCGGCGGCGCTGCCGAAGCGGCGCAGGATGATCGTCTCGGTCATCGCGGCACCGGTCGCCTCAGGCACGATCGCGGTGGTGTCGGTGACGGTCACGCCCGGGGCGATGACGTTGGCGCGGATGCCGAACTGGCTGGTCACTTTGGCCAGCGCCTGGGTGAACCCGACGATCCCGGCCCTGGGCACCGGGTAGCGGCCCCATGACGGGTGGGCGTACACGCCGAACACCGAGGAAACCATGGCGATGCGGCCGGAGTGCCGTCTCATCATGGAAAGCAGGGTGGCCTGGCACAGGTTGAACACCCCGTCCAGGGTGGTGTCGGTCACCGCGCGCCAGTCGGCGTCGTCAAGCCGCGTCAGCGGCTGATCCCGGGTGATCCCCGCGCAGCTGACCACGGCCTCCACCGGCCCGAGTTCCTCCTGGACCCGCCGGACCCACGAGGCGACCTCGTAGCCCGCGGTCACGTCCACCTGGAGGGCCAGCACCCGCGCGCCCAGCTCGAACGCGGACTTCTCCACCTCGCGGGCCGACATCTCGTCGTCGTGGTGGCAGAAGCTGATGTCCCAGCCGTCCGCGGCGAGCCTGCGCACCGTAGCCGCGCCGATGCCGCGGGAGCCGGCGCTGACCAGCGCGACACGGCTGTAACCATGGCTCAACGCTCCATCCTCCGCCCGCACGCGCAAACCACGGGTTACGCCCCCGCCCCGTGGTGACTCAAAGTAAACCGTTTGGTGAATGGAAGGTGAACGACATCCGGGAGACGGCGTGTCGGCGGGGTGCCCTAGGCTGGCCAGGCGTGGACCAGCTCTCCGAGGCCGGGGCCGACGCGGCGCGCCTGGCCGCCGACCTGATCAGGATCGATACCACCAACCGGGGCGGCGGGGACGCCTGCGAGCGCCCGGCCGCGGAATACGTGGCGGCGCGGCTGGCCGAGGCCGGCGCCGAGCCGGTGCTGCTGGAGTCCGCGCCGGGGCGCACGAACGTGGTGGCGCGGATCGCCGGCCGCGAGCCGGGCGGGCCGGGCCTGCTGCTGCACGGCCACCTCGATGTGGTCCCCGCGGACCCGGCAGCCTGGGCGGTGCACCCCTTCTCCGGCGAGATCCGCGACGGGGTGCTGTGGGGACGCGGCGCGGTCGACATGAAGAACGCGGACGCGGTACTGCTCGCGGTGGCCCGCCAGTGGGCGCGCGACGGCCGGCGCCCGCGCCGCGACCTCGTGCTCGCGTTCACCGCGGACGAGGAAGACACGCTGCGGTACGGGTCCCAGTGGCTGGTCGAGCGGCACCCGGAGCTCTTCGAGGGGTGCACGGAGGCGGTCGGTGAGTCGGGCGCCTTCACGTTCCACGCCGGGCCCGGTCAGCGGCTGTACCCGATCGCCTCGGCCGAGCGGGGCACCGCCTGGCTGAAGCTGACCGCGCGGGGCCGCGCCGGCCACGGCGCCAAGCCTCACCCAGACAACGCGGTGACCTGGTTGAGCGCGGCGATGGCGAGGATCGGGACGTACCGCTGGCCGGTCAGGCTGATCCCGACCGTGCAGGCCGCGATCGAGGCCATCGCCGCCGCGTCGGGCCAGCCCGCGCCGCCCGGCGACCTGGGGGCCGACGAGTTGCTGGCCCGGCTTGGCCCCGCGGCCGCCCTGGTCGCCGGGACGATCAGGAACAGCGCCAACCCGACCATGATGCAGGCGGGGCACAAGGTCAACGTCATCCCGGCAGAGGCGATCGGGTACGTGGACGGGCGGGTCGTGCCGGGCGCCGAGGACGAGTTCGTCGCGACCCTTGACGAACTCACCGGGGCCGACGTGACCTGGGAGTACGCGCTCCAGGAGAGAGCACTGCAAGCCCCGCCCGACGCCCCGGTGGTCGCTCGCATGGCCGGGGCCCTGCTGGCGGAGGACCCGGGGTCGGTCGTCGTCCCCTACTGCATGAGCGGCGGCACCGACGCCAAGCAGTTCGCCCGGCTGGGGATGGCCTGCTACGGCTTCACGCCGCTGGTGCTGCCCGAGGGCTACGACTACTACGCGATGTTCCACGGCACCGACGAGCGCATCCCGCTGTCCGCGCTCGACGCGGGTGTCCGGATCATGGACCGGTTCCTCACTGGTCCGTGATCAGGGAGCGCACCCGGTCCTGGCCGAGGGCCAGCAGCAGCGTCGGCAGCCGCGGGCCGGTGTCCTTGCCGATGAGCAGCTCGTACAGCAGGATGAACCAGTGCCGCTGGCTGGCCTTCAGCTCCGGCGTCGGGGGTGCCGAGATCGGCAGGCCGCGCTGGAGCTTGGGGATCCCGTACAGCAGGGTGGTCAGGCCGTCCAGGGACCAGTCGGCCGCCATGCCGTCGATGAGCAGCTTGAGGGCGCCGCGCTCCTCGTCGGTGAGCGTGGCGAGCCTGGCGGTGTCCGGGTGATCGCGGACCTGCGTCCGGTCCTCGGGCGCCGCGTAGTCGGTGATCCACGCCTGCGCGCAGTCCAGCCTCGGGCGCACCTCGTCCAGGTCGGCGACCGGGTCACCGGCGGTGAGATCGCGCACGATCCGCAGGATCTGCGTCGGGTCGCCGGCCGTGATGTCGGCGACCGAGGCCAGGGTGCGGAACGGCAGCGGGCGCGGCGTGACCGGGAGCGGCCCCTCGGCCGGGCCGGACGCGCGGACGAAGATCACCCGGGCGGCCGGGTCGGCGGTGCCCTCCGCGACCTTGCGGGACAGGGCGTCCCACTCGTCGTAGACCCGGCCGACCTCGGCGTCAAAGGCCAGCGTGATGGACTGCTCGGGGCGCCGGCGCGCGTACAGCCAGCGCACCAGCGGGGCCTCGAAGATCTCCAGCGCGTCGGCGGGGGTCGGCGCGCCGCCACGGGAACTGCTCATCTTCGCCGACCCCTGCGTGCCGACGAAGGAGTACCCGAAGTGCAGCGGCGTCTGCCCGCCGAAGATCTCCGAGACCAGTTCCGCACCCACGGTGAAGCTCGACCCGGGCGTGGAGTGGTCGACCCCGGCGGGCTCGAACGTCACGTGCTCGTACGCCCAGCGCATCGGCCAGTCGACCTTCCAGACCAGCTTGCCCGCGACCTGCACGATCGGCGTGGGACCCACCACCGCGCCGCACGCGCAGGTGTAGGTGATGTCCGTCGTCTCGTCGTCGAAGGCGGTCACCGTCGTGTCATCGCGCCCGCAGGCCGAGCAGTAAGGGCGGAACGGATAGTAGACCGCCGCCTGCGGTTCGTCGTCGTCCGGGCCGGCCGCGCGCTTGGTCCGGTACCTGGCCAGCACCGCCTCGATGTCGGCCCGGCGGCGCATCGCGGTCACGATCTGCGCCGCGTAGGCCCCGCCCGTGTACATCTCGGTCTGGCTGATCTCGGTGACCTGCACGCCCAGGCGGTCCAGCGCTTCGCGCAACGGCTCCTTGAAGTGCTCGGCCCAGTTCTCGTGCAGGCCGCACGGATCGGGCACCGAAGTCAGCGGCCGGCCGACGTATTCGGCGAACTCCTCCGGCAGGCCGGCCGGGACCCGGCGGAAGCGGTCATAGTCGTCCCAGGACAGGATGTGACGGCAGGGCGCGCCCTGGCGGCGGACCTCGTCGGCGACCAGGTGCGGGACCATCAGCTCGCGCAGGTTCCCCAGGTGCACGCGCCCGGACGGGCTGATCCCCGACGCACAGGTCGGAGCCTCGCCGGGATGCCGGCGCTCCCCCTCGGCGCACACCTCACCAGCCGTGCGCGCCACCCAGTCGTCCGCCGCAGCCACGAGACGGCCACCTCCCTGTTCTGCAGGCATCAGCGTACCGGGGCCGGCGCGGTGCACCGCTGTCCACGTGCCAGGGGATGGTGAACGGAAACCAGCGCCCGTTCGGGCTTAATATGACGGTGCCGGAGACGGTTGCTGCTCACATGCCGAGCGCGGCGGGGATGACTACCGCGGCCAGGACGGCGAGCAGGACGAGGATGGTCACGGCCATGAACACGTCGTTGCCGGGCTTCGGCGCCATATGCCGTCCGCCCACCATGGTCTCCTCAGCGTCACCGCAGGCCAGCAGGGCTAGTGTAGCGGTCCGTGCGGTAGCGATGTCGCCACCCGGTGTCCAGGATCCGCTCCGGCGGCCGCGCCTGTCTGCGCACCGGCGGAAGGTCTAACGTGGCAGGTATGACGCCCCCATCCCCGACGCGTGACGGCCTCGTCGCGGGCCCGCACCGGGTGATGCACCTTGACCGGAGGCGCTTGGTGCTCCTGGGCTCGGCGGGGATGTTCGTGGTGGTGGCGGTCGTCTTTGGCGCTCTCGCGTTCACCCGCTCGACAACGCAGCCCGCCTCCGGAGTCGTGAAGATCGTCAAAGTCCCAATCACCCTCACCATGACGCCTCCTGCGCCTTCCCCGTCACCGGGGTCAACTCCAGTGCCCTCCTCCTCACCCGCGCCGACCACGGTCGTGGTCACCGTGACCACGACCAGGACCGTTGCCGAACGGCATTCCGGCGGGGTGAATGTGGGTTCCCTCGAAAGCGGCGCTTCCACGCTCGGCACGGTGGTCGCCGCGGCCTGCGCGGTGATCGCGCTCCGCCCGCAGCGGAGGACTCCCCCGCCGGCTGGGGCCGGCGCGCCGGTCAGCACCCCCGGCGCCTGAACGTGTCCATACGGCGGGCAGTCCGGTCGGTGTGATCAGCTGTACCAGGCGAACTGATCTCGCCAGTCGATGTAACCGCAGTAGTTCGGCCAGGCGCCCGCGAACAGCCTGCCGACGATTCGCACGGGATCGGACGCGCGGCCCGGCGAATTCCCCGGTGCCCACCGCGGGCGGCGGCGTTTGGAAGGATCCGGGTCCGGCCGGGCGTTCGGCGGCTGCTGGCGGGGAGCAGGCTCCGGATGCGGTGCCAGCCGAGGACGTGCCCGCCGCGGCCGCGGTTGCCGGCCGCCAGGCGGTCAGGAGAGCAGCTGGCTGGTGACCCGGACGTACACGTTTCCGCTCAGGTCGCAGATGGCGAGGGTCCTGCCATCCGGGCTGAACGCCACGCCGAAGACCTGCGCTCCGACCGGGTCGGTGAAGGTGCCTGCGAGCTTGTGAGTGGCGGCGTTCCACAGGTAGGCGCGGCCGTTAGCGTCGGCCGTGGCCACGAGCTTGCCGTCCGGGCTGAACGCGACCCAGAGCACATTTTTGCCCTGGTTGGAATGCTGTGCGGGGGCCGTGAGCGTGGCGATGAGATCACCGGTGCCGACGCCCCACAGGTAGGCGCGGCCGTTGTTGTCGGCGGCGGCCACGACCTTGCCGTCCGGGCTGAACGCGACGTCGCTGATGCCATCGGTGCCCGGGTCGTAGATGGCGCCGTATTGCTTACCGGTGGCTACGTGCCACAGCAGCAGCGCGTTGCTTCCGGCGGCGGCCAGGAGCTGGCCGTCCTGACTGAATGCCACCCCCGCACTGCTGCCCCCGCTGTTGAGGGCGTTGATAAGCCTGCCGGTGGTGACGTCCCACACGTCCGTGTGACCGCTGGTTTCGCCGACGGCCAAGAGCTCACTGTCCGGGCTGAACGCCACCCCGTCCGGGTTCTGGTCGTCCTTCGGGCTGACGAAGGTGGCGGCGAGCTTGCCGGTGGCCACCTTCCACAGGTAGACGTTGCCGTTACCGTCGGCGTCAGCCAGGAGTTTGCCGTCGGGGCTGAACGCGACCGCGGTCGGGGCTTGCGCGGCCGGGTCGGTGAGCGTGGTGAGCTTGCCGGTGACGATATTCCACACGAACGTCGGCTGGTCCTGCTTGGTGTCGAAGGGCCCGCCGGCGAAGGCCACGAGCTTGCCGCCCGGGCTGAACGCGATCACCCGCAGTCCGGACGGCAGGCTCGCGCGAACGTGAAGGGTGAGATTTCGGGCCGGGACACCGTCGTTCAGGCTGGCGCCCGTGCTCCGGCTGGGGCTGCTCGTCGTCAGCAGGAGGGGGATGGTGGCGGCCAGCACGGCGACGAGGGCCGCGGCGGTGATAAGCGCGGCGCGCCGACGACCAGGCCGGCCACGAGGGGGACGGGCGTGCAGCGCCCTGGGCGGCGTGTTCGTGCTGGGCGGGACGGTACTCGGCGCGGGGAACCCGTTGCGACCCGGGTCGGTTTGGACCGGCACCCGCACGGGCGGATTGGTCTGCGTCCGGATGCCGGTGTGGTCCGCGGCGGGCGCCGCGTGACGGGGTGCGCGGGGGGCGAGGGTGGCGGGTGACGGGCCGCGGCCGGTCAGCGCGGCCAGGACGGCCGGGACGGCCGGCCGCTCCTCGGGCGACTTGGCCAGGCAGGCCTCGATCAGCGCGCGGAGCCCCTCGTCGGCTACCCCGGCCAGGTCCGGCGGCTGGCCGACGACGCGGAACATGACCGCGGCGGCCGTGTCGCTGCCGAACGGGGGCCGGCCGGTCGCGGCGAACGCCAGCACGCACGCCAGGGAGAACACGTCGCTGGCGGGCCGGACGGGATCGCCGCGGACCTGCTCGGGAGACATGTAGGCGAACGTGCCGACGACCGCGCCGGTGGAGGTCAGCCCGGTCGCGTCGACCGCGCGGGCGATCCCGAAGTCGATGATCCGCGGCCCGTCCCCGGCCATGATCACGTTGCCGGGCTTGAGGTCCCGGTGGACCAGGCCGTGCGCGTGGATCGCGGCCAGCCCTTCGGCCAGGCCGGCACCCAGCGCGCGTACGCGTTCTGCGTACAGGGGCCCGTACCGGCCGACCGCCTCTTCAAGCGACGGGCCGTCGATGTAGGCGGTGACCATCCAGGGCGGATCGGCGTGCGGGTCGGCGTCCACCACCGGGGCGGTGTGGAAGCCCCCGACTCGCCTGGCCGCCTCGATCTCCCTGGCGAAGCGCTCACGGAAGTGCTCGGTCCCGGCGTGCACCGGATGGATCAGCTTGACCGCGACCCGGCGCCCGCTGGGCGACATGCCCAGGAACACCTGGCCCATCCCGCCGGTGCCGAGCCTGCCCAGCAGCCGGTATCCGCCCACGCTGGCAGGATCACCGCGCTGAAGACCCTCCATGACCCGACCAGACCCGCCCCATCCGCTCCCGGAGCAGACCGTAAGAAACGGCTGCATTAACACAGGAACATACCGCCAACGGCGACCCGGACCCCGGCTTCAGCCGGAAATAGGGTGGTGGCTCGGCCGTCAGGAGACGAGCTGGCTGACGACGCGGACAAAGACGGGACCGTTCCAGTCGGCGGCGGCGACGAGCCTGCCGTCGGCGCTGAACGACACGCTCGCGAAGTGCCACCCGCCTGGGCCGGCGATGCTGCCGGCGAGCTTTCTGGTCGCGACGTTCCACAGGTCGCCGTTGGCCGTGGCCAGCAGCTTGCCGTCAGGGCTGAACGCCACCAGGTTCTCTTGTGAGTTCGGCCCGGAGTCAGGAAGGGTGGCGATGAGGCCGTGCGTGGCGACGTTCCATAGGTAGGTGATGCCCTTGTGGTCGGCAACGGCCAGGAGCTTGCCGTCCGGGCTGAACGCGACGTCATCGTCGCCATACCCGCCTGGATCGTAGAGGGCGGCAACGCGCTGGCCGGTGGCGACATCCCATAGGAAGGCCGGAGCTCCGGCGGCGGCCAGGAGCTTGCCGTCCGGGCTGAACGCCACCGCGCTGATGCCGCTCGCGACGACTTTGGAGGTGAAGGTAATCCGGCGGCTGGCCACGTACCGCACGTCGACGTTCCTGCCATCACCGGTGGCCAGGAACTGACCGTCCGGGCTGAACGCCAGCCCGCTGCCGCCCGCGTTGGTCAGGGTGGCGGCGAGCTTCCCGGCGGGGACGTCCCATAGGAAGATCCGGTTGCCGTCGGTGCTGGCCAGGAGTTTGCCGTCCGGGCTGAACGCGACGTCGGTGATGGGGCCGCTGCCGCGTACCTTAAGGGTGGCGGCCAGCTTGCCGGTGGCGGCGTCGTACAGGTAGGTGGACCCCCAGAACTCGCCGCCGACGGCCAGGAGCCCGCCGTCAGGGCTCAGCGCGACGGTGTAAGGCTGAGCGCTGCCCGGGGGCGTTATGCGGAGGTAGCGCTCCGGGATGGTGCTGCCCAGGCTGGGGCCCGCGGTCGGTCCTGCCTGGCCCGGGCGGCCGCTGGTCAGCAGGACGGGAAGGACGGCGGCGAGCACGGCGATGACGGCCGCGGCCGCGATGAACGCAGCGGGCCGGCGGCCGAGCCGGCGGCCGGGCCGACGGCCGGGCCGGCGGCCGGCGGGGTGAGCGTGCACCGCCGAGCCGGGCGGGAGCGTCGGGAACGGGACCGTGCCAGGCGGATCCGTACTGGGCGGGACCGGTCTTGACGGGGCGGTGCCGGGTTCGGCGAGGCGGTCAGGGCCGGGCTTCGTCCCGGGCGGCACCCGCGGCGCGCGTGCCCCGGCCAGGGGATCATGGCCGTCGGGGGCTGGCGCGGGGCGCGGAGTAACGGGGGGTAGCGGGGCGCGGCCGAGGAGCGCGGCCAGGACGGCCGCGACCGACGGCCGGTCCTCCGGCGACTTGGCCAGGCAGGCCTCGATCAGCGCGCGGAGGTCCTGGTCGGCCAGGCCAGCCAGGTCCGGCGGCTGGCTGACGATGCGGAACATGACGGTGGCGGCCGTGTCGGTGCCGAACGGGGGCCGGCCGGTCGCGGCGAACGCCAGCACCGAGCCCAGGGAAAACACGTCGCTCGGCGGCATGACCGGATCGCCGCGGACCTGCTCGGGAGACATGTACGCGAACGTGCCCACCACCGCGCCGGCACTGGTCAGCGCGGTCGCGCCGATCGCGCGGGCGATCCCGAAGTCGATGATCCGCGGGCCGTCCTCGGCCATGATCACGTTGCCGGGCTTCAGGTCCCGGTGGACCAGGCCGTGCGCGTGGATCGCGGCCAGCCCCTCGGAAAGGCCGGCGCCCAGCGCGCGTACTCCGCCGGGCGGCAGGGGCCCGTGCCATCCGATCGCCTGCTGGAGCGACGGGCCTTCGATGTAAGCGGTGACCATCCACGGCGTTGCGGCGTGCGGGTCGGCGTCGACCACCGGGGCCGTGTGAAAGCCCCCGACTCGCCTGGCCGCCGCGACCTCCCTGGCGAACCGCTCGCGGAAATGCCCGGTCCCGGCGTGCACCGGATGGATCAGCTTGACCGCGACCCGGCGGCCGCTAGGGGAGACCCCCAGGAACACCTGGCCCATCCCGCCGGCCCCCAGCCTGCCTAGCAGCACGTAGCCGCCCACGCTGGCCGGATCACCGCGCTGAAGACCCTCCATTACCCACCAGGTCCCACAAGCTGGCTGACCACCCGGACCCAGACGGTGCCGTCCCCGTTGGCGGCGGCGACCAGACGACCGTCTGGGCTGAACGCCACCCCCCAGAAGCCAGATTGCCTCGGGTCGATTATGGAGCCGACGACCTTACCGGTGGCGACGTTCCACAGGTAGACGTGGGAGTAGGAGTCGCCGGTCGCCAGGAGCTTGCCATCGGGGCTGAACGCCACCGATTCGTTGTAGGTGGCCAAGACGAACGGGTGGGTCGCGACGACAAGCGTGGCGATGACATTGCCGCTCGCCACGTCCCACAGGTAGGTCCTTTCGTTCCCGTCGACCACGGCGAGCACCTTGCCGTCCGGGCTGAACGCGACGTTCCCGGCGTTCTGGCCGTGCGGGTCGTAGAAGGCGGCGTATCGCTGGCCGGTGGCAACGTTCCAGATGATCGCGGGCAGGCCGGCGCCGGCGAGAAACTGGCCGTCCGGGCTGAACGCGACCCCGTTGATGTTGCTCGCGGCGCTGAAGGTGCGATCAACCCGGCGGGTAGCCACGCTCCATACGTAGACCTGACGGTTGCCCTGGCCGATGGCCAGGAGCGTGCCGTCCGGGCTGAACGCCACCCCGTCCGCCTCGCCGCTACCCGGGCTGGTCAGGGTGGCGACCAGCGTCCCGGTGGGGACGTCCCACAGGAAGACCTGGCCGTTCGCGTTGGCACTGGCCAGGAGCTTGCCATCCGGGCTGAACGCCACGCTGGTGATGCTGCTGCTGCCGCGCACCTTGAGGATGGCGGCTTGCTTGTCGGTGGCGACATCCCACAGGTAGGTAGCCCCGGTATTTTCTGCGCCGATGGCCAGGAACCTGCCGTCCGGGCTGAACGCCAGGTCGTTGGCTTCTGCGTTGGCCGGGAGTTGCACGGTAAAGTCCCGCGCCGCGACGGCGCCGCCCGGGCTGGATCCCGTGCCCGGGTCGTGGCCGGCCGGCGTCCCCGGGCTGCCGCTGGTCAGCAGGATGGGAATCACGGCCCCCAGCACGGCGAGGACGGCCACGGCGGCGATGAGCGTGACGGTCCGGCGGCGAGGCCGGCGGCCGGCGGGCCGGGCGTGGACCGGGGGTCCGGGCGTGCTGGTCGCGGGCGGGTTCGTGCCCGGGTGCGTCCGGGTCTGGGCGTCGCGGCCGCCGGCGACGGGGGTCGTGCGGGGAACGACGGGGGCGGGCACGGGGCCGCGGCCGGTCAGTGCGGCCAGGACCGCCGGTAGCTGCGGGCGATCGGCGGGAGACTTGGCCAGGCAGGCCTCGATCAGCGTGCGGAGGTCCTGGTCGGCCAGGCCACCCAGGTCGGGCGGCTGGCTGACGATGCGGAACATGACCGTGGCGGCGGTGTCGCTGCCGAACGGGGGCCGGCCGGTCGCCGCGAACGCCAGCACGGAGCCGAGGGAGAACACATCGCTGACCGGCAGGACCGGATTGCCGCGGACCTGCTCGGGAGACATGTACGCGAACGTGCCCACCACCGAGCCGGCCGTGGTCAGCGCGGTCGCGCCGATCGCCCGGGCGATCCCGAAGTCGATGATCCGCGGGCCGTCCTCGGCCATGATCACGTTGCCGGGCTTCAGGTCCCTGTGCACGAGGCCATGCGCGTGGATCGCCGCCAGCCCCTCGGCCAGCCCGGCGCCCAGCGCGCGCACCTGCCCGGGCGGCAGCGGCCCGTGCCGGGCGACCGCCTCCTCCAGCGAAGGGCCGTCGATGTAGGCGGTGACCATCCACGGCGTTTCGGCGTGCGGGTCCGCGTCGACTACGGGGGCCGTGTGAAACCCCCCGACTCGCCGGGCGGCCTCGATCTCCCTGGCGAACCGCTCCCGGAAGTGCTCGGTCCCGGCGTGGACGGGATGGATCAGCTTGACCGCGACCCGGCGGCCGCTCGGCGAGATCCCCAGGAACACCTGGCCCATCCCGCCGGCTCCCAGCCTGCCCAGCAGCTGGTAGCCGCCCACGCTGGCCGGATCACCGTGCCGAAGACCCTCCATTACCCGACCAGACCCCGCCCCTACCTGCTCCCGGAGCAGACCGCGAAAAGTTCGTTTGCCGTACTACGGGAACATATAGGAAAGGCCTAGGGCTGGAAGCCGGATTCGGTCCAGCGCCGGAAGACCTCGACCTTCTCGGGCGGCCAGGCGCCGTCGCAGGGCATGGTGCCGTTGCTGAGGTGGGTGAGGATGGCCGCGGCGTGCGCCTGGACGTCGTCGCGGGACCACAGGTCGAACGCGCGGGCCATGGATTGCCTGTCCTTCTCGCGGAACAGCGGCTTGACGTTGGCCTCGAAGCTCACCGTCTCGTCGGGTCCTGGCAACGTGACCTCCTCGGTCGTGTCGGTGCTGGCCTGGGCCGGCTCCTCGGCGGGCGGGCCTGCCGGGCTCCAGTCCCACGGGAGCGGGGTCGTGCCATTGGCGTGCGAGCTCCACTCCAGGTAAGACGACAGGGCCGCGCGGAACGCGGGGTCGGCAGGCAGCATTGCCTCGTCAGCGGCCCGGGTGGCCAGGGCGACCCAGCGGGCCCGCTGCGGTTCGGTGAAATCCTGGCGCAGGTCCGCGGAACTGTCCCGGGCGGGTCCGCCGAACGCCTCGGCCAGCACGGCGGCCTCGCGCTGTGGCTGGTCGGGTGGCATCGCGGCGAACAGCGGGGCCAGCAGGTCGTCGGCGGGGACGTGCTTCTCGTACAGCAGGCGGGTCATCCGGGTCAGGGCGGGCAGCCCGCCGGCCCAGTCGAACAGGCTCGGCTCCGCGCCGGGCGGGCGCACCGGGTCGCGGAAGCCGGCGTACCAGTGGGCGCCGCTGCAGAACGGCTTGTTCTGCGAGTGACCGCACCGGCAGAGCGCGTAGTGCTCGCGGGACGAGCCCGCGACGCGGGGTACGTCGGCGCGGGGCAGATCGGCGCTTGCCGCGCCGGCCAGCGGGACGCCGCCGGTCACCCGGTAGGGGCCGTCCTGGGTGATCTCGATGGCGCGCTCGCGCCGGCCGTGCCAGTCGGCCAGGCCGCGGGCCTCCTCGCCGTCGAAGGCCAGGCTCAGCGCGCCGGACGGGCAGTCGCGGACGGCCCGGACGAGCTCGTCCATCCGGGCGCCGCTGGGGGCGACGAACGGCTCCTTGTCCGTGCGGAACGCCGTGGGCAGCCGGTCGGTGCACAGTCCCGCGTGCTGGCAGATGCCCCGGTTGTCGAAGATCGTCACCTGCTGGCCCGGGTAGGTGTCGCGGCGGTCGGGCACGCGGTCCGGGTCCTTGGCGCCGGTGAACCCGTTCGTGGCATGGGTGCCGTCGCAGAACGGCTTCATCGACGAGGCGCCGCACCGGCAGAACGCCACCTGTGGCGGGACGGTGAGGCGCTCGCCGAGGTGGTCACGCACCGGGACGTTGGTGACCAGGTAGGGGCCGTTCTCCGCGACGACGATCGCGGGGCGCAGCGACTTCTGCAGGTCCGCCAGCACGGCGATCCGGCGGGCCCGCTCTCCCGGCGAGGCCCGGTCACAGGCCAGGTGCTGAAGCGCGGCGGCCGCCTCGAGCAGGCCGTCCGGGCTGTGGTTGGCGAACTGCGCCCGCAGCCGGGTGACGTGGTGCGCGGCGTCCCACAGGGGGTCATCGGCGGTAGGGGCGGGGGCGGGCTCGGCGGGGATGGGAGCGACGGGAGCGATGTGGTGGGCGGCTGACACGTCGTTCAGCGCTTGGCCCAGCGGGCGCAGGACGCTGTCGACGAGGCGGGCGACCACCCGGGAGTCGTCCTGGTGGGCTAGCACCGCCTGGTACGTTGAGCGCACGGCGTCGCCTAGGTGGGACAGGAGTTCGTTGGGGTGACCGGTGAAAGCACTGGTCGTTCGGTAAATATCGTCCGCGCGGGCTAGGAGGGCGGGCAGGACGTCAGGCGGAGCGGGGGCCGGGGCGGCCGGGCGGACGTCGCGGGCCGGCATGTGCGCCTCGAGGGCCTCGGCGATCCCGGTCAGGCTGGACTTGACCGCGTCCAGGTCCCCCGCGACCTGCGGGGCGCACGGCATCCCGGGCTCGCAGAAGTCGGCGGCCTGGCGGATGCGGTGGGTGAGCAGGATCCAGGCCGCTTCGCGGTGCGGGAGCACGTAATCGGTCTCGTAGAACAGCTCGAAGCTGGGGCCGGCCGTGCGGCCCGGGTAGTCCGGGCCCGCCGGGAGCGTGGTCACCAGGTCGCCGAGCGGCTTGATGGCCTGGTACATGAGCGCGACGGTGGCGTCGGCCAGCGCCTTGAGCTGCGCGTCGGTCTCCTCGGTGTGGACGAAGAAGCGCTGCAGCATCAGCAGCAGGATCTCGTAGGCGACGTTGAACAGGTCCATGACCTGACGGGTCAGCGGGTCGGTGACCAGCGGGATGTCGGTCTCTCGCACGGCCGGGCGCACGTTGACCGTGACCACCGGGCGGACCGGGTCGAAGGCCGGGTTGGCGTCGCGGAGCTGGGTGTACTCGTCCAGGATCTCGACGAACTGGCCGAAGTGGGCGTCCTTCCAGTCCCCGCGCGGGCCCTCGCCCTGCTCGAGGATCTCGTCGATGGCCTGCTGCGCGGAGGCGACATCGGTCACCGCGACCAGTTCGGGCCAGACGAAATACTGCTCCGTCGCCTGGGCCCGCGGCGGGCCGACGAACAGCCACCGCTCGCCGAACTTGTCGGCCAGGTGGGCGATCCCGGCCTCGATCGACCGGTACAGGTGCCCGACGGTGGCGAAGTCCTGGCCGCGGGCTACGATCTCGGTTTTCTGCATGGCGGGCCGGGCACGGCCGAACGCGGCCATCCCCTGGGCGTCGTCCAGGTCCATGCCCTCCGGGCGCTCAAGGAACATGAAGTGCTGAAGGGCGGTCTCGCCGAACGGGACCAGCGCCAGGTGGACGCCCGCCGGGTAGTTGCTGGCCGGGTGCGGGAAGTTCGACCGGGACAGGTGCGGCGCGCAGCCGATGGCGGACAGCAGGTTCTGGACCAGGGACAAGTGCAGCATCTCCTGGGTGGCCACGTGCGATATTTGCTTGCGCCAGCGTTGGACGGCTTCTAGTTCGGTCGCGGTCAGGCCCTCGGCTTCGGACTGCTTCAGCGAGAACGCGGCGTACAGGTACTGGCACATGATGCCGTGCTCGAGCTCGGCGGCCTCGCACAGCATGTAGATCAGCGCCTCGCGGTGCTCGATCACGAACGGGGCCTCGGGCGGCGCCAGGCCTCCCCGCGTCGCGATGACCTGGGCGAGCCGGCCCCGTCCTCCTGGAGAACTCGACGGCGCATGGCGTTCGGTCATGGTGTTCGGGCCTCCCTCGTCTACCGATTCTGGCCCGTTTGCCCGGTAGGCGTGGCGGTGGGGGTTGCGCTTTTGACGAACGCCGTTCAGTGGCCGCGGTTCGTGCGCTGGTTCTGCGGACCGGGCTTACGGCGAGTTCTCTCGTGGAAGTCGTGGTCGCGCCGGATGAGGCGCTGGAGCTCGGTGCGCTGTTTCTCGTCGAGATGGTCGGGTGAGTCGTCGGCGAGGTGGAGTAGGTAGCCGGTCGAGGTTCCGACGTTGACCGTGGGGCGGCTGGCGGCGGCGAGCCGGGACCGGCGGTGGGTGAGGACCACGACGCGCTGGGCTCTTACGGGCTGGCCGCGGTCGCGCAGGAAGCGTTCCAGCTCGTCGGCGGATTCGTTGAGCTGCTCGCTCGGCGAGCGGCCCTTCCGGTCGGTGATCTGGTACTGCTCCACGAGGTTGCCGTAGTTGTCGTACTTGTCGGCCCGCCAGGTGCCGCCGTCGACGTGCACGGTGGCGTTGACGTTCTTGACCTCGATGGCGAACAGCCCCTTCGGGCCCAGGAGAAGGTGATCGATCTCGCCGCGCCGGTTGCGGTACCCGCGCAGCAGCGTCCAGTCGTCGGTCAGCGCGCGGCCGAGCTCGGTAGCGACCAGCTGCTCGCCGGCGATCCCGGCCCTGATCTTCTCCTCGGCATCGGTGGGCTCGGTGCTCGGGCCCGGCGGACTGGGCGCTCGGCGTTTCTGGGCCAAGAGGGCGAGCGCCAGCCGCAGCCAGGTCCACCACTGGTGCTGCTTACGCGCCCGGTCGCGCTTGACCCGCACGGCCCGGACCTTGGCTTGATGCTGGATCAGCGCGTCCTCGTACGCCGAGTGCGCTTTCGTGTCCGCGGCCCGGCGTCGCCGGGCGACGTCGTTCAGCATGTCGCCGGGGTGGTTGGACAGCTCAATGACCCGCATGGCGCGGCTCACCGTCACCGGAGGTCGACCTCATTCTCTGACTATGGACCATCGGGGGGCGGGCCTCAATGAGCGGAAAGTTCGTACTTGAAAAGGCAGCACCGGCACACTCCATTTCGGCTTGCAGGCTGCCAATGGGCAGGTTATTGCTACCAGCCAGTTATGACGGCGCGCGATGCGGCATCGAGTCCGTCGGGCACAATGCGGCCGATGCCCATGGCCGGTTAAGTCCCCGCTAACCTGCCGTCGCTTTCGATAGCCTGACGTCGTGACGGCGTCGCTGGCGGTGGGCGGGGTGCTCCTGCTGGCGATGATCGCGGCGTCCGGGCGCGCTTGTTTCACGTTGGCCTCGAACGCGCGGGTGCCTTTGCACTTCGGCTCGGCCGAGCACTGTTACTGGGCGTCCAAGCCTGTGGGGCTGGTGGTCTGGCCGGTGGCGGGGGCGGTCGTGTTCGGGGTGCTGGGGGGCGTGGCCGCTAGCGGGCTGGCGGCGGACTGGGTGCCCGGGGTGCGGGACGTTATTACGCCCGCGGTGCTGTGCGTTCTGCTCGGGTTCCAGGTCGGAGCCCTGGTGCTGGCGCGGCGCGGTCCTGAGGTCGGCGGTGTCCCCGGGAGTGGCACCACCGATCGTTCGGCCTAAATGTCTTGGGCGCCCCTTCGATCGGGAATTCGACGTATCTGGGATTTACGGCGGAAGATCCGTGCTTGACGGAGGAAAAGGCGTCAAATACGGCGCCCAATCTTCCGCGGAGCACGGATCTTCCGCAATCTTTCAGGCGGGCCGGGGCGCACCACTGCGCGCCGGCCTCACCTCCCACGTCCTGCGGGAAAATCTAGAGGCGAACACCCGAGACGCTCACCTAGCATTGCGTGTGCCGCCGTGCGCTGGCGGTGTCGTGCTCGGTACCTCATGTGCGGAAGGCCTCAATGAAGATCGATAACAGCCCGGCCAGGGGGATGCGGGATCTGCTGCCTGCTGACGTCGCGGTCCGTGACCGTGTGCTGGAGTCGGTCGCGGCGGTGTACCGGCGGTTCGGGTACCAGCGGATCGAGACGCCGGCGCTGGAGGACATCGCGCGGCTGACGAGCGGGCAGGGCGGGGAGAACGAGAAGCTTGCCTACTGGGTGCTGCGGCGGGGGCTGCCTGCTTCGGTCGGCGCCGATACTCCGCTGCGGGACCTGGTCGACCTCGGGCTGCGGTACGACCTGACCATGCCGCTGAGCCGGTTCTACGGGCACAACCACGCGTCGCTGCCGCTGCCGTTCCGGTCGTTGCAGGTGGGACCGGTGTGGCGGGCGGAGCGGCCGCAGCGGGGGCGGTACCGGCAGTTCTACCAGTGCGACATCGACATGATCGGCGAGGCTTCCGTGCTCGCGGAGGCGGAACTGATCGAGGCGACCAGCGCGGCGCTGGCGGCGGTGGGGCTTTCGGGCACTGTGGTGAGGGTGTCGGACCGGCGGTTCCTTTCGGCGCTGGCCGAGGAGTGCGGGGTTCCTGCTGAGGCCTGGGAGTCGTTCTTTATCACGGTCGACAAGCTGGACAAGATCGGGTGGGACGGGGTGCGGGCCGAACTGGCCGAGCTCGGGTTCGACGCTGCGGTGGTCTCTGCGGTGCAGGAGACGATCCAGGGTCTGGAGGGCGTGCCCGGTTCTCGGCTGGCCGGGGCCTTGCTTGACCGCCTGCCTAAGCTGCCTGCGGAGGTCGTGTCGGACCTGGCTGATACGGCCGCATGCCTGGACCGGCTGGCGGCCGAACGGGCGCTGAGCTGGCGTTTCGACCCGACGCTTGTGCGGGGGCTCGGGTATTACACCGGGCAGGTGTTCGAGATCATCCACCCGGACATGAGCGGTTCGGTGGCCGGAGGCGGGCGGTACGACAAGCTGATCGGGCGGTCGCTGGGGCGAGACGTTCCGGCGTGCGGGTTCTCGATCGGATTCGAGCGGATCGCGGACCTGCTGGCCCGCCGGCCCTCGCGGGACGCGGTGGCGGTGCTGGTGGAGCCGGACGTGCCGGTGGCGGACGCGCTGGAAGTGGCGCGGGAACTGCGCGGGGTTTACGGGGCCGGACGCGTGGTTGAGACGGTGCGGCGAAGCGGGAAGTTCGGGGCTCAGTTGAGGCGGCTCGAGGCGGACGGGTTCAGCGGGTTCGTGGTGGTCAGCGTGGAGGATGGTGCGGTGGTGCGCGGGGCGGAACGGACGCTGGGCGGTTCGGCGGAGGCGTAGGGCGGCGGCTCGGCGGGCGTAGGGCGGCGGAGGCGTAGGCGGTAGGATCAGCCTAGGCCAAGCCCTTATCAACGCTGCCGCGACCGGCTCGCTGCGTTACCGCTGGCGGAACCCCGGAGAACCCTGTCGGCATCACATGAATCGCACCCGCACCATCCGTTCCATCGGAGCCCGGGTACCGACCCAATGGTTGTGGCAACCTACCCAGAAGAATGGGTACGTTGTCACAACCATTGGTTAAGCGAGCCGGGCCCTGGCAGTAGCAGATGCGAGGAAGGGTCGCGGACGAGGTGGTCGAGCATTTTGGTGCCCCGAGTGCCAGCTTGGTTAGCCGTCGTTCGCGCCAGCGACTGTAGCTCGGATGCGGTCTACGATCTGGTTCGCCTCGTCCTCGGTGATCTCGATGAACTCGTTTTGCAGATCTCCGCGCTCGGCGGAGATAAGCGATGGGCTGAATTCCCAGATGAGATTCCGGGTGAAGGCTTCGTCGAGTTTGCCGCCGTCCTCTGTGTAGATACGGCGGAATACACCTGCAGGCCGGTCACGACTGCTCAAGTCGTTGACAATAGCGTAATACGTGACCTTATCTGGCATCTGTGCCTCTCTTCGGGTAGTCGGGAATATCGGTGGCACCGGGCGGTATTGGCACCTCGGCGGTGACCTTTTTCTGGAAGGCTTCCAAGACCATCTGCTCGAATTTATCAGGCTTCGGTACGGCGCGGATCCGTTCGTAGGCAGGGTGGGTGAGCTCCTTTGCCTCGCGGCTGATGCGCGTATGAAACTGCACTTCGAACCGCTGGCCACTTACTGGCTCAATCCACTGGCTGTTAATGCCCTTGTATTGGTCATCGGACCAGGTATTCCTTGTGCTTTTCAGCTGGAAGCCCTGCTCTCGCATGCGCGCCATGTCCGCGTAGACGCCCCGCGTGTAACGCGCATCCTCGTACTGAAAGGTAAACCGAATCGCGTCTGGAACAAGCGAGACAGCTCCATCTACGGAGAGCTCAGACTGCTCCTTGAGGGTATCGCAGACTTTTTCCTTGATGCGATCGCGGCTTTTGAGGCGGTGGTCGAAACCGACCAGGTGCCGCTGTGGATCTTGGCTTTCAACAGCGCGCAACCCGGGCAAGATCCTTTCCTTCTCGCGGTCTGCGATACGGTCGCACTCCGCGTCAATGCGTTGGTTTTTGACGGGGTCTAGGTATCTGTCCCCTTCGGCGCGCCATGAGCCGATGGGGTCCTTCGAGCGGTCTACTGGCGGGCGCTCTTCGGCGGGGAAGCGGCGTTTGAACTCGCCCCACATCCAGCGGGACTCGTTGGCCTTCTCTTCCCAGCTCGGTTCGGCCTTGGGTTGGTGGCCGTTCTCGGATGGTTCTCCTGTCTTGGAGCGGGCGCCGGGTTCGGAGGGGCCGGCCGGCTCGGTTCGCTCCTGCAGGCCGACGGTGCCGCGGAGGTCGGTCCAGGCTTCCTCGCGACTGCGGGGCTCGATCTGCTCGCGCCGGGATGGCTGCTTGCCGTGGTCCGCAGGGGCGGCGTCCGCCCGGTCGGCCGAACGGTCTGGTTGCTCGGCGGGCGGGTCGCCGGCGTCGTCAGAGCGGTCGATTCCCACCGGGTATCGTCCAGGTTGCGCAATGAGACCAAATCATCACGATAGGTAGCGTACCGGAAGCAGGACGGTGACGTGACGATCTGACCAGTCCCGGTCAGGGGAGATCGGCGATGAAGTCCGCGAGGAGGGCGGCGAACGCCTCGGGGGCCTCCTGGTGGAGGGCGTGGCCGGCGTTGGGGATCACCTGGACGGTGCCGCGCCACAGGGGCGGGATGGTGAGCTTTTGCAGATAGTCGAGACTCACCAGCTGCTCGCCCTCGCCCTGCAGGATGGCGAGCGGCTGCCCGAGGGATTCGGCGACCGCGACCTGGTCGGCGAACCGGCCCTCGACGACGCTGGCGAACAGGCCGGCCCGGGCCTCGCCGTCGGTCCGCTCGATGTCCGCGACGAAATCGTCCAGCGGCAGGGCCGAACCAGGCGCGGTGAAGCTGGCGGCGTAGGTGCGTGCGTCCTGCGGGGAGACGACGGCGGCGAACCCGACGTTCATCGCCGGGTTCGGCAGGAAGGCCTCGGCCATCTGGGCCATGGTGGAGACCGGCGGAGTGCCGAACACCACGTACCCGGCCGCCGTCGGCAGGCCCGGAGCGGCCTCCAGCGCGATGTGCCCGCCCAGGCTCCAGCCCACGATCACCGCGTCGGTGGCTTCGGTGGCCTGGGCGAACCCGGTGAGGGTCCTCGCATAACCGGGCAGCGAGTAGTCCCCGGGGTTCCCGGCCCGGGCCGAAGCCCCGTGGCCGGGCAGGTCGAAGGCCAGGCAATGGAAGCGCCGCCCGAACGGCCCGGTCATGACGCCGTGCCAGGTGCGCGAGGAGGAGGAGTTGCCGTGCACGAAGATGACGGGGCGATCCTGGCCCTCGCTCCACGTGTACGCGAGCTCCTGACCTTCCACGGTGATGCGCTGCTCGTCCACTGTCCGCTCCTTCACAGGTCCAGGGTGGTGCCGGGTTCCAGCCGGGCGACCGGCGCTCCGCTGGGGGCGGCCGCCACGGACATCATCCTGGTCATCAAGCCCAGGCCGGCCTCGTTCAGGATCGCGTCGTGGATCGCATAGCCGCGGGAGGGCGCGACGGCGCGGAAGTAGTCGATCATCTCCCCCGCCTGCAGCCAGGGGGCGCTGATCGGGAGCAGCAGCGTGCCGACGGGCTCTTCGGGGACCGTGTAGGAGTCACCGGGATGGAACACCTCGCCCTCGACCAGGAACCCCGTGTTCACCACCAGCGGGATGTCCCGGTGGATCAGCGCGTGGTCCACGCCGTACACGTGCACCGAGAAGCCCGAGACGGACGGCGCGTCGCCATGGCGGGTCTCGTGCACCCGGCCGCCGAACTCCCCGAACTGCGCCGTGACCGACGGGTTGGCCCACAGCGTCAGGTCCGGGTCGGCGTGGAGCGCGGCACGGATCGCGTCGGCGTCGAGGTGGTCCGGGTGCTCGTGGGTGACCAGGACCGCGGCCGCTCCGGCCAGCGCCGCGGCCGCGTCGCTGAACGTGCCGGGGTCGATGACCAGGACGGCGCCGTCCTTCTCCAGCCTGACGCACGAGTGCCCGAGCTTGGTGAACCGCATGGCGAGCCTCCAGCAAAGACGCGGAACCCGGACGGGCGAGACGGCCCTACGATACGCGCCGGGCAAAGGCCTCGGCTGAATCTTGCGCTGTCGGCGGTAGCGAGGCAGAGCCGTTGACGCAGGAGGCGGATCGTGAGGCTACGCGCGGGAGCCGAAAAGGTCCAGCGGGCCCTCGACGAACTGATGGGCTCGCGGACCACCGTCGCGATCGCGCACCGGCTGTCCACCATGGTCAACGCCGACGTGATCAACGTCACTGGCTGACGGAACCGCCCGGCCGCGAGAAGCGCAGCCCGCGTAACGCGCGTCATATTACCGAGCTTCAGTAATTGCCGGAATAAGCGTCCAGATTATGACATGCCGGAAATCCGCGCCTTCCCGGCCTGCGTTTATTTTCATAGCACGCTGGGCATGAGTGATTTTGCATTGCGCCCAATGCGCCGGGGAATGAATTAGCTACGGGGTGGAAATGTCAGCACGGTGGTTCCTTGTCTCGTGCGCCGCCACGGCGGTTGCTGTCCTGACGGCGCTGGGTCCCGGCGCCGATGCCATGCCCGACGTGCCTCCCGTGACCGCAGTCATTCCGGTGGGCAGCGCGCCGAGCGCGGTAGCGGTCAGCCCGGTGACCGGCGACGTCTACGTCACCAGCTATTCCAGCGACTCGGTGTCGGTGATCAGCGGCACGACCAACAAGGTCATCGCGACGATCCCGGTCGGCAGCGACCCGTGGTCGGTCGCGGTCAGCGGCGTGACCGGCGAGATCTACGTGACCAACAGCGGCAGCGACACGGTGTCGGTGATCAGCGGCAAGACCAACGCGGTCATCGACACCATCCCGGTCGGATCAGACCCGGAAGGAGTCGCGGTCAACCAGGGCACCGCCGCCGTCTACGTCGCGAACAGCGGCAGCAACACCCTCTCGGTGATCGGCGGCTACTTCAACCTGGTCGGGACCACCGTCCCGGTGATCGCCGACCCCGCCGCGGTCGCGGTCAGCCCGGTCAACGGGAACATCTACGTGACCGGCTACAACCCGGGCATGCTGCAGGTGCTCAAGGACTATACCGACGCGGTCATCAGCACCATCCCGGCTAGCGGCGGCGGTTACAACTCGGTAGCGGTCAGCCCGGTAACCGGCGAGGCGTACGTCAGCGGCGGCCAGGGCAGCACCGAGTACGTGATCAGTAACACCCACACGCCCCTCGTCACCGCCACGATCGCGGTGGGGGCCGGCCCGTACGGCGTCGCGGTGAACGCGTCGGGCACCATCTACCTGGCCAACCGCGCGGAGAACACCGTGACGCTGATCAACGGCCAGACCAACGCGGTCACCGGCACGGTGGCCGTGGGCCACGACCCCGAGGGAGTCGCGGTGAGCCCGCAGACCGGCGACGTGTACGTCGTAAACGAAGGCGACGACACGGTCTCGGTGATCGGGTAGCCAGCGTCCAGAGGGATTCGCTGGCGCGGGAGAAGCACCACGATTCGTTCGGGCAAAAATTCGGGATCTAATTATCCGAACGCGTAGTGGTGTCACGGGCGACGACGGCAGCAGACTTGCGGTTAGGCCGTGACGCTGGCCGCGTCCTGCCGGCCTCGGGTGAGCGGCCTGGTGTCGGTGGGGCGGAGCGGTTCGCCGCAGGCCTCGCAGACGACCTGGGCGGTCACCTGGTGCCCGCAGTGGTGTTCCAGGACCAGCGGCGGGCCGTCCTCGCCCGCCAGGTACTGGTCGCCCCAGCGCATCAGCGTGACGATGACGGGGTACAGGTCGCGGCCCGCGCTGGTCAGGTAGTACTCGTAGCGGGCCGGGTGCTCGTTGTAGGGGCGCCGTTCCAGGATCCCGGCGCCGACCAGGGTGCGGAGCCGGGCCGCGAGCGTGTCGCGCGGCGCCCCGGTGCGGCGCACGATCTCGTCGAACCTTCGGTTGCCGAGGAAGACCTCGCGCACGGCCAGCAGGGCCCACTTCTCGCCGACGATGTCGAGGGTCCGCGCGATCGAGCAAGGGCGCGGCTCGGCCGGGACACTCACCATGTTTCGCAGTCTACCTCGTCAGTCAGTTTTCTGGACGCACTAGCCAGTCTGAAGTAGAGTAAATCCAGATTCCGGACTTACTAGGAGGATGACCAGTGAGCTCCACTCCCCCGGCACCCACGGCAGGTCCGGATTCCCGCCGGGTCGCGGCCGTGGTCGGCGTGCTGGCGCTGGCCGTGTTCATGTCCAGCCTGGACCTGTTCATCGTCAACCTGGCGTTCCCGTACATCAGCAGGCAGTACCCGGACACCAGCCTCAGCTCGCTGTCCTGGGTGCTCAACGCCTACACGATCGTGTTCGCGGCGGTCCTGGTCCCGGCCGGGCGGTGGGCCGACCGGATCGGGCGGCGCAAGCTGTTCGTGGCCGGGCTGGCCGTCTTCAGCGCCGGGTCGGTGCTGTGCGGGCTGGCGCCGGGGGTGGCCGCGCTGATCGGGGCCCGGGTCATCCAGGCGGCCGGGGCGGGGGCGATGGTGCCCGCGTCGCTGTCGCTGCTGCTGGCCGCCGTCCCGGCGCACGCCCGGGCGAAGGCCCTGGGCACCTGGTCGGCGCTGGGCGCGCTCGGCGCGGCCCTCGGCCCGGTCATCGGCGGCAGCCTGGTCCAGGTCGACTGGCGCTGGGTGTTCTGGATCAACGTGCCGGTCGGGGTGGCCGCCGTGATCCTGGCCGTTCGGGTCGTGCCGGAGAGCCGTGATGTGACGTCGCGCGGCCGGCCCGACCTGATCGGTGCCGGGCTGCTGGCCGCGTCGGTCGGGCTGGTCGCGCTCGCGCTGGTCAAGGCCCCGGACTGGGGGTGGGGCTCGGCCGGGTTCATCGGCTTGCTGGCCGCCTCGCTGGCCTGCGGCGCGGGCATGGTCTGGCGGTCGCGGCGGCACCATTCGCCGGTCATCGAGCTCGAGTTGCTGCGCTCGCGGACGTTCAGCGGCGCGTTCGCGGCGTCGATCTTGTACTACGCGGGGTTCGGGGCGTTCGTGCTCAGCGCGGTCGAGTTCCTGACCGGAGTGTGGCACTACTCGGCGGTGGTGGCCGGGCTGGCCATCGCGCCCGGGCCGCTCATGGTGCTGCCGTTCGCCCGGGTCGTCGCGCCCCGCCTGGCGGGTTTGCTTGGCGGGCCCGGCCGTGTCGCCGCGATCGGCTGCCTGGTCAACGCCGGGGCCCAGCTGCTGTGGCTGTCCCGGATCCAGGCCCACCCCGCCTATGTGACCCACCTGCTGCCCGCCCAGCTCCTGGGCGGCGCCGGGGTCGGACTGGCCATTCCGTCGCTGCTCGGGGCGGGCAGCATCTCGCTGACGCCGGCCCGGTTCGGCACCGGCAGCGGGATCCTCAACACCGGGCGCCAGGTGGGCACCGTGCTCGGGGTGGCCGCGCTGGTGGCCATCCTGTCCCGGCTCTCCCCCGTCGACCCGGTGGCGTCCTACCGGAACGCCCTGGTCCTGATCATCGCGTTCTTCGCCGCGGCGGGCGTCGTCTCCGCGGTGCTGCTGACGCGGGCCGACCGGCCGGTTCCGCCGCGCGAGGCCGCGGCGCCTGGTCCCGCCGAAGGCACGGCGGCGGCCGTACCCGTCCCGGCCGCGGCCCGGCCGGGGATGCAGCCAAAGGATTAGGCCGGCGGTTGCGCTACACGCGCTGAGAACTGCGATGTCAACCTGGGGCCGGCCGGCCAGCGTGTAATGGTGAGGTGGGCCGACTGAAGGACGGCGGATGCGGCGCGATAGCGGGATCGAGGAGCGTTTCGCGGCCTATGTCCGCGAGCGCGGCGAACACCATCTGCGGGTGGCCGTCCTGCTTACCGGGGACTGGCACGCGGCGGAGGATCTAGTCCAGGCCAGCCTGGTCAAGCTGTACCGGGCGTGGCCGCGGCTCGACACCGCCGCGGACCCGGACGCCTACCTGCGCCGCATCATGATCAACACGCACCGGTCCTGGTGGCGCGCTCGCTGGCGGCGGGAAGCCCCGGCAGCGGCGCTGCCCGAGAGCTCCTGCGTCGAGGACATCGCGGACCGGCAGGTGCTCGGTGCGCTGGTCAGACAGGCGCTGGCCGGACTCCCCCGGCAGCAGCGTGCCGTGCTGGTGCTGCGGTACTGCGAAGACCTGCCCGAGTCCGAGGTCGCCTGGCTGCTGGGCTGCACGGTGGGGACGGTCAAGACCCACGCGCATCGCGGCCTGCGGGCGCTGCGCCATCTGCTGGGCAGCGAGTTCGACCGGTACGCGGTCAACGAGACGCAAGGCCCGCAGCGTGACAGCAGGTGAACCTGCGATGAAGGAGCATCCCATGAACGACGCCGAAGAAACCGCGCGCCGCCTGTTCGCCATGGCCGCCGAGGACGTCCCGCCGGGGATCGACCTGCTGCACGGCGTGCGGGCCCGGAGCCGGGCACGTGTGGTGCGGACCCGGTCGGTGGTGGCCGTCGGCGCGGCCGGGATCGTGGCCGCCGCCACGGTGATCACGCTCTCGGCGGTCCAGGCGCCATCGGCGTTCGCCCAGGTGTCGCGGGCCGCCGCCCTGACGGCGGCGACAAGCTACCAGGTGAGTGAGACCCAGAAAATAGTGGCGGCCGGCGGGAAGTATTCGCAGTCGTGGACCACTGCCTCGGGCGAGTTCGACCCGGCGCGGGGGGTCGGGGAAGGGACGGACAACCTGGGCGACCAGATCCGTTTCGCCGGTGGCTACGCATACAGGTTCGTGACCGCTGCTCTGCGGACCGCCTCTGGCCGCAAGATCGGCGGGGCGATCCCGGCGTGGGCGTCCTGGGAGCGGCTGGCCAGCCCGCTGCCGCCGGGCGCGAACGCGACGACGGCGCAGCTTGCCGCGCTGGCCCGCCGCCCGGCGTTCCTGAGCCTGATCGACCCGCAGGACATGCTGGCCCTGCTGGAGTCGGCCACTCAGGTTAGCGCGGCGGGTGCGGCGTCCGGGCCTGGCTGGACGGGCTCGGCGTACACGTTCGGCGTCACGTTCTCCGCGCCCTCGGCCCCGGCCGCGAGCATCAGCGGCACGGTCGATGTCGACGCACAGGGGCGGGTCCGGCAGCTCACCGTCCTGGACTCGGTCGGGCAGACGGAGCGGAATCTCGAGATCACCTTCGGGGACTTCGGGCTGCCGGTATCGGTGAGCGCGCCGCCGGCAAGCGAGACCTTCATCCCCCCGACCCCATGACGTCGGAATCGGTACCGGCGGCGAGGCGATCAGTCCCGGAGCTTGCGGAGGATGCGGTCTCGCCCGGCGCTGGCGCAGTGGATCCGCGGACCACCAGCTCAGGCTCGAACAGCAGCGTCTCCGGGTGGACGGAGACGCTCTCCATCTGGTTCACCAGCAGGGCGACCGCTGCCTTGCCCATCGACTCGATGGGCTGCCTGACCGTGGTGAGCGGCGGATCGGTGCAGTTCAGCAACCAGGAGTCGTCGTAACCGACCACCGAGACGTCACCGGGCACGC
This sequence comes from Streptosporangiaceae bacterium, assembly GCA_035505275.1. Classification (GTDB taxonomy): domain Bacteria; phylum Actinomycetota; class Actinomycetes; order Streptosporangiales; family Streptosporangiaceae; genus Palsa-504. The sequence goes on along the minus strand of DATJQX010000059.1, from coordinate 48,615 downwards.
GAAGTCCGGCGCGGCGCGCCGCGCGAATCGCGCCGAGGGCGAGCACGTCGCTGCCGCAGATGATGCCGGTGACCTGCTGCCGAAGGATCCGGGTCGCCGCCGCCTGGCCGCCTTCGAGGGAGAACAGGGTGTGCTCGACGGGCGCCACGGTGAGTTCTGCCTGGTGCACGTGATCCAGGAACGCGGCCAGCTTGCCGCGCGAGGGCATGTGGTCCTCAGGCCCGACCACGAGGCCGATCCGCTCGTGCCCGAGCGAGGCCAGGTGCCGGAAGGCCTGCCCGGCAGCGGCCATGTCGTCCGTCGCCACGCACGGGAAATCGAGGTTGTCGACCGCCGCATTGACCAGCACGGCCGGGATGCCCCGGGCGTGCAGCAGCTTGTAATGCTCGTGCGGAGAGGCCAGCTCGGCAAAGTGACCGCCGGCGAATACCACCCCGGAGGCGTGCTGGTCGAGCAGCAGCTCAACGTAGTCGGCCTCGGACAGGCCGCCCGCGGTCCGGGTGCACAGCACCGGCGTGAACCCGCGCTGCGCCAGTGCGCCCCCGATCACCTCGGCCAGGGCCGGAAAGATCGGGTTCTGCAATTCGGGCAGGACCAGGCCGACCAGGCGGGCACGATTCCCGCGCAGCTGAGTCGGGCGCTCGTAGCCGAGTACGTCCAGCGCCCTGAGCACGGCCTCGCGGGTGCTGTCGGACACGCCGGCCTTGCCGTGCAGGACCCGGCTCACGGTGGCCTCGCTGACTCCGACCTTCTGGGCCACGTCGGCGAGCCGCCGGGCGGGGGTTCGCGTCATGGCGCAACAATACGACATCTGGCTGCAAGAACTTGCGTGACCTGAATCACTCTGTCGGCCGCTGGCCTGCGATGTCGTCCGCAAGTGGCTTGAAAGAGAGCAAGAAACTCGACTGCAACCGGATACATGGTCAAGATCAGGTGGTACCGGCGACTAGAACAGGTGATCAAGTTGTTTCTTTGCAAAGTTTCATCGATATCTTGCGGTCAGATGTCCGCCTCTGTATGTTCAGTGCCAAAAGGGCAGCGCCGGTTCACCGGTGTAGCGCATCGCCCACGTTCGCCCTGAGGAAGAAGGATTGATCGATGAGCAGACAGCTCTACCAGCTGGCCGGCTTCCGCAAGGGGGCCGCCGTGATCGCCGTTGCGTGTCTGGGGCTCGGCGCTGCGGCCTGCTCGAGCAGCAGCAGCGCCCCGAGTTCGGGCGGCACCGGCAATGTGACCGTCAGCGTCGACTGCGCTCCGCCGGCGGCCGAGAACCCGGTGCAGCACAAGGAGTGGGTGGAGGACGTCACCACCTTCGAGAAGGCGAATCCGAACATCACGATCGACAGCGTCTACAACTACCCGTGCGAAGTGCCTGCCACGTTTACCGCCATGCTGCGGGCCGGGACCGAGCCGGACGTCTTCTACTCCTACTTCACGGACCTGCCGCAGGTGCTGCTGGCCGGGCAGGCGGCGGACATCACGCAGTACGTGAACAGCAAGACGGTGCCGACGCTCAACGACATCGTGCCCAGCTCGATGAAGGCGGTGACGGCGGGCACCACGATCTACGGCCTGCCTACCGTCAACTACACCCAGGGCCTGATCTACAACCGCAGCCTGTTCAGCCAGGCGGGGCTGAACCCGAACGATCCGCCCACGACGTGGGCGCAGGTGGAGACGGATGCCACCGCCATCGCCAAGCTCGGCCACGGCATTGAGGGCTGGGGCGACTACAGCGCCGGCAACAACGGCGGCTGGCATTTCTCGTCCTACATGGACGCGCTCGGCGGCTCGATGGTCAACAACAACGCCACGCCGCCCACCGCCAACTTCGACAACTCCGACGGCATGGCGATCCTGGAGGCGCTGCACACGCTGCGGTTCACCGACCACGCGATGAGCGCGACTCAGGGCCTGGCCTGGGGCACGCTGCAGCAGCAGTTCGCCGCGGGCAAGCTGGGCATGTACATCGCCGCGCCGGATGACATCTACAACGTGATCGTGCCGACCGACAAGGGCAACGTCAACGACATCGGGATGGGCCCGCTGCCGAGCCTGACCGGCACGCCGGCCGGGTCGCTGTCCGGCGGCAACGACTACATCTTCGCCAAGCACGACACCCCGGCGCAGATCGAGGCCGGCATCAAGTGGATCGATTTCGAGGACCTGACGCCGGGCCTGGGGCAGTTCAACTTCGCCAGGATGAAGGCAGACGGGCTGCCGGTCGGATTCCCGGAGCCTGAGCTCTTCGACGGCGCGGCCGGGGCTGCGATCAACGCCCTGCGGGCCAAGTACGCGACCATCAACACCTCGTACTACGCGCCGTTCGTGAACGCGAACGAGGCCGGCGACGGCGAGCCGACCGACGCCCAGGCGGTCTACAAGACGCTGGACCCGGTGATGCTGGCCGTGCTGACCGAGCCGAACGTCAACATGAGCGACCTGCTGAAGACGGCCGCGGCCAACGTCAACACGATCTTGGCCAACAGCGCGGGATAGCCCGCTGCCTCCCGTCGCGTGGGGCCGGTCATCGTCGAGGGCCGGCCCCGCGCCCGGCGGACCAGGATAGGAGAGTGCGGATGGCAGGTGTCGCGACGCTGCGGAAGCCCAGGGCCGAACCCCGGGCGGCGCGCACGCGGTCGGCCGGCCGGCTCGGGCCGAAGGTGCGGCGCAACCTGTCGGCGCACGGCTTCCTGATCGGCGCGGTGCTCTGCTTCACGTTCTTCTCCTGGTACCCGATCGTCCGCGAAGTCATCATGAGCTTCCAGAAGGCGGTCCTCGGCGGCGGCTACGCCTGGGCGGGCTGGACCAACTACATCCGGATCTTCCGCGACCCGACGTTCTGGCTGGCCTGGCGCAACACGCTGGAATTCACCGTCCTGGCCCTGGTCTTCGGCTACGCGGCGCCGTTCTTCGTAGCACTGCTGCTGAACGAGCTGCGGCACGCAAGGGGGTACCTGCGGATCCTGGTCTACCTGCCGGTGATGCTGCCGCCGGCGTCGGCGCTGCTGCTGTTCGCCTACTTCTACAACCCGCAGTACGGCCTGTTCGACGAAATCCTGCGGCTCGTCCACCTGCCGGCCTCGCAGTGGGTGTTCCAGCCCGGCAGCGGGTTCATCAGCGTGGCGATGGTGTCGGTGGTGATCGCCTCCACCTGGATGAACATGGGCGCGGCGACGCTGATCTACCTGGCCGCGCTGCAGAACATCCCCGGCGAGCTGTACGAGGCGGCCGAGCTGGACGGCGCCGGGCTATGGCGCCGGATCCGGCACGTCACCATCCCGCAGACCCGGCTGATCCTGCTCATGCTGCTGATGCTGCAGATCGTGGCCACCATGCAGATGTTCGTGGAGTCGTTCGTGCTGACCAACGGCGGTGGCGGGGTCGGCGACAACACGCTGTCGGTCGTGATGCTCATCTACCAGTACGCGTTCGCGATGAGCGGCGCCAGCAACTACAACAGCGCGTCGGCCCTCGGCGTGATGCTCATGCTGGTGCTCGCCGTCTTCTCCGGCGGGTTCCTGTGGGCCACCCGAGAGCGCCGTTAGGAGAGCTGAGATGGCATCGCTTTCCGCTATCGCCGGCCCGCTGCGGAGCCGGCCGGCGGCCGGAACGACGACCCGGACGCTGATCTCGAGCTCGGCGCTGAACCGGCGCCGCGGGAAGATCGTCTACCGGATCGTCCTCACCCTGGCCATCATCGTGTTCACGCTGGTCTTCATCGGACCGATGTACTTCCTGTTCACCGACGGGCTGAAGTCGACCCAGGAGGCGATCGCGACGCCGCCGACGCTGTACCCGCACCACCTGTACCCGGGCAGCTACCGGCAGGCGTTCGACCGGCTGGACGTCGCGCGGCTGCTCTGGAACAGCATCTATTACGCGTTCGGCGCGCTGGCGTTCCAGCTCACCTTCGACGTGGCCGCGGCCTACTCGCTGTCCAGGCTGCGGCCGGTGTTCGGGAACGTCGTCTTCTTCCTCATGCTGGCCACGCTCATGATCCCGACCACCGTGCTGGTCGTGCCGCAGTACATCACCGTGGCCGACCTGCCCATCCTGCACCTGAACCTGATCGGCACCCCGGAAGCGATCTGGCTGCCTTCGGTGGCCAATGCGTTCAACATCTTCCTGCTCAAGCGGTTCTTCGACTCGATCCCGACCGACTACATCGACGCCGCGCAGATCGACGGCGCGTCCCGGCTGCGGATCCTGCGCTCGGTGGTGCTGCCGATCTCCCGGCCGATCATCGGCGTGGTCTCGATCTTCGGCCTGGTCGCCGTCTGGAAGGACTTCCTCTGGCCGCTGCTGGTCGAGTACGGCTACACCCCGACCAGGGAAACCCTGAACGTCGGCATCTGGCAGGCCGCGTACGGCACGCAGGTGAACCTGATCATCGCCGCCTCCGCCATGGCCGCAATACCGACGATCGTCTTCTTCTTGTTCTTCCAGCGCAACATCATGGCTGGTCTCACCGCGGGCGGCCTGCGCGGGTGACCCCAGAGAAAGAGGTTCCCTTGCTAGACCCCGGATCTTTCGGTCCCGGCCCCGCTCACGAAGGCGCCTGGTGGCGCAGCGCCGCCATCTATCAGCTGTACGTGCGCAGCTTCGCCGACGGGAACGGGGACGGGATCGGCGACATCGCCGGCGTGCGCGCGCGCCTGCCCTACCTGGCCGGACTCGGCATCGACGCGATCTGGTTCAACCCGTGGTACCCGTCGCCGATGTCGGACGCGGGTTACGACATCTCCGACTACCGGGGCATCGACCCGGTGTTCGGCACGCTGGAGGATGCGGACGCGCTCATCGCCGAGGCGCACGCGCTCGGCATCCGGGTCATCATCGACGTCGTGCCGAACCACGGCTCGGATCAGCACCCCTGGTTCCTGGCCGCGCTCGGCGCCGCGCCGGGATCGGCGGAGCGGGACCGATTCTGGTTCCGCCCGGGCCGCGGCCCGGGCGGCGACCTGCCGCCCAACGACTGGCAGTCGATCTTCGGCGGGCCGGCCTGGACCCGGACCACCGGGCCGGACTCCGCTCCGGCAGAGTGGTACCTGCACCTGTTCGCGCCCGAGCAGCCCGATTTCAACTGGGCGAACCCGGCGGTTCGCGCCGAGTTCGAGGACGTGCTGCGGTTCTGGTTCGATCGCGGCGCGGACGGCATCCGGATCGACTCCGCGGCGCTGCTCACCAAGGACGCGTCGCTGCCCGAGGTGACGCCGGACCAGCCGCCCGGCCCCGCGCATCCGTATACCGACCGCGACGACGTACACGAGATCTACCGGTCCTGGCGCGCGCTGGCCGACAACTACCGGGGCCGGGTGCTCATCGGCGAGATCTGGATCCCGGACGCAGCCCGGCTGGCCCGGTACGTGAGCCCAGGCGAGCTGCATACCGTGTTCAATTTCCCTTACCTGACCTGTCCGTGGGACGCCGCGCGGCTGCGCGAGGTCATCGACCACACGCTGGCCCTGCACGCGCCGGTTGGTGCCCCGGCCACGTGGGTGCTGTCCAACCACGACGTTGACCGGATCGTGTCGCGGTACGGCCGCCCAGACACCGCGTTCAGCCTGCAGCAGCGAGCGTACTTCCACAGCCTGCCGGTCGACCTGGAACTCGGTACCCGGCGGGCCAGGGCGGCTGCGCTGCTGACGATGGCGCTGCCCGGCTCGGTCTACGTCTATCAGGGCGAGGAACTCGGCCTGTGGGAGGTGCAGGACATCCCGGATGAGCGCCGGCAGGACCCCATCTGGCGGCGCACTCACGGCGCCGACCCGGGCCGGGACGGCAGCCGCGTGCCGCTGCCGTGGACGGGGGCCGAACCTTCGTTCGGCTTCTCGCCGGACGGTGCCGCGTCCGAGCCCTGGCTGCCGCAGCCCAAGGAGTGGCGGGATCTGACCGTCGAGGCGGAGACCGGGAAGCCGGGCTCGATGCTCGAGCTGTACCGGGCCGCGCTGGCGCTGCGCAGGACCGAGCCCGGCCTCGGCGACGGGCCGATGACCTGGCTGCCGGCTGGCGACGGCGTGCTGGCGTTCGACCGCGGCGGGAGCGTGCGCTGCGTGGTGAACATCTCGGCGGCCGCGGCGCCGCTGCCCGAGCACGCGGGCCTGCTACTGGCGAGCGGCCCGCTGGACGGTGAGCTGCTGCCGCCCGACACCGCGGTGTGGTTGCGCGGTTAAGCAGGAGGGCCGTGAAGCGCGAACTCGGTGGCGACGACGCGCTGGTCGGTGCGGCCGTCGGAGGCGCCGGACGCGAGCCAGCAGACCGGCGGGCCCATGATCGCCGGGTCGAGCCAGGTGGCCCGCACGTCTTCCGGCGCTGCGTCCGGCGTCATGCCGGTTCTGGTGGCGCCGCCGGGCAGCAGCAGGTTCACGTCGATGCCGGTGCCGGCCAGGTCGGCGGCCATGATGTGGGACAGCGCGTCGGTCGCCGCGCGCGACGGGCCGTACGGCGTGAAGCCCCTGCGCCGCATCGTCGGCTCGTTGATCGAGATGTTGACGATCTTGCCGCGGCCGGCCCGGAGCATGTGCGGCACGACCGCGCGGGCGACCAGGAAGTAGCCGACGACGTTAGTGGCGAGCAGGTCGCGGAAGGCGTCGGGGCTGACCTGCCAGAAGCCCATCGGCTCGGTCATGAAGTCCGGGTTCACCGTGCGCATGCCGAGGCCGGCGTTGTTGACCAGGACGTCGATGCCGCCCAGTGCGCCTAGAGCGCGGTCGACGCTGGCGGAGACGGACTGCTCGTCGCGGACGTCCATGACGAGGCCGGTCACGAGGTCGCCGATCCGGCTAGCGGCATCCTGGACGCGGCGTTCGGTCCGGCCGGTCAGGACGACCCGGGCGCCGGCTCCGGCCAGCGCCCGGCTCATGGCGAAGCCAAGGCCGCTGGTACCCCCGGTGACGAGCGCGCGGACGCCTTCGAGTTCGGGTGAGGGTGGCTGAGTCATCAGGCCAGGGCCGCGGGCTGGCCGGCGTGGGCGGCGGCGGCCTCGACGGCGGCGCGGACGAAGGCGGCCACGGCGCGCGAGCGGCTGGTGGACGGCCAGGCCACCATGACCTCGCTCGGGCTCAGGTCGGTGACCGGCACGAAGGCCAGGTCGGCGGAGCGGTGCTGGTGCGCGAACGAAGCTGGCAGGTAGGCGACGGCGTTGCCGAGGGTGACAGCGGCCATGAGCTGGCTGATGTCGTTGATCTCGGGACCGTCCAGCGGGCCGTCGGGGGTGCCGTCGGCCAGGCCTGGGGTGTCGGCGCCGATCCAGTGCGCGGCGGCGGCCGGGTCGGGTGATCCGGTCCAGCGTGGCATCGGCTCGCCGGCCAGGTCAGCGCGGCGCAGTTCGGCTCTTCCGGCCAGGCGGTGGTCGGCGGGCAGGACCGCCAGGCGGGGTTCGGTCAGGAGTAGTTCGGTGTCCAGGCCGCGCCGGTCGAACGGGGCGCGCAGGATCGCGACGTCGGCGGCGCCGCCGCGGACCGCGGCGGCGGGCCCGCCAGGGTGGCCGAACATGACGTGCAGCCGCGGCATCCGCGGGTCCCTGGCGCAGCGCCGGACCACCTTCCTGAGCAGGTCGGTGCCCGTGCCCGGCTTGACCGCGACGGTGAGGCGGGCGGGCTGGGTTCCGGCCCTGCGGGTTCGCTCGATCGCGGCGCCGGCCGCCTCGACCGCGATCCGGCCTTGTTCAAGCAGGACGGCTCCGGCCGGGGTCAGGGCGACCCGGCGGCTGGTGCGCTCAAGCAGCCGGACGCCGAGCTTGCGTTCGAGCTTGCCGATGGCCGCCGAGAGCGGCGGCTGGGCCAGGCCCAGGCGTGCCGCGGCGCGGGTGAAGTTCAGTTCCTCGCCGACCGCGATGAAGTACCGGAGCTCGCGCAGCTCGACGTCATCCATACCCGCAGTGTATGGAGCCGGACCCAGCGCGTCCTTCCGCCCGGGCCGGCGGGCGGCTGTACTGGGTGCTGCCCTAAGAGAAGGAGACGCGATGGATATCACCAACCGGCTGGCGGGGCTTGTGGCGCTGGTCACCGGCGGGAGCCGTGGGATCGGGGCGGAGATCGTGCGCCGGCTGGCCGCCGAGGGAGCCGACGTCGGCTTTTCCTACCACACCGGTAAGGACGAGGCCGAGCGGGTGGCCGAGCAGGTGCGGGGCCTCGGCCGCCGGGTGATCGCGGTCGCCGCGGACCTGGAGGACCCGGCCGCGGCCGCGGCCCTGGTAGACGCGGTGGCGGGCGAGTTCGGGAGGCTGGACATCCTGGTCAACAACGCCGGGATCACCCACTGGGGAGCGCTGGCCCAGACCTCGGTGGCCGACTTCGACCGCCTCGTGGCCGTCGACGCTCGCGCACCGTTCCTGATGATGCAGGCAGCGGCGGGCAGGCTCGCCGACGGCGGGCGGATAGTGAACATATCTTCCGGCGTCACCGGCACGGCGGTGGCGGGCATCGGGCTCTACTCCGGCGCGAAGGCCTTCCTCGACCAGGTCACCAGGGTCGCCGCGATCGAGTTCGCGCCCCGCCGGATCACGGTCAACGCGGTCGGGCCCGGGAGCACGGCCACCGGCCCGTTCGCCCGGCTGACCGAGGCGCAGCGGGCCGAGGCGGGATCGGCGTTCGCCCTCGGCCGGATCGGCGAGCCGGCCGACACGGCCGCCCTCGTCGCGTTCCTCGCCTGCGAGGACGCCGGGTTCATTACCGGCCAGGTCATCTACGCTGTCGGCGGCCAGCACGGTCCCGTTCGGGTCCGCCGGGACGGCTGATCCGGGCGGGCGGCACGCATCGGGTCAGATCGGCGCCGCTTCCTCCGCGCACGCCTGCTTGGCGTCCTCGTCGACCGCCGGGCCCTCGATCGCGAGCAGGAGTTCGCGCAGGTCATTTGACAGGCGCTCGATCGTGGCCGCGTCCGCCTGGCCGAACAGGCGCTGCTCCGCGGTGGTCCGGATAGCCAGGATCTGCTCGGTACGCCGCAGGCCGTCCGGCGTGAGGGTGACCAGGACGTGACGCCGGTCGGCCGGGTCGAGATCGCGCCTGACCCAGCCCCTGGCCTCCATCCGCGCGATCCGGTTGGAGATCGCGCCCGCGGTGACCTGTGAGCCGCGCAGTAGCGCTCCCGCGCTGCGGCGCTGGCCAGGCGCGCTGTGCAGAGCGAGCAGGACTTCCAGTTCCCACGCCTCGATGCCTTCCGCGGCGAATTCGCGGCGCAGCTCGCGTTCCAGGTGGTGGGCCATCCGGCGCAGCCGGACGCCGAGCTTCTTGGTCGCCGTGTCGACGTCAGGCGTCTGGCTGCAGAGCAGGCCGACGAGCACGTCGGCGCGGTCGCGGACGACCTCGGTGGTCACATCTCCAGGATAATCCAGTAGATGGTTCAATGCTAAACTATTCAGCGTTAAGGGATGGTAGCCGGAGGGAGCGCACCGATGACGGACTACGGGCACGAACTCGAGTTCGGGATCTTCGTGACGCCGTCCAGCCAGACGCCGCACGACGTGGTCGACCTGGCGGTCGTGGCCGAGGGTTCAGGGCTTGACCTGATCACCTTCCAGGACCACCCTTACCAGCCCGCGTTCCTGGACGCCTGGACGCTGATGTCCTATGTGGCGGCCCGGACCCAGCGGGTGAAGCTCGCGGGCAACGTGCTGAACCTGCCGCTGCGCAACCCGGCCGTGCTGGCGCGCAGCCTCGCCAGCCTGGACCTGCTCAGCGGCGGTCGCGTCGAGCTGGGCATCGGCGCGGGCGGGTTCCATGACGCCATCGCGGCGATGGGCGGACCGAGACTATCTCCCGGCGAGGCGGTCGACGCGCTAGCGGAGGGCATCGAGGTCATCCGGCAGATCTGGGACGTCAGGACCAGGGGCGGCGTCCGGTTCGACGGGCGGTACTACAAGCTGTCCGGCGCCAAGCCCGGCCCGGCTCCGGCGCATCCGATCGGGATCTGGGTCGGCGCCTACAAGCCAAGGATGCTGCGGCTGACCGGGCGCCTGGCCGACGGCTGGCTGCCGTCGCTTGGTTACCTGCAGCCCGGCCAGCTGGCTGAGGGCAACGCCATCATCGACGACGCGGCCGCGCAGGCCGGCCGCGAGCCGGCCGCGGTGCGCAGGCTGCTGAACGTCGGCGGGCGGTTCGCGCCGACCGCATCGGGCCTGCTTGACGGCCCACCCGGGCACTGGGCCGATCAGCTTGCCGAACTTGCCGTGACCGAGGGGATCAGCACCTTCATCCTCGCGGCCGACGATCCGGTCACGATCGAAACCTACGCCGCCGAGGTGGCCCCGGCCGTCCGTGAACTGGTCGCGGCCGCGAGGTCCGGCTCGGGACGGCCCGATAGCGGAGGGGCCGATAGCGGAGGGGCCGCGGCTGGGGCCAAGTCGTCTCCCATGGTCCAGAGGCAGGCCGGGTCGGCGCTGGACGTGCAGCCGACTCCGGACGACGGTATCCGCCTCAGCGGCACGCGGCTGTGGGACGAGGCGGCCCGGCCGACCCGGCCGGCCTCGCCGCCGCCTGCGGCCGGGTACACGCGAGCCGGCCGCGGCGCGGGTGAGGACCTGGTCCGGGTGCACGACATGCTCCGGCAGGAACTCACCACGATCCGCGACCTGATCGTGCAGGTCCAGAAGGGCGCCATCGACGCGGCGCGGGCCAGGTCCGAGCTGAACCAGATGACGATGCGGCAGAACAACTGGACGATGGGCACCTACTGCCAGAGCTACTGCCGCGTGGTCACGGCGCACCACGGGCTCGAGGACACGGCGGTCTTCCCGCACCTGAGGGCCAGGGACGCCGGCCTCGGCCCGGTGCTCGACCGGTTGCACGAGGAGCATGTGATCATCCACGGCGTGCTTGATTCGGTCGACCGCGCGCTGGTGAGCTTCGTCGGGCGCCCGGACGATTTCACCGGGCTGCAGGACGCGGTTGACCTGCTGACCGACACGCTGCTGTCCCACCTGTCTTACGAGGAACGGGAGCTCGTCGAGCCGCTGGCCCGTTACGGCTACTACTGAAAACGCCGGGTTGAGCGAGAGGGGCACCACGGTACGTTCGGGATAAATTGAGGGCATGGCGTCCCAGCAGGAAGGTTCTCCTGAGGACGGCTACGACCCGATGCGGCAGTTCGCCGAGCTCGCCGGGGATGTGCGCGACCCGTACCCGATGTTCGCCGGGATCCGGGCGGACAGCCCGGTGCTTGAGGTCCACTTCGGGTCGCGGCCGGGCGGCGGGTCGCGGCCGCAGCGGCCGGGTCCGCGGATGACGTCGCTGTTCACCGTCACCAGCCACGCGCTGGCGCAGGAGGTGCTCACCGACACCGCGCGGTTCTCCTCGGGCGGGTACGCGTTGACCATCGGGCAGGTCATGGGCCGGACCATCCTGCAGATGGACCCGCCGGAGCACCTGCGCCACCGGGCGCTGGTCGCCAAGGCGTTCCGCGCCCGGGTGCTGGACACCTGGAGCGACACGATCATCGGCGCGACCGTGACTGAGCTGATCGACGCCTTCGCCGGGGACGGGCGCGCTGATCTCGTCCCGCAACTGGCGTTCCCGTTCCCGGTCCGGGTCATCGCCCGGGTCCTCGGGCTGCCCGAGGCCGACTGGCCTCGGTTCCTGCGGCTGTCGACCGAGCTGATCGCGGTCATGGGGAACTGGGAACGCGCGGTGGCGGCCAGCCGGGAGCTTCGGGGTTACTTCGGCGAGATTATCGCCGACCGGCGGCGGAATACGCGCGATGACCTGGTGAGTCAGCTGATCTCGGCCGAGGTCGAGGGGCACCGGCTCAGCGATGAGGAGATCTATCCGTTTCTGCTGTTGCTCCTGCCCGCCGGGGCGGAGACGACGTACCGGTCGTCGAGCAACCTGCTGTTCGGGTTGCTGGCAGATCCGGGGCAGCTTGCGGCGGTCCGCGGCGATAGGGACCTGGTGCCGCAGGCGATCGAGGAGGCGCTGCGGTGGGAGACGCCGCTGCTGACCGTCGCCCGGACGGCGACCGAGGATGTGTCGCTGGGTGGAGTGCCCATTCCTGCTGGCGGGTTCGTGGCGGTCTCGCTGGGGGCGGCGAACCGGGATCCGGAGCGGTATCCGGATCCGGATTTGTTCGACGTGTTCCGGGAGGACAAGCAGCACCTGTCGTTCGGCGATGGGGCGCACAAGTGCCTGGGTATGCACTTGGCACGACTGGAGATGCGGGTGCTGCTGAACGCGGTGCTTGATCGGCTGCCGGGGTTGCGGCTGGATCCCGACGCGGAGGATACGCACATCCACGGGCTGATCTTCCGGTCGCCGCCGAACCTGCCGGTCCGGTTCGATCCCGCCTGAATCCTTGGCCGCTGGACCTAACCGCCGTCGGTCTGCGGGCCGAGCTCGAGAGCCTAGCGTGGCTCACCGGGCTCCGGGAGCAGGACGGTGAACAACATGCGCCGCCGCCGTCCCTGGCCCGGGGCGTTGGCGAGCCGGGGCTGAGCGATGGCACGGAGATCCTGGAGAAAGCCGGCGAGCTCGGCGTCGGTGAGCCACATGGCGGCCACGCGGTAGTCGGCGCCGTCGCGGGCGGGGTCGGGAGCGCCGGCGGCGAGGTAGCGGTCGAAGTCGGCGAGCAGCCCGGCGATATAAGCCATGAAGGCCTGGGCGTGCTCCTGCGGGGTCATCGCCGCGGCCTCCTCCGGCTGGATCTGCGCGGCGAAGAGCCGGAGGGTGTACGTGCGCTCGATGGTGCCGCGGACGCGCCGCTCGGCGACCACCTGGAGGACCCCCGCCCTGGCGAGCAGGGCGACGTGGCGGTACAGGCTCCCGGCGGGCACGTCGTCGAGCTCGGCGGCGAGCTGCGCGGTGGTGAGCGCCCGGTCGCCCAGGAACGCCTTGACGATGCGCAGGCGCACCGGGTGCAGCAGCAGGTCCGCGCTCGCCATGCCGGAAGCCTAACCTATTGCTCATAGAACTGGTAATATTCACAGATATGGAAGACACGGCTGGGGATGGGGCCATAGAGCCGTATCCAGCCCCGGACAGCGAGGCCGAGGCGATCAGGCGCGGCTACGAGCAGTTCGCGCCGCCGCAGGTGCCGGCGGGGATGTACTACGACCGGCCGACCGGGCTCGTCCTGCCGCAGGGGGTGCGGCCGGCCAGCGTGGGCCGGGTGGCCGGTGCCTACTGCCTCGCCGTCGCGCTCTTCATCGGCACGCTCGGGGTCGGCTACCTGATCTGGGCCCTGGTGACCTGGGGCCACGGGCAGACTCCCGCCCAGCGGCTGCTGGGCCTGCGCTGCTGGGAGCCGTCCGCCGACCGGGGGGCCGGCGGCGTGGCCGGACAGGTGGCCGGCCGGGGGAAGATGGCGATACGCCAGGTCACCGGCATCCTCCTCAACGGCGAACTGCTGATGGGCCCTTTCATCATGCTGCTCAGCCCCACCCTGAATTCGGTCGGCGACTTCTTCGCCGGCACGGTTGTGCTGCACGACCCGGACGGGCTGCTGGTGCCCGCACCTCGGGAACCCTGAACGGTTGAGGCTGGCCGCCCCGTGCTTCACGAGACGAACTGGCTCGTGACCTTGACATAGACGTCGCCGATCTGGTCGGCGAAGGCCAGGAGCTTGCCGTCCGGGCTGAACGCCACGTCCGAGATGGCATATCCGCCTGGGTCGGTGAAGGTGCGCAGGAGCGCACCGCTGGCCGCGTCCCAGATGTAGCCGCGATCCGAACTCCCCCAGTCGGCTGCGGCCAGCAGCCCGCCGTCCGGGCTGAACGCCATCGGCATGGTGCCCTCGCCCGAGGAAGAAATGGTGTTGACCAGACTCTGGGTGCCGACGCTCCACAGGTAGATGCCGCCGTGGCCGCCGCCGCTGGCGGCCAGGAGCTTGCCGTCCGGGCTGAACGCGAGAGCCCCGATGCCGATTTTCTCGACGTCCGGGATGCCGGCCAGCGGCGTGGCTATCAGGTCGCCCGTGGCGACGTCCCACAGGCGTACGGAGTTGCCGCCGCCGAGGATGGCGGAGGCCGCCAGCATCGTGCTGTCCGGACTGAACGCCAGCGCGTTGATGAGGGTGCCGGGGGTGGCGAGGGTGTAGATGAGGGTGTCGGTGGCGAGATTCCACAGGCAGACGTGCCCGCCGACACCGACGGCCAGGAGCTTGCCGTTCGGGCTGAACGCCAGCCTGTTGACGCCGAGGGGCTGCGACGGGTTGATCAGGGTGGTGAGGCGCTGGCCGGTGGCGACGTCCCACAGGTCCACGCCGAGGGAGACAGCGCCCGCGCTGCTGGCGAGCAGCGTGCCGTTCGGGCTGAACGCCGGGACGACGACGGTCTCGTTCGGCGTGGTCAGGGCGTGGGCGAGCGTGCCGGTGGCGAGATCCCAGACGTAGGCACGGCCGTCGGGACCGGTGTCGGTCAGCAGCCTGCCGTCCGCGCTGAAGGAGATGTCGTTCAGTCCCGTGTTGTCCGGGTCCGTCAGGGTGAGGTCATGGACCGGGGTCGTTCCGCCCGCGCTGACCTGGCTGGTTGCCGGGTGGGGGCCTTTCGTGCCCCGCGTCGTCGCCGTGCTCCCGGCGCTGGCGGTTCCGCTCGGGCGATGGCCGGCCGCGGCCGGCGGAGTGCTGCGAGGGATCAGCGAGACGACGAGGATGACGGCGACCGCGACGGCCGCGACCGCGACGGCCGCGACGAGCCCGGCCGTCCGGCGAGGTCGCCGGGCGTGCCCGGGCCTGGGCGGCGGTTTCCTCGATGGCGAAGTCCTGGGCGGCGCCGTCCCGGCCGCCGGCGCCGGGCTGCCGAACGCGGCCGGCGCCAGGCCCGGGCGGCTGAACGCGGCCGGCGCCAGGCCCGGGCGGCTGAACGCGGCCATGACGGTACGGACCGGCGGCCTGTCGCCGGGAGACTTGGCCAGGCAGGCGGCGATCACCTCCCGAAGCCCGTCGTCGGCCACCCCCGCCAGGTCCGGTGGCTCGTTGACGAGGCGGTACATGATCGACACGGGCGAGTCGGCGCCGAACGGCGGGTGACCCGTGGCCGCGAACCCCAGCACGCTGCCCAGCGAGAACACGTCGCTGGCCGGCCCGGCCACCTCGGCCCGGATCTGCTCCGGTGACATGTAGGCGATCGTGCCCACCACCGCGCCGGTCATGGTGATTGCCGTGCTCGCGTCGACCACCCGGGCGATGCCGAAGTCGATGATCCGCGGCCCGTCCGCGGCCAGGATCACGTTGCCTGGCTTGAGGTCCCGGTGCACCAGCCCGCAGGCGTGGATCGCGCCCAGCCCCTCGGCCAGCCCGGCGCCCAGCGCCCGCACCTGGCCGGCCGGCAATGGCCCGGCCCGGCGAACCGCCTCCTGCAGCGACGGCCCCTCGATGTAAGCGGTTACCATCCACGGCGGGTCGGCATACGGGTCGGCGTCGACCACGAGAGCGGTGTGGAAACCCCCGACCCGCTGCGCGGCCCGGATCTCCCTGGCGAACCGCTCCCGGAACTGAGCGTCCCGGGCGTGCACCGAATGGATCAGCTTCACCGCGACCTTGCGGCCGCCCGGCGACGCCCCGAGATACACCTGCCCCATTCCCCCGGCACCCAGCCTGCCCAGCAGCTGGTAACCGCCCACGCTGACGGGATCGCCGCGCTGAAGAGCGTCCATCGGCAGAGCAGACCCCCCGGGGTTCCCATCCGCCGCGGGGAGCAGATCGTGGAGTCATCGGGCTACAGCAGGAATGTATACGGTAACAGGGGCTTGATGGCGAACTCGTCATATCGCCGTGTGCGGTGTGCCGTTGCGGACCACCCTGTGCGTGAATCCGGCGACGGTCAGACTGCCACGATCATCCTGGGCCTGGTCTAGCCGAGCGAGCCTGCCCGCTTGACCGTGCCGATCGCCGGGACGGTCTCGACCGAGCGCAGGCCTGGCAGTTCGATGAGGCGGCCGCTGAGGTACTCGTACAGGTGCTGGGTATCGCGGAACTGGCCGTCGGCGACCAGGTTGCTCGGTCCGGTCATCGCCGCCGCGAACGGGATCTCGGCGTGCGTGGCGATGGCGCGGCCGGCCGCCTCCAGCTTGGCCGGCTCGATGGAAAGCCAGAACATCGCCGCAACGTTGTAGCCGAGCGCCCGGTCGTCGATGTCGACGTCGAAGTACAGCAGGCCGGCGGCGTGCAGGTCCGCGATCCGGCGGCGCACGGTCGACTCATGCCAGTGGATCGCGGCGGCGATGGCGGCGCTGCTGGCGCGCCCGTCGCGGGTGAGTTCGGCCAGGAGCGGTTCGTCGTCGGGTTTCAGGTGCACGTCGGCACCGGTGTGCCCGTCGTTCCCGGCGAGGCCGTCGTTCCCGGCGAGGCCGGCATGTGCGGCCAGCCGCGCGGCCTGCTCGGGCGACAGCGCCCTGGTCAGGCCGCCCCACGCCACCGGGCTGAACATATGCAAGGTGGCGTGCGCGGAGACCTGCACCACGCGCCGGCTCCCCGGCAGCCCGCGCAGGAACAGCGCGTCGCGCTGCTCGCTGGTCCGCGCCTGCAGCACGCACACGACCTCGGTGCCGCCGGCGTACATGCGGATCCACCTGGTATCGGGGCGCCGGGCCAGCGAATCGGCGATCGCACTCGCGCTGCCGGGCGTGGTCTGCACCCGGACCACCCAGTCGGTCCAGCCGACCCGGGCGCCGCTGACCAGGCCGATCACACGCAGCGCGGCGACCTCGCGCAGCCTGCGATAACGCCGCGCGGCGGTCTGGTCGGACACCCCCACTACCTCGGCGATCGCGCGGAACGACGCCCGGGGATCCACGGCCAGCACGTGGACGATCTGACGGTCTACGACGTCCAAGGTGTCGATTTCCACAAAATCCAGGCTAGCAAAATCGAGATCGGGCGATATAGCTCACTTTTATGGATACCAGCAGGTCGCCTCGGGTTGTCTGGGGGCGTGGACAAGAAGTGGTGGACCCTGATCGCAGTCCTTGCGGGTACTTTCATGCTGCTACTCGACGTGACGATCGTCGTGGTCGCGCAGCCGGAGATTCAGACCGCACTGCACGCCAGCCTCGGCGACATCCAGTGGGTGGTCGACGCGTACGCGCTCACCCTGGCGGCGCTGCTGCTCACCTCGGGCATCCTCGCCGACCGGTACGGCCGCAAGCTGCTGTTCCAGATCGGCCTCGTCGTGTTCACCGCCGGCTCGCTGCTGTGCGGGCTGGCCAGGAACCCGGGCATGCTGATCGCCTCGCGCAGCTTTCAGGGCATCGGCGGCGCCGTCATGTTCTCGGTCTCCCTGGCCCTGCTCGGACAGAGCTTCCGCGGCAGGGAAAGGGGCATCGCGTTCGGCGCGTGGGGCGCGATCGCGGGCATCGCGACCGCGCTCGGGCCCGTGCTCGGCGGCCTGATCACCACCGAGTGGGACTGGCGGGGCATCTTCCTGATCAACGTTCCGGTCGGCGTGCTCGCCGTGGCCGTGACCTGGTGGCAGGTCGAGGAGTCTCGTTCGCCGCACGCGCCGCGGCTCGACCTGGCGGGCGCCGCGATGCTCACGTCCGGGCTGATCGCACTGGTCTACGGGCTCATCCGGGCCGGCGAGCGCAACAGCTGGACCGACACCGGCGTGATCACCTGCCTGGCGATCAGCGCCGTGGCGCTGATCGCGTTCGGCATCGTGGAGAGCCGCAAGGCCAGTCCGATGTTCGATGTGTCCCTGTTCCGGATCCCGGCCTTCACCGGAGCCTCGATCGCGGCATTCGCGATGAACGGCTCGCTGTACGCCGTCCTGCTGTACCTCGTCCTGTACCTGCAGGACGTGCAGCACTACTCGGCGCTTGGCACCGGCCTCCGGCTGGCCATCATCAGCGGCGCGCAGTTCGTCACCGCCACCGCGGCCGGCCGACTCAGCCACCGCGTCCCCGCCAGGTGGCTGATCGGCCCCGGACTCCTGCTCAACGGCACGGGGCTGCTGCTCATGACCGGCCTGACGAGCACCTCGTCCTGGACCCACCTCGCGCCCGGCTTCATCGTGGCGGGCCTTGGCGCCGGCCTGGTGAACCCGCCGCTGGCCTCGACCGCAATCTCCGTAGTCCCGCCGCAGCGGGCCGGCATGGCCTCGGGCATCAACGCCACGTTCCGGCAGATCGGCATCGCGGCCGGCATCGCGGTCCTCGGCACGGTGTTCGCGTCGCACGTGGCCACCTCGTTCGCCACCGGCATGAACGACCTGTTCGTGATCACCGGAATGCTGGCGCTGGCCGGCGGGGTGCTCGCCCTGGCGCTGATCCGGCCTGCCCGGCCTCAGGCGGCGCCGCCGGTCCAGGCGGCGCCGACGGTCGAGGAGATCACGACAGCTCGTTCTGAATGAACATGCCCGCGCGGGTTGACAGCACGAGGGCACATGCCGCGCCAGAAAGGGGCTCGTGCGCGATTTCACGAGGCGCTTCCGCCGGAACGTCCTGAGCCTTATCGGCAACGCGCCAGGTCAGCAGTGGTGAGTTAGTTCTGGACGGACCAAGCCGTAAGGTGTAGATGAACTGAACGACCTTGGTACAGAACGTCGTTCCCGGGACGGGAGGAGGGTGAGGACGAATGACCGCTGCCGGAGAACCCGTCCAGTATTTGCGGTGGAGGAAGGACGTAGCCGACCACGACTATGCCGCTGCCTCCAGCTACCTCAGTATCCGCTTCGGGGAGAGCCGGGCAAAGGAGATGTCGGAAAAGCTGCAGAAGCTCCCGGTCATCCAGCGCCGCGCCAACGATATCCTGCGGGCTACCACGCGCGACCCGCTGCCGCTGTCGGACCCGGGCGTGCTGAAAGACCTGCAGAAGGTGCTCGCCGGGGAGAAGCTGTCTCCGGTTCTCATCGCGGACGGAGATATCGCGGACGGCTACCACCGTGTCTCCCTCGCCTACGCGCTCGATCCTTACGCGGACGTGCCGCTCAAGCTGGGCTAAGGAACTGAGCCGGGCGGCACCGCCCGCTGCACGCGCTGGCCGGTGACGTGCGCGGTGAAATGGGAAAGTGCCTTCGGCCGGGAACGGGAAGGACTCCAGACAAGCCCTATCCGCTCAGGCCGAAGGCACTTTTTAGGTCAAATCGGCTGGCTGGCTAATCCCGGGCGAAAGCCCGGGATTGATGACAGGTCCTTACTGCTGGCGCAGCTTTACGGACCGGCTTAGGGTGACGATTCCGCGGACCACGGAGACAACACCGAAGGCCATGGGGCCGTAGGCGGCGATGAAGACTCCGCCGACAGGGTGCTTGAAGGTGACGACCGTGATCACCAGGCCGATCGCGAACCAGACGATGCCGAGCCGGATCTGACGCAGGCCCAGGTTGCGCAGGGCGGCAGCCGGGCGGTGCGCCGTGCCTGGAGTGCCGTAACCGTTGCCGGACGCTGGGGTGGTGGTGCTGGTCTGCGTGGTTGCCATGACAGTGCTCCTTAGCCTTGCGCGGTCACCCTGGCCGCGTCTGCATCCAGAGTCGCGGTCGCTCCCGGGCCGCTGAAATGCGAAACTTCGCCGTTCGCGGATCGGGTGCCTTCACGCAATTGCGTGAGACGTTTCCGCGGAAACGCGCGCGCATGGGGCGGGCCGGGTAAGGGCAGGAGGCTGACGATTTCGTCGGGGTTGTCAACGGTAACGACTATCCGGTCGTACGAGTGACCCGCCAGGTCGAGGACTACGGCAGGCCGGCGCCCGCGGCAGACCGCGAAGGTAACGCTGCCATTGTTCCGGATGGTGCCGACCATCATCAGTCCCGGCAGGCCGGTGCCGGTGCCGGCGTCCCTGTCGCGGAGTTCCGCCAACCCGTCCGGGACTCCTCGCGCGGCGATCACCGCCGTCCGCGGTATGGTCACATTCCCGTGCAGCGCTTCGAGCTTCTCCATGACCGACATGGACACGATGACGGCACGGTCGTCAATCAGCAGCCTTGCCACACGGCTCATTGTTCGCTCGGCCGACCTTCTTTGTCACGCCACGGGCGGTACCGCGGTTGACTCAGGAGTGAGCGTCAGGCAGCGGCGGAGTGCGGTTTAGCCGGATTGCCCGACAGGCGGAGTGCCGCGAGGATGGCGGCCTCGACGATGGCTCGGGGCACTTCAAGGGCCAGTAGGGGTCCTTGGCGAGCCGCAGGGGCGGGTGTCCGGTGTCGTCGGCGGCGGACAGGAATCCGATCGTCCGGGCCGGCACCGCGGCACCTCCGGTGGATGCCAGGATCTGGATGGCGTAGGGCCGTGACGGCGTGCAGGCCCGCTCCATGACCGTGGACGGGCCGAAGACGGACACGGGCCCGCCGTGCTGAGCGGCGGCCCGTCTCAAGGTAGCGGCGGGCCGGATGCGGGGCCGGTCAGTGGTTGCGCCGGGTGATCAGGTCGGCGAGAAGGTGCAGGTCGGCTGCGGCGGACGGCTCAGGGCGGGCCTGGGCGAGCGCAGCGCGGGCCGCTTCGATGCGCCGGCCGATCTCCGCCAGCGCCCAGGCTCGGCCTCCCGCCTTCTCGACCAACTCGGCGGCGCGCCCGATGGTGGCCGTATCGAAGGCGTCTTCACGCTCGTAGAGCCGGGCCAGGAGATAGGCCGCCCTGCTGTTGGAGCTCAGGGCCGCCACCACGGGCAGCGACTTCTTCCGCGCGGCCAGGTCGTTGCCCGCGGGCTTGCCGGTCACCGCCGGGTCACCCCAGATGCCCAGCAGGTCGTCGACCAGCTGGAACGCCACTCCCAACGGCCGGCCGAAACGGCCGTACAGTTCGGCAACCCGGGGGTCGGCGCCACCGGCCAGAGCCCCGAGCTGGCAGGCGGCCCCAAGGAGGGCACCAGTTTTGCGTTCGGCCATATTGAGGCACTCGGTGAGCAAGACGTTGCCGCGGTCTTCGAAGGCCAGGTCAGCCGACTGCCCGCGGCACAACTCCAGCAACGCCCCGGACAACACCCGTCCCGGATCACCGCTGAGCATGTCCATGGCCAGCGCGAGCAGCGAATCCCCGACCAGGATGGCCCGGCCCACGCCGAACACCGCCCACGCCGCAGCCCGGTGACGGCGGGTCAGGTCCCCGTCCATCACGTCGTCGTGCAGCAGCGAGAAGTCGTGGACCAGTTCCACCGCCACCGCGGCCTGCGCCGGCGCCGGGCGGCCGGGCAGCTCCGCGTGGTCGCCTCCCCCGCCGGCGGCACGCGCGCAGGCCAGCACGAGCGCCGGGCGGACCGCCTTGCCGCACGCGCCTGCCGCCCTGCCGTCGGCCTCCCACCAGCCGATGTGATAACCGGCTACATGCCGGATCTCCGGCGGAAGGTCATTGACCGCGGCCCGGTACGCGGGCTCCACCACCGCCAGCGTCTCGGCCAGGACCTGCGCTACCGTCCGCGGCCTGTCCGGCGCCACCCTGGCCAGCGCGATCGCCGAGGTTCCCAGACCAATTTCTGAGCTCCACACCGTAGTCATCAGCATCTCCCTGCGGGTCGGCTGGCCGAAGGACTATGGCGCTGCCCGACGGACTTCCACCGAGGTCAAGGGTGCGGGATGGCGGTGAGCTAGGTCAGTCACCGGACCGACACGATCGGAGTCGGCTCGGCGACACCGGTGGTGTCAGCTCGGCGACACGTGGCGAATGGCACTCCTGCGTGCCCGGGCACGGGCTTAAGGGGCTTTTGATTAGTGCTGCGGATCGGTTCCGGCTTCAGCGCCGTCGGCGGCATGCCAGGCCTCCCCGTACCGCTGATCAGGCCCCGGCCGGGCATAGCCGGCCGGGGCCTGCTGACTAGTGGTTACCCGGGTTGTTCTGCTGGGCGGAGACCTTGACGGTCTGGCTCGTGCAGTCCCGGACGTTGCCACCGCCCTTGTTGGCGGCGCACAGCGTAATCGTGACGCTGTCGGTGTTGTCCACGGTGCCGCTGAACCGGCCGCTCTGGCCGTAACCGGTCGAGCCGATCAGCTTGCCCCGGCTCCAGGAGTTAGAGGACAGGAACACTTCCTCAATGGTCCCCTGGCGGTTGCCGTAGCGGTTTGAGTGGTTGCTCGACACCGTCCCGGAAACGGTGACCGAGCCACGGCCCCGCTGCCCGTTCTGGCGGTACTGCCCGTACTGGTCGGACTGGTCGGAGGCGACCGTGCCTCTCGCGTTTCCGTAGTTGTTGTACAGGCTGACGCTCTGCCCATGGAAGGGGTATTGGGTCGTCGAGGCAAAGGCCGGCGAGGCGAGCAAGCCGGCGGTGGCGATAGCCGCCGCTGAGACGGCGGTGTAAATCACGGGGCGCATGAAGCGCATCGTTTCCTCCCGTAGGAATACCTGAAATTACCTGATAAGAACGCTGGGTATAACCTGAAGGACAGCTATAGATCTCGTCTGGACTTCCCCTTCGGCCGCTTACCCTGCCTTTGTTGCGGCACGTGGGCCCTTAGCCAGGCCCACGTGGTATGGGGATATATGTACCCCCCGTCATACTTGCGCGCGCTTTATGTATGATTACTCCCGTATCTGAGGATTTACTGAATAATTAGTTTCCGGCGCCTATGTCTTGCTCGCGGTCAACTGGTGCATGGCGACGGGCCGCGGCGATGCCGCGGCCCGGGCCCGAGACTGCGGGCTTATTGCTGGTCCGGCGCCGTCGGCAGGTCGGTCTTGGCCGGAAGCGGGCGGTCGGCGATCAGCTTGGCCAACCGGGTGAGGGAATCCTCGAGGTCCCCCGTGGTCACCACGTCGGACAGCGCCAAGCGCACGGCGGCGAGTTCGCGGGCGAGGAACTCCGTGTCGGCCTGGGTCCGCGCCGCCACCGCGCGGTCACGCTCGATGGACGCCCGGTCCCGGTCGTCCTGCCGGTTCTGCGCAAGCAGGATCAGCGGCGCGGCGTAGGCCGCCTGGGTCGAGAAGGCCAGGTTGAGCAGGATAAACGGATACGGATCCCAGTGCTTGACCAAGCCGACGGTGTTGAGGATGATCCACGCGACCACGAGCATGGTCTGCCAGAACAGGAAACGCCCGGTGCCGAGGAACCTCGCGATGGCCTCGGAGAAACGCCCGAAGGCGTCGGCGTCGTAGCGGGCGCCCATCTGCGGGGTGCCACGCGGAACGGACAGATCGGCCCGCTCGGCGAGGCGGCGCAGTGAAATCCGGGCCATGTCAGCCTCCTGTCCTTCGCCAGTCGGGGGGCAGCAGGTGATCGAGGACGTCGTCTACCGTGACCGCGCCGAGCAGGTGGCCGTCCTCGTCGCACACGGCCACGCTGACCAGGTTGTAGGCGGCCAGCCGGACCGCGAGCTCGCGCTCGGGCAGGTCGGGCCTTACGAAGACGCTTTTCTCATCGACACACTGGCCGATCAGGGCCGACGGCGGCCGGCGCAGCAGCCGCTGGAATGTCACGCTGCCCAGGTACCGGCCGGTCGGCGTGGCCACGGGCGGCTCGCACACATACACCTGTGCCGCCACCGTCGTCGGCACGTCCGGATCCCTGACCCGCGCCAGCGCCTCAGCAACCGGTGTGTCTGGTGTGACGATGATGGGCTGGGAGGTCATCAGGCCGCCCGCCGTGGTCGCGTCGTAGCGCAGCAGCCGCCGCAGGTCCGCGGCCTGGACCGACTCCATCGTCGCCAGCAACCGTTCGCGCTGTTCGGGCGACATCTCGGCCAGCAGGTCGGCCGCGTCATCAGGCTGCATTTCCTCCACCACGTCGGCGCTGCGCTCCAGCCCGAGGCTGGCCAGCAGCCGCACCTGATCCTCCTCGGGCATCTCCTCAAGCAGATCGGCCAGCGACTCGTCATCAAGGGCAGCGGCGATCTGGCTGCGCCGGCTCGGCGGCATGCCTTCCACGGCGCTGGCCAGATCCGCCGGCTTCAGCTCACGCAGGTCGGCCAGCTGCTCGGCTAGAGCCCCGGCCTGGAAGAGCTCCGTGTACTTGTCCCACGGGACGATCATCGGACCACGGAGCCGCAGTCCATGCGTGATGGCCAGCGCACAGACCTCCCAGCCGATCCGCCGCTGCTCGCAGGGCGTAATGGCGACGTCGGCAACGGTTCCGCCGTCGACGCGGCGGCCGTACAGCTCAGACGCCAAGAGCTCCCCGGCGCGCCGGCTGAAGCGCTCGAGGTCGACAGTGGCGCCCAGCAGATGGGCGCCGTCCACGGAGATCTCCGCGATCCGCCCGAGGTTGACGAAGATCCGGCGCCGGTGCCACGTCACCACCAGGCCCAGCGCTCGCGGCGGGTCGTTTCCGGCGGTGGGCAGGATCACGACATCGCGGATCCGGCCGATCGCGAGGCCCTCGCCATCCAGCAGCGGACGGCCCTTCAGCCGCGACGTGAAAAACTGGCCGTCCGTCATCGCTTAACCAGCGGCGTCCCCGAGCAGCACGCCGGGGAGAAGGCCGCGGTCACCGGGCCTCGAATCGGGGCGGCCGCCGCTGCGCGGACGCGCGGATGCCCTCGGCGAAGTCCGCCGTCTGCCGAAGCCGGTCCTGCTCCGTCAGTTCCCGGTCCATCGCGGCCCGGGCCCGGTCCGCCAGCGTCCCGCGCATCGTCTCCCGGATCGACCGCACTGCGAGCGGGGCGGCGGCGGCGATCTCGGCGGCCAGCTCCTGCGCGGCCGCCCGCAGGCCTTCGGGCTCGGCCAGCCGGTCGGCCAGCCCGATCTGGGCGGCCTCCTCGCCGCCGACCCGGCGGCCCGTGCACAGCAGGTCAAGCGCGCGCTGCTCGCCGATGATCGCGGGCAGCGTGACCGTAAGCGCGAAGCCATGGTGCAGGCCGAGCCGGGCGAAGTTCGCCCAGAACCTGGTCTGCGGACTGGCGACCCGGAAGTCAGCGGCGCAGGCCAGCCCGAACCCGCCGCCCACCGCGGCGCCCTGCACGGCGGCGACCACCGGCGTCCGGACCTCGAACAGCCGGGCCGCCGCGGCGTAGAGTTCCTTCACGCTGCCCACCGCGGGCCCCCCGGAGCGTTCGGTGAAGTTTGCGCCCGCGCAGAAATGCCTGCCGTCCGAGCACAGCACCACGGCGCGGAACTCCGGCTGCTCGTCCAGCCAGGCGTAGGCGTCCGCCAGCGAGGTGATGAGCTCGGCATCGAAGAAGTTGGCCGGCGCGCGCCCGATCTCCACCGTCGCCACGAGGTCACGGCTCGGCCAGACGCTCACGTCACCGAACGTTTTCCTCGTCTCCAGCATGACCGCATGGTAATCCGGGCGAGATCGTGTCGCTGGGTCAGGTTCCCCGCGGCCGGTAGATGTCGGAGCGGTGTTCGATGGCTATGACGGTGACCAGGCGCTGCTGGTCGTCGATACGGTAGATAACGCGATAATCGCCGCGGCGAGCGCTGTGAAGTCCCGCAAGGCCGAGCTTCAGGGGCTTGCCGATGCGATGCGGGTCGGCGGCCAGCGAGCCGTACAAGAACTCCACCACAGCAGTCGCCACTTTCTCCGGGAGCTTGGTCAGCGCCCGGCGCGAAGCCGTGGTCCACGCGACCGCGAAATCGCTCCCGCTCACGGCCCGGAGATCAGGCGCAGGGCATCGTCTTTGGTTAGCACGGATGCGTCGGCGGCGCCAAGCTCGGCGAGGCTTTCCCGGATATCACTGAGCAATGCGGCACTGTCCATGATGTCGAGAGTCTCTTCAAGCGATTCCAGATCTTCGACGCTCATGACGACGGCGGCAGGGTGGCCGTGCCGGGTGATGATGACGCGGCCGTGCTCGCGCTGCAAGCGGTCTACGACTTCCGACAGGTGGTTCTTGACGTCGGCAAGCGGCATCTGCTCGGAGATGGACATGGCTATAAGTATAGCTAAATTAGTGACCAGCCGCCGGGCTGCCGGATGCGGACCGTCGTGTCACCCGATCGGGCGTCAAGACAGCGTCGCCCTCGATCGGGAATGCTGATGGTGCGCCAGCCCGCGATCTGATGACGGCCGCGGCGTCTGGCCATGCCCGGCGTCGGCCTGCAGCCGATTCGCCTGGAGGGCAGCTCCCGGGGGGGACTTGGGCCCCGGGCCATTCACTGGCCCGGGGCACCCAGGACGGGGTGGCCGGGCTCGGCGCGGGCGAATGACTGGTACGGCGCGATGTCGCCCGGCTTGATCACGCCGTCCTCGATCGCGCGGGCGAGCAGCGCGTCCTTGCTCGGCGCGGTCCGCCCGGTGGCCGCGTACTTGGCGCGCGCGCGGGTGATGTACTGCCGGACCGTATTCTCGCTGATCGACATGCGCCGCCCGACCGATTCTTTCGACATGCCCTGGAACCACAGCAGCAGCGCCTGCCGCTCCTGCTGCGACAGCGCCGGCCGGGCCGGGTGCTGGTCGGCCAGGATCGCCCTGGCCTGCGACCGGGTCACGTACGGCCGGTCGGCGGCAGCCGCCAGCACGGCCTCGACCAGATGGTCACGGCCCTCCTCCTTGGATACGTAGGCGTGCGCGCCGTTGTCCAGCGTCTCCATCACGATCGCCGGCTCGCTGTGCCCGGAGAAGGCCACCACCCGGTAGCCGGCGGCCACCAGCCCGGGGATCTGCGCGGTGACCAGCTCGCCGGACAGCTCCAGGTCCAGGATGACCACGTCGGCCGGCGGCACGGGCCTGAGCCCGGTCAGGTCGCGCGCCATCTGCACCAGCCGCACCCGCTGGCCAGGATCGGACCGGATCCAGGACTCAACCCCCTCGGTGACGACCGGATGGTCCTCGACGATCGCCACCGTCACAGGCTGTTCCATCGCGCCTCCGCCCAGAGCGTGCCGCCGTCTTGCTGGTGCTCGATCGCGACCCCCTCGCTGGCTGCGGGCAGGTGAACGACCGCGCCCGTATCGGCGACGAAGCTGACGGCGATTCCCGCGGCCACCGCCGCCAGGGTGATCCGCGCCCGGCTGTGCGCGGCGGTCAGGATCGCGATGGCAGCGTCGGTGATCACCCGCCGGGCCGGGCCGGGCACCTGCGGCAGCAGCCCGGCCGTCTCGATCTCGACGGCAACCCCGCGCCGTTCGGCCATATCAGCGCTCGCGTGCAGTTCGTGAACCAGGGATCCGGGTACCTCATCGCCTTCGGCCAGCAGCCGGCGCAGCCGGGCCGCCTGGACCGCGCACCTGGTGCGTACCTGCGCGTCGCCCGGGTCAGCGATCCCGGCCGCCAGCTCGGCGACCAGCGGGACGGCGGTTTCCTGCAGCGCCAGCCAGCGGGCGTGCCGGGCGGCCCGGATGATCTCCGCGGTGGCGGCGCGCTCGCGCGCGGCGGCCTCAGTCCGCGCTGCCGCCGCGGCCTGGCCAGCGGCGACGTCCAGCGCCCTGACCCCGGCGGCGACAGCCACCTGGGCGCCGGTCGACCAGGCCAGCAGGGCGAGGAACCCGGCCAGGTCGGCGCGGTGCAGCCCGTCTTTTACCTGAACGGCTAGGATGCCCGCGGCCTCGGCTCCGAGGAACCAGACAAGCTCGGTGAACCGGCGGCGGAGCAGCACGAGCACGCCCGTCCAGCCGGCACTCCCCCACCCCCAGTTGACCGCCAGCATCTGGCCCACCGGGCTGGCCGCCGCCGCGGCGATGCTGGCGGCCAGCGCGATCACGGCCACGGACCAGGCCGGGCACCAGCCGGGCGTTCCGCGCAATGCCAGGACGCACCCGGCGGTGATCGCCAGCGCCATGACCAGCCACATCGCGCCCTGGAAGGCGAACGAGCCGTAGGCCGACCGGTTGTGCAGCAGCTGCCCGCCCGCTCCGGCGAGGTGCCAGCCCGCGACCAGGAAGACCACGGCGATGGTGAAGGCCCGCTGGTAGCGGCCCGACATCAGCACCGCCGGCTGCACGGCGGTCATGCCGGCCAGCTCACGGTGACGGTCGTGCCCGCGCCGGGACGGCTGGCGATCGCGGCCCGGCCGCCGACCGCCAGCATCCGCCCGGAGATCGACTCGCGGATGCCCCGGCGGGACGGCGGGGTGGCGGACGGGTCGAACCCGCGGCCGCGGTCGGTGATCTTGACGACCGCCCAGCCCGCACCGCCGCTGACGGTCACGTCCGCCTGGCCGGTTCCGGCGTGCCGCTCGACGTTGCGCAGTGCCTCGCCGACGCAGGCGACGAGCTGATCCGCGACCGCGGACGGGAGCGTGACCGGGACGAGCCTCAGCCGCACGGCCAGGTCATCGGTGCTGGCCGCGGCCCGCTCCAGGTTCGGTCTCAGGTCAGTCAGCGGCGCCAGCCCGGCCGTCACGGCCGGGGCGCCCCGGGCTCCCTCGGCGTTCTCGAGCCCTTGCAGCACGCGCAGGTCGCGGGCCGCCTGCGCGGCCAGCGCCCGGGACGGGCCGACGAAGGCGCCGGCCGCGACCATGGTCAGGGTCGACAGGACGGTGTCGTGCAGCTGGCGGTGCTGTTCTTGCTCGTCGGCGCGCCGTGCCTCCTCGGCGTGGATCTGCCGCTCGGTCTCGAGGCCAGCGGCGACGATCGCGTCCGCCTGCCGGGCGCCGCCGCGGATGATGGCGACCAGCCCGGCCGCGACGATCGTCTCTATTACCAGCAGGAAGGCGTCCATCAGGTCGCCGGCGCCTCGCCCGTAGGCGACGGTCACGATCAAGGCCCCGGGCACCCCCAGCCACGGCGGCAGCGTGATCTGCAGGATGTACACCGACGTGCAGGCCAGCGGGAGCATCCAGGTCGTGTCGTCTGCGATCAGCGCGGCCGGGACCAGGTGCTGCTGCGTCAGCGCCAGCGCCGCGATGACCGCCGCGTCGGCCAGCACCACGATCGGCGTCAACCCGGACCGCCTGACCCGCCAGGCGAAGAAGGCTGACCACACGCACAGCGCGGTCAGCGGCGCGCCCAGCCACCAGCCGGTGGTCTGCCTCGTTGCGGCCAGCACGGCTACCGCCGTGAACAAGACCGCGCCGCCAAGGCGCAGGGCGATCGCATACCAGCCGGCTAGCCAGTTCAGGGCCTGGTCGGATGGCCCTGCCGACCGCGGGCGACGTGCCCGCCTGTGGCGGCCCGCGGAGGACTGGATCTGCCCTCCGATTGAATGGGCGGCCGATTCCACCGAACCAGTATGCGGCAGGGACGATGCACAGCTCCGGGTTCGGGCGCTAATCGGCGGGAAGTACCTCGAAGGCGGGGTGTTTGGGTGCGATGGCGCGGAGCTGGTCATCGGTGGAGTCGGGGCCGGTGCCCTCGAAGAAGATGCCGACCTCGGCCTTCCACCGCTTCAGGTAAGCGCGCAGGACGGGGACCTTCTCGTCGTCGGTGAGCTCGCGGCCGCGGAAGGGCTCGGCATGCCTGCCCACTCGCAGTTCGCCGGAGCCGACGGCGCGCAGGTTGCGCACCCACTGGGTTTCGCCGCGGGGCGCGACGAGGTAGCGGTGGCCATCGTGGGTGAGCAGGTTCACCGGGGTGGTGCGCCACTGGCCGCTCGTCCGGCCCTTCACCGCCAGGACCCGCGAGCCGAGGACGCTGATGCCCTGCCGGGTGAGGAACGCCACCGTCTGGTTGAAGACGTTCCGCGTGAACCAGCCGGGCGCGCGGTAGTGTTCGGGCACGCTGCCTAGCGTAGCCAGTGCGGCGGCCAAGCTAATCGCGGTGGGCAGCTCCGGGACGGGTAGCGCTCGGGCGAAGGCGGTCAACCAGCCGCGCGCCCGCCGCGTCTGTAGTCACGTGCCTCACATACTCCCGGAAAGGGGACAGCCATGAGATTGCCTCGGTTCGCCGTGATCGCCCTGTCGGCTGCCGCGCTGGTAGCCCTCAGCGTGCCGTTCGCCGCGCACGCGGCCACCGCGCATGAAGCCACTCACGAAACGCACGCGTCCGCGGCGCCGTCCGCCGCCGTGTACGACTGCGAGAACAAGCCGGAGGTCCGGCCAGGTACGTTCTTCTTCTTCTGTGACGGCAGCGGCTACTTCACCAAGCTGCGCTGGAGCACCTGGAACGACCGGATGGCCGCCGCGACCGGCGTGGAGTACCTGAACAACTGCGAGCCGAACTGCGCGGCAGGCAAGTTTTCGCACCGGACCGTGGACCTGATCTTCTGGCGCAGCCTGCCGGTCAAGGGACATCCCGGCGAGCATGGCTACAGCCAGATGACAGTGCTGTATCCCGGCCAGCCCGTCGGCAACCACAACACCTCCACCAGCACCCCGCCCGGCCTGTTCCCCGGCGAGTTCTGATCCTGCTGTCTGCCCTGACCAGATGACGAAGTAGGCGATGCACTATCCGTCTGTGCCGGTCCCGCGTGCGCCGGCGGATCGGTCCGGGCCGCTTCGCAGCTGGCTGATCCGGCCCTTCGAAACGCCCAGCAGGACGGCCGCATCGCCGACAGAAAGCTGCGCGGCGAACCGTCGGAGGAGCTCGGAGGTGTCGCTGGCGATCTCAGCGGCGGCGCGCTCCTGCTCGCGGCGGCGGGCACGCAGCCTGCCGGCCCGCTCATCAAGCACCGGGTCGCCGGTGTGGTATTCCATGTCCAAGTCCATAGCCGCTTCCGCACTGCGAGGAAGATCCTCGACCATGCCGATGACCTCACGGACGTTGCTGTCGAGGGCCCGTAGGGTCTTGGCCCAGGTATGCGTGCCGGACAGCGCGGGTACGTCGGCCATCCATCCGTCGCCGTCTCGGGTCACTACGACGTGATACTTCATCGCGCTTTCAGCCATCCCTTCCCGGACACCGGCTCCAAGTCGCGCTCGATCGCGCGTAGGGTGCCGGGCCGTACGTCGCCAGCGTGCTAGGCGACGGTGGTATGGGCGGTTACCTCGGTGCCGTCGGCCAGAGTTGCCCGGGCCTCGTACTGGCGGTGGGAGCCGCGCTGGCGCAGCAGGACACCTCCGTTGCGTTCGATGAGCCTGATGACCTCCCGGGCTGTCATCAGTATAGTTTAGCAGCTAACCATTTCAAGTGTTTAGCCCTAAACACTACGGTGGAGCGGCGCTCGGACAAGGCACGCAGCCGTCTTCTGATCCTCCTGTCTGCCCGGCCGGACCTGCTCTTTTGCCGCCTGGCGGGTGGGCCTGGGTGGCAGCCGCGTCGCGCGGATGGCCGGCATGGTGTTTAATGGGTGGCGGTTGTAGTCGAAATTCGTTACGTGTACCTGCGCCTGCGAACTTCTGACAGCGGCGCCGCGAGTACACGGCCAGGTCTTCCCGGCAGGCTGGCGGTCGCGATAACCCGGGCGGCACGCACGTGCCTCCCGAATGATCGTCTCTACAGGAGAAGTACATGGCTGAAGGCACTGTCAAGTGGTTCAACAACGACAAGGGGTACGGCTTCATCACCCCTGACGACGGAACCGCCGACGTGTTCGTCCATCACTCTGCCATCCAGGCTGACGGCTTCCGCAGCCTGCAGGAGAACCAGCGGGTTGCCTACACCGCCGGACGGGGACAGAAGGGCCCCCAGGCAGAGGAAGTCCGCCCGCTCTAATCGCTAGCGGACCGGGCCGGGCGCCTTCTGGCGGCCCGGCCCCGGTCCTGACGGGTTCGGCTGCGCCGTCGGCGTTCGGTCAGCCAGGACAGCGCGGCGTATACCGGGGCGGCCAAACCCAGCAGCAGGGCTGTGCCGGTGACCGCGCCCTCCAGGAAACCGGGCCCGACCTTGGCGACGCCGAAGTAATAGGCGACGATGACCGCCAGCAGCAGCAGGTAGCCGGGCACGACGGTGCCGGCCACGCGCCTGACCAGGGCAGTCCAGCCGGCGCGCTGCCCCGGGCCGGGCGGCGCGGCCCGCCTGCGATCCGGCCACATTTCCGCGCCGGACGGAATCCTCCGCGGCCGGTACAGGCGGCGCAGGCCGAAGCCGAGCGCCGACATGAGGATCAGGTAACCGGCGGCCATCGGCACCAGGGCCTGGCGATCCGCCAAAGACAGCGCGAGCACCGGGGCCGGAGCCATGACGAGCTCAGGCCCGGAGCAGGAAGTGCCAGCCGCGGATGAAGAAGTGCCAGCCGACCCACAGCCAGAACGCGAACAGCGCCCACCGCCCGAAGGGATAGCGCATGATCAGGCGGAAAACGTCGCTGAGCGTGGGGACGCCGGTCACCCGGGCCAGGGCGAGGCCCTCCCAGGCGAACAAGGCGCCGAACAGGACCAGCCACACGAGATAGCCGATGATCGGGTGTTTTGCCATGCCAACCTCCCGGCGGTGGCTCTCATTGTGCCGCATGGGACCCGCGGCCTGCGCGCTGCACCCTGGGGAGCTGTGCCGACTCGGTGGGTGGCGTGGCGGACGAGGTCGCCGTCACCGGCGGCCCCCGGCTACGGATAAGCTGACCTGGTCGCGCCCTTGGTGCGGCTGGCCGGGCATACACGCTGCCCGCGAGCCTGAGCATCTCATTGCGTGAGGCTTCGTTTTCGGATCTCCCGGGGCCGTCCGATCGGAAGGCACCTGAACCATGCGCACGCGATTCGGTTTTGTCAGCACGTTCCCGCCAACCCAGTGCGGACTGGCAACGTTCACCGCCGCCCTGCGCGGCGCCCTGCTGCACTCCAGCACCGACGAGGGCTGGGTCGTTCGCCTGGTCGACGCGGCCGCACCATCACCCGGCGAGGAGGTGGTCGCGCAGCTCATCTCCGGCGACTCCGCCTCGCTCCGCCGGGCGGCCGCGCACCTGAACCTGTGCGACGTCGCCATCGTCCAGCACGAGTACGGCATCTACGGCGGAGCCGACGGCAGCCAGATCCTGCACCTGCTCGACCAGATCCGGGTGCCATGCGTCGTCGTCCTGCACACCGTGCTGACCGACCCGACGCCACACCAGCGTCAGGTCCTCGAATCGGTGATAGCCAAAGCCGATGCCGTCGTCGCGATGACGGGGACGGCGCGTGAACGGCTAGCGGCCCGGTATGCCGTCGACATGACGAAGGTCCGCATCATCGCGCACGGCGCGCCCGCCCTGCCGACGACGATGGCGGAGCCGACGTTCCGCACGGGGCAGTTCACCGTCCTGACGTGGGGCCTGCTCGGCCCGGGCAAAGGTATCGAGTGGGGCATCGAGGCCATGGCGATGCTGCGCGATCTCCAGCCCATGCCGCGCTACGTGGTCGCCGGCCAGACCCACCCGAAGGTGCTGCTCGATGACGGCGAGGCCTATCGTGATCGCCTCCGCGAGCAGGTCCGGCAGGCCGAGCTGGGGTCCTGGATTACCTTCGAGGGTCACTACCGGACCACCAGCGCGCTGGCCTCCCTCGTCCGCTCCGCCGACGTGGTGCTGCTGCCTTACGACTCGACCGAGCAGGTCACCTCGGGGGTGCTCATCGAGGCGGTAGCGGCCGGCAAGCCGGTCGTGGCGACGCAGTTCCCGCACGCTACAGAGGTGCTCGCGGGCGGGGCGGGCCTGCTCGTGCCGCACCGCGATCCGGCCGCGATCGCGGCGGCGCTCCGCTCGGTGATCACGCGCCGGGACGTGATGGCGACGATGGCCGCCGCCGCGGCGGCGACGGCGCCGCAGCTGCTGTGGCCGGTCATCGCGGACCAGTACCGCGAGCTGACGGACCGGCTGATCAGGGCGAGCGTGGCCGCATGACCGCCGGCCGGATGACTCCCGCGAGCGACGTTTACCATCCGGTGTTCGACCACCTCGACCGGCTCACCGACAGCCGCGGGCTCTTCGAGCACGCCCGCCACGCGGTTCCCCGGCCCGAGCACGGCTATTGCGTCGACGACGCCGCCCGCGGGCTGGTCGTGGTCTGCCATGAGCCCGAGCCCGGGCCGGTCGCCCGCCGCCTGGCCCGCTGCTATCTTGCCTTCGTCCTGGACGCGATCGTTCCCTCGGGGGCCTGTCACAACAGGATGGGCGTCGGCGGGCAATGGCGCGACGAGGCAGCGGTGGGTGACTGGTGGGGCCGGGCGCTATGGGGCCTGGGTGTCGCGGCCGCACGGGCGCAGACGCCGGGCATGCGGGCCCGGGCGCTCGGCGGGTTCCGCGTCGCGGCGCAGTGCCGGTCCCCGCACGTGCGGTCAATGGCGTTCGCCGCGCTGGGCGCCGCTGAACTGCTCGGGAGACGGCCGGACGACGTGGCCGCCAGGCGGCTGCTCATCGACACGCTTGGCGTGATCGGCGGGGGGGAAGGCGGCGATTCCCGGTGGCCCTGGCCGCAGGAGCGCCTGAGCTACGCGAACGCCTCGATCGCGGAGGCGCTCATCGTCGCGGGCGATGCCCTTGCCGACGGGCCAGCCCTCAGCCGTGGCCTGAGCCTCCTGGAGTTCCTGCTGCGCACCGAGACCCGCGATGGGCACCTGTCGGTGACCCCGGTGGGCGGCCGCGGCCGCGACGACGTAGGCCCCGGCTACGACCAGCAGCCCATCGAGGTGTCCGCGCTCGCCGATGCCTGCGGGACCGCGTTCCGGATCACGCACGATCCGTCCTGGCGGACGGGGGTCGGCCTCGCGTGGGACTGGTTCCTCGGTGACAACGACAGCGCTACGCCGATGTTCGACCCGCGTACCGGCGGCGGTTATGACGGCCTGGAACGTGACGGCCGCAATCTCAACCAGGGCGCCGAGTCCACCCTGGCGATGCTCGCGACCGCGCAGCAGGCACGCCGGATCAGCGAGCTGGCGTGATCGCGCACCGCGTTGCGGCCGGGCTGTGCCCCGATCCGGCCCGCGTCGTCGCGCGGCTTTTCCTGCCGGACGAGGAGCTGGGCAGTGCCCGTTCGCGGGCCAGCCAGGTGGTCGGCCGCGTTATGAGCCTGGCCGAGGACGAGGTCGAGCGGCTGGTCGCGGGCCTGCTCCGCGACTTCGGCGACCGCCACCGCGATTATCAGGCGCTGCTGCGGCGGCATGCGTCGATCATCTCCGCGCGCATCGAGGAGACGGCTGAGCTGACAGCGGCGCGTACGTTGCTGCTCGGAGCGACCTTCACCGCGGAGTACGCGACAGAGGCCGCTGGCCTGTGCAACCCGAGCGCCGTGCTCGCCCCCGATCAGAGCGGGCTGCGCCCCGGCCAGGCCCGGGTGGCGCTCAGCGTGCGGGGCATCGGCGAAGGGCACATCTCCTCGATCGGCTTCTGCTCGGCAGTCGCCGGCCCGGGCGCGCAGTGGTCCTTCGAGCCGCGGCTCCTGCCGGTCTCGGTGGCGGACACGACGCCGGCCACCTGGAGCCGGGCGCACCTGCGCGCCGTCCTCGCCGGCCAGGGCCATCTCGATGAACTTGCCGAGGCCGTCCTGCACGCCCTGCCCGCGGAGTTCAAGGGCGCCGATCTCGACCGGGCACTGGCGAAGGCGCACCGCGACCTGCTGACCCGGGCGAGTTCCGCTGCCACCGTCGACCTGCTGCGCAAGGCGGTCTCCGCTGCCTACAACGCCTCCTTCGCTCCCGGTACCGACCTCTCGCAGCGGATCTTGTCACCATCCGCCGAGGAGGAGAGCAACGGCGTGGAAGACGCGCGGTTCACGCGATTCGTCCACGATGACGGGACCGCCGAGTACCGCGCCACCTATACGGCCTACGACGGGCGGAGCATCGCGCCGCGCCTGCTCCTCAGCTCAGATCTGCGGGAATTCCGTGCTCATCGGCTGGCCGGGCCGGCCGCCCGGAACAAAGGCATGGCGCTGTTCCCCAGGAAGGTGGACGGGCACTACCTCGCCCTGTGCCGCTCCGACGGCGAGACCACTAGCCTGACCAGCTCGGCGGACGGTTACGACTGGGACCAGCCAGCGGTCCTGTGGCAACCATCCGCGCCATGGGAAACGCTGCAGGTCGGAAACTGCGGTCCGCCGATCGAGACCGACCAGGGCTGGCTCGTGCTCACCCATGGCGTCGGTCCAATGCGGGTCTACGCCATCGGCGCGCTCCTGCTCGACCTCGATCACCCGGCCCGCGTTACGGCATATTCGAGGACTCCGCTGCTGTCGCCTGACCCGGATGAGCAGGACGGCTATGTTCCCAACGTCCTGTACTCGTGCGGGGCCTTCCTGCACGACGGCCTGGTATGGATTCCCTACGGCATCGATGACTGCCGCATCGGCGTAGCTTACGCTCCGCTCGGCGAGGTACTAGCGGACATGAGCAGCGCTTCGTCCACGCGGAGGTAGTGCCTAGAGATATATCCTCGTGTATGGCCCTATGGCCTACGGCTGTGCCGGCGTGGCGGGACGATGCCGTAACAGGCGCGGAGGTGAGGCGTACGGATGCGCCGGAAGTGTGGGTAGCCAGAGGCGATGGCAACGATATCGTCCGTGCGACGGCGATCGTGGGTGTGGGCATCGACGATAGCGGGACGATTACCGCAAGGCTCGGTTATAGCGAAGGTGCAACCGTGATCCTGACCGATCCCGCCAAGCAGAACGGCGCATATCCGCCGGATGACTTTCACCGCAAGCTGATCAGTACCATCGCGCAGCTATCTGATGCATCCGGAGCCTTCCTGGTGCGGCCGGTCCACGACGAGGTACGCGGCTGGCAATGGAACACCGAGCCTCTTTGAGGCGCTGGTTCGTCTCGTTCAGCGACCTGGACGGCAACGGCCGGCTGGTGTGGCAGGTCCGGTCCGGTGCCGGAATGCCCGGGTGGGCGGCCATGATGGTGTCACTCTCGCCACAGGACGATCACGTAGGTGCTGCGAGGCAGCTGCCGCATACATGGTCAAAAACGACCGCCCGGCGGCTGATCTCGATTATCGTGTGTACTTGCACCCCTGGGAGGGGGTAAGAGTACACGCAGTAATTCGGTTACTGCCTTCTGGCAGCAGGAGGTGCCCAGATCCGTCGGCGACGGCCCATGATCCCGGGGCAACGCGTGCGGATCCGCCGTGACCGTCACGAAATGCGGGCCAGATCCAATTTTCAAACGGGTGTTGACAATCAGTCAGGACGGCGGCGGGCTGCCGCTTCAGCGTCGCTTAGGTGACGCACGATCTGCCGGAATGACTCGACGAAGCCCTCCTCGCTGTAGCCGAGATCGGTCGCTATGCAGAATTCCCTGACCAGGCCCTGAACCCTCCGCAGATTGGGTCGGGGCATCGACGGGAACAGGTGATGTTCGATCTGGCGGTTAAGGCCGCCGAGCATGAAGGTGGTAAACCAGCCGCCCCTGATGTTCCGGGCAGTGACTACCTGGCGGCGGGCGAAGCCGGCCGTCGTTCCGGATTCGATGATCGGC
This sequence comes from Streptosporangiaceae bacterium, assembly GCA_035505275.1. GTDB lineage: Bacteria > Actinomycetota > Actinomycetes > Streptosporangiales > Streptosporangiaceae > Palsa-504. The sequence continues at coordinate 11,680 of DATJQX010000059.1, read as the reverse complement.
ATAGCCTTGTGGTTGGGCGCGAAGCTGATGCCCAGGTACAGCGAGAAGACCGCCTGCTGTACGGCGATGAAAGCGACTGCCCTGAGCGGTGAGAGCACCAACAGCAGCACCGTCAGGTACAGCGCGGCATGCAGCAAGATGAGAGATGCTTCTACCGCCGAAGCCCGGTCTCGTCGCCGCACGAGCCGCTTGATCCCGAGTGCGTGCATACCGCTGCTCCGCAGCAGCATGAGGGGGAAGAACAGCGGCGCCTGCCAGCGTGCCAGCCATGATCCGATAGAGCGGCCCCCCGGTGCGTCAGACCCGGCCATTGCGGCCCCTCCGCCGATGTCAGGGTCGCGGCCTATCTCGTTGGGATGGGCGTGGTGAGCGTTGTGCTTGGGAACCCACCAGCCGAAGCTCAGCCCGGTGAGCACGTTCCCCACGGCGAGGCCCAGCATGCGATTGCGCCGACGCGATCCGAATACCTGGTTGTGCCCCGCATCGTGGCCTATGAAGCCCAGTTGGGCGAACATCATCCCCATCAACGGGGCGACCGCGAGCGCCGCCCATGAGTTGCGGGCAACTACGAGCACGCCCCATCCGCCGAAGAACGCCACGACCGTCGCGGTGATCATCACACCGTAGTAGGCCGGCCTGCGGTCGAGCAGGCCCATCGCCCGGACCTGCAGGGCCAAGGCGCGAAAGCAAGCCGTCGAAGGATCGACCGGGACCGGCGGCCCGTGTGCAGCTGAGGCGCGGCCGGACGCCGCGACTGGAAGGCCCGGTGCTGGTGTCTTCGTCGCTCTGTCCTCCCGGGCGCGTCATCCGAGCACACCGCTCGGGCTTCCCATCGCCGGGGTCCGGAGCAACGAGGCCACGGCCCGTGCTGCTTGGCACGACCGCACCTGTATTTACAGTACCTTCACCAGAGGGCCCTTCAGGACCGATGCGAGGCGAAATCTCCTGAGTCGACGGCTAGGTCGCGGTATTGCCCTTGAAGACGTCAATTCTGGCAGGGCAGCCCTCCGGATCGGTTAGCAAGCCGTATCCGATCTGCGCCCTGACGCCGGGTTCGGCAATCCCGGAGAAGGCTATCCGCGGCCGTCTGCATATGTTTGCCTGCGGCAGCAGGGTCAGCGTGGACAGTGCGGCTTGCAGAGCGTACGCGCACGGTCACCGGCGACCTGTGCGGGTGCGCCGCGATATCACCAAACCCCCTTTCCGACATGAAAGAGCTGGGCGAGAGCGACATGGTGTCTAGGGCACTCGCGACGCTGGAACTCATGACCTCACGACGACGCGCAGCCGGCATTCCCGGCGGTACACCTCGAAGGTCATGCCGTACTGCCCACCGCCACCGGGTCCTAGTTGCAGCCGCATTCCGCGAGCTGCTCGGCTGACCAGCGATGAGCGCCGGAACCGAAGCCGGCCAGCGGCGCCGACGCCGCATGCAGCTGACCCCGATGCCGTCGATCCCGGTCGAGTTCACCGGGCAGCGGGCCGGCGAGGGACCTCTCACCATGGGCCAGCTCGACTTCTACACGTGGACAAGCACGGCCCCCGACCTCACCTACGCGATCCTGTACGCCGAACTCCCGGTGCCGGCGATAGTGTCCGTCGGCGACGTGGCCGAGGCGGTCGCGGTGCTGATCGCGCGGCACGAATCCCTGCGCACCACCTACCTGCCCGGCGAGCCGCCGCGCCAGCGGGTCGCGGCGTCCGGCGTCCAGCTGCTGGAAGCCTGCTCGGTCGGCGAGGGACAGTGGGGGCCGCCGGACCAGCCCGCGGTGGCCGGGGCGCTCATCCGGTGGCTGCGCGAGTCACCCGATCCGGCACGCCGTCCGGTGCGCATTGCGGTGGCCATCGCTCCCGGCCCGGGCGATCGGGTCATCGCGTGCGCCGCCGGTTTCACGCACGTGGCCATGGACCAAGGTTCAATCGAGATCCTCAAGCGCGACTTCGCCGGCCTGCTCAGCCATCCCGCCCGACGGCAGCCAGGCCGGCCCGGCCACCAGCCGCTGGACCAGGCCGAGCTGGAGGCGACCCCGGCCGAGCGATGCAAAGCCGATGCGGCACTGGCCTACATACAGCAGCAGGCGCGGCGGATCCCCCGCTGCCTGTATGCCTTGCCGGGCGCCAGGACCAGCGGCGAGTCGCTCGTGGTAGAGCTGTCGTCGGTGGCCGCCGCGATGGCCGTGCGGCGGGTGGCGGCGCGCACCCGGGCCAGCCAGTCCAGCATCGTCCTGGCGGCCATCTGCGCCGTGATCGCCCGCCGCGCAAACTATGCGGAGCTGGTGATCCCGCTGGCTTCCAGCAACCGTTTCGAGCGCCATCTGGTGAACTACGTCGGCGCACTAGCCCAGCTCTCCATCGCCACCGTCGAGATCGGCGAAAGAAGCTTCGACGAGCTGATCCGCCACACCTGGACCACGGCGATGGAGGCAAGTCGGCACGCGAGGTACGACAACGTCAAGCGGGACGCCATGAACGAACTGATCGAGCACGAGCGGGGCCTTCGCCTCGACTTCGACCCGTTGTTCAACAGTCTCGTCCCTGCGTCCTGGTCCGGACTTACCGCGTGCGCCGGGTTTCAGCCCGAGGAGATCGACGTCGCGCTCGCCCGGACCAAGCTGCGGTGGCACCCGATGCCGGACGGCAGAGCGTCGATCCGGTTCAGCCTCCACCAGGTCGACAGCTGCCTGCGACTGGACGTGTGGAGCGGCGACACCGGCCTGGTGCCGCGGGCCGAACTGGAGTCGATCCTGCTGGCCGTCGAGCGCTTGCTGGTGGCGGCCGCGCACGAAGACGTTGCCAGCAGCCGGATGCCGGAGATCATCGGGCTGGAGCCCATCACTGGCACCACGGACCGGATACAGGTAGACCACTGCTGGGTTGAGGTAGCCGACGTGCAGCGCCTGGTCGACGAAGCCGTCGCGCCCGCCGTGGCCCGCGTCTTCGCCTCGGCCGGCGACCGTCTGCTGGTCGCCTACCTGGCCGCCACCAGCGCCGTCCGCACACCAGAACAAGCCCACGCCCGCTGTATGGCCGCCCTTCCGCACCACCTTACGGCCATCACCCCGCGCCACTACGTCGTCTGCCGCACCGCTCCGCCCGACCCAGCCGACCCCACCGCCTGGCCCGCACCCCTTGCCGCCGGCACCGGCCGCGTCTGAACCCCGTCTGGCTGCCACGCACAACCCTCGCGTGTACGTCGCCTGGAACCAAACCCAGAATGGAGACAGGACCGTCCGCCGGGACGCCCCACATGAACGCCTGCGCGGAAAGGTCCGTACGCACCGCCCGCGCCGGATGCTCATCACTGGCGAACGGCATCTGCACGGAGTCCTGGCCAGTAAGTCACCCACTGCACCACCGGCCGCAGCCGCCAAGGGCACGACATGAGCCTGCACGCCCCCGATGACAACCCGGACATCATCCCGTTCCCCCCTGGCAGGCCGGATACGCCGGAAGCATGTACTCGGCGGACTGATCAAGCAGTATGAGGTCGCGGCATAAACCACCAGATCAGACGCATGGCCGAGTTTCAGAAGTACTGCAGGGACAATCACCTGACACATGACCGCACTCATCCAGTTTCGAGTTCGCCGCCCTACGCGTCAGCCAGATCGGCATAGCGCTCCCGGAAACGCCGAGACCCCCCTATCTGAAGGCCGCAGTACATTACGCGATGCTGCCCATCCTCACGCGGTTACCTCTGCATTCACGGCAGCTACCCCGCCTCGCCTGGTGCCCCCGAATCCCCCCAAAAAAACCAAGCTGGCCTCTGCCAGTCAGTATCCGCAGCCCTCAAGCTGGTACCTGAAGGCCGAGACGCCAGCGCTGCAAATGTGGATCGCGGAGCGCGCCGGTGTGCCACGGGTCTCCTCCCGGCTGCTCCGGATCGAAATGCTGCGCAGCATAGCCAGGAATGCCCCGGACGGGTGAGCCGCGCCAACCTCATCCTGTCCTCCATCGCGGCGTTGACCATTGACGACATCGCGCCGACCGCCGAAGTCACCGGGGACGCCGCGCTCCGCAGCCTGGACGCCATCCACCTGGCCACCGCCCACGAACTGCGCACCGAACTGACCGCGTTCGTCTGCTACGACAAGCGCCTATCCGACTCCGCCCGCATGCTCGGACTTCCCGTGGCAGTGCCCGTCTGCTGAGAGCGATCTGCAATATTCGGCAGGAGCTGTTACTTCCGTGGATACCTGCACGCTCTGTTACCCGCCGTCGGCGCCTGGTTGCTGGAATGGGTTGTCCACGCGGATTCCGGCGTACTGCTGGCCTGCGTTGAGGTCTTCTGAATAGAGCAGAGTGCAGCCGATCTCGGCCGCGCTCCGGACGATCATCGCGTCCCAGAATGAGATCCCGGTGTTCTGGTGGATGCTAATCGCAGCCAGGATGTCGTCAGCGGTCGGGGCGTGCACATACCAGCGCGACAGGTCGGCGACGATCTCCTTAGCCGTTCCCGCATCGAGCGGCCTGGCGATCTTCCGGGTGACGGTAACGAAGAACTCTTGCAGCACCTGGACGCTCAGGCAGCCGTCACGGGACTCCCAGAGTCGCTCGACCAGCGCTCGCGCCTGATCCCTTTTGCCGCCCGCCGAATCGTCATGTGCGTACACCAAGATGTTGGTGTCGACAAACCTGCGGTTACCGGTCATGGACGCTGTCCCGGCTCCAGCCGATGTGCCCGCCGGTACCGAGATCCATCCCCTCGCGCAGCCGGGCGAGGCTCCGATCCCGGGCGCTGGCGTATCCGGTTTCCTGCTCGACTAGCTCCTTTAGCATCCGGGCGAGCAACTGCGACACCGACGTGCCGCGGCTCGCCGCCAGGATCCTGGCTTCCCGGATATCCTCTTCGGGAAGCGAAAGCGTGATGTTCAGGTTAGCCACGACGATCCTCCCCCGGGCGGCCCAGCCAATTACACGTAAATCAGTGTAGCACGGGATCACGTGAGAACCGGGCCCGGATTCCCCGGGGAACAACCAGGCTGCCAGCCGTTCGCGTTCGACTTTCATTGTCGCTGATGACGGTACGGTGGCCGCGCTGGAGGTGAACACCACCCCGGGCATGTCGTACGAGTCGAAGTACATCACCGGCCTCCTACACCGGCCGGTGCATCACCTTCGCGCCCATGACCGCACGCACCGGAAGGCAGCGAGATGATCCCGCTGACCCTCGCCGAGATCACCGCGATCACCAGCGGCACCCTCCACCACGCCCCGGACCCGTCAGCGCAGGTCACCGGACCCGCAGCATGCGACTCGCGGCAGGTGACCCGAGGAGGGATGTTCGCCAGCACGGGCTCCTCCCGGAGCAGTCCCGTCACGTACACGACTGCCGGTCCCACTCCGTATCAGGTAGCCGCGGTCATATCACCACCGGAGTTCAAGGTCATCGCTTGTTAAGAAAGATCGATTTCGCAGAACTGACCGTGGTGCGTGCCCCATGATCAGGCCGCGCGCCGACGCGCAGAAACGTGGTTTGGTGCTGGCACCGGCAGCGCCGCCGCGACCGGCAGCCCTGTCGCCGCTGATAGCGACGTCGCTCGCTCCACCATGCCACCTTGTCCGGGGAATCCTGCGGGAAGACGATCTGCAGGCACATCGCCGCGAGCCCGAGCGTGCCAAGTAAACAGATGGTCCACCACGGAACACCCGCCGCCCGTAGACCGGCCTGGCTGCCGAGGATGGCCGCACCCGCCGCGAAACCTCGGCCCGGCAGCACCTGCCGCGCATCTCGTGAGCGCCGTGGCGATGGCAGCATGTCCGCCACGCTGCCGCGATCCGCCCCACGTCGTGCTGTTGTCATGCGGTCGCCCTTCTGCTTCGCCGGAAACCTCCCCAGACAATACCGAGGTACTTGTCGACTATGCTCGTGAATTAAGAATTGCTCCAATACTGGAGTCTTATCTATCAGATTTGATATCGCGCAGAAGAAGGCAAAGCCGCACTACCAGAAAACTGCTACTGCACCTCATAAATGACGAGGCGGTCCGCTAGCCTGTGCCAAGGCGAAGCGGAGGAGTTCGTTGGCGAAGGATGACAACCGGCGGGCGGTCAGCAGCGCTGTTACCGACCGCATGCGCGAACTCGGAATTACCGTAGCTGAGATCAGAAGACGTACCGGGCAGTCGGAAACAACCATCCACGGCGTCATCCAGCGGAAAGGCCGGCCCGCCAAGTCCACGCTGACGTTGCTGTCCGCGGGGCTGGACTGGCAGCTAAATCACCTGGACAACATTCTGCACGGCAGACTGCACGAGAATGTCGTGCCCGCTTCTCCGCTTGAGAGATACCTAGCGGAGATAGCCCACGTACTGACTGATATCAACACGCTGCGAGAAGACGTGTCCGGGCTCAAGGAAATCGTCTACCGGATGGACGAGAAGATGGATGTGCTTATCGCCGTCAAGCATCGCTCCTCCGGCGATGGCGCCGGGCCTGAGTGATCCTTCCCTGACGACGGTTTCTCCTTCCGGGAAGAAGGAGAGCCGGGACTACTGTAGCGGCCGACAGCGGGACACTCTCCGGTACCTGCGGGCGCGCAGGATCCGGCGGACAGCCCCAGTCGATGGAGGACGCTATGGCCGGTTCCCCGCAGACCACGCCAAAATGGTATCGCCGATAGGCACCGTCGTCGTCGTTGGCGGGTCCGCGAAAACCGACCGTCGACCAGCTTTCACGGCAGCACCCGCGCCGCGTCCTCCGCACAATCAATCGATGCGAATGGCTGTCAGCACGCTGCACGGGACCAGCCGGAGAATCGGGCTATGACTGTGGGCCTGCAGATGCCTGGCCGCCGGGGTCGAGATCCTGCACGAGTTGACGGATCTGCGCCGCGAGCTCGGCGGTTGACCACGTTCCGGCGGTGGCGGCGGAGATCTCCACCATGGCTCCGTCAGCGCGGCGGAGTTTGATGAGGGTCGTGCTCGCGCGGTGCCGCTGGCCGTAGCGCTGGCGGATCCACGACATTATCCCGGCGATGAGCACGGTGAGGGCGCCACCGGATTCGATACTGACCGAAAGGGCTTCCAGTGCCGCGCCGGGCGTGCCCGGCTCCTGCGGGCCGTCCTGGGTGAGGGTTACCCGGCCACGGAGCTGTTCCTCCTGGGTTAGCCAAGCACGGAGGGCGCGCAGTTCGTCGGGGCCGGTGTCGGTCATGGTGAGGGTGATAGTGAGATCGGCCGACATCGTGCACGCATCTTTCCGGTGGGCGGACTGGCTAGTTCTGCTCATCGGCTGGCGCCGCATGGCGGGTTATAGGGAAGTTCTGGGACGTAGTGGCGCCACTGCGCGGGCGTGAGGACATTGGCCGTGGCCGCGCAGATGCTCTGGATGGCGGCGGCAGCATCGAGGTTCCAGATCCGTACCGCGAAAGTGCCGTCACCCGCGATGAGAACATGACCCCCGGCACCGAAGATCACGATGTTGATGCCCCCGTTATCTCCGGTCAGCGGGCCGCCGATCTCCTGCGCGTCACTTGGGTCGCTGACGTTCCAGAGCCTGATGGTGCCGTCCCCGCTTCCGGTGGCCACCGTGTGTCCGTCCGGGCTGAAGGCCAGCGTGTAGAGGTTTGAGGTCCCAGCGGTCAATGGCTGTCCGAACATGCTGACCCGAGCGGGATCCTTGACATCCCACAGCTCCACGGCGCCCGCGGAGTCACCGCTGGCGAGGATCTGCCCGTTGAGGCTGAAGGCCACCGCCTGGACGCTGCCCGCATTCCCCGACAGCAGCGAGCCGAGCTGCACGGGGTGCGCGGGATCGGCCACGTCCCACAGCCGGATCTTGCCGTCGTTACCCCCGACGGCCAGCGTGCGCCCGTCTGGGCTGAAGGCTACCGGGTTAACGCTCTGCGCCGGATCAGCGGGCAGTGGTGAGCCGAGCCGCACGGGGTGCGCGGGATCGGCGACGTCCCACAGCTGGACCACGCGCTTCCAGCTCCCCATGGCCAGCGTGCGGCCATCGGGGCTGAACACCACGGACGTAACGTCGAGTCCAGGGACATTTCCGCCGAAGGCGGGCAGCGGCGGGCCTATCAGCGTCGGGTCCCTGGGATCGGAGACCTGCCACAGCCGGACGACGTCCTTCTCCGTGGCAGCGAGCAGCCTGCCGTCGGGCCTGATGCTAATGGAGTCGAAGATGCCTGATGATCCCGGTATCGCGCCGGAAAGCGGTGCGGGGGCGGCCGGATTCGCCACGTTCCGTACCCGCATCGTGTCGTCGGAGCTCGCGCTGATGAGGATGCCACGGCTCTGGTCCAGGGCCAGGCCGTCAACATAGCCGGTATGAGCGACCAGAACGGTGCGCGGGAAGTGCCAGAGCCGGATGGTGTGGTCCGCGCTCGCGGTCGCCAGCGTGCTTCCGTCCGGGCTCATGGCAACGCTGAGGACCGCGGCTGCAGGCCCGGTCAGCACGGGGTAGATGGGGTACCACCCATAACCGCCGACAGCTCCGGCGACGGTATACACGTCAGTCAGGTTGTTGGCGCTGCCGGCGGCCAGCAGGTCTCCGTCGGGGCTGAAGGCCACGGAATTGACGTTGTAGTTGAAGCTCGCCTCCCATCCGAAGGACACCGGCCGGGCGGAGTCCGCGACCCCCCACAGGTAAACATCGGCGTCGGCGGCGCCGGCCGCGAGAAAGTCACCGTGCGGGCTGAAGGCGACGGACAGGAACGGGGACGGGTGCCCGGAATAGTAGCCAAGGGGCCCCGATCGTGGCGCTGACCAGGGGCCGTGCGGGAGCGGCCACGTCCCAGAGCTGGAGTGTGGACGCGCCTACGGCCAGGGTAAGGCCATCGGGGCTGAACGCGATGCTGTTGACGGGACCGGCCGATTTCGACTGCAGGGTGCTGATCAGCACGGGATGGGCGGACGCGCTGAGGTTCCAGAGCTCGACCCCGGTACCGGCCGCGACGGCGAGGATGTCACCAGCCGGGCTGAACGCGACGCTGTCCGCGCCACCCGGGCCGACGGGCAGCATGAGACCGGGCCGGGGGGCCGATGCGGGGCTCATGTACCACAGCTGGACGCCGGTGCCGGTCGCGGCGGCCAGGATGTCACCAGCCGGGCTGAACGCGATGCCGTCCGCCGTGCCCGAGCGGACCGGCCACGGAGCGCCGAGCGGCCGGGGCAGCGGCGACGACCTGGCATTCCAGAGCTGGACGCCGGTGCTGGTAGCGGCGGCCAGGATGTCCCCATTCGGGCTGTAGGCGATGCTGTACGGGATGCCCGAGGCGACCGGCAGCACGCTCGCCAACGGCGTGTCCTGTGCGCTGATCAGCTTGGTATAGGTGGTGTCCGATGTCGACGGCTTCATCTGGTAGGCGAGGACATTCAGCTCAGCGGACACAGACGAGTCGGTGCCGGCGGCCTCGTCTGCTTCCGCAGTGACCTGGTTGAGAATGGCCTCGCGGCTGCTGGCCTCCGCGGCGCTGCGCTGCCTGACGGCGAACCAGGCCGTGCCCGCGGCGACGAGTGCGACGACGGCGAGCACCGCTACTGCCGCGCGCCGGATGTGTCCGGCCCGGGCCTGCTGGCGCCGGGATTCGCGGAGGAAGCTTTTTACGACAGGGCTCTCACCGCCATCGCCGGTACGGTCACGGGCCCAGCTGAGGGCGGTGTCCAGGCGGCTGCCCCTGAGCAGGGCGGAGTTGTCGTGCCCGGACCTTTCCCATGCCGTCGCGTCGTCCGCTAGCTGCTGGCCGAGCAGGTTGCCGACCCGGTCGCTGTTTATCCACTGCTGCAGCCGGGGCCATGCCCGCAGCAGGGCGTCGTGGCTGATCTGGATGCTGTCCTTGCTGATGGTCAGCAGCCGTGCCTGGGTGAACGCCTGCAGGGCGTCCTCTGCATTTGTGCCCGCGAGGCTGTGACTTAGCAGTTCCGCCTTGCTGACGCTGCGGCGGGTGTCCTGCGCCTCATCGCCGAGCTTGACCAGCCGAAGGAACAGTGAACGGGTGGCCTGCTGGGTGGCCTGGGACAGGCCAGCATACGTGCGTTCCGCGGTATTCGCGATGGCATGCCCGATCCCGCCGGTATCCGTGTAGCCAGCGACAGTCAGCACCCGTCCAGCCCGGTGCTCCCACGTTACCCGCAGGGCATGCGCGATCAACGGCAGCCTGCCGGCCTCGTAGGCGCCTGCGGGGGATTCGCCGTCGCCGTCCTTACCCGCGCCGATATCGCGGAGCAGGAGCTCGGTTAGCCCCGGCTCAAGCCCCATGCCCACCGCCTGGGCGGGCCGTTCTATAGCCGCTCTCAGCTCAGCCGCCGACATGGGCCCCACGAAGACCTGCTCGCGCTCCAGCGCGTCGCGCAACTGCGGGAAGACCGCGCACTGACCGTAGAAGTCCGCCCGGAGCCCGAGTACCGCAAGGCAGGTCGGCTCGGCTCCGGAGGTACCCGATGTAAGTACCTGAAGCAACTCGATGAACGCATCACGCTCCGCGGCGTCCTCGCAGAGCGTGAAGACCTCCTCGAACTGGTCGACCACCAGCACAACGCGAGCACCCGCCGTGTCTTGGCCGGCCGCGTGCGCTTCCAGGACGGCGCGGAAGATGTCCGTGCACTCGCCAGACTCGTGCACGATGCTGTACTCAACCACCGCCGGGTCCACGCCAAGAAGCGGAGCGACCTGAGTGGCGAGCGCAAAGGAGGGGTGCGGACCCGGGGTCAGCACGATACGCGGCCAGCGGCGTGACCCTGGAGCGGACAGCTCACCGCGGGCGAGAGCAGGCACCAGCCCAGCCCGCAGCAGCGACGATTTTCCGGTGCCGGAGGGAGCGACGACGGCCAGCGGCCCGCCATCTGCCAGCCGCCCCGCCAGCCTCGTGATGACCTCGGCAGTCAGCTGTTCACGGCCGAAGAACCACTGCGCCTGATCGGCTTCGAACGCCACAAGACCCGGGTACGGGCAGGTATCCGGGACGGTGTCGTCAAGGCCCATGGTCGACGGTTGCGCGGGGACCGGCGGCCGGTAGGCGGGGTTCGGACTCAGGATCAGATCGTCAGCCCAGCTTCCAGCATGCTCGCGAACTTGCTGATCGGGCAGCGGTAGCGACCTCCTTCCTCGCTGAGCATCCGCCATGTCTTCACCTTTGCCACGGCGTGCTCGACAGCGGACCGTATTTTGCTGAAGGCTGCGTTGAATGCACGCTGCCAATCGAGAAGTTCTGTTCCGCTGAGCCGCTTGAACGGGACGATCATGATGCCATCGACCCCGACGTACCCGAGGTCGCCTCCTGTATTACCTGCGGTCATGGAATTCTCCAGCATTTCCTTCAGCCCGGATGCTTCGAACGCGTATGCATCGTGGCGCGCGCCATGCACGGGAACCGGGCCGATGGCCGCTACTCTTCTCCCAGCCACCGCAAGTTTAGCCTGGGATCGTCCGCGCCGCCAGCATAGTAATGCGTCGAAGTCGACTGGTACTCTTCGGCCGCTTCGCCTCCAAGGTTAGAGCTAAGCCACGTGCGATTGTAATCCCGCCACTGATGTACCCGACGACTGAGCGCGTCCACCTTTTGTTGACCCGGGGATTTGTCGCCAGAGATGATCCCGTTGGTTAATACGTGACGCGCAGGCCACGGTGCTCGATCCGGGCATCTTGGCGGGCCAGGATGCCGCCTGCGACCGTTTCTTCCCTCATGTTCTTCCCTCATGTCCCCTCGTCGCGGCCGCGGAATCGGGTATGC
>DATJQX010000058.1:0-17331 GCA_035505275.1 Streptosporangiaceae bacterium | reverse complement strand
CGGGACCCCGCCGATGGAAGCCGAGATCGGCGACGCCTGCAGGTCGTGGTCCGCGAAGTCGTTCGGGACGGCCTGGTAGTACCAGCGCAGCTTCCCGGTCGCCGCGTTCAGGTTCACCGCGCTGTCGGTGTAGAGGTCCCGCGACGGATGCGCGATGGCCTCGCCGATGGTCTGGTAGGGGTTCCCGATGCCGAACGTCACCGAGCCGTCGCTCCCGACGAGCGGCGGTTCCCAGGCACCGCCCGAGCCGACGCCGAGAGCCTGCACGGCCGTTCCCTGGCCGATGACCGTGTTGAACTTCCAGAGCACGGCACCGTTTGACGGGTTCAGCGCCAGTATCAGCCCGCCGCCCGGTCCTGAGCCGTACGCGCTGGCCACGTAGACCCGCCCGTCCGCCACCTGCGGCTGGATCTCGAACGACCCCTGGCCGCTGTTCAGCAGGCTGCTGTCCACCCAGATCGTCTTGCCGGTCGTCGCGTTCAGCGCGAAGACCGTATTCGAGGAGGTCCCGTACACCGCGCCACCAGCGACCGCCACTCCGTCCGGCCCTGGCCCGCTCTTCTCCGCGATGCCTACCTGGTACTCCCACTTCAGCTTGCCCGTGGCGAGCGCCACCGCGTAGACGTTGGCGTACTGGTCCTGTATGTACACGACGCCGTTCTGTACGACCGGCGGCGCGGTCATCGAGCCGGTGTAGGAGACGCCGGCCGCGGCCGTGCCCGTCAGCTTGAACGTCCAGGCCTCGCGCAGGCTGGACACGTTGGCCGCCGAGATCACCGAGGCCGGCGCGACCCTGGTGTTGGCGAGGTCCGCGTCCGGATACGGCCAGGACCCCGACGGCGCCGCCGCGCCATGGTACGTCGTGCTGACCGGCGGCGGGCTGCTGCTCCCGCTGCAGGCCGCGACCAGCATAGTTACCGAGACCAGCACAGACATTGAGATGAACGATCTTGCCCCGTGACGCATCTGGCTCACCGCCTCCTTGAAAGTGATATCACTATGCTAGGTAAGTGACATCATCAGGTCAAGGACATTTAGGCAACAGCGAAAGTCGCAAGTCAGAGCGCGCGGGCGCGCTGCACCCTAGCCGGCCCGGAAGCCGAACGTGTCGGCCAGGCCGACCGCGCCCGCCGGGGTGATCAGCACGCTGCGGCGGCGCAGGCCGCGCTCGATCCAGCCGAGCTCGAACAGCCGGGTGGTGACGGCGGCGGCCAGCGCGCCGTTCAGGTGCCCGCGGCGCGCGGTCCAGTCGATGCACTCCCCGGCGAAGTGACGACGGGAGCGCCGTACTTCGCCGATATCGATGCCGAACGAGCCAAGGGTTTTCGCTCCGGCCCCGGTGACCTCGAAGCGAGACCCGAAGGTGTCAGCACTACTCGTTCGGGATGATGATTGTTGATCTTTTTCGAGCACGCCGCGGGCGAGCATCACCTCCAGTAGCTCCACGCCCGCCCGGCCCGCCAGGTGGTCGTAGCAGGTGCGGGCCTGCGCGAGGGCGGCGGCCTCGCGGGACTGACGCAGGCTGCGGACCGGCAGCGGGGCGCTGATAAGGCCGATCGCCTCGAGCGCCGCGGCGACCTCGTGGCCGGCCAGGCGGTAGTAGCGGTGCCGGCCCTGCCTGGCCACCGCGATCATGTTCCCCTCGAGGAGCTTGGCCAGGTGGAAGCTGGCCGTCGCGGCGCTCACCCCGGCCAGCCGGGCCAGCTCGCCGGCCGCCAGCGGGCGGCCGCAGACCAGCGCGCGCAGCATGGCGGCCCGGGTCGGGTCCGCGATCAGGGCGGCGGCGCCGGCGATGTCGGTGTCGTAGGGGACGGCGTCCGCGGTCATGGTCCGACGCTAGCCCATGTACGTTTCGACCGGCGTCGAAGCGTCGCGGGCCGCCTGAATTTGCGCGGGCGGCAGGATAGGCTACAGTTCTGAACGCGCCCCAGGTGCGCGCGGACGTGGCTCAGTTGGTAGAGCATCACCTTGCCAAGGTGAGGGTCGCGGGTTCGAATCCCGTCGTCCGCTCGGAGGGCCCTGATTGCCCTTGCGGCGGAGTGGCCGAGTGGCTTAGGCAAGGGCCTGCAAAGCCCTGTATACGGGTTCGATTCCCGTCTCCGCCTCCATGACTCAGCTTCGCTGGCTCCGCTTGGCTGGCGCGCGCCAGGCGCCGGGCTGGACGAGCCCGGCTTCGTAGGCCAGCACCACGACCTGGACGCGGTCCCGCAGCCCGAGCTTGGCCAGGATGCGCCCGACGTGAGACTTCACCGTCGCCTCGGATACGACCAGGGCGGCGGCGATCTCGGTGTTGGACAGGCCCTGGGCCACCGCGGCCAGGACCTCGTGCTCGCGCTCGGTCAGGGCGGCCAGCCGGGGGTAGCGCTGCGCCCGCTGTCCGTCGGAAAGCGGAAGAACCTGGGCGTACTCCTCCAGCAGCCGGCGGGTAACCCGGGGCGAGACGACCGCGTCCCCCGCCGCGACCGTCCTGATGGCCGCCACGAGTTCCGCCGGGCGCACGTCTTTGAGAAGAAAGCCGCTGGCCCCGGCCCGCAGCGCGCCGAAGGCGTATTCGTCCAGGTCGAACGTGGTCAGGGCCAGCACACGGACCTCGGCGTTGGTGGCGGTGATACGCCGGGTCGCCTCGATGCCGTCGGTGCCCGGCATCCGGATATCCATCAGCACGACGTCAGGCGCGTGCCGGCCGGCGAGGTCGACGGCCTCGTCGCCGTCCCCCGCTTCGCCGACCACGGTCAGGCCGCCCTCGGCCTCCAGGATCATCCGGAAGCCCCGCCGCAGCAGCGGCTGGTCGTCGGCGAGCAGCACGGAGATGCTCATCGGGGTGCCGCCGCCCGGGGGCGCAGCGTCGCCTCGACCAGCCAGCCGCCGTCCGCCGCCGGGCCCGCGCGCAGGGAGCCGCCGTGCAGGGCCGCCCGCTCGCGCATGCCGTCGATACCGTGTCCCTCTGCAGCGGCCTGCGGATTCTCCGCGGCGGCGCGGCGGCCGTCGTCGGTCACCTGGACGCTCACCTGCGGCTCGTCGTAGCTGATCGTGACCGTCGCGTGCGTGGCCGCGGCGTGGCGGAGCGTATTGGTCAGCGCTTCCTGGACGATACGGTAGGCCGACAGCTCGGCGGCGGCTCCCAGCGGGAAGGGGCTGCCCTCGACGGCGAGATCGATGGCCAGCCCCGTCGCCCGGATCCGCTCCACGAGCTCACCGAGCTGGGCGACGCCGGGCTGCGGGGGCTGCGGGTGCCTAGCCGACGGCTCATCGGTGCGCAGCACGCCGAGCATGGCCCGCATGTCCGACAGCGCCTGACGGCCGACCTCGGACACCTCGGACATCGCCTCGGTGCCGCGGCCTGGCTCGGTTCGGCTGACCAGCGCCGCGGCGTCGGCCAGGGTGATCACCACCGACAGGCTGTGGGACACGATGTCGTGGAGCTCCCTGGCGATCCGGGTCCGCTCGGCGGCCGCCGCGATCGTGGCCTGCTGGTCCCGCTCGAAGGCAAGCCGCCGGGCGCGCTCGTCCATCCAGGCCAGGTACCGGCTCCCCGAGGCGGCCGTCAGCCCGGCGAACAGCGCGGCCACGACCGTGGCCGTGAGGAAGAGCAGCGAGCCCAGCTTCCCGGCCGGCTCCCACCGGACCGCCGCCATGACGGCTCCGGCTTGCGTCACCGCGGCCGCAAGCAGCGCCCTGGTCCGGGATTCGTGGGCCGCCACCGTGTAGAGCGCGATCAGCACCGCCACGTCTCCGAGGAGCGGGAAGCCCAGCAGCCACTGGGCGAAGGCGATAGCGCAGGTCAGCAGGAACACCGGCACCGGCCAGACCCGGCGGACGGCGATCAGGGCCAGCAGCGCCGCCTGGATGATGCCCGCGCGGAGGGTGGCGAACGGGGACTGCGCCAGCCAGGCCGTGCACAGCGCCAGGAGGACCACCGCGGCCAGGGCGTCGATCGCGAGCGGGTAGGCACGCGCCAGCTGGCGGCCGCGGCCGAACAGGCTGCGGGTGATCTCATCGGGGGGCTGGAGGGCCGTCTGCCCGGTCCAGGCGGGGATCTCGATCATGGTGTCCTTCGTGCTCTCGTACCGGCAGCGTACCGGGTGGCGTTCGGCCTTTCTGGCCGGGCGGATGCCATCGTCGCTGGTCATGGGCGATGTGCCCGGTCGGCGTCCGACCTGAGGATGAGGCGACCGGTCCGGATTTCCTCCTCTGGGCTATCCCGTAGCGAGGTCGGCACCGCATAGCCTTCAGCTTTGGTCATCGCCAGCGCCTGGAGGGGACCGTGCCTGCTGAACGACCGATGCTGCTCGACCGCGCGCTGCGCCTGGCCCGGGTCGACTTCAACCCGCCCTTCCGGCAACCTGCGCTTGGCTGGGTGGCGGCCGCGCTGGCCGTCTCCGTCGTCGGGTCGCTGGCCGCCGACGCCCTGCTGGTGGTGATCGGCACGAGGGTCTTCCCCTCGACCAGGGGCTACGGTCACTTCCAGTTCTCCGATTACGCCAAGCTGACCATCATCGGCGTGGTGATCGCCTGCCTGGCCTGGCCCGTGGTCACCCGGATCAGCTCCGAACCGCGCTGGCTGTTCTTCCGCCTGGCTATCTTGGTCACCCTCGTGCTCTGGCTGCCGGACCTCTATATCCTTCATGGGGGCGCTCCAGGCCGCGCCGTCGCGGTCCTGATGGCGATGCACCTGGCTATCGCCCTGGTCACCTACAACAGCCTGGTGCACATCGCGAAGGTGAAGCCAGCCGCCCGAGTCCCCGCCCACGCGTGCGCGCCCGGCACTCGCGACAGGCAGCCCGGCATCCGGTCCTGATCGCCAGCCAAGACATCGGGAGTTGAGTTCATGGCGAGCCACCGACGCGGCAGCCTGTTCCCCGAGCCCGTCGCGGCCAAGGTCCCCGAGATCACCTTCATGTTCTGGGTGCTCAAGATCCTGACCACCGCCGGCGGCGAGGCCACCTCGGATTACCTGGCTCTAGACCTGGGCAGCCGGCTGGAGGCCGGCGTCATCGAGGCCGGGCTCTTCCTCGTCGCCCTGATCTGGCAGTTCCGGACCCGGCGCTACGTGGCGTTCGCGTACTGGTTCCTGGCCTACGCCATCGCGATCTTCGGCACCGGCGTGGCCGACGCCATGCACCTGTTCATCGGGATCCCCTACGCGGGGACCACCGTGCTGTGGGCGGTCGTGCTCGCCGTGGTGTTCTGGCTCTGGTACCGCAGCGAGCGCACGCTGTCGATCCACAGCATCTACACCCAGCGCCGGGAGATCTACTACTGGTGCGTGGTGTTCGCCACGTTCGCCGAGGGCACCGCGCTGGGGGACTTCACCGCCACGTCCTTGCACCTGGGCTACCTGGCGTCCGGGGTCATGTTCTTCTTCATCATCCTGATCCCGGCGGTGGCCTGGAAGGGCTTCAGGCTGAACTCCGTCGTGGCGTTCTGGTTCGCCTACGTGATCACCCGCCCGCTGGGCGCCTCGTTCGCCGACTACCTCAGCAAGCCGCACTCGATCAGCGGCGCCAACTACGGCGACGGCCCGGTGGCGCTGTACACGACGATCATCGTCTTGATCTTGGTCGGTTACGTGGCCGTGACCGGCCACGGCGTCCAGCGGCCGCCTGATGCGGAGGTCATGCGGCCTGCCACGGTTAACGATGACGTGGTGGGTAGATAGGCGGGCATGGTCAGAGTTAGGCGCTGGGTCCTCCGCAAGCGCGGCAAGGTCGTCTGGTCCGAGCCGGCGCTGCCGCCCTGGGTAAAGATCAATCCGAACGCCGCTCCCCCAGGTCCGAACGAGGGGCTGCAGCCCGGTGACCTGTCGATGGCGGCGGCCGCCGAAGCATTCCTCGAGATAGACGAAGACGAGCAGCTAGCGGAGTTACTAGCTCAGCTGGTCC
The DNA here is from genome assembly GCA_035505275.1 of Streptosporangiaceae bacterium. Classification (GTDB taxonomy): domain Bacteria; phylum Actinomycetota; class Actinomycetes; order Streptosporangiales; family Streptosporangiaceae; genus Palsa-504. Next base: position 11,449 of record DATJQX010000058.1, on the reverse strand, counting down.
CTGATGATGTCCAGGGCGGCCTTGATGTTCTCCACCGAGTTCGCGTAGGACAGGCGCAGGTAGCCCTCGCCGTACGGGCCGAAGGCGGTGCCGGACAGGGCCGCCACGCCGCCGTCGGCGAGGAGCCTGGCCGCGAGTTCGGCGGCGGTCAGGCCGGTCCCCCTGATGTTCGGGAACACGTAGAACGCGCCGTGAGGCTCCAGGCAGGTGATGCCCGGGATGTCGTTCAGGCCCGCGACGATGATGTCGCGCCGGCGGCGGAACTCCTCGACCATCCGGTCGACCCCGTCCCACGGGCCCTCCAGGGCCGCCATCGCCGCGTACTGGCTGAACGCCGACGTGCACGAGACCGAGTTGATCGCCAGCCTGGTGACGGGCTCGACCAGGGCGGCCGGGAAGACGCCGAAGCCGAGCCGCCAGCCCGTCATCGCGAAGGTCTTGGACCAGCCGTCGAGCAGGATGGTGCGTTCGGCCATCCCGTCCACATCGAGGACGCTGGCATGGCGGGGGGTGCCGGGGGGCTGTCCCCCCGGGCTAGCACTGCCGGGGCCGTAGCGGATCGCCCAGTAGACCTCGTCGGTGAGCACGGTCAGGTCGTGCCGCAGCGCGAGTCCGGCGATCGCCTCGCAGTCCTCGCGGGTCAGCGCGCTGCCGCACGGGTTGTGCGGCGAGTTGATGATGAGCAGCTTGGACCGGTCGGTGATCAGCCCGGCGAGTTCGTCGACGTCGATCCGGAAGCTGTTGGCCTCGCGCAGCGGGATCGGGACGGGGGTCGCGCCGGCCATCGCGGTGATGGACTCGTACATCGGGAACCCGGGGTCCGGGTAGAGCACCTCGTCCCCCTCGCCGCACAGGGCGAGGATGGTGAAGAACATGATCGGCTTGGCGCCCGGGGTCACCACGACGCGATCCGGGGTCGTCTTCATCCGGCCGGTGCGCTCGAGGAAGTTGGCGACTGTCTCGCGCAGCGGCGGGATGCCCGGCGCGGGCACGTAGTGCGTGTGCCCGCCCCGCAAGGCCTCGACCGCCGCCTCGACGATGTGGTCGGCGGTCGGGAAGTCGGGCTCGCCGATCTCCAGGTGGATGACGGCTTTCCCGGTGGCCTCCAGGGCCTTGGCCCGGGCGAGTACCTCGAAGGCGGACTCGGTGCCGAGCCTGGACATGCGGTCTGCGAGCCGGAAGTCAGTCATGGCCCGATGATAAGACTGTGACAGATTGGCGGTAAGAGTCTGGAGTGTTCTGACCTTGCCGCCGGGCCGCCGGACGAGTCAGTCTGGTGTATCCAGAGCACAAGGAGGTGCGGGGATGTCCGACAGCACAGGGGTGTGGCCCGCGGCACGATCGGGCAGCGAGCTGGATGTCGGGCATTTGTTCGCGGCGGCTAAGACCGATTTCGCCCGCTACGAGGTGGTCAAGGACCTCGTCGACGAGTGCATCGACCTGTCCCTCAACTACCGTCAGAGCGGGCACCCGGGCGGGTCGCGGTCCAAGGTGCACATGATGCTGGCCCTGCTGCTTTCCGGTGCCATGCGCTGGGACCTGCTGCGGCCGTGGCGGAGGTTCGGCGACCGTTTCGTGCTGTCCGCGGGGCACACGGTGCCCTTGGTGTATGCCACGCTCGCGGTGCTCAACGAGGCGGTCCGGGCTCGGTACGAGCGCACTGGTGACCCGGAGTTCGCCTTCCCCGACGACGGCCGCTGGGCCCTGACCTGGGAGTGGCTGCTCCGGCTGCGCCGGAACGGCGGCCTGCCCGGGCACGCGGAGATGGAAGGCAGGACGCTGTTCCTGAAGTTCAACACCGGCCCGTCCGGGCACGGGATGCCGCCGGCCGCCGGCGAGGCGCTCAGCCTGCACCTGGCGGGCGCGGGGCAGGTGAAGGTGTTCGTGTTCGAAGGCGAGGGCGGGCTCACCCCGGGTTCGGCGCACGAGACGAAGAACAGCGCGTGGGGCCTCGGCCTGGACAACCTGGTCTTCTGTGTCGACTGGAACGACTTCGGGATCGATCCGCGGCCCGCCTCCAGCGTGGTGGCCGGCACGCCCGTGGACTGGTTCGCGCCCTACGGCTGGCGGGTCCTGGGCACCGAGCACGGCATGCAGTGGGGGCCGGTCACCAGGACGATGCTGGAGGCGGCGTGCGGTTCCGGCTCTGGCCTGGTTCCCACCATGGCGTGGTTCCGTACGGTAAAGGGCCGCGGCTACGGCAAGGAGGGCGCGGCGAGCCACGGCACGCCCTGGCCGATGAACGCCGAGCAGTTCTGGGCGGTGCGGAAGCAGTTCATGGCCCGGTACGGCGTGACCTACGAGGGCGTGGACTCCCCCGCGCCCGCGGACCCGGCCGCGGTGCAGGCGCAGGCCGCCGCGAACCTGCGCGTCGCGATGAGCGTGCTGCGCCGCGACGAGGACCTGGTGACGTGGCTGTCGGACCGGCTTTCTGCCATCGCCTCGACCGTGCCTGACGCGGTGGACGGATTCCGCCTCGGCTCGACCGGGGTGTTCTCCGACCGGCGGATCTTCGACGTGGCGAACTACCCGGACAGCATGTGGAAGAAGCCGGGCGAGAAGGCCCCGAACCGGGCCGGCCTGGCCGCCTGGGGCGCGTACGTGAACTCGCTGGCGCTGGCCGAGTACGGGCGGCCGCTGTTCATCGCGGCCTCGGCCGACCTGGCCGAGTCCACCAACATCGCCGGGTTCGGCCAGGACTACGCCGGGCTGCCCGGCACCGGCTGGTACGAGCGGGTCGAGAATCCGACCGGGGCGCTGCTGCCGACCGAGATCACCGAGTTCACCAACGCCGGGATGATGGCCGGGCTGGCCACGGTCAACCTGGCCGCGGACCCGTTCAGCGACTTCGACGGGTTCTGGGGCGCGTGCTCGACGTACGGCTCGTTCTCGTACCTCAAGTACGGGCCGATCCGGCTGTTCAGCCAGCTGGCCCAGGATTGCGAGCTCAGGGTCGGCAAGCTGCTGTGGATCGCGGGGCACTCCGGGCCCGAGACGGCCGAGGACTCGCGCACGCACTTCGGCATCTTCTCCATCGGGGTCACCCAGCTCTTCCCCGAAGGGCACGTCATCGACCTGCACCCGTGGGAGTACAACGAGGTGCCGGTGCTGCTCGGCGCCGCCTTCTCCCTCGACGTCCCGATCGTGGCCCTGCACCTGACCCGCCCGGCGGTGGAGATACCCGACCGGGAGGCGCTGGGGATCCCGTCCTACCTGGCCGCCGCGCGCGGCGCGTACGTGATGCGCGAGTACCGGCCGGACCAGCCTAAGGGCGGGACGGTCTTCATCCGCGGCACGCTGCCGACGGCGAACCTCGTGCGCCTGCTGCCGGAACTCGACGCCCGGGGGATCAACGTGCGGATCGTCGCGGCGATCAGCCCGCAGCTGTTCGCGCGGCAGAGCCCGGAGTACCGGCGGTCGGTCACGGGATCCGCCGGGGGGCTGGACGCGATGGTCATCACCAACGGCGCGTTCAAGCTGATGCGGGACTGGGCCGACGGTCCCCTGGTCAGGGAGTACTCCCTGTCGTCCGACTGGGACGACCGGTGGCGCACCGGCGGCTCCGTCAGCGAGGTCATCGCGGAGGCGCACCTCGACGAGGCGCACATCCTGGCCGCGCTCGAGCGCTTCGCCGCCGAGCGCCCCGACCGCCTGCGCGCGGTTAGGGAGCAGCTCGACAGCGCCTGAGTTTCCCGGCGCTGCAGTCGGGATTGGCGGGCCGGTAACGGGGCTTGGATACTCGGGTAACGGGGCTTGTGGGCCACAAGCAGCGATAGACGGGCCTTGTGGGCCACAAGCCCCATTCAGTTCCCCGGAGATTGCTCGGGTGGCAGTACAGCACTGCCTCATTAATAACACGGAATAACTTCCGTCTGGCTTGGTGTAGTCGCCGGGGCGCGCATTCGGGATACGGTCACGCCTTTCCCGGATTATGGGTTCGGCCACACGATTTGGCTTTCCCCTGCGAAGGGATTAGTGCGCGTCGCCGCAGGCCGGATGGGGTTCGATCGGTTCACACGGAGATGGCCTGCCGTGGACCGCGGGGTCGGGTAAGGGCGCGGCGCGGCGCGTCGGCCGCGGGGAGGCGCCTGGGACAGACCCGATGATTTCTGGACAAAGCAGCGGCGTGTCGGCTCGACCGGGCGGGAATCCGTCGGTAAAACAGGAGCGACCCGACATGCTCAACGATGGGTGTGATCGCCCACTCTAGATGAATCTGATGATCGGCACTTTGCGTAATCGTCAGAACACAACTCCATTAACCGCATATGAAGCCGGATGGTCACCAGATGACATCCGTCGCCTATTGCCGAGCGGCCTAGAACCCACTAAGCCGCCACCCGCAGCCGCCCCCGCCCGCCCGCGCTCGTCAGCTGCCCGCCGGAGGTTCCCGACCATGGCCCGAAGTACCCGCCCGCCGCGCACGGCGCTGTGGGCGATCATCGCCACGGTGGGCGCCGTCGCGCTCACCGCCGGTCCGGCGACGGCCCTGTCGGCTCCGCTGGCCCTCGGCCGGGCTTCTGGTGCGGCAACGTGCCAGGCCAGTGACCTGCACATCAGCGTGCCGGTCGCGATCAAGGGTGACCCCGCGCAAGGGATGGGCAAGCAGGCCTGGAACCTGCTGTTCCGCAACACGGGGAGCACGGCCTGTTCGCTGCGCGGCTGGCCGCGGATCGCGGTACGGACGCCCAAGGGAAAGCCGGTCGCCACCACGGTCACCGACGCGCAGGCCAGCAACCTCGCGGTCATCCCCGACGCGCGGATCGTGCTGTGGCCGGGGCAGACCGGCGTCGTGACCGCGATCTCCCCGGCCACCACCTCCCGGTGCGTCCCCAGGTGGACGCTCGGGCTGACCCTGCCCGGAGCCGGTGGCCCGGTGACGGTCGGCGAGCCAGCCAGCTCGTTCGCCCCGTGCGTGGGCGGGCGGCTGCAACTGTCCCCGTTCTACGCCGAGCAGACCCTGACCCGCGACATCAGCGCGCTGTCGGTCTCGGCGGCTCCGCCGCCGTTCACGGTGAGCACCGCTGCGGAGCCGGCGGTGTGCGCGATCGCAGACCTGCGGGCCCGGGTCACCTCCACCTCATCGCAGGCCGACGGTTCCGTCATCGAAGTCCGCCTCGCGAACTCGGGCCCCACGTGCGTGCTGGCCACAACCTGGCCGACCGTGCAGGTCCACTCCGTGGGTGACGCGGACCGGGTGGCCAAGATCTTCGCCGATACCGCCGCGCTCCGGGCGGAACGGGCCTTGCTGACGACCTACGAGCGCGGCGCGAGGCAGCGCACGGCGCTGACCCTGCGTAAGGGCGCGGCCGTGGCTATCGCGGTCCTCGCGCCTCGGTCGGCACGCCCAGCCGGAGCCAAGAAGGCCGGCCCGGCCTGCCAGCGGGTGACCGCGGTGACGATCTACGCGTCGGATGCGGCCCGGGGACCCGGCCGCGAGGCCGGCGTCACCACGCCGGTCAGCATCTGCGCGGCGCCGCGGATCCTCTCGTTCTTGCCCGGCGGTCCCGGCCGGACGACGATGACGATCGCGCGCGGGGCGCTCCAGGCGATCCGCGGGGGCCGGTCGACGGCCACGGCGGGCAACGATACCCCAGGCTATTTCTACGGGACCGACAGCTCCGCGCCTGACGCGTGCGGCAACGGACCCTACACCGAGCCCGTTAACGGTGACTGCAGCAGCACGGACGGCCCCTACGGGGAGTACGTCGGGGAACTGGGCTCGTACGAGAACTGGCAGGGCTGCACGACAAGCGGGCTCGCCTGGGATCAGGGCAACTACAACATGGCGAACGACAACATCGTGCAGTACGGCGTGGGTATCGGCGCCGCCGGGTACTGGTTCGCGGCAGGACCCGGCCGCGACCCGAAATACAACGGCACAGCGTCGGAGGCCATGACCTGGGGCGAGGAGCAGGCCGAAGCGGCCGTCTCGGAGATTTCCGGCCTTTTCTTCAACTTCCGTTACATATTCATGGATATCGAGAACAATGGCGTAGCGCCGGACGAGAACGGATGGAATACCGTCTGGAACGGCCCGTGCGGTAACAATGTCCAGGCCGAATACGTCGCCCCGAACGTGGACTATGCCACCTACCTCGGCTTCGTCACCTACATTGACAACAACTCGCCTTACTCGGCCGGGGTCTATTCGGCGGGCGGCTCGTCGTACGCCTCGTGGAGCGGGATCTTCGGCAGCGAGGCGATTACCGGCGCGGCCGAATGGACCTTCACCACCGAGCAGGCCCAGCTCAGCTTCCCGGCCGGGTTCAGCGCCTCCGGCGCGAGCCCGAGCTGGTTCGCCAGCGCCCCGGCGGCCTGTGACCTGATGTGGCAGTGGTCCGGCGGGGACGGCGTGCTGAACAACTACGGCGACTTCGACCAGGTAAACGGGGCTAACAACATCAGCCCGGCCTGTTAGCGCGGCTAGCCGGGCCCGGCCGGCAGCAGCCGCTCAAGACGGGTCAGGGCCTCCCTCAGGTTGGCCTCGGAGGTGACCTCACGCGCCTGGGCCAGGGACAGCCACCGCAGCGGGACGTGCTCGTTCTCGGCGCGGGCGTCATCCGGGACCCCGGTCGCCAGGAAGTACCTCAGGTCCGCGTGCTCGTGTCCCGGCTCGCCGTTACCCGCCGGGACGCCGACGATGACCAGCTGGCGTAGCCGCGCGTCCGGCCATGGCACCAGATCGGGCAGGCCGGTCTCCTCGCCTGCCTCTCGCAGGGTGATAGCCAGCGGATCGCTCTCGCCCGGGTCGCCGTGCCCGCCGACCTGGAGCCAGGCCTGCTGCCGCTGGTGCCAGCGGAGCAGGACCCTGCCGGTGGGCGGGTGCACGATCAGCGCCGACGCCGTGACGTGCAGCGGCAGGTCGCGCCGCCACGGGTCGCCGGCGGTGCCGGCCAGCACCCGGGTGCGCCGTAGGTCGGCCGTCTCCGCCTCGCCCTCCGGCTGGTACCCGTCCAGGAGCTCGGCCAGCGGCGACGGCGATGGGTGAGGTGTCACGCCACGCGATGTTACCGGCCCGGGCCGCGGATAGGGGAAGCGACGTTACCGGTCCCGAGCGTCTCAGGCATCGAAAAGGAACGGCGGGCGGCCGGTCACGCCGGGGACGCAGGCGAAGACGTCGCCCGCGTGCGGCTGCTCGTCCAGCTCGGCTTCGGTGTAGCCCTCGCGGGCGGTGGTGATGTAGAGCGTGCCCAGATCGTCACCGCCGAAGGCGGGGCAGGTGACCTGGCGAGCCGGGAGGCGGACCACCGTGTCGAGCCGGCCGTCGGGCGTGTAGCGGCGCAGCTCGCCTGAGTCCCAGACGGCCAGCCAGAGGCAGCCTTCGGCGTCGAGGGTGAGGCCGTCGGGTACGCCGTCGGCGCCCGGCACGGTCACGAACGGCCGGCGGCCGCTCAGCGCGCCGGTGTCCGGGTCGGTGTCGAACACGTCCACCCGCCCGCTGTTGCTGTCGGCGAAGTAGAACAGCCTCCGGTCGTCGGACCAGTCCAGGCCGTTGGACAGGCCGACGTCGCCGAACAGCTCGGTGACCGTGCCGTCCGGGGCGAGCCGGTACAGGCTCCCGGGTGGGTGGCCGGATTCGTCCCACGCCATCGTGCCCGCGCAGAAGCTCCCCCACGGGTCCGGCTTGGCGTCGTTGAACCTGAGCGCGTTCCGGTCGACGCTGAACCCGGGCACGCGGGTCAGCCGTTCGCCGTCGTGATCGACCAGCGCGAACCCGTCCGTCAGCGCGAGCACCAGCCGGCCGCTCCGGGTCAGTCCTACGGCGCCGACCGAGTCGCCGGCCTCGAACCAGGAACGGGCGCCGGTGGCCGGATCGAGCGCGTGGACGTATCCGGCGAGGATGTCCACCCAGCGAAGCAGACCTCGGCTCGCGTCCCAGACCGGTCCCTCGCCCAGCTCGAACCCGCCCGCCACGACGACTTCGGCCTCGAGCACGCGGGTCATCGGGTCTCCCCGTTCACGTCCAGCATGACCTTGCCCCTCGGGCCTGAGCTTTCCCTGAGCACCTCGTAAGCCTCCTCGTATGCGTCAAGCGGGAACCGGTGGGTGACCAGCGGGGCGAGCCTGAGCCGCCCGGAGCGCAGCAGCGCGGTGACCTCGGCCCAGGCCGCGGAGGTGTACGAGAAGCTCGCGCTGATCTGCAGGTCGTTGTTGACCACGTCATCGATGGGGAACCTGGCCGTGACGCCGCTCCCGGCCAGGCCCATGAGCACCACACGGCCGCCGCGGCGGGCCAGGGCGATCGCGCGCTCCACCGCCCCCGCGGTGCCCGCCGCCTCGACCACCAGGTCGAAGCGCCCGCCCGGGTCGCCCGCCGAGAACCCGGTCGCGCCGAGTTCGGCGGCCAGTCCCGCCTGGGCCGGGCGCAGCCCGGCGACGATCAGCTCGGCGGGAGAGTACAGGGCGAGCAGGTGGGCGGCGATCAGCGCGAGCGTTCCGTCTCCGACGACCGCGACGCGCTCTGCTGGCCGCGGCCGCCCGCGGCCGATCGCGCGCCAGGCGACAGCGGCGGGCTCGGCCAGCGCCGCCTCGAGCAGGCTCACCGAGTCGCCGAGCGCGTGCACGATCTGGGCCGGGAGAAGAACCTGGTCGGCGGCGGCCCCGGCGCGGGTGAAACCGAGCTCGTCGTAGACGGCGCACAGGTTCGTGTTGCCCCGCACGCACTGCTCGCAGACCCGGTCCGGGATGATCCCCTCCGCGATCACGCGCTGCCCGGGTTCGAGCCCGGTCACGCCCGGGCCGACGGCCTCGATGACGCCCGACCACTCGTGCCCGGGAACCAGCGGGTACCGCACGTAGGCCGGATCGGCGGCGCCCGCCAGCAGTTCCAGGTCGGTGCCGCAGATCCCGACGTGCACCGGGCGGACGACCACCTCGCCGGGACCGGGCACCAGCTCGGCGGCGTCCTGCAGGGCGATCGAGCCGGGCGTGGCGATGACCAGGGCGCGCCGGTCAGCCACGGCCGCTCCCCGAGGCCGGCGGGCGGCCGGAGGAGGAGGAGGAGGAAGAAGAAGTGGAGGAGGAGGAGGAGATGGTGCCCGGGCGGCTCGCGAAGGGGGGCATGGTGCGCTGGCGGTCGGCGAACGAGGGGCCGCCGAGCGCGTCGGTGATCTGGTCGGCCGCGTCGCGGATAGACAAGCCAAGCTCGTCCATCCGCCAGGTCGGCCGGTTCAGCTTCAGCCCGGTGCCGCTGATCGCGGCGACCCGGTCACCGTTCCGGTCGAAGATCGCGGCGCCGACGCAGAACACGCCCTCGGAGTCCTCCTCGTCGTCGATCGCGTAGCCGCGGGCCGCGCTCAGCTCCAGGTCCCGTACCAGCGCGTCGGGATCGGTGATGGTGCGCTCGGTCCTGGCCTGCATCCCCGCCTCCACGGCCAGCGCCCGGGCCTGCTCCCGCGGCAGCGCGGCGAGCAGCGCCTTCCCGGCCGACGTGCAGTGCGGGTACTCCCGCTTGCCCAGGTAGCTGGCGAACCTGACCGTCCCCGGCGCGTCGACCCGGGCGGTGACCACGGCGTACGGGCCGTCTGGGACCACCAGGCGGGTGGTCAGTCCCGTGGCGTCGGTGAGCGAGTGAAGGACCGGCAGGGCCATGCTGACCAGCGGGGACTGAACCTCGGCCGCGTCGCCCAGCTTAGCCAGGGCCATGCCCAGCCGGTACCTGCGGGTCAGCCGGGTGCCGGAATCCGCCGCGAAACCGCGGCCGATCAGCGTCTGGAGCAGGGCGAACGCGCTGCTCTTTGACACCGAGATCCGGTCGGCGAGCTCGGTCAGGGTCATGCCGCCCGGGCCGGCCGCGGCCAGCAGCTCAAGGGTGTCCAGCGCCCGCTCCACGCCGTGCAGCCGGTAGCGCGCAGCCTCGCCTCCGGGCGCCGCGGACTCGATGGGTGCCGACTCGGCCACGACCTGTTCCCTTCTACCGCGAACTGTTCGGTATAGCAGAATAGCTTGACTCGCCCGTGGCGGCCACGTCATTTGTCCCTGATCCCTGACGCCGTGGTGCCGGCCAGGGATGTATTGACAAAGCGCCGTACCCTGCCGTGTCATGAGGTATCCGGAAATTCGGACCTAGAGAAAGTATTTCGGCTGAGCCGAATACCACAGTTCGTTCGGGAAAATTGAGAGGAAGAGCGGACGGATGACCTGGGTCGGTGATGTATTCGGCGGGCTCGGCGTCACCGGCCAGGACCACGAGGCTTCCTTCCCCGACGGTGCCGCGTTCCGCGTGGAGATCCCGAGCGTCGAGGGACCGCGCGTGCTCGACGCGGTGCTGCGGGCCGCCGCCGCCGAGGGCATCACGGTCAACCGGGTCTCCCAGGGCAGCGGCGCGATGCTGCTGCGGGCGAGCGAACTGCGCGAGATGGCCCAGGCTGGGCTGGACGCGGGCATCGAGGTGTGCCTGTTCGTGGGGCCGCGTGAGCGGTTCGGGGTGGGCGCCCACGCCAGGTCCGCGGACGGCCGGGCCCACGGCGACCAGGTGCGGGGGCTGCGCCAGCTTTCGTACGCGCTCGAGGACGTGCTGCGGGCCACCGAGGAAGGGATCCGCAGCTTCCTGGTCGCCGACCTGGGGCTGCTCCGCGCGGTCACGCAGGCGCAGGCCCAGGGCGCGCTGCCGGCCGGGCTGGTGTGGAAGGTCTCGGCCAGCATGTCGCCGACCAACCCGGTGACGGTCAAGATCCTGGAGGACCTCGGCGCCAGCACGGTCAACATCCCGGCCGACATGACCCTGGACGAGCTGGCCGAGATGCGCGCGGCGGTCAGCCTGCCGCTCGACCTGTACGTCGAATCCCCCGATCCGCTCGGCGGGGTGGTGCGCGGCCAGGAGCTCGGCGACCTGGTCCGGGCTGGGGCGCCGCTTTACGCGAAGTTCGGGCTGCGGAACGCCCAGGCGATTTACCCGAGCGGACAACACCTTGAGGCCGTGGCCTGCGCCAACGCGGTCGAGAAGGTGCACCGCGCCGCGGTGGCGCTGGAATGGCTCGACCGGCTGTCGCCCGGCCTGGTTCAGTCCAGGCCAGGCGCGGCCGGGCTGGGCATCCCGGTGCGATGACGCAAGCCGGGGCGGTCGGGGAGAAGCTGGCCCGGGTCCGGGCGTGGCTGGACGGCGCCGGGTACGGTGCGGCGCTGTTCACGAGCCAGCCTGCGGTGGCCTGGGTGACGGGCGGGCTCGAGGACCGCGTCGTCCGCAACGAGGAGCCCGCCATCTTGTCCACCTAGTTGCCTGCCCTCCCCTGGCCGACGCCAGGCGCCTGAAAGGTTCCGGGTCATGAGTAACGAGTCTTCCCAGGGGTTGCGCGAGAGGTCCGTGGGACTTCGCGGTGACTGGATCGCGTCCATCACCAACGTGGCCCCGACCGCCGCCACCACGCTGACCATGGCCGCGCTGATCGGCGCCTCCGGGCTGGCCTCGCCGCTGGCCCTGCTGGTGGCCGGGGCGGCGATGCTGTGC
>DATJQX010000057.1:0-5250 GCA_035505275.1 Streptosporangiaceae bacterium | reverse complement strand
GTTGAGCATGAAGTAGCGCAGCAGCCGGAACTCGGTCGGCGACAGCTCGACGCGGCGGCCGCCGCGCCGGACCTCGTAGGTGTCCTGGTCGAGGGTCAGGTCCGCGAACGACAGGACCGGCTCGACGGGCACCGGGCGGGTGCGGCGCAGCACGGTGCGGACCCGGGCGGCCAGTTCCTCCAGCCCGAACGGCTTGGTCATGTAGTCGTCGCCGCCGATGGTGAGCCCCGTGACCTTGTCGTCCTGGGTGTCCTTCGCGGTCAAGAAGATCACCGGGACCCGGTTTCCGTCCCGGCGCAGCCTGCGCACGATCTCGAACCCGTCGATGTCGGGCAGCAGCACGTCGAGGATGAGCAGGTCAAACGTGCGGTTCCGAGCCAGCCGGAGCGCGTCCAGCCCGGTCTCCGCGGCGATCACCTCGAAGCCGAGGAAACGCAGTGACGCGGCGACGGCCTCGCGCAGGAACAGCTCGTCGTCCACCACGAGCAGGGTCCCCTCGTCAAGTGCCACCACGTTATCGCAGCATATGGCGGTGAACGTCGAGTGCGAGAAATCTTCAAGTTTCATGTGAACGACCTGCAGGGTTTCTGCCGGACGCGGTTAACACGAAACTCCCACCGGGATCGCGCAGCTTCCTGAGGACCGCCCGGGAAGGTGAGGCCTAGTCCCGGGTTCAGGAGGACCTCGTGACGCAACTCGGCTCACCGGCCCGGTACCTGCCTGGCGAGACCTGGCGCCGGGCGAGACCGGGCCGGAGGTGGCCGAGTGGCAGGACGCCCTGGCCTCGCTCGGGTACCACGACCAGGGCGCACCGCGCCGCCCGCACCACGGAGCTGCTGAAGACGGCTGTTCTGTTCGGCGCCGGCGGGTAAGCCGACGTCGGCTGGCTTAGGTTAGAGCAGGCGGGATCGCGGCAGGCTCCGGCTCATCCGCCAGGCCGTGATCGCGCCCGCGATGGCCGCGACGACGACCAGCACCGCGGCGTCGCGGACCGTCGGCCCGGCCTGGCCGCGCAGCGCCGAACACAGCGGCGCCATGGCCCAGTACCCGGGGCGAGGCCGGGGCGATGGCCGGGCGAGGCCGGGGCGATGGCCGGGCGAGGCCAGGGCGATGGCCGGGCGAGGCCAGGGCGATGGCCCGGGCCCAGCCGGGCAACTCGGCGGCCGGGATGAGCGCGCCGCCCAGCGCGGAGAATCGGCTGCGCACGCTCGGGCGATCCGCGCGCGAGCTCGCGCACCGGCACCCGGCGGTGGTACCGCTGCTGTTCGCCAGGCCCGCGATCACGCCGGACGCTGTCCTGGTCGTCGACGCCATCTAACAGGCCCTGCTGGACGCCGGCGTGCCGGGCAGCGAGGTGGCCCGGGTCGAACGGATGGTCAGCACCTTCGTGCTCGGCTACGCGATCTGCGAGGCCGGCGGCCGGTTCGCCGGAAGGGACTGGCGGGAACGGCGGGCGCTGCTCGAGGGGGTCGACCTCCCCGCCCACAGGAAGCTGGCCAACCAGCTCGCGACCCCGTGGTCATGGGACGCCGAGTTCGAGGCCGACCTGGATGACCTGGTGAGGCTGGTCGAGAACGTGGCGGAGCATTCGCAGGATTCCGTGCGCTCTGCCCCGGTATGCTCCGACCAGCTTCGGGGCCACGGGAGGCGGGCGATGCCGGAAGCGTCTCAGACTGGGCCGCCAGACCTTGCGCCGCTGCCACCGCGCCCGCGTGGCCGGCGCCGGGTCGCCCGGCTCCGTATCCTGGTCCGGCTGAGCGCTGGGATCATGGCGGCGGCGGGAATCACGATCATTGTCGTCGTGGTCAACCGGCCTGCCGGTGCGTCGCCGGTGTACACGGGTCTGCCGAAGCCGTGCACGATGGTTCCCGAGCCGCGCCAGGTGATCAAGAACATGGCCGAGCCACCGGGCGGGATCGTGCAGGTGGCCGGGCAGCAGGTGACCGGGACGTGCGACTGGATCGCGGTGGCGGCAAACAGCCAGCCCGAGACGCTGCAGCTCGAGGTGGACCTGCACGAATCACCGTCCGGCGTGAAGGCGGCCCAGAAGGCCTATGGCTCGCAGGCGCAGGCGGTCAGCAGTAGCGAGCCGCCCAACGGGATTACCCAGGTCACCTGGACCGCGCCTGGTCTCGGGGACCAGGCGATCGGACAGACCTGGTACGGAGCTCCCACTGCGCACGAGTCCGAGGTCAGCGTGTGGGTCCAGTCGGGTAACGCCGACATCTACCTGTCTCTCTGGACTCACTGGAGCCGGTCGGCGAGCGAATATTCCGCAGAGCTTCCGGTCATGGGCATGGCCCGCGACGTCCTCGCCGGGCTGGCTAAACACGCCAGGTAAGTCACGCGTGGGGTGGGGACCGTGATGGGGGCGCGGACGGGGCGGGCGCGGACGGGGCGCGGGCGAATGGCGGGGGCGGGGCACCCCAGGGGCGAGGGGCGGAGATCGCGGGGTGGACGGGTCAGAGGTTGTAGTGGCCTTTGGGGCGGTGGTTGGCGGGGTCGAAGGGGGGACGGAGGTGGAGGGCGGCGGGGTAGAGGTGTCCGCCTACGTTGATCTCGTAGGAGGCGGCGCGGACTAGGTCGGGGGTGAGGATTTCGCCGCCGGGGTGGCGGATGTAGGCCAGGGCGACGCAGGCGCCGAGGGTTTCGCCCCAGGCGCCGGAGGTGACCTGGCCCACGGCAACGCCGTCGGCCAGGACCAGCTCGCCGCCCCAGACCATGGGCGCGCGGGCTGGGGAGTCGGCGGCCGGAGCTTCCAGGACCAGGGAGACCAGGCGGCGGCGGGGACCCTCGGCGCGGGCCTTCTCGACCGCTTCGCGGCCCAGGAACGGGATGGCGGTCTTGAGCTTGCAGGCGAACAGCAGGCCGGCCTCGACGGGGTGGTAGTCCGGGGTCAGCTCGCGGCCGAAGGCGCGGTAGGCCTTCTCCAGGCGGAGCGACTCGATCGCGTAGTAGCCCGCATTGGCCAGGCCCAGGTCGGCGCCGGCGCCGATCAGGTCCTCGTACGCGCCGACCGCGAACTCGGGCGGGACGTACAGCTCCCAGCCGAGCTCGCCGACGTAGGTGATCCTGGTCGCGCGGACGGTGGCGTAGCCGAGGTCAATCTCGCGGCTGGAGCCGAATCCGAACGCCTCATCGGACAGGTCGGCGCGGGACAGCCTGGACAGGAGCTCGCGCGACCTCGGGCCCATCACGCCGTAGACGGCGTAGGCGGAGGTGACGTCGACAAGCGCCGCGTGTGCGCTGGCCGGGATGTGCCTGGTGATGTGGTCGATGTCGCGTTCGGTCGTCGCGGCGCTGCTGACCAGCAGGAACTCGTCCGGCTTGAGCCGGGTGACGGTGACGTCGGCCTCGTAGGTGCCGCGGGAGTTGAGCATGCCGGTGTAGACGGTGCGGCCGGGCGGGACCGCGATGTCGGCGGTGCACAGGTACTGCAGGACCTGTTCGGCGTCCCGGCCGGTCAGCAGGTACTTGGAGAAGCTGGTCTGGTCGAAGACGGCGACGGCGGTGCGGGCGGCGCGCTGTTCGGCGGAGGACCAGGGCTGCCAGTTCTGCTTGCCCCAGGCGTAGTCGATGACCGGGTTGTTTCCTGGCGGGGCGAAGAAGTTGGCGCGCTCCCAGCCCATCTTGCTGCCGAAGCAGGCACCGCTGCCGGCGAGCAGGTGGTAGGCCGGCGAGCGGCGGAACGGGCGGGCGGTGTCCAGCTCGCGGTTCGGCCAGGGGATCGCGTAGTGCAGGCCGAGGACCTCGGCGACCCGGTCGTGCAGCCACTGGTTGTTGCCGTTGAAGGCGGCGAAGCGCCGTATGTCGACGGTGGACAGGTCCATGCCCGGCTCGCCATCGACGATCCATTCGGCCAGCGCGCGGCCCGCGCCGCCGGCCGACGCGATGCCGACGGAGTTGAAGCCGGCCGCGACGAAGAAGTTCCTTACCTCCGGCGCCTCGCCGAGGATGAACTGATTGTCGGGGGTGAAGCTCTCCGGGCCGTTGTAGAGCATCTTCAGGCCGGCGCTGGCCAGCGCCGGGATCCGCGCGATCCCGTTGTCCATCAGGATCGCGAAGTGGTCCCAGTCCTCCTCGAGCAGCTGGAACTCGAACGGGTAGGGCAGCTTGTCGGGGGCGACCCAGGGCTTGGCCTGCGGCTCGAAGCCGCCGACGAGCAGGCCGCCGACCTCCTCCTTGATGTAGGTGTAGCCGTCCGGGTCGCGCAGCACGGGCAGGTCGCGGTGCACGCCGTCGATCTGCTCGGTGACCACGTAGAAGTGCTCGGCGGAGTGCAGCGGCACGGTCACCCCGGCGAGGGCGCCGACCTGCTTGGCCCACTGGCCGGCGCAGTTGACGACGATCTCGGCCTCGACGTCGCCGCGATCCGTGGTTACTCCTGTGACGGTGTTGTCCTTGACGGCGATTCCGGTGACGCGGACGCGCTCTGTGATCGTGACGCCCTTGTCCCTCGCGCCTTTGGCGAGGGCGGAGGTCAGGTCGGTCGGGTTGGCGCGGCCGTCGCCCGGCAGCCAGATCGCGCCCTTGAGGTCGTCTGTCCGCATCACCGGGTAGAGGTCACCGGCGCGCTCGGGGGTGATCAGCTCGCAGTCGAGCTGGTAGGCCTCGGCGGTGGTGGCGGTGCGCTTGAGCTGGGTCAGGCGGTCCCGGGTGCGGGCCACGGTGACGCCGCCGCAGCGGCGGAAGCCGGTGGACAGGCCGGTCTGTTTTTCCAGGCGTTCGTACAGCTCGGTGGAGTACTGGACAAGTCTTGTCCCGCTTTCCGAGGCGCGCAGCTGGCCGACCAGGCCGGCCGCGTGCCAGGTGGTGCCGCAGGACAGCTGGCCCTGCTCGAGCAGCAGGACGTCGGTCCAGCCCAGCTGGGCGAGGTGGTAGGCGACGCTGGCGCCGATGACGCCGCCGCCGATGATCACGACGCGAGCGCGTGGTGTTAGTTCAGTCATCGCGTTGGACGTCCTCAAGCAGGGTGGTGAAGTCGCGGGAGGTGAAGCCGGCCGCGGCGCCCTCGAAGCGTTCCATCGCCCAGCCCCAGAAGTCGTACTCGAGCGGGCTCGCGGCGTGCTGGATCGCGCCCCACAGGGTCCAGCCGTACATGCCGACCAGGCCGCCTAGCAGGCGGGACCTGGCGGTCTTGCTCCGGCTCGGCCGTTGGTAGTAGGCGGTGACGAGGGCGGCGAGCGCGTCGTCGTCCAGGTGGGACTCGGCGGCGATGTTGCCGAGCTCGAAGCAGGGGTCGTTGTTGCC
>DATJQX010000056.1:0-123413 GCA_035505275.1 Streptosporangiaceae bacterium | reverse complement strand
TGAAGCAGTTCCTCTCATGGAACCTAAACAGCCGTACCCTGCGCACGGCTGTCCCGAGCTGGCCAGGACGGGAACGGCCGACCTGACCGGTCATGCGGCCAGAAAGGGGAAGACCCGGGAGCAAACCCGGAAGCCTCTTGGGGGTAACGCCTTAGCTACTGGCTTACGCCAGGTCATGCATTTCTTACCAAAGATGAGACGCCTGATTCAAGCCGGAGGTTGACTTGGCTATCCGACGTGACCAAATCGAAACGTTGACGTCGCTCCCGTTAGCCTGACCATGGCGATCGTCGCCGGAGAGCGGACGTTACCGCGCTTGCCGGCTCTTTACGGCAAGACGGATAATTAACCGTGTGTCGGGTCATCTAATACCGTGCGTAGGCGCCGTCATCACGGACGAACAGGGACGGCTGCTGCTCATCAAACGCGGCCACGAGCCCGGCGCCGGATTGTGGTCCCTGCCGGGCGGGAGGGTCGAGCCGGGCGAGACGGACGCCGAGGCGCTGGCCAGGGAGATGCGGGAGGAAACGGGCCTGGCCGTCCAGGCGGGGCGACTGCTCGGCCGCGTCCGGCGGCCCGCCGGGGACGGCGACGTCCTGGACATTAGGGATTACGCCGCAACCGTCATCGGCGGAACGCTTAATCCGGGCGATGACGCGGCCGATGCCCGCTGGGTGGACGCCGACGATTTCGGTAACCTGCCGGCCACGGAGGGCCTCGAGGAAATCCTCACCGGTTGGGGTGTTCTAGGCCCGAGACATTATTGATCGTCCGATTCTTCGTATTCTCGCCAAATAACGCCGCTTGGGCGCTTTCTTGCCGAACAGCGCCGCTTGTTCCGCCGATTGGATAACCGTGCGTGGCGAACGAGAGGCTACGGGCCGGTGAACGTTCGGGCAAGCATGCGACCCAGATCATGACGACGGCGCCCGGGCGCGCCTAAGCTGTCGATGCTCCGCTTACCCCCGGTATGTACCGAAAAGGCTCTTAAGGATGCCGACCGTGCGACGCGCCGCGCTGACCGCCGTGCTGGCCGTGTCCGCCGGGCTCCTGGCGGCCTGCGGGGGCAGCACGCCGCCGGCGAACCTGATCTCGGTGAACAACGGCGGCTGCGGCGGCAACTGGCACCTGGCCCGCCCCGGCTGGTACACGTTCCAGATCTACAACTCCTCGTCCGAGGCCGCCACGGTCGACCTGGTCAACCCGGCCGACGGCGCGGTGTACGCGGAGGCCGAAGCGCTCGGCCCGGAAACCACCAGCCCGATGCGCCTGGACGTGGGGTCGGGCGCCTACGCGTTCCGCTGCCTGTTCGAGGACTTCGACCCGATGACCGGGCCCACGGTCGTCATCGGCGGACGCACGCCTGGCACCCCCGCGATCCTCCCGGTGACCAACGATGACCTCTACGGCCCGGCCCGGGTGTACCACGCGTACGTCGCGGCGGGCCTGGCCACGCTGGTCACCCAGGCGGACGCCCTGGCCGCCGACGTCCGCAGCGGCAACCTGTCCGCCGCGCGAGCCGCGTGGCTGCCCGCGCACCTCACCTATGAACGGCTCGGCGCGGCGTACGACGCGTTCGGCACCTTCGACGCCGAGATCGACGGCCGGCCCGACGGGCTGGCGGGCGGCGTGAGCTCCCCGCAGTGGACCGGCTTCTACCGGCTCGAGTACGGCCTGTGGCACGGGCAGGGCAGCCGGGAACTGAGCGGGGTCGCCGACGCGCTCGACGCCGACGTGCACGCGCTGCGGGCCGCCTGGCCCGCCATGGAGATCGACCTGCTCGACCTCGGGCTACGCACCCACGAGATCCTGGAGAACGCCCTGGAATTCCAGCTCACCGGGCACGACGACTACGGCAGCGGCACCACGCTGGCCACCACGCAGGCCAACATCACCGGTACCAGGGAGCTGCTGACTGTCCTGCACCCGCTGCTGGCCGCGCGCTACGCCGGGCTGCCCGCCGTCTACACCTGGCTCGACCGCCTCGACTCGCTGCTCAGCCGGACCAAGACGCCGAACGGGCAGTGGGTCCCCGTATCGCAGCTGAGCATCAGCACCCGCGAGCAGATCGACTCGGCCTGCAGCCAGGCCCTGGAGGAACTAGCACCGATCGCCGCCATCACCGAACCGCGGATCACGTGATGTCCGAACCGCAAGAGCCGACCGGACCAGAGCCGACCGGACCAGAGCCGACCGAAGCCGCGCCCGGCGCGCCGCGCCGGCGGGCGTTCCTGCGCGGCGCCTTGGGTGCGGGTGCTGCGGGCGCCGTTGCAGGCGTGGCCGGCGGCTACGCTTACCGCGCCACGCGCCCGGCGTCGGCCGGCGAGGTGGCGCTGGAAAACGCGGCGGCGGGGCTGCTCCCGCCGGTGCCGTTCCACGGCGCGCATCAGGCCGGGATCCTGCCGCAGCCGCAGCGGCAGACCGCGGTGATCGCGTTCAACGCGACGGCGGAGGGACGCGCCGAGCTCGTGGACCTGTTCCAGGCCATCACCGCGCGGGCCGGGTTCCTGACCGCGGGCGGGACCCCGCCGCCGGTCGGCATCGCAGGGCCGCCGTCCGATTCCGGGGTGCTTGGCCCGACCGTAGTGCCAGACGGGCTGACCGTGACCGTCGGCGTCGGATCCACGCTGTTCGACGACCGCTACGGCCTGGCCGACCGCCTGCCGGCCGGGCTGACGCCGATGCTGCCGTTTCCCAATGACGACCTGGACCCGGCCCAGGTCGGCGGCGACCTGGTCGTTCAACTCAGCGGGGGTAATGCGGACGTCGTGATGCACGCGCTGCGCGACATCGCCAGGCACACCAGGGGCGGCATGCAGGCGCTCTGGCGCATCGACGGCTTCTCCAGCCCGCCCCGCCCGAGCGGGACCGTCTCGCGCAACATGCTCGGGTTCATGGACGGCATCTCCAACCCGGACACCGCCGACCAGGCCGAGATGGACCGCCTGGTCTGGATCCAGCCGGGCACCGCGGGCGAGCCGGCCTGGACGGCCGGGGGCAGCTACTTCGTCGTCCGGCTGATCAGGATGCTGGTGGAGTTCTGGGACCGGGTGGACATCACCGAGCAGGAGAACATGATCGGCCGGCGACGGGCCACCGGCTACCCGCTCGACGCCACCAGCATCTTCGCCACCCCGGACTACGCCCAGGATCCCGAGGGGGCCGTGATCCCGCTCACCGCGCATATGCGGCTGGCCAACCCGCGGACGCCGCAGACCGCGGGCAGCCGCATCCTGCGGCGCGCGTACAACTACGACCGCGGCATCGACCAGGTCGGCAACCTGGACATCGGGCTCGTCTTTACCTGCTTCCAGCAGGATATCAAACGGCAGTTCGAGGCCGTGCAGACTCGTCTCATCGGCGAGCCGCTGGTGGATTACATCAGCCCGTTCGGCGGCGGCTACTTCCTGGCCCTGCCCGGGGTGACGGACGGCGGGGACTATCTGGCCCGCGGGCTGCTCGCCTAGGCGCGCGATTTGCGGATCTTGACCCATTCTTGACCGCTCGTTTCCCGGATGGTCAGGTTTAGTGCGTTCTTGTGTCATCCTGTTATGCCAAGTTCTTGGGCCTGTGAGGTTGTTCCCGCGCCACGGACACGATGACCCGACGTCAGTAACTCCAGGAGGGCGACATGGGCGAAGGCCCGACCACGGCGGGCGGTAGCCGCAAGCCGCGGAGCCGAGTCAGGTACTACACGGCCATCGCGGCCGCGGCCGTCACGGCTGCGGGCATCGGCGTAGGGGCCTCGGTGGCCGGCGCCAGCGCCTCGCCGGTCGGCATCAACTCGCTGGCCGTCCCGGCGACCAGCGCGCCGAGTAGCTGGCTGTTCGCGCCTGCGACCAGGACGCCGATCAAGCACCTGGTGGTGATCTTCGACGAGAACGAGTCGTTCGACCACTACTTCGGCACCTACCCGTATGCCACCAACCAGAACGGGAGCCCCTTCCACGCCAAGCCGGGCACCCCGACGGTGAACGGCCTGTACGCGTCGATCACCCCCAGCGGCCCGGTCGGCCCGCTGCTGACCGACAACCCCAACGACGGTTACAACCCCGAGCGGCTCAGCCCCAGCCAGGCCCTCACCTGCTCCCAGAACCATAACTACCAGCCGGAGCAGGAGGCGGTCGACGGCGGGAAGATGGACATGTTCGTCCAGGACACCCAGCACGACACCTGCACCGGGCAGCCCATCGTCTACGGCGCCCCCGGCCTGGTCCTTGACTACTACGACGGCAACACGGTCACCGCGCTGTGGAACTACGCGCAGAACTACGCGATGAGCGACAACAACTTCGACACCGACTTCGGGCCGTCCAGCCCCGGTGCCCTCAACCTGATCTCAGGCAACGACGGCGGCGGCTACGCGGTCAGCTCCACCGCCGCCGACCCCACCACGGCCGCGCACGTGACCGACCCCGGCTCGGTCGCCTACGCCGGCGGCAACACCGCGAACCTCGGCACGATCTTCGGCGACATCGACCCGGCCTACGACGACTGCTCCGACACGAACCACACGAGCACCAGCCCGGTCGGGGTCATGACCGGCCAGAACATCGGCAACCTGCTCAACGCCAGGAACGTCAGCTGGGGCTGGTTCCAGGGCGGGTTCGCGCCGACCGGTACCGCCGACGGCTATGAGGTGTGCGGCTCGGAGCACGAGAACATCGGCGGCATCGAGGAAACCGACTACGTGCCGCACCACGACCCGTTCCAGTTCTACGCGTCCACGTCCAACCCGAAGCACCTCCCGCCCACGTCGGAGGCGGCCATCGGGCACACCGACCAGGCCAACCACCAGTACGACCTCTCGGACTTCTACGAGACGCTGAAGGACGGGAACATGCCGTCCGTCAGCTTCCTCAAGCCGCCGGCGTACGAGAACGCCCACCCGGGCAACTCCGACCCGCTGGACGAGCAGACGTTCGTGGTGAACACGATCAACCAGATCGAGGAGTCCAGGTACTGGCCCTCGACGGCGATCATCATCACCTACGACGACTCCGACGGGTGGTACGACCACGTCTCGCCGCCGATCGTCAACGGCTCGAACGACCCGAGTGAGGACGAGTCGATCTGCACCTCGGTCCCGACCACGCTGGGCACCGCCCAGGACCGCTGCGGCTTCGGCCCGCGGCTGCCGCTCCTGGTCATCTCGCCCTGGACGCGCGATAACTACGTCAGCAACAACCTGACCGACACCGCGTCGATCATCAGGTTCATCGAGGACAACTGGCTCGGCGGACAGCGGCTCGGCAACGGCTCCTATGACGCCATCTCCGGCAGCCTCGACGCGCCCGGCGGCGTGCTGGACTTCGACACCTTCCCGCACTTCCAGCCGGTCATCCTCAACCCGACCACCGGCGAGGTCGTCAGCAACTCGCCCTTCTGACATGTGCATCCGGCTTGGCGGCTGCCGCCTTCGGGTCGCAGCCGCCTTGCTATGCGGGGCACCCACGGCCCGTTCGGCCATATTCGCGCGGGACGATGCGGATTCGTAACATGAAGCCATGACCTCCCCGCCCGTGCTCCCGCCCACCACCGACCAGGTGACCCGCGCGCTGGACAGCGTGCTCGACCCCGAGATCCGCAAGCCCATCACCGAGCTCGGCATGGTCAAGGACGTCGGGGTCAGCGTGGACGGGGCGGTGCGCGTCGTCGTATGGCTGACCGTCGCGGGGTGCCCGCTGCGGGACACCATCACCCGTGAGGTCACCGCGGCGGTCGGCAAGCTCCCCGGCGTGTCCACGGTCCGGGTGGACCTGGACGTGATGAGCGACGAGCAGCGCCGGGCGCTGCAGACCCAGCTGCGCGGCGGGCGCCCCGAGCCGGAGATCCCGTTCGCGCAGCCGTCGTCGCTGACCCGTGTCTACGCGGTGGCCAGCGGTAAGGGCGGCGTGGGCAAGTCGTCGGTGACGGTGAACCTGGCCGCCGCGCTGGCGGCCTCCGGCCAGAAGGTCGGCGTGGTCGACGCCGATATCTACGGGCACTCGGTACCGCGGATGCTCGGCGTGACCGGGCGGCCCACCCCGGTCGAGAAGATGATCATGCCGCCGTCGGCGCACGGCGTGAAGGTCATCTCGATCGGCATGTTCACCGACGGCAACCGCCCCGTGGTCTGGCGCGGGCCGATGCTGCACCGGGCCCTGCAGCAGTTCCTGGCCGACGTGTACTGGGGTGACCTGGACGTCCTGCTGCTCGACCTGCCCCCGGGTACCGGCGACGTCGCCATTTCCGTCGCCCAGCTGCTTCCGTCGGCCGAGTTGCTGATCGTGACGACCCCCCAGCTCGCCGCGGCCGAGGTGGCCGAGCGCGCCGGCGCGATCGCCTCGCAGACCCATCAGCGGATCACCGGGGTCATCGAGAACATGGCTTACCTGGTCTGCCCGCACTGCGGTGAGCAGACCGACATCTTCGGCTCGGGCGGCGGGGCTACGGTCGCCGCCGCGCTGACCAGGCTCAGCGGGACGCAGGTGCCGCTGCTCGGGCAGGTGCCAATCGACGTCCGGCTGCGCGAGGGCGGCGACAGCGGCGTTCCGCTCGTGCTCGGCGATCCGGATTCCCCCGCCGCGCTCGCGCTCAGGAAGATCGCCGATGACCTCGGCGCCCGCGGCCGCGGGCTGGCCGGGCGTCACCTGGGCCTGACCCCTAGGGCCCCGCGGTAGGCGCCGGGTTCAGGTCGCGTCGGGGTCGTAGGGGGCGCGCTCGCCCGGGGCGAGCACGGCCGTGCGCGCGGCGGCGGGCCGCGGGGACTGCGCCGCCATCGTAGCCTTGGCGGCCACGTCCGCGTTGAGGTCGTCGAAGAGGTGCTTCTGCACGAACCGCTTAGGGTTCAGGTCCTCGATATCGAAGTCGGCGAACTCTGGTCCGAGCCCTTCCCGCAGGTCATTCTTCGCGTTCTCGGCGATCTTGCGCAGGTCGCGCAGCGCCCGCCCGGCCTGGGCCGCGACCCTGGGCAGCTCCTTGGGGCCGAAGACGACAAGCGCGATCACAGCCAGGACCAGCAGCTTGGAGATCGACAGGTCGAACACGCTCAGCTCTCCGTCAGGCATCCAGGTCGGGGGGATCGCATATCAACTCTAACCTGCCTAGCGGAACGGGTTGATCCAGGACGCCATGCGGGCGAACCCGCGCGACAGCCGCTTCCAGAAGCCAGGCGGCGTGTCGTGCGGCAGCGCGCCGACCACGGCGGTCACGGTCTGCGCAGGCGCGTCCGCTATCACGGTGTACACGATGCCACGGCTCGACCAGGTCAGGGACCGCTGATCCGGCACCGCCGCGTAGATGACGTGTCCGTCCACGGTGGTCTTCTGCCAGCCGGCCAGCTTGGGCGCTAGGTTGCCCCGCTGCTCGAACAGCGAGACCACGGACAGGCCGTCCGAATAACCCAGGTCAACCGCGGTTCCCGTGCTCGTCTGCGTCTTCGCCCCGGCGAACAGCGACAGGCCGCCCGGCAGGCCGGCCGGGACCAGCCATCCGTTCGCGCGCAGCGCGAGGAGCTGACCGGGCGAGAGCGGATCCGTCCACGGCCCTTGCGGCTCGGCCACCCCGCCGGCCGGCGGGTGCACCGGCGCCAGGTTCCCGAACCGCACGTTGACGAACATGTCCTGGCTGATCACGTTCGCGGCCGGGCCGAACACGACCCGTTCGAGCGGCAATCCGGTCGCGTCGTCAAGCCAGAACCTCGCGGCCAGCGTGCCGTCGCCGCGCCGGGCTTCGACGACCTGCGCCGCCCGGTCGTTCACCGATCCCGATCCCGCGTACACGATGACGTAGCGCGCCTCGAGCAGGCGCACGAGCGGTACGGTGACGCCGAGCACGCCTTCGGGCGCCTGCGCATCGGTGTCGGAGGACACGTACGAGGCGCCGCCTGGGTAGGTCCCGGCGGGCAGGGTCTGGGTGACCGTCTGGCCGCCGCTGACGTGCCAGATGTCCGCCACCAGGACGGTCTCACCGCTGCTCCCGAAGCGCAGGACGAGCTCCTGGCCCTGGTAGGACGTGGTAATGGCCGCCCGCGCCGCCGCCGTCAGCAGGCTCACGGCGCGCGCGTTGCTGTGCGGGGCCGCCCCGCGTACGGCGGTGGCGGGCGCCCGGCTGGCCGTGGCCGTCGCAGCCTGGGGCGCAGCGGACTGGGCGCTGCACGCGGTCAGCACGCAGCCGGGCACGACGGCGAGCGCCACCACGAGCAGCAGGGGCGGCCGGCGCGGGCGGCGACGGCTCACAGCGCGGCGATGCGCGGGCACGCGGACCTCACGGTTGCGAAGCGTCAGGGTCAGACGGGTGGAACACGGGCACTTCGCCGGTGATGATGGCGTGCTGCACGCTGTAGAGCTCCACCGGCGGAGTGATCCTCGGCCCGGGCGCCGCCTGCCCCCCGCCACCCGCCGTGAACGCGGCGGTGCCGAGGGCCACGATCAGCGACATGGTCCCGAGCAGAAGGTAGCGACGGCGGTGGGCGGGCCGCGATCGACGGGAAGCCGGCCGGGTGAACCTGCGGATCCGACGCCCGCCGTCCGGGGCGGGGACGATGCGCAGCAGGCGCCGCGGCGCAAGCGGCCCGCCGGGCCCGGTCAGCATGACCAGCCGGCGTGTCATGGCCGCCTCGGCGGGCGCCCCCTGGCCGAGCGAGCGCAGTTTCTGCTTCAGCGCGCGCAGTTCCGCGGCCTCGGTCCGGCACTGCGCGCAGCCGGCCAGGTGAGCGGATACGCGATCGCGTTCCGCTCCGCTGAGTTCGCCGTCGACCAGGGCGGACATGCGGTCACCGAGATGGCTCATGACTCACCCGGCCGTTTCAGCCCGGCCAGCCCCCGGTACCGCGGCGGCTTGCCCCACGAGCGGGCCCGGGCCTCGGTGGCCTCGGCCAGCGGCCGCCTGCGGTGCTCGAGCGCCGCGCGGAGCTGGGCGCGGCCGCGGTGTATCCGGCTGCGCACCGTGCCCAGCTTGACCCCCAGGGTGGCGGCGATTTCCTCGTAGGAAAAGCCCTCGATGTCGCACAGGACGACCGCGGCCCGGTATTCCGGCGGGAGCGCCTTCAGCGCGGCCTGGACGTCGCCGTCCAGGTGAGCGTCGTCGAAGGCCTGGGCCGGAGTCGGCTCCGAGCCGGGCAGCCGGTGGGCCATGTCGTCGGCCAGCCCCTCGAAGCGGATCCGCTGCTTGCGGCGCGCCGAATCGAGGAACAGGTTCGTGGTGATGCGGTGCAGCCAGCCTTCGAACGTGCCCGGGGTGTAGCTGGACAACGACCTGAATACCCGGACGAAGACCTCCTGGGTCAGGTCTTCCGCGTCGTGCCGATTACCGGTCAGGCGGTAGGCGAGGCGGTACACCCGGGCCGAATGCGCGCGGACGATATCCTCCCACGTCGGGAGGTTCCACTCGGGTGTCTGCAGGGACTGGCCCTCGCGGGCCTCATCCACCCATCCGCCCTCCGGGTAGCGCAGTGCCACGGCTCTTCCCATCGTGCCCTGGATTCTTCTGTTACGCCAATCGAGCGGCCTGTATCGCCTAGACAACGGCCCGGATCGCGGCTTGGTTCCCGGACCTGCGGATCTGGCGTTAGGCTGCTTCGGGTGGGGCTACCTACCTACGCCGACTCCTACCTCGGCGAAGACGAGCCGCTCCTGGCCGCCCGCGCGAACGCGGCCGACCTGGGCGGCGCCGAGCCGGTCCGCCCGGTGGTCGGTGCCGCGCTGCGCTTCCTGGCGTGCTCGGTGGGGGCCAGGACCGTCGTCGAGATCGGCACCGGCTGCGGCACCTCGAGCATCTGGCTGCTGCGCGGAATGCGCCCCGGCGCCACGCTCACCAGCGTCGACACCGAGCCGGAGTACCACAGGATGGCACGCAAGGCCCTCGCCCAGGCCGGCTTCGCGCCGAACCAGTGCCGGCTCATCGTGGGCCGCGCGCTCGACGTGCTGCCACGGCTGTCCGACGGCGCCTACGACATGGTCTTCTGCGATGCCGATGCCCGGGACTACCCGGATTACCTGGCGGCCGCGCTGCGGCTGCTTCGGCCCGGTGGGGTGGTCGCGTTCAACAACGCCCTGGCGGCCGAGAGCCCGGCCGACGCGTCGGCGCCCGGCGTGGCCCAGCAGGTGCGGGACGATGATCGGCTCGTACCGGTGTTGCTGCCCGTGGGCGACGGTCTGCTCGCTGCGGTCAAGGTAGACGACTAGGGCCGGGGTCATCCCACCACGGACTTCAAGGCGTCGCCAAGCTTAGCCGCCTCGTCCGCCGTCAGCTCAACAACAAGCCGGCCTCCGCCTTCGAGCGGGACGCGCATGACAATGCCGCGACCTTCCTTGGTGACCTCCAGCGGACCGTCACCTGTCCGCGGCTTCATCGCCGCCATTTCCCATCCCCTTCCTGCGGACTCCGCGTACTTGGCCCACGGAGGCGAAACCGGCCAGCCACAGACGTTTCTATCCGTCGCCCTATTATCCCGTGTTCGGAAGCAGAATGGTAATGATCGGTCATGGTCGCTGCCGCCACGGGGCTGCTCCTCGCGCACGTCATCGGCACGCCGCGCAGGCACGGGAGGAGCGGGAGCGGGCGAGCGCGCCGGGCACCGAAGGCGTAGCACGCGGCGCGTGCTCATCGACCTGACGCCGCTGCGGCGGTCACGCGACCTGCGCCGCCTGGTGCTCGGCGAGCTCATCTCCGTGCTCGGCACCCAGCTCACCACGGTTGCCGTGCCGTATCAGGTCTATCATCTGACCCGCTCGTCCCTCGACGTCGGGCTGGTATCCCTGGCCCAGCTGGTCCCGCTGATCGCCGGTTCCCTGCTGGGCGGTTCGGTGGTGGACGCGATGGACCGGCACCGCCTGCTGATGGCGGCGCAGGTGCTGATGGCCGCCTGCAGCGCAGGCCTGGCGGTGAACACGGACCTCGGCACCTCGCTGTGGCCGCTGTTCGTCCTGCCGGGGCTGGAGTCCGGTTCGTGTACTGGATGGACGTGGCCACCTTCGGGGCATCCCTGCTAATGGCGTTCCTGATCGCGCCGCAACGGCCGACCGGATCGGGGGATCACCGCCCCGGCCTGCGGTCGATCGTCGAGGGCCTGCGCTTCCTGCGCGGCCGCCAGGCCGTCCAGGGTGCCTACCTGCTCGACATCAACGCGATGGTGTTCGGCCTGCCGCGTGCGCTGTTCCCGGCGCTGGCCGCGACGCGTTTCGGCGGCGGGGCGCAGGTCCTCGGCTTCCCGTACGCCGCCCCCGGCGCGGGTGCCTGCAGATCGCGGTAGTAAGCGGCGGCCCCAAGCTGGGAGACCTGGAGGCGGGAGCGGTCGCGGCGGCCTTCGGCGACACCGTGTCGGTGGTCTCGGGGGGCCTGGCCTGCATCGCAGGCGCCATCGTCCTGGCGCGCCTGCTGCCAGGCTTCCGCCGCCAGCAGGCGCAGTTGGCGCCGGAGACCTCTAACCGCGCCCAACAGGTCCCCTGAGCGCTTGCGGAGGGGACTCGTGGAGGTGCCGGGAATCGAACCCGGGTCCTTCAGTACCTCACCAGGGCTTCTCCGGGCGCAGCTTGCTCTGCTTTTCTCAGCCCCGGCGATCACGCAAGCTAGACGCCGACAGGCTCAGCCGCTGTTCGATGTCCCGCCTGGCCCCGCGACCGGGTCAGACGGTGATCCTCCTGGCTGATGCCAGGCACCGGGTCGAAGGCGTCCCCGGGCTGACAGACCTCTTTAACTCGCCTTAGGCGGCGAGAGCGAGGTCAGTGCGCGTTGAGTTGGCACTTATTGGTTTGCGATCGCAGGATTTTCGAGGTCACAACCGCAACCCTCGGCCCGCTTCCCCTGGTTCAACCACCGAAGTCGAAACCGTTCACCCCCTATTGAATTGTGCGGCCGGGTGCGCGCGGCACTCCGCCGTACCCGAACCGTACACGTACAACCCGCGTACGCCAACTGGGATTCCCCGGACGGGGCGGAACGTCAAAAGGCCCCTGCGGGCGCTGGCGGTGGCCGAAACGCGCCCGCAGGGGCCGACCGGCAGGGTCGGAGCCGGTCCAGTGGCCGGGCCTCCCCCGAGATGAGGCCCGGACCTTGAGGCCGACTGGGTCGCAACCCCCAAGCGATCCCCAGTCATCAGTAGAGACGCCGCACAGTAGCCAACGGTTGCTCAGCGTGAACTTTATTTCGTCACGTATTAGTAACGCAGAGTAACGAGGGTCGCTCTCCGTGCCGTCTCAGCGGACCGCCGAGAGGAAAGCGCCGGCGAGCGCCGCCGCGGAAAGCTGTGCCGTGCGCCCGGACTCGATGACGGCGACCGCGATGTCACCCCGGAACCCGACGAACCAGCTCATCCAGCCCGACTTGGTGCGGACCAGGCCGACCTGCCCGTAGACCTGCGACCCCGGCAGGCCGGCGGCCCGCGCGGCCCCCGAGCGGACCGCACCGCGCATCAGGGCGCGCAGCGCGGACAGTTCGCCAGGGTCCAGCGCGCGGCCGGCGTGGTTAGCGGCATAGCCGGGATCGGCGAGCACCTGCGGCACGCGCCGGCTGCCCGAGTCGACCGCCGCGGCGACCATGGCCATCGACAGCAGGCTCACCCGCACGTTCCCCTGCCCGATCGTGTCCGCGGCGAGAACCGCGCCGTCCGGGGCCGGTGGCACCGACCCGGAGAAGGCGGGCACCGGCAGCGCCGACCAATCGGACCCGATCCCGAATTCCTTCACGGCCTGGGCGAACTGGCCGGCCGAGAGCCGCTCGGACAGTCCCGCGAAGGCCGTGCCGCAGTCCTGCGCGAAGTCGGCGCTGAACGGCTGCTGCTCACCGGTCCCGTCGCTGGTGAACGTCTGCCCGCCGACCGTGAACGAGTTCTCGCAGGAGATCGGGGTGGTGGACACCGTCACCCGGGCGCCGAGCAGGGCGGCGGCCGACACGATCGTGAACGCGGTCCCCGGCGTCAGCTGCGCGTCGAACGCGCCGCCTGCGGGCAGCTGGCCGGCGCCCTGGCGCTGGGCCACCGCGAGCACCTGGCCCGTCGACGCCCGGACCGCGACGATCTCGCCCGAATGCGGGACGCCATCCAGCGCGGTCAGCGCGGCGCCCTGCACCGCCGAGCTGATGGTGGTCCGCACCGGCGTGCCGGGAACGCCCGGCCAGCGCGCCAGCACGCCGGTCACGACCCCGGTCCCGTTGACGGTCACCACCTCGGTCGTCGGCGTGCCGAGCAGCTCACTCTGGTAGGACTGCTCAAGCCCGGACAGCCCGACCGTGGTCCCCGGAAGGTAGTACGCGCCGTCGTCGCGCAAGACCTGATCGACCTCGCTGCCGACGTGCCCGACCAGGCCGGTGGCCTCGGTCTGGAACAGCCGCTCCGATCCCGGCCTGACCACCAGGCCGGGCACCCGGCGCAACCGGGAACGCAGGTGCGCGTAGGTGGTGGGGTCCAGGGACGCGAGCGTGAGGAATCCGCGCGGTGGGGCGGCGGTGATCCGGCCGAGGACCTGGGTGGCGTCGAGCCCGGTCACGCTGGCGAACGCCTGGGCGGTGGCGGTCGCGTCGGCCAGGCGGTCCGGCCACACGCCGAGAACGTCGACCTGGGACGGGACCTCGAGCGGCTCTCCCTCGGCGTCGAGTACCGGCGCCCGGCTCGCGAGCCGCGTCACGACGGCCAGCCGCTCGCCCGCGCTCAGCTGGGGGTTCACCACGCTGGGGGCCCAGTCGACCTTCCAGTCACCGCCGGCCCGGCTCAGCGCGAACCGGCCCTGATAGGTCCATACCCGTCCGGTTTCGGCCAGGTCGACCGAGGCCGTGAACGTGGCTTCCGCGGTGCCGCCGTGCTGGGTGACCGAGTCCATGGTCAGCAGCAGCTGAGTGGCGTCCACCTGCTCGAAGGCGTGCGCTAGCGTCACCGCGACGGTGCCGGGCGGGGCCGCGGCCAGTGCCCCGGCCGCATCGTAATGCTGGGTCTCCCAGTCGAGGAGAAACGCCTGAGCGGCGGGCTCGGCGGACGGTTCGGAGCCGAAACCCGTGGCCAGGCCGGTGACCAGCAGGCCGGTCGCCACGATGCCCAGCGCCACGATGCGCGACCGCCTCGGCTGCCTGGTGGCGGGCGAGGGTCGCCGGGAAGGCCCGGGCGGCAGCTCGCTAGGAGGGGCAGCCCGCGGCGGGCGGGGCGCCAGCGGGGTGGGCGGGGGGGGCGCGGCGCGTACCCGCGGCCTGATGTGGCCGCCGCGCTCGCTCCTAGCAGAGGACACGATCCGCCTGCCCGTCACCTTCGCCGTTTCAGCGCACGATCCATTTCCCTGGCCGCGTCACGCCGCGCTAGGTCCTGGCGCTTATCGTAGGTTCGCTTGCCGCGCGCGAGACCCAGCTCCACCTTGACGTTCCCATCCTTGAAGTAGAGCGATAGCGGGACCAACGTCAGACCTTGCTCAGCGATTTTACTTGCCAGGCGGTCGATCTCCTTGCGGTGCAGCAGCAGCTTCCTGATCCGGCGCGGGGTGTGATTGGTCCAGGTGCCCTGGACGTACTCGGGGATGTGCACGTTGTGGAGCCACACCTCGCCGTCGGAGATCTGCGCGAACCCGTCCGCGAGGGACGCGCGCCCGGCGCGCAGCGACTTCACCTCGGTGCCGGTCAGGACCAGGCCCGCCTCGTAGGTGTCCTCGATGTTGTAGTCATGGCGGGCACGCCGGTTACGGGCGATGACCTTCTCGCCCTGCTCGCGCGCCACGGCCCTCCGATCACCACGTCCGCCGCTCAGATCCGCAGGTAGCGGCGGAGCGTCAGGAAGGACGTCACGCCGCACAGCAGCACCCCGACGGCCATCGAGAACACGATGACCTCGATCAGGTCACCGACGGACAAGCCTACGTTGAAGGAGAAGTACTGCTCCAGGCTATCCAGCATCAGCGACTTGACCGCCACCAAGAGCCCGGCGGCGATCGCCCAGCCGATCAGCCCGGCAATCGTCCCCTCGAGCAGGAACGGCAGCTGGATGTAGAAGTTGGACGCGCCCACCAGGCGCATGATGGCGGTCTCCCTGCGCCGGTTGAACGCCGACAGCCTGATCGTGTTGGCCACGAGCAGGATGGCCGCCACGATCAGGATCAGCGCGATGACGACGACCGCGTTCCTCGCGCCGTCCAGCAGCCGGTAGAACTTGTCCAGGATGGTTTCCTCGTCGACGACCGTCTCCACCCCGGCGGCGCCGGTCACCGCGCTGGCGACGATGTTGTAGTCCGCCTCGGGGTTCTTCAGTTTCACCTCGAACGAGTCGGGGATGTCGCCCTCCTGGGTGTCCTGGACCAGGGCGGGCTCGTTGGAGAAGTACTGCCTGAACTCGGAGTAGGCCTGCTGCTGCGACACGTAGTAGACGTGTTCCACCTGTGGCATGGAAACCAGCTGCTGATACAACTGGTTCCGCTCCGCTGCGGTCGAGGGCCCGTTCTGCTGGCACTGCGGCTCCGGGCTGGTCTTGATGCACAGGTAGATCGACAGCTCGACCTTCCCCTGCCAGTAGGTTCGCGTCCTGTCCACCTGCTTGACGAACAGCAGGCCCGTGCCGAGCAGGGAGAGGCTGATGGCCACGACCACGATGAGCGCCATCGTCATGGTGAGATTCCGGCGCAGCCCGATCCAGATCTCCTGGAAGACGAACTGTGAACGCATTCTGGCTGGTCCGTTCCTAGGTGGTCGGGGGCGGCACGGCGCGGTACGCGCAGGCGCGATTATGCGGGGTCAGTAGGCCTGGCCGTACACCCCGCGTGACTGGTCTCGGACAACCTTGCCGTATTCCAGTTCGATGACCCGCTTGCGCATGGAGTCGACGATGGCGGCGTCGTGCGTGGCCATCACGACCGTCGTCCCTGTCCGGTTGATCCGGTCGAGGACCTTCATGATGCCGATCGACGTCGCCGGGTCGATGTTCCCGGTCGGCTCGTCGGCGAGCAGGATCATCGGCCGGTTGACGAAGGCCCGCGCCATCGCGACTCGCTGCTGCTCGCCGCCGGACAGTTCGTCGGGCATGCGGTCGTGCTTGCCCTCGAGGCCGACCAGGTCGATCACCTCCGGCACGACTTTCCTGATGAGGCGCCGCTGCTTGCCGATGACCTCCAGGGCGAACGCGACGTTCTGGTAGACGTTCTTGTTCGGCAGCAGCCGGAAGTCCTGGAACACGCATCCGATGCGCCGTCGCAGGTACGGCACCTTCCAGTTGGTCAGCCGCGCGAGATCCCGGCCCGCCACGTGGATCCTGCCGTCGGTCGGCCGCTCTTCCTTCAGGATCAGCCGGAGCAAGGTCGACTTCCCCGACCCGGACGGGCCGACGAGGAAAACGAACTCGCCCTTGGCGACCGAGATGCTCACGTTCTCAAGCGCGGGCCGGCTTTGATTCGGGTAAACCTTGGTGACGTTATCGAAATTGATCACGGGACCATCACAGCGAGGTGGGTAGGGCCAGATAACACAAGGCCGCGGTATGCGGGTAACCTGGTTGAACCAGGGAACAGTCTAGAGCGAAACGGCCGGCGAAGGCCCTACATCAGCACAAGTGTCGGGCCGCGGGCCAGCGGGAAGGGGTTCCGGTGAGCTGTGAACACCTGATCTGCGGGCAGTGCGCAGGGCCGGTCGTCGAGGGACGGTGCCCGGCGTGCCGTGCCACCCGCCAGCACATCCACCAGCATTTCACCGTAAGCCCGCAGCTCGCTATCGCCGCCATCCTTGCCCTGACGGTCCTGCTGCTCCTGGCCACCCACCTCGCGCGGTAACTACCGGCCGTTCTGGCGGAGCCAGCGGATCTCGGCGTCGATGAAGTCGTCGATCTCCCCGTCGAGGACCGAGACGGCGTTGCCGGTCTCCATTCCCGTCCGCACGTCCTTCACCGTCTGGTACGGGTAGAGGACGTAGTTGCGGATCTGGGTTCCCCAGGCGCGGCCGCCGTCGCCGCGCAGCGCGGCCATCTCCTCCGCCTCTTCCTGCCTGCGCCGCTCGAGGAGCTTGGCCTGGAGCACGGCCATGGCACTCGCGCGGTTCTGGATCTGGCTGCGCTCGTTCTGGCAGGACACCACGATCCCGGTGGGCAGGTGGGTGATGCGGACCGCGGAGTCCGTCGTGTTGACCCCCTGGCCGCCCGGACCGCTGGAGCGGAACACGTCCACCCTGATTTCGTCCTCGTCGATGTCGATGTGGTCGGTCTGCTCCACCACGGGCAGGACGTCGACCCCGGCAAAGGAGGTCTGCCTGCGCCCCTGGTTGTCGTACTTGGAGATCCGGACCATACGGTGGGTGCCCTGCTCGCCGCGCAGCGTCCCGTAGGCGTACGGAGCGTTGACCCCGAACGTGGTCGAGTTGATCCCGGCCTCCTCGGCGTAGGAGACGTCGTACACCTCGGTCGGAAACTTGTGCCGCTCGGCCCAGCGCAGGTACATCCGCATCAGGTTCTCCGCGAAGTCGCGCGCGTCCGCGCCGCCGGCCTGCGCGTTGATCGAGATCAGCGCCTCCCTGGCGTCGTACTGACCGGACAGCAGCGTGCGCACCTCGAGCTGGTCGATCTCGGACCGCAGCGCGGCCAGCTCACGCTCCGCCTCGACCTTCGTGGGCTCGTCGTTCTCGCTCTCGGCCAGCTCGAACAGCAGCTGGGTGTCGCCCAGCCGCTGGCTCAGGTCGGCCAGCCTGGCCAGCTCAGCCTCCAGGTAGGACAGCCTGCGGTGCACCTTCTGCGCGCGATCCTGATCGGCCCACAGCCCCGGGTCGGCCGCTTGCTCCTGCAGGCTTTCCACCTCCGTCCGCATGGCGCCAGGATCGAGCACCGCCTCGATACTGGCGAGCTTGGACGTCAGCCCCGCGATCTCGTCCGCGGGATCGGTACCTGCCATGCCGGCAAGCCTACGCGAACGGCGCAGGCAGAACCCGCAGCCGCCGCGGACGCCAAACCTGGCGGGCGAACCCGGTATCCTGCCTTACCGTGACACCGCGAAGGCGCACGACGGCGACGAGGATCGCCACCGGGTGGGGGGCCCTGGCCGCCCTGATCGCGCTGGCCGCGAGCGGGTGTTCCGCGACGTCGGCCCCCGCGGACCCGGGCTCAGGCACCTACCACGGCCTCACCATCGCCGAGGCGCAGAGCGCCTACCGGTCCTACGTGAGCGTCAGCAACACGGCTGCGGCACAGGGGGACAAGGCGCAGAGCCTGTCGATCGTGGGGGACGCCCAGTGGTCGATCGTCAACGAACAGTTCACGGCGCTGGCTTCGGCGCGCACGCCGGTCCCGACCTACCGGTATGGCCGGCCGACCTTCTACGTGCCGGCGCTGACCACCTGGTCGCAGTGGTTCATGGTGGCCGTCCCGAGGACGGCGGAAACCGGCGCCCAGGCGGGCACCACGGCCAGCACGGTCCTGCTCTTCGAGAAGCGCGGGCCCGATCTGCCCTGGACGGTCGACGGGTCGGTGGTGCTTAATCAACCGCTGCCGGCCGTCGCACGCGACAAGGACGGGTACGCCATCGCGCTGAGCACCGCCGACTCGGATCTGCTGCTCCCGCCTGACGTCGTCGGGGCGACGCAGGCGGCCGTAGTCGACCAGGGCCCGGCGGCCGCGTCCGCCACGGTAGTCGCCGACGGCCCGCTCACCACGGGGTGGTACCAGGCGCAAGCCGCGCAGGCGCGCTCGGACGCCGCGCAGGACACGCAGTACCAGTGGCTGCTCGAGGGCTCAGACTTCGCGCTGTTCAGCCTGAAGACGGCCGACGGCGGGGCCCTGGTGATGTACGGGATGTACCTGAACACCACGGCCGAACACCGCGGTCTCGCCGCCGGGGCACCGATCCCGGTGCCTGCCGAGTTCACCCCGCTCACCGGTCCCACGCAGGTCGGCTATCACGCGGTGTACGCCAACTGGACCTACGAGTTCGCCGCCGTCGACCCGCCGCCTGCCGCGCACGGCGCGAAGCTGCAGGTCATCGCCTCGGGAGGCGGCCCGACCTACGGCCACGCCTACTAGTCCTGCGGCAGCGAGCTGGCGGCGACCAGGGTCCGGATCGCGCGCAGCGCCACCGACAAGGTGGTGAACGTGTAGCGCTCGCTCTCCCAGATCTCGCTG
Source organism: Streptosporangiaceae bacterium (assembly GCA_035505275.1). Classification (GTDB taxonomy): domain Bacteria; phylum Actinomycetota; class Actinomycetes; order Streptosporangiales; family Streptosporangiaceae; genus Palsa-504. The sequence goes on along the minus strand of DATJQX010000056.1, from coordinate 104,377 downwards.
ATCATCTGGGCGGCCATCGCGACCGCCGCCTCGTTGCGCGAGGTCCAGGCGGCCAGCCGCTCTTCCGGCGTCATGGCGGTCCCCGAGCCGCTGACCCCGAGCACGTCCTGGGTCAGCGACGCGTGCGCCGCGTACAGGTCGTCGCGCAGGGCGGCGCGGGCCATCGTCGACCACCGGTCCTCGCGGGGCAGCGCGGTGATGCGGTCCCGCAGCCGGGTGATCTGCAGCCGGTCGGCCAGGTCGAAGTAGACGTCGGCGGCCTCCTCGATGGGCCGTCCGGTGACCGCGGCGACCTGCACGACGTCGAAGGCGGAATACTCAGGCACCATGGCCGCGACCCGCTCGGCGAGCTCAAGGGGTACGCCGAGGGACAGGTAGGAATCCCTTCGCTCCTCGAACCCCGACAGGTCCCGGCCGGTGAGCAGCTTGGGCAGGCCGGCCCGGACGGTCCGGACCCCGTCGGCGAAGAAGCCCACGGTGGCCTGGATATCGAACGGCGGACGGCGGTTGTGCAGCAGCCACCTGGCCGTGCGTTCGGTGAGCTTGCGCCCCTCGAGCAGCAGCGTGATCTGGGCCGCGAGGCTGACCTGGCCCTCGAGTTCCTCGACCTGCTGCCAGAAGGCCGGCATGTCGAACACCTCGCGCGCCACCAGCCAGGCCCGGGTGAGGTTGGGTACCGACGCGCCGGTCTCCTCGATCAGCCGGAACAAGAACGTCGTGCCGGACGTGTCGATCATCTCGTTGACCACCGAGGTGGTGATGATCTCGCGGCGCAGCCGGTGTGATTCCATCAGGTCCGGCATCAAGACGCGCAGCGGGGCGGGGAAGTACGCGGTGAGCGCCCGGTGCAGGTACGGGTCGTCCGGCAGCCTGGAGGCGAGCACCTCCTCACTCGCCGAGATCTTGGTGTGCGCGAGCAGCAGGGCGAACTCGGGGTTGGTCAGGCCGCCGCCGGCCGACCGCCGCTCGGCGATCTCCCGCTCCCCCGGCAGCACGTCCTGCTCCGGGTCGAGCCGCTTGTCCCTGACCAGCTTGCGGAGGTACCGCGCGTGCACGTGCAGCAGGGAGGACGCCTGTGACCTGGACGCCGCCAGGGCCATGGTCTGCCGGTAGTTGTGCCGCAGGACGAGCGCGGCCACGTCGTCGGTCATGTCCTCGAGCAGCTCGTGCCGGGCGGCGGCGGCGATGACGCCCGCCCGGATCGCGTCGGCCAGCAGGATCTTGATGTTGACCTCGTGGTCGGAGGTGTCGACCCCGGCCGAGTTGTCGATGAAGTCCGTGTTCACCAGCCCGCCGGCCAATGAGTACTCGATCCGGCCCGCCTGGGTCAGGCCCAGGTTGCCGCCCTCGCCGACGACCCGCGCGCGCACCTGCGCCCCGTCGATCCGTACCGCGTCGTTAGACCGGTCTCCCACGTCGGCGTTGGACTCGTAGCTGGCCTTCACGTAGGTGCCGATCCCGCCGTTCCACAGCAGGTCGACGGGGGCGGCCAGGATGGCCGAGATCAGCTCATCCGGCGGCAGGGCGGTGATCCCTGCGTCGAGGCCCAGGGCCGCGCGCGCCTGCGGCGACACCGGAACCGACTTCGCGCTGCGCGGCCAGACCCCGCCGCCGGGCGAGATCAGCCCCTGGTTGTAGTCCAGCCACGAGGACCGGGGCAACTCGAACATCCGGGCCCGCTCGGCGAAGCTGGCCGCCGGGTCGGGGGCCGGGTCGATGAAGATGTGCCGGTGGTCGAACGCCGCGACCAGCTTCATGTGGTCCGAGAGCAGCACGCCGTTGCCGAACACGTCGCCGGACATGTCGCCGATGCCGACCGTGGTGAAGTCGTAGCGGGCCGGGTTCATGCCGAGCGACGCGAAGTGAACCTTCACCGACTCCCAGGCGCCGCGGGCGGTGATGCCCATCTTCTTGTGGTCGTAGCCCTCAGAACCGCCGGACGCGAACGCGTCGCCCAGCCAGAAGCCGTAGAGCGCGGCGACCTCGTTGGCGGTATCGGAGAAGGTCGCGGTGCCCTTGTCCGCGGCCACCACCAGGTACGGGTCGTCGTCGTCCCGCCGGACCACCTCGGGCGGCGGCACCACCTGGTCGGCCTCGATGTTGTCGGTTACGTCGAGCATCGCCGCGATGAACGTCTTGTAGCAGGCCAGCACCTCGGCCTGGTACGCCTCGCGACCGGCGGGATCGGGCAGCTGCTTGCAGACGAAGCCGCCCTTGGCGCCCGAGGGGACGATGACCGCGTTCTTCACCTCCTGCGCCTTTACCAGCCCGAGGACCTCGGTGCGGAAGTCCTCCAGCCGGTCCGACCAGCGCAGCCCGCCGCGCGCGACCCGGCCGAAGCGCAGGTGCACCGCCTCGAGCCGTGGTGAGTAGACGAAGATCTCGAACTTCGGCCGCGGTTCGGCCAGCCCCGGTATGGCCCGCGGGTCGAGCTTGAGTACGAGGGGACGCGGCCCTTCCTGGCGGCCGGGGCTGTCCTGGCGGTAGTAGTTGGTCCGCAGGGTCGCGTCGACCAGCGCCAGGTACTGCCGCAGGATCCGGTCGTGGTCCAGGCTGACCACCTCGTCGAGCTGACCGCGGATCTCCTCGGTGATCGCCTCGCACCGCTCGGAGGCACCGTCCTGCCTCGCCGGGTCGAACCTGGACTCGAACAGCCGGACCAGCAGGCGCGTGATCGCCGGGTTGGACCGGAGCACGCGCTGGACGTAGTCCTCGCTGAAGCGCATCCCGGCCTGCCGCAGGTACTTCGCGCCCGCGCGGAGCAGGGTCACCTCGCGCCAGCCCAGGCCCGCCGCCAGGACCAGGGCGTTGAACCCGTCGTCGTCCGTCTGGCCCTGCCACAACGCGGTCAGCGCGTCCTCGAAGATCTCGCGCACGCTGCCCGCGGCATGGTCCGCCCGGGCCCGCAGGCCGAATTCGTAGATCCAGAACGAGCGGCTGTTCGGTATCCCGGCGAACTTGTAGGGGTGCTCGTCGACGACCTCCAGCCCCATGTGCTGCAGTTGCGGCAGCACGTCGGACAGCGTGATGGGCGTCCCCAGGCGGTAGATCACCAGGGTCCAGCGCTCGGGGTCCTCCACCAGCCGCACCGCGAACTCGGTACCTGACTCGCGCAGGTCGAGAACGGTGGACAGGTCGTCGACCGCGTCGTCCGCGGACACGTCCGCCTTGTAGGTCTCGGGGATGACGGATGAGCACATGTCGAGGATCTTGGCGGCCCGCTCCTCACCGAGCCTGCGGGTCGCCTCGTCGCTCAGGTCCTCATCCCACGACCTGACCGCCGCGGCCAGGCTCCGCTCCAGGGCGGGCGCGTCCACCTGCGGCACCGGCCGCCCCGGCTCTCCCCTGACGACCACCTGCAGGCGAGCCAGGGCCGAGTCGCCGACCTGCGCGCTGTAGTCGACCGAGGTGCCGTGCAGCGCCTCCTTCAGGATGGCCTGCGCGCGCAGCCTGACCTGGGTGGTGTACCGGTCCCTGGGCAGGTACACCAGGCAGGACACGTAACGGCCGTAGCGATCCCGGCGCAGGAAGAGCCTGGTCTGCTTGCGCTCGCTCAGCCGCAGCACGCCCAGCGCGATCGGGGTGAGCTCGTCGGCCGAGATCTCGAAGAGCTCCTCACGCGGGAAGTCCTCAAGTATCTCCACCAGGTCGGTGCCGTCATGGCTTTCCTTCGACAATCCGGCGCTGGCCAGGACCTGCGCGAGCTTGCGCCGCAGGACCGGGATGCCGACGATGGGCTCGGTGTGCGCCGAATGCGTGTACAGGCCGAGGAATCGGTACTCCCCGACGACCGCCCCGGCCTGGTCGCGCTTCTTGACCGAGACGTAGTCGAGGTAGTTGGCGCGGTAGACGGTCGACCTTGAGTTCGCCTTGGCCAGCACCAGGTGCTCGCTCGGGTCCTGCGCCCTGGCCGCGACCTCGGGCGACAGCTTGCTCAGCGAAGCCCGGCCCTTCCTGTGATGGCGCAGGATGCCAAGCCCGGTCCCCGGCACCGCGCGCAGCGCGGTGCCCCCCTCGGTCGCCACCAGGTCGTACTCACGGTAACCGAGGAAGAGGAAGTTGCCGTCGGCCAGCCAGCGCAGCAACTCGCCGTACTCGGCCTCGTCGCTGGCCGGTTCTCCGTCGAGGTCATCGGCCAGGAGGTCGGCCACCGCGGCCATCCGCTCCTGATCCTCGACCGCGACGCGCACGTCGTCGAGCACGTGCCGCAGGTCGGCGGCCAGCTCATCGGCGGTGACCCGGTCCCTGGGCGGCCCGAGCTCGACGTGGATCCAGGACTCGGTCAGCTCCGCTGCCTCGGGGGGGACGACCCCGCCAAGATCCACCCCGCTCACGGGGGGACCGCCCGGCCCCGCGTCCCCCCCTGGCACGCCGAGGACTCCGCGCATCATCCCGGTCACGTCCCGGCACACGCGCAGCAGCGGGTGCACCAGCAGGGAGATCTCGGCCTCGTGCCGGTTCAGCTCGGTGATGACCGAGTCGACCAGGTAGGGCATGTCGTCGGTGACGATATCCACCACGAGGCTCGACGGGCCCAGCGGGCCCAGGTGCGCCTCCGCGGACTCACGGACCTGCACGAGAGCCCGGCCCTGCGGCCGGCGCACGCCCAGCCGGGCGTGGGCTTCCGCGACCGCCGCCAGCCGGGCGGGCGAGGCGAGATCCTCGGTAGCGACGCGATGGTAGTAGGCCCGCAGGAAGCCGGAGACGTTGTCGCCGTCGTCCCCGCCCAGGATCTGGGCGTCCAGGACGGGATCGTCCCGCCACGCCTGACTCGCCTTGGTCAGCAGGGCTTCCCTAGCCTCATCGGCGTTGCTGTCCGCCATCGCGTCCACTCCTTTGTGGTGTTCTGCTAGCCGCCGAAGTAGCGGAGAACCTCCGGGTTGGCCAGGGCGTTCGGGTCCGCGGCCCGCTCGGGATCGGCGCCGAGCAAGATCTTGCGTACCGGTACTTCCAGCTTCTTCCCGGACAAGGTCCGCGGGATGCCTGGTACCTGGCGGATCTCGTCGGGCACGTGACGCGGTGACAGTTGCGCCCGCAGCGCGGCCCGGATCCGGCCGGCCAGTTCTTCGTCGAGCTGGCCGCCCCCGGCGGGCACCACGTACAGGATCAGCCGGCCCTCCGCCCCGAGCCGGCCGGTGTCCACGACCAGGCTGTCGGCCACCTCGCCGAACGCCTCGACCACGCGGTAGAACTCGCTGGTTCCCATCCGGACGCCGCCGCGGTTGAGGGTGGCGTCCGAGCGGCCGTAGATGACGCAGCCGCCGTCGGGCAGGAACTCGATCCAGTCGCCGTGCCGCCAGACTCCCGGGTAGGTCTCGAAATAGCTCTCGCGGTACCGCACGCCGCCGGGATCGTTCCAGAACCCGACGGGCATCGACGGCATGGGCTGCGTGATCACCAGCTCGCCGACCTGCCCGACGACCGGCATGCCGTCCTCGTCGTAGGCCTCCACCTTCGCGCCCAGGCAGCGACCGGAGATGATGCCCGCCCGGACCGGCAGCAGCGGGGACGGCCCGACGAAGCCCGTGCACAGGTCGGTGCCGCCGGAAAAGGAGCCAAGCAGCAGGTCCTGCTTGACGTGGGAGTACACCCAGCCGAACGCCTCGGGCGGCAACGGCGATCCGGTCGACCCGATGGCGCGCAACGCCGGCAGGCCGTGGTCCCGGCCCGGCTCAAGTCCCGCCTTCATGCAGGCGACCAGGTAGGGCGCGCCGACCCCCAGGTAGGTGATCCCGTGCTCGGCGGCCAGCCGCCACAGCCGGTCCGTGGCCGGGTAGGTGGCGCTGCCGTCGTACAGCACGATGGACAGGCCCGCCAGCAGCCCTCCGGCCAGGTAGTTCCACATCATCCAGCCGGTCGTGGTGTACCAGGTGAACACGTCCCCGGGCTTGAGGTCCTGGTGGAAGCTGAGGGCCTTGAGGTGCTCGAGGACGATCCCGCCGTGGCCGTGCATGATGGGCTTCGGCAGGCCGGTGGTGCCCGAGGAATACACCACCCACAGCGGATGGTCGAACGGCACCTCCTCGAACTCCGGCTCGCTCGGACCCGTTCCGGCGCCCAGGTCGGCCCAGGAAATTACGTGGTCGAGGTCCGGCGAATCCGGCCCGGCCAGCAAATTCACCAGCACCACGGCCGACAGGGCAGGCAGCGCCGCCGCCACGTCGTGCACCATGCTCGCGCGGGAGAAGTCCTTCCCGCCGTACGCGTAGCCGTCGCAGGCGATGAGGACCTTCGGCTCGATCTGCGCGAACCTGTCGATCACGCTCCGCGCGCCGAAGTCCGGCGAGCATGACGACCAGATGGCGCCCAGGCTCGCCGTGGCGAGCAGTCCGATGACCGCCTCGGGCACGTTCGGCAGCAGGGCCGCCACCCGGTCCCCGCGGCGCACGCCGAGCGCGCGCAGGCCTCGCGCGACGCGCGCAACCTGTTTGGCGAGTTCAGCGTAGCTAAGGGTGCCACCACGACGTCGTTCGGCCTGATAGATGATCGCGGCGCGGTCCGGATCGGTCCACGCGGTCCTCAGCGCGTTACGGGCGTAGTTGAGCGTGGCACCTTCGAACCAGCGCACGTCCGGCATGACCGTACCGGTGAGGACCTCGGCGTGCGCGTCGCCGCGGTCGCCGAGCACCTCGAAGTAATCCCAGAGCGCGCCCCAGAACGCGCCCGGCTCGGTGACGGACCACTGCCACAGGTCCTCGTAGCCACCGAACGTCCGGCCACGCTCGGTGGCCAGCCAGCCCATGAAGCGCGTGATCCGGGCGTCGTGCACGGTCCGCTCGTCCGGCTCCCAGAGCACCGCGCCGTAGCCGCGATCCGCCAGATCAGCTCCAGCGCCACCGGTGTCCATGATCACAGCATCGTGCCATCCCCGCATGCCTGGCAATGACCCAAGTCAGGGGGCCTCGGTCAGGCGCGCGATGAGGGTGACGAGGCCGGAGGTGTCCGTGAGGTCGGGCAGCACCGCGTCGGCGCCCGCCTCGCGGAGCTCCGCGGCGCTGGCACGCCCGCCGGCGACGGCCAGCGACCTGGCCCCGCCGATCCTGGCCGCGTCCACGTCCCGCGGCGAGTCCGCGACGTACACCGTGGCCTGCTCGCCGAACGGCACGCCGTGCTTGTCCGCCGCCCGCTGCCTGGCCACCCGCAACAGGGTGCCCCTGGGGTAGGCCTCGGAGCCGTAACCGCCGATGTCGGCGTCGAGGTAGCCGTCGAGGCCGAATGCACGCAGCTTCAGCATCGCGTTCGGCTTGCTGTTGCCGGTGAGCACGGACTGGACCACACCGTCGAGCTTAGCCACGGCGGCCACCGCCTCGGCCGCGCCGGGCATCAGCCGGCCCTGGCCGACCAGGTCGTCGCGGCGCGCGGCCGTCGCCGCGGCGAGCTCCGCGCTGAACGGCTCCAGCAGGCGCTCGGTCGCGCCGTCGGCACGCACGTCGACGCCGTTCAACGCCAGCGCGTCGAAGAAGATCTCGGACTCCGACCGCCCCGCCATCTGCGGCAGCTGGATCAGCGGGCGGCCCGCCACCACACCGAACGCCTCGGCGTAGGCCGCCCGCATCACCCGCGCGGCATCGACCAGGGTCAGGTCGACGTTCCATAGAACCAGCCGGTGAATGGCGTCCTCCGGGTGAGGTGTGTTAGCCCATGTGAGGGTATCGGTAGTCGGACGGGGGAACGAAGAGTTCCTTGATGGCGCGGGCGGACACCCACCGGATCAGGTTGAAGACCGAGCCGGCCTTGTCGTCGGTGCCGCTCGCGCGGGCGCCGCCGAACGGCTGCTGGCCGACCACCGCGCCGGTGGGCTTGTCGTTGATGTAGAAGTTCCCCGCCGAGTACCGCAGCACCTGGCTGGCCTGCGCGATGGCGGCGCGGTCGGTCGCGACGACGGAACCGGTCAGCGCGTACGGCGCGGCGTCCGCCGCCCGGGCGAGCATCTGCTCGTACTCGCCGTCCGGATAGACGTACACGGCGAGGATCGGGCCGAAGTACTCGGTGGTGAAGACCTCGTCGGCCGGGTCGGAGCACTCGAGCACCGTCGGCCAGACGAAGAATCCGTCCGTGTCGTCGTACCGGCCGCCGGCCAGGATCCGCACCGAGGCCCGGCTCCTGGCCCGCTCGATCGCGCCGGCGTGCTTGGCGAAGGCCCGGGCGTCGATGACAGCGCCCATGAACAGCGACAGGTCGGACGTCACGTCGCCCATCGTCAGCGACCCGACCTGAGCGATGAAGTCGTCGGCGAAGCGCGCCCAGACCGACTCGGGGAGGTACGCACGCGACGCCGCGGAGCACTTCTGCCCCTGGTACTCGAACGCGCCCCGGATGAGGATGGGCGCCAGGGTGCCAAGATCGGCCGAACGGTGGACGATCACGAAGTCCTTGCCGCCGGTCTCGCCGACCAGCCGCGGGTAGTTCCGGTAGCGCGCGATGTTCTCCCCGACGGTCCGCCACAGGTGCTGGAACGTCGGCGTCGAGCCGGTGAAGTGGATGCCCGCCAGGTCGGGATGGGTGAGCGCCACCTGCGAGACCGCCTGCCCGTCTCCCGTCACCAGGTTGATCACCCCGGGCGGCAGCCCGGCGGCCTCGAGCAGGCGCATGATGTAGTGCGCGGCCAGCTGCTGGGTCGGTGACGGCTTCCAGATCACCACGTTGCCGAGCAGTGCCGGAGAGGTCGGCAGGTTGCCCGCGATCGAGGTGAAGTTGAACGGCGTGATGGCCAGGACGAACCCCTCGAGCGGGCGGTACTCCATCCGGTTCCACGTGCCGGGCGCCGACTCCGGCTGCTCGGACAGCAGCCGGCGGGCAAAGTACACGTTGTACCGCAAGAAGTCGATCAGCTCGCAGGCCGCGTCGATCTCGGCCTGGAACGGCGACTTGGACTGGCCGAGCATCGTCGCGGCGTTCAGGGTAGCCCGCCAGGGGCCGGCGAGCAGGTCCGCCGCCTTGAGGAAGATCGCGGCCCGGTCATCGAAGTCAAGGGCGCGCCAGGCTGGCGCCGCCTGCTTGGCCGCGTAGATCGCGGCGGCCACGTCCACGCTGGTCGCGTTCCCCATCTGGCCGAGCACGTGGCGGTGATTGTGCGGCTCTACCACCTCGATCGGCTCGCCCGCCGCCATCTGCTGGCTGCCGCCGATCGTCATGGTCAGCTCGGCCCGCTGCCCGGCCAGTTCCTTGATCTTGCTTTCCAGCACGGCACGCTCGTGGCTGCCCGGCTGGTACTGCCTGACCGGTTCGTTGACCGGCACGGGGGTCCTGGAGACGGCGTCCATCACGATCGCTCCTGGCATCGCGGGCGTATACGGTCGATGCCCTTATCGTCGCACGAGCCGCGACCGGCTCGGGTTGACGGTCATTTCACGGTCAGTCAGCCAGGTAGGGCAGTTCCTGCGTGGCGTACCAGCCCAGCTCGTGGCCTTCGGCCCCGTCCACGGTGAACCGGGCATCCTCATCGCCCGCGTCGGCGGCGGCCAGCGCCTCGGCGGCGCTGCGCACGTCGGCCCCGGCCGCCGGGTCGTCCACGTGCCCCGCGGCCAGCCTGGTCAGCGGTACGGGCTCGCCGATCACCACGCGGCCCGGCTCGCGGTCCTGGGCGTCCCAGCTGACCTGCTCGGCCGGGACGTCGGCCGCCAGCACCACGCGCCGGGGCGGCGCGGCCGGATCGCCCGCGAGCATCCGCAGGGACTCGCGCGCCGCCTCGCTCAGCGCCGCGTACTCGAGCTCCTCTTCGTCCCCGCTGGCGTAGGCCTCACGCAACGCGGGCGTGACCGCGAACCCTGGCACCGGGCCCGGCCCGAGCTGCCCGGCCTGCAGGGCGCGCGCCAACCCCGGCAGGGTCGAGGGCAGGAAGACGCGCATGGTGCCCCAGAGTCTGCCACATCCGGTGCCAGCGGCGAGATCAGCTCACCGTGTCATGATCGGGTGGCGGCAGTCCCGCTGGGCGGCCCGCCGCGAGGGCGGTCACCACCGTCGCCACGGCCTCGTCGAGCGGCAGGTGCTCCCAGAGGCGCACGACGGTCCAGCCGGCCGTGGTCAGCGCCGCGTCGTTCACCCGGTCGCGCTCGACGTTGCGGAGCAGCTTCGGGCCCCAGTACCACTCGTTCGCCCGTGGCTTGGACCCATGCTCCGGGCAGGCATGCCAGAAGCAGCCGTCCACGAAGATGGCCACCTTTCGCGCGGTGAACGCGATGTCGGGCCGGACCCTCCTGCCGCCGTCCAGGTCCAGCCGGTAATCCTTGCGATAGCGATAGCCGCGCCGGTGCAGGGCGCGGCGCAGCGCGAGCTCGGGCTTGGTGTCCGTCCGCCGGTTGGCCCGCATGTTGGCCGACCGGCCCTCGCTGGACGGATGCGGATAGTCCGCCACGACGGTCAAGGCTAGTCCGGCGCGGGCCGCCGCGCCTTGATGTCAGCGGGTCGCCAGGTCCCGTTCGGTCCCGCCAAGGGGCACGCCGAACAGATCCTGCAGCGCCGCCACGGTCGCCGCCGGCTCGGTGTGGAGCACGCCCGTCATGCCGCACCGGGCGGCGGCCGTCACGTTCGCCTCCATGTCATCGATGAAGACGCAGCTCGACGGGGCCAGGCCCAGCGCCTGCGCCGCGCGCAGGAAGATTCCTTCTTCCGGCTTGCGCATACCGACCTCACCGGAGATGACCACCGCGTCGAACAGCGAGGGGAAGTCCTCGCGCGGGTAGTCGTCGGATCCCCAGGAGTTGGACAGCAGGGCGGTGCGCAGGCCCGTCTGGCGCAGCGCGCGGATGGCTTCCTCCATGGCGGGGACCCGCTCGCTGGCCGCGAACATACGCTGGAGCAGGCCCTGCGCGGCCACCGCGCCGCCGTCGGTGCGGAACAGCCGGGCGGCGAGGATGCGCTCGAACTCGTCGGACGGGCATTCGCCGCGCTCCAGGGCGTGCACGGGGTTCGTGCCGCCTTCGATGTCGTACGCCTGGGCGACCCACCGCTGCATGACGGTCCGGTAGGAGTCCCAGTCGATGCCGTCGGCTGCGATCCAGGCCCGCACCGTCATCCGGATGGGGCTGGTGAGCACGCCACCCCAGTCCGTGATCACGCCATGAAATTCGGTACTAATCCCCACAATGGTGATCTTAAACGCTCGTTTGGCCAGCTGGAGAACCGTGCCCGGCTATCCCGTGAAGGATTCGTGACCAGCCGCGATCCTGCGACCGATCTTTGCCAACGTTTGTCCCGCTGGCACCTTTCGCACCACCCGTCTCACCCATCGGTCCCGCCCGTCCCAGATCGCGGGGCCGATTCGCGGGCCGTGATCACGTCTGCCATGACCACGGAGCCGTTTTAGCCTCCGCAGACAAACAACCCTTTTTACCTTTTGCGATCATTGAAATCCGCCAGCGAACTCGCCCCCGGCGCCCCACCCGTCACAGCTCCGGTGATCACGAAGGATTTTGTACCGCTACCCGTACCAGATGCTTCGTGATCATGAAACCTCACCAGCGGAGGCGGCGGGGCCCGCCCGGCGTCCCACGCGTCACACCGGCGGTGATCGTGAGGGCTCCGGTACGGCGAGGTTGGGTGTTATAAGGCCTCGTAAGCGGTTCACGATGATGAAAGCCGTCAGTCGGCGCCGGAATGTCGGTGGCCCGCGATACAACGAGGGTCAGCCGGACCCTGGGGCGAACACGGCCGCGACGGGCGTGCTCGGCCGTTTCGCGTACACCCGGTTCTGGAAGGCGGGAAGCATGCCGCCCACCCCATTGTCCTCGGTGCGGCTGGTCGCGATCCCCGACGCCGCGCCGCCCTACGACTGCGAGACCCACGGTGCCGGGTGCCCCGCGACTGGCGACCAGGCCAGAGTGGCCGACCTGCGGGCCGGTGCGGGCACCGTGCGGGCCGGGACGGCCGACCTGCGGCCCGGGGATGCCGGCCTGGCGGCCGGGGCTACGGAACCGCCGACGGGCCCGGGCGGGGCGGCGGTCTTCGGGGTCTCGGCGGCCGGGACGGGCCCAGCCGCCGTGTGGCCACGGCAGTTCGCGCAGGTGATCGTGGAGATCCTGGCTGGCGTGCGGCCCGCCAGGCAGGTGTTCCCGTGGACGACCGACCGCGTCCGGGCGCAGATTCGCCACCTTGGCCCGGTCCTCGCCGCGGACCGGCGGCCCGTGATCAAGCGCATCGTGACGTCGCGGCCCACCGCCCGCGTCGTGGAGATGACGGTCGTCGTCAGCTCCGGGCCGCGGTCACGGGCGCTGGCCATGCGGTTGGAGCACGTGGGCGCGCGGCAGGCCGTGCCGGGCCGGCCTGCGCGTCCGGCCCGCTGGCTGTGCACCGAACTCGAGGCGGCCTGACCAGGCGTCGCCGCTAGTCGTCCGGGCGCATCCGCGGGTCGCCGTGGCAGCGCTTGAACTTGCGGCCAGATCCGCACGGGCACGGGTCGTTCCGGCCCGCGCGGGCGAACTTGTCACCCCCGGCCGGGCCCCGGCTGGTCTCCACGTGCGTGCCGCCGTCCACGGAGGGCGCCGAGTAGCTCAGCCGCTGGGCCCGGCGCGGCGCGAGTCCGGCGGGCAGGGCCGGGGACTGGCCCGCGGCCTGCGTCGGGCCGGTGCCACCCGGTGCGACCCTTTGCCCACCCTGGCCACCCTGGCCACCCTGGCCACCTTGGCCCCGCTGGCCTGCTTGGCCCCGCTGGCCTGCTTGAGTCCCCGGGCTCGCCTGGGCCCGGGGCCCGCCTGCGCGGGACGGCTCGGTCCGGGCACTGCCGCGGGCGTGGGTGCCGCGAGCGGTAGCACCGCGGGTGGGACCGCCGCCCGGCGCGGCGCCGTCGGTCGTCAGCGCAGGGGTACCTGGCGCGGGCCCTGCCCCGGCTCCTTCGGGGGCGGCCGGGCCCGCGGTGGCAGGATCGCCCGGCGCCATGACGGCGTCGACGACGTCGGTCTCCTCGACGATCGGGTTCTCCTGGACCTGAACCTGAAGGTTGAACAGGCTGCCGACCGACTCTTCCTTGATCCCGTCCATCATGGTCTTGAACATGTCGTAGCCCTCGCGCTGGTACTCCACCAGCGGGTCCCGCTGCCCGTACCCGCGCAGGCCGATGCCCTCGCGCAGGTAGTCCATCTCGTAGAGGTGCTCCCGCCACTTCCGGTCCAGGACCGACAGGATCACCCGGCGCTCGAGCTCGCGCATGACCTCCGAGCCGAATTCCGCTTCCCGCCGCTCGTAGGCGTCCTGCGCGTCCCGCCGCATCATCTCGGTGATGAAATCGGTGGTAAGCCCGGCCCGGTCGCCGCCCGCCTCCTCGATGACCTCATCGGCGGACACGCTGACCGGGTACAGCTGCCGGAACGCGCGCCACAGCTTGTCCAGATCCCATTCCTCGGGATAGCCGTCGGCCGTGGCTTCCTGCGCGTACTCGGCCACGACCTCGTCGATCATCCGGCTGATCTGCTCGTGCAGGTCGGCGCCCTCGAGGACCTCGCGGCGCTCACCGTAGATCACCTGGCGCTGCCGGTTCATGACGTCGTCGTACTTGAGCACGTCCTTGCGGAGCTCGAAGTTCTGCTGCTCGACCTGGGTCTGCGCGGACCTGATGGCGCGGGTGACGACCTTGGACTCCACCGGCACCTCCGGCGGGATGCTCAGCCGCTCCATGATCGCCGCGACCCGACCGGAGTTGAACAGCCGCATCAGGTCGTCTTCGAGGGAGAGGTAGAACCGGCTCTCCCCCGGGTCGCCCTGCCGGCCGGAGCGGCCGCGCAACTGGTTGTCGATGCGGCGGGACTCGTGCCGCTCCGTGGCGAGCACGTACAGGCCGCCCAGCTCGACGACCTCCTCGTGTTCCTCAGCCACGGCGCGCTTGGCCTTCGCCACCGCCTCCGGCCACGCCGCCTCGTAGTCTTCCGGCGTCTCGACCGGGGACAGGCCGCGCTGGTGCAGCTCTTGATCCGCGATGAACTCCGGGTTGCCGCCGAGCATGATGTCGGTGCCCCGGCCGGCCATGTTGGTGGCCACGGTGACCGCGCCCCGCCGCCCGGCCTGCGCGATGACCATGGCCTCGCGCTCGTGGTACTTGGCGTTCAGCACCTCGTGCGGGACGCCGCGCCGCTTGAGCAGCTTCGCCACGATCTCGGACTTCTCCACGCTGGTGGTGCCGACCAGCACCGGCTGGCCCGCCTGGTGCCGCTGGGCGATGTCCTCCACGCACGCCTCGAACTTGGCCTGGGCGGTCTGGTAGATAACGTCGGCCTGGTCCGTGCGGATCATCGGCATGTTGGTCGGGATCGGGACCACGCCGAGCTTGTAGATCTGGTAGAACTCGTTGGCCTCGGTCACCGCCGTGCCAGTCATGCCGGCCAGCTTGTCGTACAGGCGGAAGTAGTTCTGCAGGGTGATCGTGGCCAGCGTCTGGTTCTCGTCCTTGATCGGCACGCTCTCCTTGGCCTCGATGGCCTGGTGCATGCCCTCGTTGTAGCGCCGGCCGTGCAGGATGCGGCCGGTGAACTCATCCACGATCAGGACCTCGCCGTTCATCACGACGTAGTCCTTGTCCCGCTTGTACAGCTCCTTGGCCTTGATCGCGTTGTTGAGGAAGCTGACCAGCGGCGTGTTCACCGGATCGTAGAGGTTGTCGATGCCAAGCCAGTCCTCGACCTTCTCGACCCCGGACTCCATGATGCCGACGGTCCGCTTCTTCTCGTCGACCTCGTAATCGCCCTCGCCGTCCTCACCGCGGCGCAGCCGGGGCGCGATCTTCGCGAATTCGGTGTACCAGCGAGCGCTCTGCTCGGCAGGACCGCTGATGATCAGCGGCGTCCTGGCCTCGTCGATGAGGATCGAGTCCACCTCGTCGACGATCGCGTAGTGGTGACCCCGCTGCACGCATTCCTCGAGCGACCAGGCCATGTTGTCACGCAGGTAGTCGAACCCGAACTCGTTGTTGGTGCCGTAGGTGACGTCGGCCGCGTACTGGACCTTGCGCTCGGCCGGGGTCATCTGCGCGAGGATCACGCCGACCTCGAGCCCGAGGAAGCGATGCACCCGCCCCATCCACTCCGAGTCGCGCTTGGCCAGGTAATCGTTGACCGTGACGACGTGCACCCCCTGGCCGGTCAGGGCGTTGAGGTAGGCGGGCAGGACCCCGGTCAGCGTCTTGCCCTCGCCGGTCTTCATCTCGGCGATATTGCCCAGGTGCAGCGCCGCGCCGCCCATCAGCTGGACGTCGAAGTGACGCTGCCCGAGGGTGCGCTTGGCGGCCTCGCGTACGGCGGCGAAGGCCTCGGGGAGCAGGTCGTCGAGAGATTCGCCGTCCGCCAGGCGCTGGCGGAATTCATCGGTCAAGCCGCGCAGCTCACCGTCGCTCATGGCGACGAAGTCTTCTTCGATCGAGTTGATCTGCTCGCTGATCCGCTTGAGCTTGCGCAGGATCCTGCCTTCGCCCGCTTTAAGGACACTATCGATGATGGGTGGCACTTCTCGTCGCGCTCCTCGCGGATGGTCTGGCCTCACCGCGGCCTTCGACCGGACCGTAGCTCCGGTTCACCGCCTCGCATGTCATCGTAGGCGAGATGGGGCACCAAGCCGAGTCGACGGAGGACCTGCGGGTTACGGGCGGGCTGGTGATCAGTCTCGCATTCCCCGGTGAATAATAGGACCCGTACTACGGGAGAGGAGTATCCAGTGGCCGACCAATCGGGGACCATGGCGCAGACCGCGGGCACTACCGGCAGCCACGCGCTGGACGTGCAGAGCGGGCTGTCGCACATCCACGAGGAGAACCACGGTCGGCCCGTCTCCTGGGTGGCGGTCACGATCATCGTCGTCGGCTTCATCATCGGCGGGATCGCGATGGTCACCGGCCCGACCTGGTGGCTGTTCTGGGCCGGAGCCGGGATCGTGGTGATCGGATCCATCTTCGCTGCCGCGGTCCGCGTCTTCGACGACTGGTACTGAGAAGCTCGGCCGGGCTATCTGGGCCCGGAAATGTCGTGGCCCCTGGCTAGGCTGGGGGCGTGGACGGTCCCGCAGCCGAGCTGACGATCACGCCCGATGAGGCCCGCACGCTCACGCTGCGCGCCCAGGGGTTCCTCGGCGCCAATTCCTGGCGCCCGACGCGGGCGGGAGTCGGCGCTATGCTGCGCCGGGTCGGCGGCGTGCAGCTCGACACGATCAGCGTGCTGGCGCGTTCGCACGAGCTCGTCGCGTACGCGCGGCTAGGCCCCGTCCCGCGCGCCCAGATCGAGCAGGCGTACTGGAGCGATCGCGTTCCGACCGCGTTCGAGTACTGGGCGCACGCGGCCTGCGTGCTGCCGATCGAGCAGTGGCCGTACTTCGCGTTCCGCCGGCGCGCCCTGCGGGCCCGGGGGGTGCGGTGGCACCAGAGCCACCAGGAGACCTGCGAGAAGGTGCTCGCTAGGCTCCGGGCCGAGGGCCCGCTGACCGCGACCCAGCTCGGCGGGGCCAAAGCCGGCGGCCCGTGGTGGGACTGGTCTGACGTCAAGATCGCGGTCGAGTGGCTGCTGGATACCGGCGAGGCCATATGCGTGCGGCGGACGGGCTGGCGGCGGGTCTACGACCTGCCCGAGCGGGTCCTGCCCGCCGGGCTACTTGACGCCGAGCCGTCCGACCTGGAGTGCGTCACCTACCTGGCCGGGGTCACCGCCCGGGCGCTCGGCGTCGCCACCGACGCCGACCTACTTGACTACCAACGGCTGAACGCCAACTACCTCACCAGCGAAAAGGGCCAGCATAAGCGGCTGCTCGCCGACGCGGCGCTGGCCGCGGGGCTGACCCCGGTCACCATCGCCGGGACGGTACCGACCGGGACCGTGCCGACCGGGACGGTACCTACCGGGGCCGGGCCGACCCGGGCCGGGGCGGGGAAACCGGTCGCCGCCTGGGCCGATCCGGCCGCGCTGGCCGGAGCCTCGGCTGGCGGGCGGCACCGCGTCACGCTCCTGTCGCCGTTCGACTCGCTGGTCTGGGACCGCAAGCGGACGCTTCGGGTGTTCGGCTTCCAGCACAGCCTCGAGGCGTACGTGCCGAAGCACAAGCGGGTCCACGGCTACTACACGATGCCCCTGCTCGCGGGCGGGCGCCTGGCCGGGCGGGTTGATCCCGCCCGGGAGGGCACGACGCTCGTCGCCAGGAAGCTATCGCTGGAGCGGGCGTCCGCCGCCGAGCCGATGGCCAGGGCCCTGCGGGAGGCGGCGCGCTGGGTGGGCTGCGACGACGTCCGCCTGGAGCAGGTCGAGCCGGCCCAGTACGCCCCGCGGCTGGCCGCCGCGCTCACGAAAGCCTGACGGCCGGCTCAACGGGCCTGACGCCCGGCTCAGCTGAATTCGATCAGCTTCTGGCGTACGGCGATCATCACCGCTTCCATGCGCGAGTGGATCTGGAGCTTCTCCAGGATGTTCCTGACGTGGTTCTTCACGGTGTTCTCGGAGATGAACAGTTCCTTGGCGATGTCACGGTTGTTCATGCCGCGCGCGACGAGCTTGAGGACCTCCATTTCCCGTTCGGTGAGCTTGGGTGCCGCCACGGGCACGGCCCGGTCCTCTGCGGAATCCCGCTTGGCCAGCGTCGCGAACTCGGTGAGCAGCTTGCCCGCCATCGACGGGTTGATCAGCGACTGGCCGCCGTGTACGGCGCGCACCGCCTCGGCGACCTCATCCAGCGGGATGTCCTTCAGCAGGTAGCCGCTGGCCCCGGCCCTGATCGCCTCGAACAGGTCCTCCTCCTCGTCGCTGATCGTCAGCATGACGATCTTCGCGCTGGGTGCGACCTCTTTGGTCGCCCGGCAGGCCTCGATGCCGCTGGTCTTCGGCATCCGGATGTCCATGAGCACGACGTCGGGCAGCGACTCGCCGGCCGCGGCCACGGCCTCGGTCCCGTCGCTGGCCTGCCCGACCAGGTCGATGTCGTCTTCGGAGTCGAGGACCATCTCCAGGCCGCGCCGGAACAGCGCATGATCGTCGGCGATCAGCACGCGGATCGGCTCCGGGCGCCCGGAGCCGTCCCGCACCCCGGGAGCAGCCAGCGCTTTGTCGCCCACGGCGCTCAATCGTCGCCTCCCTCGGGACGCTCGATCGGCACGAACGTCACGTCATCAGAACTCTTGCTGACCCGGAGCCATGATGCAAGGCCGGGCGGGCCGGTGCCAAATTGCATCGCGAATTTTGCGCCGGGAAATTCCGGCCCCGGACATGGGCGGGGCCTGCTACTCCTCGACGAGCCGGATGACCCCGTAGTCGTAGCCGCGACGGCGGTAAACCACGCTAAAGCGGTCGCACTCGCTGTCGTGAAACAGGTAGAAATCGTGCCCTACGAGCTCCATCTCCAGCAGGGCCCGGTCGATCGTCATCGGCGTCGCCGCGTGCACTTTCTCCCGCACGATAAGCGGGCCGTCACCTTCCATCTGGATGGGAACCAGGTGGCTTTCCTGCGCCGGACCGTCGGCGTGATCGTCCAGGACCGGGGCGGCCCCGTTGACCCGCGGCGGCGCCGACACGACCGCCGGGCTGCTGGCCGCGGAGGCGGCCTCGGTCAGGGTGCCGAGCAGGGCGGGTGACCGCACCGTGCCGAGGTCGCCGGACCTGGCCTTGCGCCGGTCGGAGGCCCGGCGGAGCCTGGCCTCGAGCTTCGCCAGGGCCAGGTCGAGCGCCGTGTACCTGTCGTCCGCCGCCGCCTCGGCCCTGATCGCGGGGCCGCGCGACCGGATCGTCAGCTCGACTCGCTCGCGCCGGTCAGACTGCCTCGGGTTGCGTTCCTCGGAGACCTCCACGTCGATCCTCATCGCCCGCTGGTCGAGTTTGGCGAGCCTGGCGAGTTTGGCCGCAGCGTGCTCACGGAAACGTGGCGGGACAGTAATTGAGCGTCCCCTGACGATGATTTCCATCGCGATCACCTTCCAGCCTGATCGAGAACAGCGCGATTGAACCCGACATGATTGAGCCCGACGTGATTGAGCCCGACGTGATTGAGCGGGGCGGCACTCGCCCGGCCGACCTGGTCTTCGACCCCACATTCGCCTGCTGAGGGTTTCGCAGCCTACCTAGGGCCACTGGTGCCCTTCTCCCGGCCCGGAAGACTCGGTATCTTCCGGCGGGGCAGGACTTACTCCTAAGCCGCACCGTGATCAGTCGACGAGAAGTCGCCTTACGTGGGCCGTTTCGCCTGCGGCTGGCATCGGCTTGCCTGGCGTGGCTCCCGGGAGGAGAACCACGCCCGGCGCAACCACGGGCCCGGGCGAGTGCCATGTCATGAACGCTAACTCGCCAGAGCGCGAATGTCAGGTGGGACATGTAGGCGATCAGTCACAAATGGTCACATAGCGGATACATAACGTGGGCGCGGCGGAGGCTATGTGCCCTTTCATCCCCGATAAGCGGATGCGTAATCGCGGACGTGGCAGGCGCCGCGGGCGCGGCCGGACCTTAGGGGTAGGCCGGGCTCAGGCCGCCGGTGACGATGTATTCCCACGGGCCCGCGGTACTCTCCGCGAACGCGAGCCGGTTACCTGACAGCCCCGCGACCAGGATGTTGCCGGCGCCATCGGCGGTGATCGAGGTCGCCCCGGTCGGGCTCACCTGGAGCGCGGTGGCCGGCTCTCCGTCTATCGGCACTGACCACAGCGTGTCACCGGACAAGACGATAAGCGTATCGGCGTTGTACCAGGTCAGCGACGTCGGATCGGTGAGGTTGGGCCCGAGCTGGATCCCTGGCCCGATCGTGAACTGCGGCGCGAGCGATCCCCGCTGGACGCCCTCTTGCCCGGCCCGGTAGATGGACGCGAGTTCAAGTGAGGCGCCCGCGCCGCCCTGCACGATCGCGGCGATCCGGACGCTGTCCGGCGCGACGGCCAGCCCGGTGACCTCGCCGGCAAACGAGTCCGCGGCCCGGTACCCGCTGGTGCCGTTGCCCGGCACGACCCAGATGGTGCCACCCTGCGCGGCCCAGAGGTCGTGGTCGTGATCCCAGCTGATCGCCGTGATGCCCGGGTCACCTTTCAGCCGCTCCGAGGCCGAGAACGACGCAGCGGCGCCGGACGCAGGCCCGACGTACAGGGTGTCCCGGCTGGATGACACGCCGGCCACGTACTCCCCGTCGGGCGAGACCGCCACCTGGGATAGGGCGGCCGTGGGCATCACCCGCGGATACTGCGCGGGGGACTGCCAATCGACGTAGCCGCCGCACTGACTGCTGCTGGCCGAACCCTTGCGGCCGAAGACCGACACGACCGCTCCGATGGCGTCATTCTGGGCCACCGACTCCGAGCCGCAGCGCGACCAGGGCTGCCCGGCCCCGACGTAGGAGAAGCTCGCGGGCGCCGACGGGTAGGGGTCGTAGCATTCGTAGCTGGCTAGCTCCTGGAACGCGGTTGGCGCCTGGCCGGTCCGGCAGGGTGCGGACGGCGGCAGCCACGGCTTGCCGTTGAGCTCGAGCTCGACCGACTGAACGGTGGGGACGCTGGCCGACGGGCCCGCCAGCGTCCAGAGCAGCTGGGCCGAGATGTCTTCCAGCGTGCTCGGCTTGGCCGACACCGCCGCACCGCCGAGATTCACCGTGACGGTGGCCCCGTACTGTACGACGTCGAGGATCTTGGTCCCGGCGGGGAACCCGCTGCTCGCGGCGCCCTGCAGCAACGTCGTGCCCGGGCCCTGCGCGAGGGCCGACACCAGGTTTCGGAGCAACGACGTCAGCGGGGTCCCCTTGGGCACGAACACCGCATCGGGGACGAGCATCTCGCCCGGGGCTTGCGGCTGGGGCTGGGCCTGAGCCTGAGCCTGAGCCTGAGCCTGGGCGCCGGCGCCGGCGTCGGCGCCGGGGAAGAAGTACAGATCCTGCGCCTGATAGTCCTGCGGGGTGAAGTCAACCCCGGTGATCAGCCGGTAGGCGGGCGGCGGATTCGAGATCCGCCACTGGCTGTTCACCTTGACCAGCTTGAACTGGTATTGCACCATCTTCCCGCCCAGGACCGAGGGCGCGACGTACTGGCCCGAGCTGTTCGACGCCGCCTGCACCGGCCCGGACACTTCCACTAGGGCTTGTTCGCGGCCGCTCCGGCCGGCCTGCACGACTCCGAGGTCGTCCAAGGAGGAGGTGAAGGAGGTGGAGCTGAGCACCGTGACCGACGAGCCCGGGTTCCAGTCCCTGGCCGAGCCGGTCAGGTACTCCTGGATGATCGGGACGTCGGTGGGATAGCTGGCGCTGGCGTCCAGGAACTGCTGCACGAGGTACTCAGGGGACGAGCCCGGCACGGGTCCCGAGGGGAACAGGCCCACGTCGGAGCCCTGGTTCTGGGTCGTATCCGCCTGCTTGTTGCCGAACGTGACCACCTGGCCGGTCTGCGCCATGCCGATGCAGCCCGTCACGGATACGGCCACGGCGGCGAGCAGGCAGGCGTGCCGGACCCAGGCCGTCCGGGCCGCACGCAGACCGGGCCTAGCCACGCGTGACCGCCTCGGAGACCTCGGGAAGCGGGTACTGGTCCGTCAGGGGGGTGACGATCTCGGTTTCGTCCGGCTCCAGCGGCAGCGGAGAACCCGCGAACTTCTCCCCCGCGACCCGCGGCAGGGTGAGCCGGAAGACCGAGCCCTTGCCGCGCTCCCCCCAGGCTTGCAGCCAGCCGCCGTGCAGCCGGGCGTCCTCCAGCGAGATCGCCAGGCCGAGCCCGGTGCCGCCGGTGCTGCGCGCCCGCGCCGGGTCGGCCCGCCAGAATCGCTCGAAGACAAGCTGCTCCTCGCCCTGCGCCAGGCCCACGCCGTAGTCCCGGACCGAGACGGCGACCGCGTCGCTGTCCATGGCGGCGGTGACGACGACGTCCCTGCCCTCGCCGTGCTCGACCGCGTTGACCAGGATATTGCGCAGGATGCGCTCGACCCGGCGCCGGTCCACCTCCGCGGGGCACCCCTCCGCGGGCAGCCTGAACTCGATCCGGCTGCCGCGCCGCTCGGCGAGCTGTTGCGCGTCGTCGGCCGAGTGCCGCACCAGATCGCATACGTCGACGGGTTCGGCGTCCAGGGTGGCGGCGCCCGCGTCGAACCGGGAGATCTCCAGCAGGTCGACCAGCAGGGTCTCGAACCGTTCCAGCTGGCTCTGCAGCAGCTCAACGGACCGGCTACCGACCGGGTCGAGAGCGCCCCGGCTCTCGTACAGCAGGTCGGCGGCCATCTTGATGGTGGCCAGCGGCGTCCGCAGTTCGTGCGACACGTCCGAGACGAACACGCGCTGCACCTTGGACAGGTCCTCCAGCTCGCGCAGCTTGTCCTGCAGGCTGGCCGCCATCTCGTTGAACGCGGTGGCGAGCGCCGCGAGGTCGTCCTTGCCGAGCACCCGCATCCGCTCCTCGAGGTGCCCGGCCGTCACCAGCCTGGCCACGTGCGCGGCGTGCCTGACCGGCACCACGACCCACCTCGTGACCAGCGACGCGATGGCGGCCAGCAGCAGGACAAGCGCCAGCCCCACACCGGTCAGGATCCGCTGCACGAGCAGCAGGTCCTGCTGCTGCTGGGTGAACGGGAACACGTAGTACAGCTGGTAGTACGTGCCGAGCGGGATGCCGACCGCCAGGGCCGGGACGTCGGTGCCCTGGCCGCTGGCGTAGACCAGCGTGGTGGGCTGGACCAGCGCCGACGCGGTGCTCTCGTTGTCGTAGCTGTCGTTGCCCTGCTCGGTCGACACCTTGTCGATCAGGGTCTGCGGGATGGTCGAAGCGACGTTCACGGTAAGCTCCCCCGCCCAGGCGGTGGGCGGGAGAGCCAGGTTGGTGTTCGCCACGGCTACGAAGACGAGGTAGCTGGGAGAGGTGCCGCTCGCCGCCTGAAGCGTCTTCGCGGCGTTCTGCGCCACGACGTTCAGTTCTTGCGACGCGGGGGCCAGCACGTTCAGGCTTTTCTGCCCGTCTACGTTGTTCCGCCCGGCTACCACCTGGCTGGGATCGGTGTTCTCCGCGTTGGTAAGCAGCCCGTTGGCGATCAGTTGCATCAGGAAGAACCCGAGCACGGCGATCACGAGCGCGGACAGGACCAGGGTCGTGGCCACCACGCGGAGCTGGAGCGAGCGGTGCCAGCGGCTGTTCAGCTCCGCGGCGGTCTGCCGCTGCCACCGGCGCCCGGCCAGCACCCAGCGCGCGACCCGCTTCGGCAGCCGGCGGATGATCGCGCGCTTGTACGGCGACCAGCGGGACGCGGTTACCCAGGTCTCCTGCCGATTCCTGCCTGCCGCTGCCACTTCCACGGATCCGTACTCAGCCAGGCCCCGCCTTGTAGCCCACGCCACGGACCGTCACGACGATCTCGGGGTGCTCGGGGTCCTTCTCGATCTTCGCGCGCAGCCGCTGCACGTGCACGTTGACCAGCCGGGTGTCCGCGGCGTGCCGGTAACCCCAGACCTGCTCGAGCAGCACTTCCCTGGTGAAGACCTGCCTCGGCTTGCGGGCCAGCGCGACGAGCAGGTCGAACTCCAGCGGGGTGAGGTTGAGGGTCTCCCCGTCACGCTTCACCGAATGACCGGCCACGTCGATGACGATGTCGCCGATCTGGAGCATCTCCGGTGCGGGCTCGTCGGTCCGGCGCAGCCTCGCCCTGACCCGGGCGACGAGTTCCTTGGACTTGAACGGCTTGATGATGTAGTCGTCGGCGCCGGACTCCAGGCCTAGGACCACGTCCACGGTGTCGGTCTTGGCCGTCAGCATGACGATCGGCACCCCGGACTCGGCGCGGATCTGACGGCATACGTCAATTCCGTCGGAGCCGGGAAGCATGAGGTCCAGAAGTACCAAATCGGGTCTTGAATCCCTGAATACCTCTACGGCCTTGTCGCCATCGGCCACGAAGGTCGGCTCGAATCCCTCGCCGCGAAGCACGATGCCCAGCATCTCTGCGAGGGCGGCGTCGTCGTCGACGACCAGCACGCGTCCTTTCATGGGCCCCATCGTTCCGTGTGATTGACTCTGCGTGGACGCAGGTTACCCTCATTTTCCTGCTACGCGACACCTGTTCAGGGATAGCTTTTCCGACGGGCGGCTGGATCAAACGCGCCCGCGCCCGCGCCGGCGACGGCGGAGGGGAAATGATGTGGCCGTTATCGCCGGGACGTCGGGCTGGCAATACCGGGACTGGCGCGGCGCCTTCTACCCGCCGGACGTACCGCAGCGGCGGTGGCTTGAGTACTACGCCGCGCAGTTCGCCACGGTCGAGAACAACGGCACGTTCTACCGGCTCGCTTCCCGGGACACCTTCGCGCGCTGGCGCGACCGGGTCCCCGCTGACTTCGTGATGGGCGTGAAGGCCAGCCGGTACCTCACCCACGTGCGGCGGCTCCGTGACCCGGCCGAGCCGGTGAAACGGCTGCTCGACGCGGCGGCCGGGCTCGGCGACAGGCTCGGGCCCGTGCTGCTGCAACTCCCGCCGGACCTGCAGGCCAGTCCCGGGCTGCTGCAGACGTGCCTGCGCGCCTTCCCGGCCGCGGTGCGGGTCGCGGTCGAGCCCCGGCATCCCTCGTGGTGGACCGACGAGGTACGGGAGGTGCTCGGCGCCGCGAACGCGGCCCTCGCCTGGGCGGATCGGCGCGGGTCGGCGCTGTCCCCGCTATGGCGGACGGCGGACTGGGGCTACCTTCGGCTGCACGAGGGCGACGCCGGCCCGTGGCCCCGGTACAGCGGCGCCGCGCTGGAGGAATGGGCCGGGCGGATCGCGGCCGCCTGGCCTGCCGATCACGACGTCTACGCGTACTTCAACAACGACCAGGGCGGCGCGGCTCCCCGCGACGCGGCCGAGTTCGCGGCGGCGGTGGCCCGGCACGGCCGCGCCACCGCACGGGCCTGGCCTGCCGCTGGGCGTGGTGGCACGTGAGCAGAACCAGACCCGCCGGCCGCGCCACCGCCCGAGCGTGGCCGAACGCCGGGCAACGTGGCACGTAACCAGAACGGAAGCCACTGGTCGTTCCGCATCATGACCTGCCTCAGCGCCCGGGCCGGGCTACAGTAGCTGCCCATGGCGGAGCCGTTGCGCGCCATCATCGACCCGGGCTGGGCCGAGGCGCTAGAGCCGGTGGCGGGCCGGATCGCCGCGATGGGCGACTTCCTGCGCGCCGAGATCGCCGCCGGGCGCCGGTACCTGCCCGCGGGCGAGAACGTGCTGCGGGCGTTCAAGCAGCCGTTCGCCGCGGTGCGCGTGCTGATCGTCGGCCAGGACCCCTATCCGACGCCCGGGCACGCCGTCGGGCTGGCCTTCTCCGTCGGGCCCGACGTGCGGCCGCTGCCGCCGAGCCTGGTCAACATCTTCCGGGAGTACTCCGACGACCTGGGGTACCCGACACCGGTCACCGGGGACCTCACCCCGTGGAGCGAGCGGGGCGTGCTGCTGCTGAACCGGGTGCTGACCGTGCAGCCGGGCAAGCCGGGTTCGCACCGCGGCAAGGGCTGGGAGGAGGTGACCGAGCAGGCCATCAGGGCGCTGGCCGCGCGCCCGGCGGTTCCGCTGGTCGCGATCTTGTGGGGCCGCGACGCGCGGACGGCGGCGCCGCTGCTCGAGGGCATCGGGCGCGTCGAGTCGGCTCACCCGAGCCCGTACTCGGCCGCCGGCGGGTTCTTCGGGTCTCGCCCGTTCAGCCGGGCCAACCGGCTGCTTGAATTGGCGGGCGGCGCCCCCGTCGACTGGAAGTTGCCCTAACGTGAGATCTGCCCGCCACCCGGAAGGCCGCTTGGTAACGCCTGGTGATAGGCTGATTTACCTGCTTTCGGGGGCAGTTCTACCGGTGATCGATTGTGCAACAGCTCAACAGGCTACGGGGAACGACGCGTGAACGGGCGGGTGCCGGGCACAGTGGACCGAATGGATGCAGCAGACGATCCCCCTGTCCCCCTCCACCAGCACTGGCTGACCCGGGGCAGGCTCCTGGTCGCGAACGGCGCGTTCACGGTCTACGCGATCGTCCTGGCCGTGACCACCGGGCACGCCGACCGGACCTGGGCGATCTGGGCGGCCGCCGGCTACGGGGTGACAACGCTCATCTTCTGGCTCACCCGGCGCACGAACCTGCCGGTGCTCGTGCCGTTGCTCGTATCGCTGGCCGCGGCCATGGCCGCACCGGTGGTCTGGCTGGCTACCCGGGTGTACCCCACCGCCGAGGTCCAGGTGATCTCGCGCTCCGCGGTCCTGCTGCTCCAGCACGGCACCCCCTACCTGTCGCAGGCGGCCTTCACCAGCTACCTGTCGTACAACCCGTACCTGCCGGTGATGGCGGTGTTCGGGCTGCCTAAGGCGCTCGGCGCGACCGGGCTGATCGCCGATCCCCGGGTCTGGCTCGCCATCGTGTCCATCGCCTTGATCTGGGCGGCGTTCACCCTCGCGGCGCCGCACAAGCACTGCGAGGCGTGCCGGCACAACGTCTGGGTGTCCACCGTGTTCATCGCCGCCTGCCCGATGATCGCCTTCCCGCTCGCGGTCGGCATCACCGATCCGCCGGTGATCGCGCTGATGTTCCTGACCCTGGCGCTGATCGCCCGCCCGTCGGGGGTGGTCCGCGCCGCCGTCGCCCTGGGGGTCGCGTGCGCGATGAAGGCGACCGCCTGGCCGGCGGTCCCCGTCCTCGGCGTGATGCTGTCCACGCGGGACTCGGCGCGCACCGCCTGGCGGTTCATCGGGGTGACGATCGTCACGGGCGCGGTCCTCTCGGCCGCGCTGGCCCCGGCGGCGCTGGCCAACCCGTCGGCGTTCGTGCAGAACACCGTGCTGTTCCCGCTCGGCCTCACCAAGTACAAGACGCCGGCGGCCAGCCCGTTGCCCGGGCACCTGCTCGCCGTGACCAGTACGGCCGGGCACTGGGCCGCGGTTGGCATGCTATTGGCGGCCGGGCTGGGCTTCGCGGCCTCGCTCATCATCCGCCCGCCTGCCGACGCGCGCGCCGCGGCGTGGCGCCTGGCCGTGGCGCTGGCGGTCATGTTCACGCTGGCCCCCGCCACGAGGTGGGGATACTTCGTGTACCCGATCGGCTTGGTCTCGTGGCTGATCCTGACCCGGCCGCCCGACGCCGACTCAAGCGCGGCCCTCGAGATTCCGGCCCAGGCCGCTGAGGAGCAGAGCCTGACCGCCAGCGCGATCTAGCGCCGGCGCTCAGGAGCCGATGCGCCAGGACTCCCGGTAGGCGCGCTGGGCGGCGGTGAGCGCGTCGACCGAGACGCCCATCGTGGCCAGCACGAGGCGGGCCGCCTCGGCGTCGATGTCCGCGGGCACGTCGTGCACGCCGGCCGGGAGCTTGCCCGTGTTCTCCGCCAGCCAGGCCAGCGCGAGCGCCTCGATGCCGAACGCCAGGTCCATCACCTCCGGAGGATGGCCCTCGGCGGCGACGAGGTTCACCACGCGCCCCTCGGCGAGCAGCAGGACCGTCCGGCCGTCACCGAGGTCGTAGGCGTCGACGTGCGGCCGGACGCCGCGGCGCACCGCGACGGCCAGCGCGGTCAGCGCGCGTACGTCGATCTCGGTGTCGAAGTGCCCGGCGTTGGCCAGGATCGCGCCGTCCCGCATCGCCGCGACGTGCGCCGCGCTGATCACGTCGCACGACCCCGTCGCGGTGACGAACACCTCGCCGAGCGGCGCGGCGCGCGCCATCGGCAGCACCCGGAACCCCGCCAGCGACGCGTCAAGCGCGCGGACCGGATCGACCTCGGTGACGATGACCTGGGCGCCTGACCCGCGGGCCCGCTCGGCCACGCCCCGGCCGCTCGCCCCGAACCCGGCCACGACGACGGTCTTGCCCGCCAGCAGCGTGTTGGTCGCGCGCAGGATGCCGTCGATCACCGACTGCCCGGTCCCGCAGGTCCCCTCGACCAGGCGCCTGGCCGGGGTGTCGTTGACCGCGATGACCGGGAACGCGAGCGCGCCCTCGGCGGCCATCCGGCGCAGCCTGATCACGCCGGTCGCGGTGGACTCGCAGCCGCCGCGGACGGCGGGCAGCGCCTGCGCGGCGGTCGTGTGCAGCGTGTTCACCAGGTCACCGCCGTCGTCGATGATCAGGTCGGGGCCGCGGGGGCCGCCGGGGCCGCCGGGGCCGCGAGGGCCGCGGGGGCCGCCGGGGCCGCCGGGGCCGGCGGCGAGCGCCAGCTCGATGTGACGGTAGTAGCCGCGCCGGTCCACCCCGGCCCGGGCGAAGACCGCGATCCCGTACCTGACGGCCAGCGCCGCGGCGACGTCGTCCTGGGTGGACAGCGGGTTGGACGCGGCCAGCCGCACGGCCGCGCCACCCGCGCGGAGCAGCCGCACGAACATCGCCGTCTCGGCCGTGACGTGCAGGCACGCCGCGACGGTCAGCCCATCGAACGGACGCTGGCCGGCGAACCGCGGCATGAGCCCGGCCATCAGCGGCATGGCCCGCTGCGCGTAGCGGATGCGGACGTCGCCGTCGCCGGCCAGCCCGGAGTCGGCGACGTCCCCGTCCGGCGTGGCGTCAGTAACGGTAGGTCTCCGGCTTATACGGGCCGTCGACGCTGACCCCGATGTAGTCCGCCTGCTCCTTGGTCAGCTGGGTGAGCCGGACGCCGAGCGCGTCCAGGTGCAGCCGCGCCACCTTCTCGTCCAGGTGCTTCGGCAGCACGTACACGCCCACCGGGTACTCGCCGGTCCTGGTGAACAGCTCGACCTGCGCGATCACCTGGTTGGTGAAGCTGTTGGACATCACGAAGCTCGGGTGCCCGGTGGCGTTGCCGAGGTTCAGCAGGCGGCCCTCGGACAGCACGATGATCGCGTGCCCGTCCGGGAAGGCCCACTCGTCCACCTGCGGCTTGACGTTGATCCGGCGGACGCCGGGCCAGCCGGCCAGGCCCGCCATGTCGATCTCGTTGTCGAAGTGGCCGATGTTGCCGACGATCGCCTGGTGCTTCATCCGGCTCATCTGGTCGGCGGTGATCACGTCGCGGTTGCCGGTGGCGGTGACGAAGATGTCGGCCGTGGACAGCACGTCCTCCAGCGTCGCGACCTGGTAGCCGTCCATCGCCGCCTGGAGCGCGCAGATCGGGTCGACCTCGGTGACGATCACCCGCGCGCCCTGCCCGCGCAGCGACTCCGCGCAGCCCTTGCCGACGTCGCCGTACCCGCAGACCACGGTGACCTTCCCGCCGATCAGGACGTCCGTGCCGCGCTTGATGCCGTCGATGAGGGAGTGCCGGCAGCCGTACTTGTTGTCGAACTTGGACTTGGTCACCGAGTCGTTGACGTTGATCGCCGGGAACAGCAGCGTGCCCGCCCTGGCCATCTCGTACAGCCGGTGCACGCCGGTGGTGGTCTCCTCGGTCACGCCCTGGATGAGCCCGGCCACGCGCGTCCACTTGCCCGGGTGGTCGGCCAGCGAGTTGCGCAGGCGGTCCAGGATGATCAGCCACTCCTCGGGGTCGTCGGCGGCGGGCGACGGGACCCCGCCGGCCTGCTCGTACTCGGCGCCCTTGTGCACCAGCAGGGTGGCGTCCCCGCCGTCGTCGACGATCATGTTGGGGCCGTCACCGTCCGGCCAGGTCAGCGCCTGCTCGGTGCACTGCCAGTACTCCTGCAGCGTCTCGCCCTTCCAGGCGAAGACCGGGATGCCGCGCGGGTCGTCGGGCGTGCCGTCCGGCCCGACCGCGACGGCCGCGGCCGCGTGGTCCTGGGTGGAGAAGATGTTGCAGCTCGCCCTGCGGACCTGGGCGCCGAGCGCGACCAGGGTCTCGATCAGCACCGCCGTCTGCACGGTCATGTGCAGCGACCCGGTGATCTTCGCCCCGCGCAGCGGCTGGCTGGGCGCGTACTCGGCCCGCACCGCCATCAGCCCCGGCATCTCGTGCTCGGCTAGCTGGATCTCCTTGCGCCCGAACGCGGCGAGCGATAGGTCGGCGACGCGGTACGGAAGCTGATCCGCGGACATGGGTTCTCCTGTTTCTTTAGCCGAACGGGCGGTGGTGCCTCGCACCGGTCACACGCTACGTGACCAGTGGCGGCCGGCGCACGCGGTGGCGGCTGTTCTTGACACAAAATTGTTAAGATTACGCCATGCGCATCTCGGAGGCCGCCCGGCGGCTCGGAACTTCGGCCCGCATGCTCCGCTACCGCGAGGATCTCGGGCTGCTCCCCCCGGTCCGCGACGACCCCGCCGCACCCGCGCACCGGCGGTTCAGCGAGGCGGACCTGGCGGCCGTCGCCGCCGCGCTCGAACTCGAACGGCGCTACGACGTCAGCCCCGCGTCGCTCTCGTTCGGGTTGCGCGTTCTCGCCGAGCCCCAGGTCCGCGCCGCCGTCGCGGACCTCGGCCGCCGGGTGGGCCGCGTGCCTGAGCCCGCCGGGCGGGCGCTGGACTTCGAGAAGGAACGCGCCCTGCGGCTGCTTTCCCGTTGACCGCGTGCGCACGGCCCCGGCATACTGATCGATATGCAACTAGGTTGCCCATTCTCGCGGCTTCATCGCGTTCATCTGCGCGGCGATCGGCACCGTCGTGGTCTCCGCCGCCCTGCGGCGGATCTTCCTCGGACTGGAACTGCTGTGGCTGGCGGTGGCCGCCGCCCGCATCGCCGCGAAACGGCGGTCCTCGCCGTTACCTGGTCTTTAGTCGCGCAGGCGCTCGGCCATGCTCGCCATCACCTGGAGCGCGAAGGCCGGCGTCTGCTGGACCAGGAGAAGGAACGTGGGCCGGTCGATCACCGCCAGCTTGGTGTCGGCCACCGCGACCACGGTCCCGCTGCGCGGGGACCGGTCGATGATCGCCATCTCACCGAAGGTGTCATCGGGGCCGAGCCTGCGCACCGCGCCGGTGGCCCGTCGCACCTCCACCTCTCCGGCCACGACGCCGAACATCTCCGTCCCCATGGCTCCTTCCTCGAAGATCACCGTGCCGGCCGGCACGTCCCTGATGGTCTTGGCGTGCGCGAAGACACCCGGAACCTTCATGTGGTCGTCCCTTCCTGGGGAGCTGGCGAGGCTTTCCTGGCCGGCCGCGGCAGTCGCGGCGGGCGACCGCGCGCGACGGCTTGGATCGACGGGTCGGTCTGGTCGACCGCAGACGGGCGGTAGATGTCCGGCTCGAGGTAGATCGTCTTGGCGATCGGGACGGCGGCCCGCACGCGCCCTTCCGCCACGTCGATGCCCGCCGCGACGTGCGCCGCGGTGTCGGTCTCACGGACCGCGACCTTCGCGGCGACCAGGACGGAATCCGGGCCGATGTGGACCGTCCGCAGGTGGATGACCCGGACCAGTTCGGGCCCGTCCTCGAGCGCGGCGATGATCTTCGCCTGCATCTCCGCGCTCGCCGACTCGCCGATCAGCAGGCTCTTGGTTTCCACCGCCAGGATCGCCGCCGCCGTGGCCAGCAGCACGCCGATCGCCAGCGAGCCGGCTCCGTCCCATACGCCGTCGCCGGTGACCACGGACAGCGCCACGCCCGCGAACGCGAAGGCCAGGCCGATCAGGGCGGCCAGGTCCTCGAGCAGGACCACGGGCAGTTCGGGGGCCTTGGTCCGCCGGATGAAGGTGAGCCAGCTGCGGTTGCCGCGCGACTGGTTCGCCTCGCCGATCCCGGTGCGCAGCGAGAACCCCTCGAGCACGGCGCACAGGGCCAGGACGATGAAGTCCACCACGGCCGAGTGCACCGGCTCGGGGTTCAGGATCTTGTGCACCCCGTCGTAGACCGAGAACGTCGCCCCGACGGTGAACAGCATGACCGAGACCACGAAGCTGTAGAAGTACCGCTCTCGCCCGAAACCGAACGGGTGCTCCTCCGACCGGGGCCGGTTGGACCGCTCGCGCCCGATGAGCAGGAGCACCTCGTTGCCGGTATCGGCGACCGAGTGGACCGCCTCGGCGAGCAGCGACGCGGATCCCGTGAGTGCGAACGCGGCGAACTTCGCCACCGCGATGGCGATATTGGCGGCGAGCGCGGCGACTACCGCCCTCATCTCACGCCACGCCCTCGCGCACGGCTACTCGATGCGCGCCGACAGGTCGGTGATCGCCGCGGCCTGGCCGGGGTCGACACCGGACGCGATGCCGAGGTACACGCTGGCGTAGTCGGTCAGCTGCAGGACGCCCGCCAGCCGCACGAGCGGATGTTCGCCGTCCATGGCCAGCTCGGACAGCCCGATCCCGCGCTGGTCCGCGATGTCGGTGACCGCCGCCCGCTGGGCCGAGACCCGCGGGTCCTGCCCGGGGTCGGTGATCAGCACCAGCCGCAGCGGGGTGAACCCGCTGGCCGGGGACTCGGTGTCGTCATGGTCCAGGTCCCACGCCAGGTCTTCCAGGTCGGGTACGCCGTCGGGCGAGCGCTCCCGCCCCGCATCGGCTGCGGGCGGGCGCGAGGCCGGCGCGAACGGCCCGTCGAACGCGGCGAGCTGGTCATAGGCGGCCTCGGGCAGCACGCCGACGATCGCCGGGTACTTGGCGTTCTCGCTGAGCTGGCTGGCGAACCGCTGCGCGGCGACGCCGCTCAGCTCGCTCGTCCCCCACACCACGGGCAGCGCGCCCGCCAGGTCCAGGGCCAGCGACTTGCCCGGGTTGACGAACGACTCACTGGTCGGCCGGCATTGGTGGGCGACTTCCTCGAGCCGGGTGGCGGCCAGTTCGTAGACTTCCGGCCCGATCCGGGCCACGCCCAGCCGCTCCGCGATCACCAGCAGCGGGACGGCCAGGCTCCACAGCATCGATCGCGGCAGGCCGGCCGGGATGACCGGGATGAACGGGGCGCGGGCCTGCTCGGCGATGCGGTGCAGCGCGGAACCCCCGGCTCCGACGCCGGCCAGGCGGCAACCGCGCCGGGCGGCCTCGGCCGCGATGGCCAGCGTCTCGGCGGTGTTGCCCGAGCTGGACGCCGCGATCACCACGTCGGCGGCCCCCACCCAGCCCGGCAGCCGGCCGCCCCGCGCCGTCACCACCTGGACCGGGCTGCCCGGCCCGACAAGGGCGCGCAGCAAGTCAGCCGCGGTGCCCGAGGTGCCCAGGCCGACCGCGACGATCGCGCGGGGCCGGGCGTCCGGCGTGAAGGCCGACATGTCGGTCTCCAGGCACGACCGCAGCGCGGTGCGGACCTGGGCCGCCGCCGACGCGACCTGCCGCAGCATGTCGCCGGGATCCGCGGCCGCGATGACGTCGGGAGTGTCGAGCCGGTCGGCGGCCAGGATGAACTCGGTCCCGCCCCAGTCGTCGAGGCCCTCGCTCACGCCTGTTCGCCAGGCCGCCGGGCCTCTTCCACAAGCAGCACGGGGATATCGTCGCGGACGGGATAGGCCAGCCCGCATTCCTTGCTGGTACACACCAGCTCGCTGGCCTCCTCATCGGCCCGCAGCGGCGCGTGGCACTGCGGGCAGGCCAGGATGTCAAGGAGCCAGGCGTCGATGAGCATGAGGTTCTCCTTACGGGGTGTCCCTGACCATGCCGAGCACTTCATCGCGCACGGCGGTCATCGTCTCCTCGGTGTCTGCCTCGACATTAAGCCGTAGCAGCGGCTCGGTGTTAGAGGGCCGCAGGTTGAACCACCAGGTGGGCGCGCTGACGGTAAGGCCGTCCAGTTCATCGGTCTTGACGCCGGGGCGTCCGCTGAAAGCCTGCTTGACCAGGGCGGTCATCGCGGCCTGATCGGCGACCAGGGAGTTGAGCTCGCCGCTGGCGCGGTGCCTGGAGTATGGGGCGAGCAGCCGGGACAGCGGCGTCTCCTGCTCGCCGAGCGCGGCGAGCACGTGCAGCGCGGCGAGCATGCCGGAGTCCGCGAACCAGAAATCCCTGAAGTAGAAGTGCCCGGAGTGCTCACCACCGAACACCGCGCCGGTACGCGCCATCTCCGCCTTGATGAACGAGTGGCCGACCCTGGTCCGCACCGGGACGCCGCCGTGCTCCCGGATGATCTCCGGGACCGCACGGGAGACGATCAGGTTGTGGATGATCGTCGCGCCCGGCTCGCGGGCCAGCTCGCGGGTCGCGATCAGCGCGGTGAGCACCGACGGCGAGACCACCTCGCCCCGCTCGTCGACCACGAAGCATCGGTCGGCGTCGCCGTCGAAGGCGAGCCCGATGTCGGCGTGGTGCTCGACCACCGCCCGCTGCAGGTCGCGCAGGTTCTCCGGCTCGATGGGGTTGGCCTCGTGGTTCGGGAACGTCCCGTCGAGCTCGAAGAAGAGCGGGATCAGGGTGATCGGCAGGCCCTCGAAGACCGCGGGGACCGTGTACCCCGCCATCCCGTTGCCGGCGTCCACGGCCACGGTCAGCGGCCTGATCGCGGAGATGTCGACCAGCTTCCTCAGGTGCTCCGCGTAACCCGGGAGCAGGTCACGACTGGTCACGGTGCCGGGGACCCGGACGGGGACCATTGGTCGTTCGGCCAAAGATTGAACGTCTTTCAGGCCAGTTTCGATGCCCACGGGCTTGGCGCCGGCGCGGCACAGCTTGATCCCGTTGTACTGCGGCGGGTTATGGCTGGCCGTGACCATCGCGCCCGGGATGCCTAGCTCACCGCTGGCGTAGTACAGCATGTCGGTCGAGCCCAGCCCGGCGGCCAGCACGTCGGCGCCCTGCGACGCCGCGCCGCGGCCGAACGCGTCCGCGAGCGGGCCCGAGGAGGTGCGCATGTCGTGCACGGTGACCATCGTCTTGGCGCCGGTCAGCCTGGCGAAAGCCGCGCCGACCGCTTCCGCTACGCCCTCGTCAAGCTGGTCGGGGACGACGCCCCTGATGTCATACGCCTTGACGATGCTGGCGAGATCACCCACTGCAGGACCTGCTTCCCGTACCGGCTGGGCCCGGCCGGACGGCTGGGGCGGCTCTGCCGAGCCTATCGGTCCTGCGGAGGGCCGGAGCGCAGCACGCGCAGGTGGCCGCGCCGGCTGATCTCGACACCCTGGCCCACGGGCTCCTTGTCGGACCGGACCCGCGACGGCGCTTCCATCACCGCGTTCGCGAGCGCCTCCAGGTCATCGGCGCGGGCGTCGGCCGGTTCCAGCGGCAGCCGCACCACGTCCCATCCGCGCGGCGCGGTCAGCCGGGCGGCGTGCTTCTCGCACAGGTCATAGCAGTGCGGCTCGGTGTAGGCGGCCAGCGGGCCGAGCACCGCGGTGGAATCGCGGTACACATACGTCAGCGTGTAGACGGGGGGATGCTTGCACGCGGTGCGCGAGCAGCAACGAGAACCCACCAGGTCCACCTCGCTCACGTCGCGCTAGAGACCGTGCCCCCGGACCTTGGGACGGCATCGGATACAACGGTGACGCTATCCGCCCGGGGGCGGTAACGCCATCACCCGGACGCCGGCACCATTTTCGTGTCGTGCTTTGCGCGTGTTGCTCCGTGCCGGCACGGGTGCGCCGGCCAGCGGCACAATCCGATACGCTCGGTAAGCGTGCAAACCAGCGAGGACGGTCCCCGGCCGGCGTCGAACGCCCGGCCTCGGCGGCGCGACCGCCATGGGCGCGGGCTGCGCGGCAGGCTGGTCCCGCCTGGAGTTCCGCTCTACCGCAGCCGGGCTCAGCAGTTCGACGACCTCGTGCTTGAGGCTGTCGCGCGGCTCGAGCCGCGCTGGGAGACCGAGCTTTCCGACGTGGAGTTCGCGGTCCAGGAAGTTCCCGACTTCGACACCATCGGCGAGGACGGCATTCCGCTCGCCCGCATCGTCCGCGGCTCGCCGGACACCACCGATCCGGGGAACCCGGCCACCGGGCCCCGGATCGTGCTGTTCCGCCGCCCATTGCTCGCACGGGCCGAGGACGAGGACGAGCTGAGCGAACTCGTCTTCGACGTGGTGGTCGAAGAGTTCGCCGAGATACTCGGGGTCGACCCGGAAGTCATCGATCCGGGCTACGGCGACCTCGGCTGATCGCGGCCGTGCCTACGGTCGTTCCCGGCCTCACTGTCTCGACGTCATCCGGCCAGGCAATTGCGCCAGACGTTTCCGCGGAAACGCGCGGTTGTCGTCAGGTACGCGAAGAAGACGCACCGTCTCTGCCGCTGCGCGGCCTGCGCAGTGAGCCTATGGCCTCACCTTTCTGCTGGTGGTGGTGTCGGGGCGTGCCCCCGGCCTGGCTCCCGTCAGCCCGGCCGGGGCACGCCCTGTGGTGTTACCTCACCTGGTGTGGGCTGGCGCCCGGTACTGTCACAGCCCCAGGCTGCTGGTGATGCCGCCGGCCGTGCCGGTCAGGCTGCTGCCGGTGGTCAGGCCGGTGGTGCTGCCCAGGGTGCTGGTCAGCCCCCCGGTGGTGCCGCTCACGCCGGAGCCCGCGTTGGGTGAGCCGGGCTGCGGGGCGCTGCCCACGTTGATCGTGGCCAGCGATCCGGTGCTGGTGCTGGTCCCGGTGCCGTTGACGGTGACCGCCGACCCGGCCGGGCTGGCCGAGGGCAGCCCGGTCGCGTTGACCGCGACCAGCGACCCGTTCCCGCCGGTGCCGGTGGAGACGGTGCCGGTGCCGGCCGAGACCAGCGACCCGGATGACGGCAGGCCGCCCGCGTTCACCGTGACCAGCGACCCGTTCCCGCCGGTGCTGCCGGCGGAGCCGGTGGCCGAGCCGCCCGCGTTGACGTCGACCAGCGACCCGTTGCCGGTGCCGGTGGCCGAGCCGTTGGCGTTGACGTTGACGTTGACCAGCGACCCGTTGCCGCCGGTGCCGGTGCTGGCGGTGCCCCCGGCGTTGACGTTGATCAGCGAGCCGTTGCCGCCGGAAGACCCGGAGCCGTCGGCGTTGACGTTGATCAGCGAGCCGTTGCCGCCGGTCCCGGACCCGCCAGAACCGCTGCCCGTGCCCGTGCCCGTGCCGGTCCCGCTGCCGCCGGAACCGCTGCCGGTCCCGGACCCGCTGGTCCCGTTGCCGCCCGAACCGCTGCCGCTGCCCGAACCGGTCCCAGAACCGCTGCCGGTCCCAGAACCGCTGCCGGTCCCGGTCCCGCCGGTGCCGTTACCGCCGGTGCCGGTGCCGGTCCCGTGCCCGCCGGTCCCGGTGCCGCTGCCGCCGTTACCGCCAGTGCCGGTGCCGGTCCCGTGCCCGCCGGTCCCGGTGCCGGTGCCGCCGGTGCCGTTGGTGCCGTTACCGCCAGTGCCGGTGCCGCCGGAGCCGTGGTCGG
The DNA here is from genome assembly GCA_035505275.1 of Streptosporangiaceae bacterium. Taxonomy (GTDB): domain Bacteria; phylum Actinomycetota; class Actinomycetes; order Streptosporangiales; family Streptosporangiaceae; genus Palsa-504. Next base: position 67,376 of record DATJQX010000056.1, on the reverse strand, counting down.
TGCCGTGCCCGGACCCGAAGGTGCCGTGCCCGGACCCGAAGGTCCCGTGGCCGGACCCGAAGGTCCCGTGGCCGGACCCGAAGGTGCCGTAGGTGTACGGGCTATGCAGCCCGGGGTGCCAGTCCTGGACCGGGCCGTAGTCCGGGCCGTGGGACGGGCAGGTGCTGGCGAACGCTCCGGCGGCGAGCACCGCGGGGGCGATCAGCCCGGCGGATAGCGCCGCCAGGCGCGCGAAGATCCTGTTCATGACTGTGATGCACTCTCCTGACTGAGACGATTCCTGCGGAATCCCCGCCCGGCCCCGGGCACACCACACCAGGGCCGTTACGGGCGGGCCGGACAACTGAGACGAACCCCCAGCTGCTAGCCCGGCTCCTCAATCACCATGAGCACGGCGGCCGCTGACGGGACGGCCACCCTCCGATACCAGCGGGACATGCCCGGCGCAGCCAGGCACGCCACGATCAACAAGGCCAGCCCGGCCGCCCCCGCACCGCCAGGGCCATTGCCCGAACCCGGCGACCAGCTGCCATCCGGCGACCCGCCACCCGAACCGCCCGGCGCAGACGGCGCAGCAGGCGCGGCCGGAGCCGCCGGCAGGCCCGGCCCGGCCGGGGCACCCGGCAGGACCGCACGCTGAGCCAGCCCGGACCCCGCACCCGCGCCGGAACCCGGCAGCACCGGCAGGACCGGCAGGATCGGCAGCACCGGAAGGACCGGCGCCCCCGCAAGACCATGACCGCCGACCAGGCCAACACCGGTACCAGAGCCGGATCCGCTACCGGACCCAGAGCCCGTACCTGACCCAGAGCCCGTACCTGACCCGGACCCGGTACCCGACCCAGAGCCGGTGCCCGGTGCCGAACCGGTCCCGGTCGAGGTGCCGGTACCAGTCGAGCCGGTACCGGTCGAAGAGCCGGATCCGGTGGAGCCAGTACCGGTCGAGCCGGGCCCCGTCGGGGCCGTGCTGCCGGTGCCGGGGGAGGTCACCGTGGTGACGGTCCCGGTCACGGTCGAGATCAGCTGGCTGACAGTCGAACCGGCCGCCTGTACCGCCGAGGAGGCATCCCCGGCGACAGCGGTCACGGTCCCGGTCACCGCGGTGGTCACGGTCACGGTCAGGCTGTTGACGGCCGTCCCGGCCGCGGTCACCACGTCCGGCACCGTGCCGGCCAGGCCGCTGACCGCCGACCCGGCGGTGTCCACCGCACTGGTCACCGTGCCGGCCAGGCTGCCGACGGCAGGGCTCGTGCTGCTCAGCGGACTGGTCACCGAGCTGGCCGCGCTGCCCACGGTACCGGCCACCGAACCGGTTACCGTGGCAGCCGCGGCGCTGGCCGCACTCGCCGTGCTGGCCACGCTGCTGGTGACCGTGCTGGCAGTCTGGGCCGCGCTGGTGACCGCGCCGGTCACGGCGCCGGCCGCGCTCGTGACGGCCGTGCCGGCCGTCGTAGTGGTGCTGGTCACCGCGCTGGACACCGTGCTCGCCGTCGAGGCGGCACTGTCCGCGGCGGCGTTCGTGCTGGTCACGGCGCCGGTCGCGCTTGTAGCGGCGCTGCTGGCCGCCGACGTCGTGCTCGTCACGGTGCTGGCGGTCCCGGTTGCGGCACCGGCGGCGGTGCTCGCCGCCGTGGTGGCCGTTCCCGTCGCGGTGCTGGCCGCTGTGGTCACCGTTCCGGTCGCGGCGCTGACCGCGCTCGCGGCGGTGCTCGTCACGGCGGACAGGACCGAGGGCGAACCGGAACCAGGCGGGACGATGGCGGCATTAGCGGGCGTAGCAGCCAGCAGGCCTATGCCCGTTAGGATGCACAGGCCGCCAAGCGCCGCCCCGACGGTGTACAAAAGCACCTTCAGGGCCGGCCTGCACCAGCCCTTCATGCCCGCCACGGTAATCACGCAAAACGCGAATGTCCATACTCCCCGCGCCATTTTCGCGAGTATTTCTAACGGCGCCGGGATAATCCATCCCGAATGCCGCACATTATGCCCACCAGCATTATCGAGTAATAGCTGGTGATGCCCCGATACGTACGTTACACCCCGTTACGAGTGCCTCTGGTCTGCATAAATAGGCGATAGCCGGACAAGAGGGAGTCAGTGTTGCCATTGCGGGTCACAGACACGAATTTCATGGAGATATCGCACTATAGGATTCGCGAACGGGCGGCAAGTTAATCGTAGTAAGCGCGCTGACGGCCGGAATGATGGAGACCACGGTGCTCTGACCCTGCGTCTCAACGCGCGCGGCGTACACCGGCCCGGAGCCGGGCAGCGGGGCGATCACGACGGCGAACGCGGACCCGCTCTTGGCCCCCTTCGGGGCCGTCACCGAGACCACGAGCGTATGGGTGGCGCGCACCGAGACGACCTGGCTGACACTCGGGCTTGGCCCGGCCGCGTGGCCGCCGCTCGCGGTCGCCGCGATCTCGGTCAGGCGTACTCGCGCCGCTCCGGCCGGGGCCGATAGCACGACGGTGGCGGCCTCACCCGAACCAGAAATGTTTCCCGCGACGACGGCCTGCTCGATGATGGGGCTCGTGGCCGCGGTGAAGGCGCCCTGACTACTGCCAGGGACCAGTACGGCGGCGGCGACCGGCACATTCGACGTAAGTTCGAGCGCCGCGGCGGTGCCGCCGAGCGGGTTGAGGGTCACGGTGGTCGCGGTGTTCCCCGGCAGGTCCTCGGTCTGCCCCTCGAACGGGTGGTATAGCCCTTGGGGAGTGATAGCCAGGACGCTGACCCGGGCGCTCACGTCACCGGGGTCCGCGATGAACAGCACCGCCGCGCTACCGGACGGGGGCACACCCGGGATGACCATGCTGGTCGACGGCGCCGTCGTGCTCGGCAGCCACGTGCTCCCGGCGGCGGAACTCTCCCAGACGGCCGCGGCCACCCGGCCGATGCTGGTCCGCACCTCGACCGCGACGACGCTGTCGCCGGCGCCCATGGAGGACAGCGACTCGGTTACGGTCTGATGCGGCGGGACCGTGATCCCCGTGTCACCGTCGGCCTGGGCCGGCCCGGCCTCGGTGATGACGCTGACGTCCACGCTCGCGGCCAGGGCGTCGATGTTCATCAGGTCGAGTTGGATCTGCGACGCGCCGTTCTGCTGCCCAGGCCCGATGAACCAGATATCCGAACCGGGCTCGCCGCAGCGGACGCTGGACAGGCCCGAGCTCTCTGCCTCCTCGGCCTCCATGGCCGGCGCCATGGCGCCGCTCCCGGTCACCGACCAGCCCTCGGATACTGTCGTGCCCTTCTTGATCAGGCTGGACGCAGCCGGGAGGGTAAGGAGCGATAGCGCGTCCGGGTCGGCCTGGCTGATGGGGCTCACGGCGCGCAGCTGGGCTCCCGCCAGCGGGAGAGGCGCGAGCTCGACCTGGCCCGGCCCGAGCGCGGACGCCGACGATGGTGATCCCGCGGACCCTAGCGATCCGGAGATCAGCGCGACCTTGGCCGACCCGTCGCCCTGGGCGGGAGGGCAGGCACGGACGGCTGAGGTGATCGCCACCTGATGGGAGGCCGCGCTGACCTGGTTCGTGGTGGCGGGTGCAGGTCTGACCGATTGCGCGACCGCGGCGATGACGCCCAGCGCCAGCACGACCACGGCGGCGGGTACGAGGTGAGCTAGCCTCACGGCTGGTCACCGAGTTCCCATGGCGGTCGCTGGCTCGCCGAGCTGGAATCCTCCAGCCAGGCGGGCCCGCCGCCGTCGCCATCTCCGCCGAGGAATTCGAAGTCCTCGAGAGGGCGATCGGGCGAGACCTCGGCCTCGTCCGGATCCGTGATGACCGGAGACTGAGTGAGGGCCGGATGGCTGGGCGCGGGCTTGGCGGTCCCGCCGCCGCGCCATCGCGACGGCTTCCCGTGCCGGGCCGCGTGCTGGCCGCCGCGCGCCCGCTTGGGTAGGCCGGGTTCCGGGCGGACGGGGGTGCTGTCGGCGAAGGTGCCGGCCGAGGCGCCGTTCTCCGAGCGAGGCGGGAGGTCAGCGCCGCCGCCTGGCATGACGCTCAGTACGGGACCGGAATCATACGCAGGGGCGTACTCGACGTCGCCGGCGTACGCATACGGGTCCGGAACGGCCGCAACAGGAAGATCGGCGGGTCGGTCCTCCGCGGCACTGGCTCCGCGCGCGCGCCCGATGGCCAGGGCGGGCTGCGGTAGGCGCTTGCGGCGGGGCAGCCTCGCCCCGCGCGCGCGGTCCCGCCGTCGGCCCGGCGCGGGCGCTTCCGCTACGTCTGGACTGGGCTCCTCCGCGGGCGCCGGGACCGCTGATCTGGTACCGGGCAGGGCCAGTGCGAACACGACCAGGACGGCGGCGGCCTCGAAGCCGAGGCTGACGTCCCGCGCCGTCTCGTTCCGGCTGACGACCAGGCGGCCGCCGCCGGAGGGCAGGACGAAGCCCTGCGCCCAGCCGCCGGCCGGGTCGGCCAGGTGGGTCAGCGGGCGTCCGTTGAGGGTCGCGGACCAGCCGCCCGCCGCTTCGGCCAGCACCAGCGTGCCCGACGTGCCCGGCGCGATCACCGTGTTCACGCCGATCGCCCCTGAGGGGACCGGAACCACGCTGCCGTCGGCACCGACGACGCGCGCCCGCGCGACCGCTCCGGCGACCTGCCACAGGTCGTAGGCGGACGACTGGGTCAGCGGCATCAGCCCGCCGGCCCCGTCGATCTGGTGGACGAGCGACTGATCGACCGGGGCGGGCAGCATCACGTAGTCGATATCGAACTGGCTCAGGGCCTGTCCGGTATTGCCCTCGTCGCCGCTGGCGGCCGCGTCCAGGGAGGCGACGACGCCGTCGAGCGCCTGCGTGGCGGAGGCGGCCTGGGTCAGCTCAGGCTCCCCGAGCACGGGGTCGGTGTTCCGCAGCACGGTGTAGGTCATGATCCCGCCCTCTTGCCGGAGCACCAGCGTCCTGACCTGGTCAGGACCTGAGGACGACGCGGCGACGAAAGCAGGCAGGATCTGGGGTGCCGCGGCCGCGATGGGCCCGCGAATCCCGGTGGCCAGCCAGCAACCGGCCGCCAGCACGGGGGCCGAGGCCGCCACGACCAGGCTGGCCAGCACCGGGAGCCGGTGCCAGCCGATGTCCGTCAGCCGGTCCGCTACGGCGTTCCTGGCCCGGGGGAACGCCTGGACCGCCAACTCGACCAGCGGCGTGGCGGCCACCAGCAGGCCGGCGGCGGCGATGATGAGCGCCAGGCCCGGCCAGGCGCTCACCTGGATACCGCCTCCCGGCGCCGTCACTCGGACCATGCTCTCCGCAAGCGCGATCGCCAGCCCGCCGAGCGCGATCCCCCATCCGGTCTGCACCAGGGCCATCCGCCTGCGGACCAGCAGCGCGCCGAGAGCGGTCAGGACCAGGCCCGCGGTGACCCAGACCGGCGGGAGCCCGGGCCCGCCCGGGCTGAGCAGCAGCACCGATTCCGGCCGCAATCCCGCCGAGGCCAGCCCGGGCCGTTGTATCCCGGCCTCGAGGAAGAACCGGGAAGGGCTCGCCAGCAGGTGATACGACCAGGGCAGGAGGACCGCCGCCGGAACGAGCGCGACGATCGCCGCGCTGATGACCTTCGCCCGGCCCAGCCAGCGCCACGCCGCTACCGCGCCCAGCGCGGCCACCACCGCGACCGGCCAGGCCAGCGGTACGAACGCCGCGGCCACCGCGACGAGCAGGCCGGCCGCCCACGCCGCGCGGCGCGCGAGCCGCGGCGGGCGGGTGAGCATCCGGCCGACAGTGATGCCGATGAGCGGGACGAGGACGAAGACGACGGCGGTGCCGAGCCGTCCGGCGGCGACGCCGCCCATCGCCACCGGAAGCAGTGCGTAGGTCACCGCGGCCCATATCCTCGCCGCCAGTACGTGCGTCACGCGCCGCATCGCCCAGTAGGCCGCCATCCCGGCCGCCGGGACGCAGCCGAGCAGCAGGACGTCCACGGCCAGCCAGGGCTTGCCCAGCAGCAGGGTGGCCAGCGCGGCCACCACCCCCAGGTAGGGCGGCGCGCTGACGGTCGAGCCGAGGCCCGCCGTGTGATAGCCCGCCAGGTACTCGCGCCACAGATCGCCTGAGCCGCCCCAGGCGGGCACGAGCGCCCCGCCCGCGAGCGTCGCCGAACCGCTGAACACCGACCCCACCAGGGAGCGCTCCGCGACCAGCGCGACCAGCGCCAGCCCCAAGAAGAGCAGGACGCCCGGGCTGCTCAGAATGCGCCGGACGACCGAATCGGGGTCAGGCAGCGGGATGTCGTCGCCGGGCTCGTCGGTAACGGCATGGTGCACCCCGCCGCTGTCGTAACCAGGACCGCTTGACAGCAGGCCGGCGGCTGATTCGGCCAGGCGGGCCAGCGTTCTCCCCCTGGGCAGCTGGCCTCGCACGATCGACCAGCCGTACTTGCGGTGGGGGGCGCGGCGGCGGCGGGCCCGCCAGAGCCGGATCGGGTGGCGCAGCAGCCACGCGATGGCGCCGAGGTGATCCCACGCCTTGTGCTGCTGCTTGGTGATGAGGTAGTAGGCCGCGCGGAGCAGCGACCCGGCGACGCACCCGCCCAGGATCGGGATCATGGGCCACAGCGGCAGGTTGACCGCGAAAACGTACAGGGCGCCGCGCCGGTCGGCCAGGCGCGGGCGCCCGCCCGCGGCAGGCGCCCTCCTGCTCTGCCTCGCGGACATCTCCCGGTGGTACACCACCGCGTCCGTGATCACCCGGACCTCGTAGCCTGCCGCGCGCACGCGCCAGCAGAAGTCGATGTCATCACGGAACAGGGGCAGGTTAGCGTCGAATCCGCCCACCTGATCCCAGACGTCACGGCGGATCAGCATGCCTGCCGAGCTCACCGCCAGGACCGGCCGGTTGCCGTCGTGCTGGCCCTGGTCGATCTCGCCGGGCTCGATCCCGGTAAAGCGCCGTCCGGCCCGGTCGGGGGCGACGCCCGCCTCGCGCAGCACGCGCCGGTCGTGCAGGTCCCTCAGCTTCGGGCCGAGCACCGCGGTCGACCGGCCGCGGCTGGCGCCCCTGAGCAGCTGCTCGAGGGCGTCGGCGGCAGGCTCGCAGTCATCGTGCAGCAGCCAGATCCACTCCACGGCCGTTTCCTGCCCGGCACCGGATCGCCGCACGGGCATGCGGGCCGCAGGGCGCTGCAGCGCGCGGGAAACGGCTGTGCCGTAGCCGGTATCGGCTTCCATGCCGAAAACCGCGTCCGGGCCGAGGAGTTCGGTCAGCGCGGCCCCGCTGCGGTCCCTGCTGCCGGTGTCGACCCCGACGACGCGCTCCACGGGATGCGTCTGCTCGCGCACCGCATTGATGAGCCCCGGCAGGAGCCGGGCGCCGTCGTGCACGACGATCACTGCGGTGACGATGTGACGAAGGTGCGCTGCGTTCTCTGACAAGGGTCCTGACTGGTGGCGTGGGCAACAGTGCTCCGCGCGGCTACCCGCTCCGGCAGAGCGCGTGGTCGGCGTGAACGTCAACCCCCGCGCTCACGACGGCATCAACGATACACAGCCGCGATTCGGTCAGCAGGGTGAACGCCCGATGTCTGCGCGCTACCCGGCCTGGCGCTTGAGGCGTCGGCGCTCACGCTCCGACATGCCGCCCCAGATACCGAACCGCTCGTCGTTCTCAAGCGCGTACTCCAGGCACTCGGCCCGGACCTCGCAACTCCGGCACACCCGCTTGGCCTCCCGGGTCGACCCCCCCTTCTCGGGGAAGAACGCCTCAGGATCCGTCTGGGCGCACAGCGCCCTGTCTTGCCAGCCCGGCTCGTCACCATCATCGGGACTGACGAAGACCTGTGCCAGCGAGATGATGACTTCGGTCACCGCCCATCCTCCCTCCCCACTCGGAGCCCCCGGTCTTACCCACTCCCCGCAGGAGCGAGAATCACATCAATGAAATTACACTAGCGTGTCTTGCTTCTAGTCAAGCGGAGAAGGTGATAATGGTCCCCAGGTTGCCGCAGATGCGAAATAAATCACGTGTGAGTCTTCGCGTCGTCACGTCCTGTGAGCGCCCAGGGGCCGAGGCGCGGCGGGCGGGAGGAGGCCTGTCAGACTCGTGGTTATGCGTATCACCGTGCTCGCAGGTGGCGTGGGGGCCGCGCGCTTCCTGCTTGGCCTCAGGCAAGCCGCCCCGGACGCCGAGATCACGGTCATCGGCAACACCGGCGACGACATCACGCTGTTCGGCCTGCGGGTCTGCCCGGACCTCGACACCGTCATGTACACCCTCGGCGGCGGCATCAACACCGAGCAGGGATGGGGGCGGGCCGACGAGACCTTCAGCGTCCGGGCCGAGCTCGCCGCCTACGGCGCGAGCCCGGACTGGTTCACGCTCGGCGACCGCGACTTCGCCACCCACATCCTGCGCAGCCAGCTTCTCGCGGCCGGCCAGCCGCTGTCCGCCGTCACCGAGATGCTCTGCCGGCGATGGCAGCCGGGACTGCGGCTGCTGCCGATGTCCGACGACCCGATCGAGACGCACGTCGTGCTGATGGAAGCCGGCGAGCGCCGGGTGGTCCACTTCCAGGAGTGGTGGGTGCGCATGCACGCGCAGACGCCCGCGGCCGCGATCACCGCGCTCGGCGCGCAGGAGGCGAGCCCGGCCCCCGGCGTGCTCGACGCCATCGGCGACGCCGACGCGGTCCTGTTCCCGCCGTCCAACCCCGTGGTCAGCATCGGCTCCATCCTGGCCGTCCCCGGCATCCGGCCGGCCGTGGCGGCCAAGACCGTGGTGGGCGTATCGCCGATCATCGGCGGCGCGCCGGTGCGCGGGATGGCCGACGCCTGCCTGGCTGCGATCGGGGTCCAGACGTCGGCCGCCGCGGTCGGCGCGCACTACGGGCCTGGGCTGATCGACGGGTGGCTCGTCGACGACCAGGACAAGGCCGCGGCCGATGACCCGGCGCTGGCGGGCATCGAGGTGCGCGCCCTGCCGCTGTACATGCGCGACCTGCCCGCCACGACCGCGATCGCCCGCGCGGCGCTTGATCTGGCTCTGGAGCTGGCGTGACGCCGGGCTCCTCCGTCACGGTGAGCCCGGTTACCGGGCTGCCTGAGGTGGGCGCGGGCGCGGACCTGGCGGCGCTCATCGCCGATGCCGCCGGTGACCTGCGCGACGGTGACATCCTCGTCGTCACCTCGAAGATCGTCAGCAAGGCGGAGGGCAGGGTGCTGGCCGCCCCCCGCGAGCAGGCGATCGAGGCGGAGACCGCGCGGGTGGTCGCCAGGCGCGGCCCCACCACGATCGCGCAGACCCGGCACGGCTTCGTGCTGGCCGCGGCCGGGGTTGACGAGTCCAACACGGCCCCGGGAACCGTGATCCTGCTGCCCGAAGACCCCGACGAGTCGGCCAGGCGGCTCCGCAAGGGTCTGCACGCGCGGACCGGCCTGTCCATCGGGGTGATCATCACCGACACGATGGGCCGGCCGTGGCGGAACGGGCAGACCGACAACGCCATCGGGGCGGCGGGCGTCACCCCGGTCCGTGACTACCGCGGCGAGGCCGACACGTTCGGCAACATCCTGGAGGTCACCGTCGCCGCGGTGGCGGACGAGATCGCCGCCGCCGCGGACCTGGTCAAGGGCAAGTCGCTGCGGATCCCTGTCGCGGTGGTCCGCGGGCTGGCGGGGCTGGTCACCGAGCAGGACGGCCCCGGCGCGCGGGCGCTGGTCCGGCCGGCCGACGAGGACATGTTCCGGTTCGGATCGGCCGACGTGCCGCTGGCCCGCAGGACGATCAGGGCGTTCACCGCCGACCCCGTCGACGTCGAGGTGGTCCGCCGGGCGGTCGGCACCGCGCTGACCGCGCCGGCGCCGCATCACAGCCAGCCGTGGCGTTTCGTCATCCTGAGCTCGGCCGCCGCGCGTACCGCGCTGCTTGATGCGATGCGCGAGGCCTGGACGTCGGACCTGCGCCGCGACGGGTTCACGCCGGAGCAGATCACCCGCAGGCTCCGGCGGGGCGAGCCGCTGCGGCTCGCCCCGCTGCTCGTCGTGCCGTGCCTGGTCACCGATGCGGCGCACGACTACCCCGACGAGCGGCGGGCCCGCGCGGAGCAGGCCATGTTCGTCGTCTCGCTGGGGGCGGCGGTGCAGAACCTGCTCATCGCGCTGGCCGTCGACGGGCTCGGCTCGGCGTGGATCTCGAGCACGCTGTTCTGCCAGGACGTCGCCGCCCGGGCGATGAACCTGCCGGACGGCTGGCGGCCGATGGGCGCCGTCGCCGTCGGGCACCCGGCCGGGCAGGCCAAACCCAGGCCGCCGCGAGACCCGGGAGACTTCCTGCTAGATCGTTGATCGGGGTTTAGTAGCTGGTGGCGGGCTCGTGCCACGACACGTCCTGCGGGTTCCGCGAGGCCCCAAGGACGAGAAGCAGCGCAGGCCGTTCCCGAACTGGCTGCGGCAGCACAACTGGCTCATCGGCGCCCCGGTTAAACGATCCCTGATCGCCTACGACCACATCTGACCCGAGCTGGGCCGGCTTAGCGCGCACCTGCATGCCCGTGGATGTGTCAAGGGCTCCCGCGAACGTCATCGAATCACGGCTAGCGAAGCCGCAGGCCGGCGTCTTGCCGGCGTGTTCGGGGCGAGATGCCCCGGCTCAGGTCCCGGCCGCGAAGGTGAACAGCCGCTGGCCGGGCATCAGCGCGGCGGACTCGCCCGTCAGCCGGTGCGCGCCCACCGACATGAAACCGTCGTGGCTGATGTCGAACGCCTCCTCGCGGAAGCCCGCCTCCCTGAACCAGGACCGGATCGCGGGGGTCAGGTCAGGCGGCCCGCGGTGCCTGGTCCACAGGACCAGCGCACCGGGCGCGCACAGGCTGGGCAAGGCCGCCACCGTGGCCTGGATGTCGCTGACGGTGATGTTGCCGAAGATGCCGCACACCACGACGATCCGGGCGGGGACCGCGCCCGCGCAGGCATCGGTGATCCCGGCGTCGGCCTGCAGCATCTCCACGCCGTCCAGCCCAGCCGCCTGCGCTGCCTGCCGCGCGACCGCGACGTTGCGCTCGTCCCGCTCGACCAGCCGGGCGCGCACGTCGTCCCGGCGCGGATGCCCGTCCAGGACGCCGATCACGTCCCGGCCCTGCCCGGCGCACAGGCTGATCAGCCGTATGTCCCCGGCGGGGGCATGATCGAGCTCAGCGCGCAGGTGCCCCTGCACGAGTTCCAGCCGCCGCGAGAGCAGGGAACCTGGATCGTCGTAGTCTCGGTGCCATTCCACCCAGTCGCGCCGCGCCACCGGGCCAGCCTACGGCCACCGATTCAGTGCGCAACTTCACCCTTCACGAAGCACGAAAACCCAGGTCCGCGGCTTGCGAAAGCACTTGGAGCCAAAACGTGGCCCAACCCGGGCCGGCACCCCAGTTAAGCGATCCCTGATCGCCGAATACCACGTCTGACCTGCCCGCATTCCCCGATCAACGATCTAGTCCGCTGACGCCAGCAGCGGCAGGCCGGAGCGCACCGAGGCGCAGACCCCGTCGGTAGCCGCCGCCGCCGCGACCCGCTCCTGCGGGACTTCGCCGTAGGTGGTGGTGCGCGGGCGCAGCGGGCGGCCGAGCGGCTCGGTTATCGCGCGCAGGCCGCTGATCGTCTTGTAGGAGCCGTGGTCGGCGCCGGCCATCCTGCTGATCGTCTCCTCCATCAGCGTGCCGCCGAGGTCGTTGACGCCGCCCCGCAGGACGTCGCGGCACCCTTCGTCGCCGAGCTTGACCCAGGAGCACTGGATCGAGCCGATCGCCCCGTGCAGCAGCAGCCTGGCCACCGCGTGCACCGCCCGGTTCTCCCGCCTGGTCGGCCCGGGCCTGGCCAGCCCGGCCAGGTAGATGGGCGCGTTGGAGTGAATGAACGGCAGCAGCACGAACTCCGTGAACCCGCCGGTGCGCTCCTGGATCGACCGGATCACGCGCAGATGGCCGACCCAGTGCGCCGGGGTGTCGACGTGCCCGTACATCATCGTCGCCGACGTCGGGAAGCCCAGCTCGTGGGCGGTGGTGATCACCTCGACCCAGACCGAGGCGGGCAGCTTGCCCTTGGTCAGCACCCAGCGCACGTCGTCGTCGAGGATCTCCGCCGCCGTGCCCGGCAGCGAGTCGACGCCCGCCTGCCTGGCGCGGACCAGCCACTCCCTGATCGGCAGCCCGATGCGGGAGGCGCCGTTCATGACCTCCATCGGGGAGAACGCGTGCACGTGCAGTCCGGGGCTGCGCCGCTTGACCTCGGCGGCGATGTCGAAGTAGGCGGTGCCGGGCAGGTCGGGGTGGATGCCGCCCTGCATGCACACCTCGGTGGCGCCCGCGTCCCACGCCTCCGCCGCGCGGTCGCCGATCTGCTGGAGCGACAGCGTGTACGCGTCCGCGTCGGTGCGGCGCTGGGCGAACGCGCAGAACCGGCAGCCGGTGTAGCAGACGTTCGTGAAGTTGATGTTGCGCGTGACGACGTAGGTGACGTCGTCGCCGACGACCTCGCGGCGCAGCGCGTCGGCGATCCCGGCCAGCGCCTCAAGGTCCGGCCCGTCGGCGTTCAGCAGGGCGATGGCCTGGTCATCGGTGAGGGCAGCCGGGTCGCGTTCGGCCTGCCGGAGGGCAGCGGCTACCTCACCGGGCGACGACACGGCGGGAGCGGCCACTACGCCGGAGCGCGGAGAGGCGACCGAGGGAGGCACCACTGCCCGTTCGGCTATTTCATTCCAGTCGCCGTAGACCTCAGCGAAGTCATCGCGGCGGTCATGGGTGCGGCCAGTGGTGTCGATGGTCACGTGCAGGTCGGTCCGGCCGGATGAGCCCCAGCCGGCGTCGGGTTCCTGCCAGGGCAGGCCGCGCGGGACGGCGCCGTCGGCGGCCAGGCCCGTGGCCGGGTCGGCCAGCGCGGCGACGTGAGCGACCAGGCGCGGGTCCAGCCACGGCTCGCGCAGGTACGGCGGGTAGATAGTGAGGCGCTCACGCAAGGCGAACCCGGCGGCAGCGGTGCGGCCGGCGAGTTCGTCGATGTCCGGCCAGGGGCGCTCGGGGTTGACGTGGTCCGGGGTCAGCGGGGAGACGCCGCCCCAGTCGTCGATGCCGGCCCGCAGGATGAGGTCGTACTGGGCGCCGACCAGGTTGGGGGGCGCCTGGATGCGGGCCTTCGGGCCGAGGATGAGCCTGCTGACGGCGATCGTCGCAGCCAGGTCATCGAGCTCGGCGTCCGGCACGTCCCGCATCTTGGTGTCCGGCTTGGCCCGGAAATTCTGCACGATGACTTCCTGGATGCCGTGGTAGGTCCGGGCGACCTTCCTGATCGCGAAGACCGACTCGGCGCGTTCGGCCGGGGTCTCGCCGATGCCGATGAGAATGCCGGTGGTGAACGGGACGTTGCAGCGGCCGGCGTCCTCCAGGACGCGCAGCCGGACTTCCGGGTCCTTATCCGGGCTGCCGAAGTGCGGGCCGCCCTTCTCGGTGAACAGGCGGGTGGCCGTGGTCTCGAGCATCATGCCCATGGACGGGGCCACGGGCTTGAGACGCTGGAAATCCGGCCAGGTCAGGACGCCCGGGTTGAGGTGGGGCAGCAGGCCGGTTTCCTCCAGGACGCGGATGGCCATGGCCCGGACGTAGGACAGGGTGTCGTCGTAGCCGCGGGCGTCGAGCCACTGCCTGGCCTGGCGCCAGCGGTCCTCAGGCCTGTCGCCCAGGGTGAACAGCGCTTCCTTGCAACCTAGCTTGGCACCCTCGCGGGCGATCTCGAGGACCTCGTCCGGCTCCAGGTACAGGCCGTGCAGCCGGTGCGGGACGGTCGCGAACGTGCAGTAGCCGCAGCGGTCCCGGCACAGCCTGGTCAGCGGGATGAAGACCTTCCGCGAGTAGGTGATCGTCCGCGGCCTGCCGGCCGCCTCCAGGCCGGCGTCCCTGGCCCGGCCCGCGTAGGTCAGCAGGGTCGCCAGGTCCTCGCCGCGGGCGTGCAGCAGGACCGTCGCCTCGTCCAGGTTGAGTGGCTTGCCGTCCCTGGCCCGCGCCAGCGCCCGGCGCATCGCGGAGGCTGTGATCACGGCTTCTCTGCCCCCCTGCGGCGCTGCGGCCTCGTCGTTCGCAGAGTCATCGCGGAAGTCACTCATGCTGCACCAAACCTTTCCCTTAGTCCGGATCTTCCCAGTCGCGCGGATCGCGGCTTGCGCCGCTGTCCCGTCGGCGGCTAATGGAAAGACCCGCTGACCTCGTTAACCTCCTTGAGCGCAGAACCCTCCGTTCGCACCGTTGGTACAGGATTTGCGCGGAGGATCCGTGCTCGGCGGAAGAAAAGGCGTCGAATACAGCGCCTAAAATTCCGTCCAGCACCGATCTTCCAAGATCTTTCGGCGGAGGCCGGGCCGGGCGGCGTCTGGAGGCGGGGGAGGTTCACAGCAAGTCGCAGACCACGAGAGGGGCTAGGCAGACCACGAGAGGGGCTAGAAGGCACGGTAGTCGCGGACGGGGAGGCGGGGACCGCGGCGCGGTGGCTCGCTGCCGCCTAGCTCGATGAGCCTGGTCACCCGGTAGCGGTGCCCGGCGTACGGGGCGAGCAGTTCGAGCATGCCCGCGTCGTCGGTGATCTGCCTGGCCAGGGTCCAGCCGACCGCCCTGGGCAGGTGGTAGTCGCCGACCGAGACGGCGTCCGCGTCGCCGGCGGCTCGCTGCCTGATCTCGGCGGAGGTCCAGGCGCCGATACCGGGGAGGGAGCGCAGGCGGCGGTCGGCCTCGCCCGGGTCCAGGTCCACGACCTCCTCCAGCCGGCCGGCCACGGCCGCGGCCGTGATGATGGTCTGGGCCCGTACCCCCTCGACACCTGCGCGGTGCCAGTCCCAGGACGGGATGCGCGCCCACACCGGCGCGGGCGGGAACACGCGCATCCCGGCGGGGGCAGGTCCGGGCGCCGCCTCGCCGAACTTCCTGAGCAGGACCCGCCAGGAGCGATGGGCTTCGCGGCCGAGCACCTTCTGCTCGAGCACCGCGGGCACGAGCGCCTCGAAAACCCGCCCGGTCCGGCCGATCCGGAGAGCCGGGTACCGGAGGGCCAGGTCGGCGACCACCGGATGCCTGGCCGTGAAGGCTCCGGGGTTGTCATGCGCGCCGAGCTGGGCCGGGAGGCGGTCCAGGAGCCAGCCCGCGCCCGGTCCCCAGGCCTGCCCGGTCACCAGCGTGCCCGGGCCGGGCGGACGGCGGGACGTGACGCGCAGCGTGCCCGGGCCGTCCGGGGTCAGCGAGGCGCGCCACACGGCCCCGGCGGCGTCCACGCGGTACGCGGGATCGCCTGGGCCGCGGCGGTGCACGGACAGCGTCAGCCGGACGTCGACCTCGAAGGGCGCCGGCCAGTCGCGGCTGGCCGCTGGCTCCGGCATCGCGTCCCCGGTTACCGGGACAACCAGCGCCGGCCGCCGGGACGCCTGCCGGCTTGCCGTCACAGGTCCGAGGAGAAGCGGATCGAGGTGGGCTCGAGCCTGACGCCGGGCCAGATCCGGATGCCCCTGGTCAGCTCGTTGCCCGACCCGATGAACGCGCCGTCGCCGATGACGGCGCCGTCGAGCACGGCGCCGGGGGCCACGACGGCGGCGCGGCCGACGATCGAATCCCGGACCACGGCGCCCTCGCCCACGCTCGCCGCGTCGAACAGCACGCTGCCGAAGACGTCAGCCCTCGCGCCGACCGAGGCGCCCGCGCCCACGACGGTCCCGCCCGCCACGGAGGCGTCGCCGGCCACCGACGCGCCGTCCAGGATCAGCGCGGGCCCGGCCGGGCCGGGCCGGGCCGGGGCGGGCAGCAACCCGAGGACCAAGTCGCACGAGCCGCGCACGAACGCCTCGGGCGTCCCCACGTCCAGCCAGTACGCCGACTCGTGGTAGCCCATGACGAGCTCGCCGGCTTCGATCAGCCCCGGGAACGTCTCCCGCTCGACCGATACCCGCCGGCCGGCCGGGATCTGGCCGATCACTTCCCGCCGGAACACGTAGCAGCCGGCGTTGATCCGGTTGGTCACGGGGTTCGGCGTCTTCTCGAGGAACCCGGTCACGCGTCCCGTCTCGTCGGTCGGCACGCAGCCGAACCGCGACGGGTCTTCCACCTCGACCAGGTGCAGTGTCACCGCAGCCTCCGTCTTGCAGTGCAGGTCAAGCTGCGCGCCCAGGTCGTGCCCGGACAAGATGTCGCAGTTGAACACCACGACCGGGTCTGACGGACCGCTGCCGCGCAGCGAGGCGGCGGCGTTGCGGATCCCGCCGGCGGTATCCAGCGGCACCTCTTCCTGGACGTAGTCGATCGAAAGGCCGAGCGCAGAGCCGTCACCGAAGCACGAGGCGAACATGTCTGCCTTGTAGCAGGTCGCGAGGACGACGTGGGTGACGCCGGCCGCCGCCGCCCGGGCCAGCAGGTGAGTCACGAACGGGACGCCTGCCGTGGGCAGCAGGGGCTTGGGCGCGGACAGGGTCAGCGGCCGGAGCCGGGTCCCCTGGCCGCCGACGAGAACGATTGCCTCAAGCGGTTCACGCGGCATGGAAAGAGAGGCTACACGGCGCTGGCGTCCGCGGCGGGCTGCTCGGCGGCGCGCCGGTAGCAGGCCAGGTGCGCTTCCGCGGACACCGCCCAGCTGAATTCCTGCGACCGGGCGTACCCGGCCTCGCCCAGCGCCTCGCGTCGCTCGGAGTCATCCAGCAGCGCGCGCAGCGCGTCGCGGATGCTGTCGGCGTCGGGCTCGGTGTAGGCCACGGCCTCGCCGCCCACCTCCGGCAGTGACGTGCAATGCGTCGTCAGCACGGGCGCGCCGCACGCCATGGCCTCGAGCACCGGCAGCCCGAACCCCTCGCCTCGGCTCGGGAACGCGACCACGAGCGCGCCGCCGAGGAAGCCGGGCAGGTCGGAGAATCGAAGGTAACCCGGGCGGATCAGGCGCAGGTGCGGCGGTACCGCCGACACGGCGGTGTCCACTTCCTCGCTCCAGCCGCCGCCCCCGCCAAGGACCAGGGCCGGCGGGTTGTCGAGGTCGGCCACGGCCCCCGCCCAGCCGGTGATCAGCGCGGCCACGTTCTTGCGCGGCTCGAGCATGCCGAGGAAGGCCACGTACGGCTTGCCGTGCAGGCCCAGCCGGTCGGAGACCTGGGAGACCTGCCGCGGGTCCGGGCGGTGGAACAGCCGGTGATCCACGCCGTGGTAGGCGACGTCGATCTTGGTCGGATCGGCGCCGAGAACGCGCTCAAGCTCGTCCCGGGTGGCCTTCGACGGCACGATGATCCGGGCCGCGCGGCGCGCGGCCGTCCGGATCGCCGACTTGAAGAACATGGCGCTGACCGGGCTGTACAGGTCCGGCTCGGTGAAGAAGGTGACGTCGTGCACCGTGACCACGGTCGGCCGGCCGGGGCGCAGCGGCATCGAGTAGAACGGCACGTGGATGACGTCGGCGTTCACCTGCTGGGCCACCACGGGGAGCCCGCTCTGCTCCCAGGCCAGGCGCGCGGACCGGTGCGAGAGCGCCGTCGGGCCGGTAACGACGCGCGCGCTCGGCGCAAGCCGCCCGTAGCGTTCCTCATCGGCGCGCTGGCAGACGATGGCGAGATCCGCGCCCGCGGCGTCGAGCGCGCCGATGAGCCCGTCAACGTACCGGCCGAGCGCACCCCGGTCGGCTGGCACGTCAGTCGCATCAAGCAGTACGCGAGGTGCCACGACCGCACTTGCTCCCTTCCTGGGTCACCCCGGCAGCGCAGTCCACGCCCCAACCGTACGGCTCACGCACGCCTTCGTGAGTGTCCCGTCATCATCGAAGCCTACGCCAGGGTCAAATAAGGAGTGAGCACTTACCCCCTTACGCGGCCCGCGTGCCGATCGCGCGTCGAGCACGCACGAGCACGATGGCACGGCCGTTAAGCCAGCAGAACCGTCAGCAGGACGGAACCGGCTGGCCGGCCTTGATGGCTTCCAGATAGCTGACGGCCTGGGCCAGGGTGCTCACCTTGACCAGGCGCAGCCCGGCCGGGACGGCGCCCTTGGTATCCGGGCAGTTCGCCGCCGGGGTCAGGAAGATCGTGGCGCCGGCGTCACGCGCGCCGACCATCTTCTGCTGGATGCCGCCGATCGGCTGCACCTGCCCGCTGGCGGTGATCTCCCCGGTCCCGGCGATGAACTTGCCGCCGGTCAGGTCCAGCGGGGTCAGCTTGTCGATGATGCCCAGGGCGAACATCATGCCCGCGCTCGGCCCGCCGATGTCGCCCACGGTGATCTTCACCTGGAACGGGAACTTGAAGCTGATCACCACGCCGATCAGCCGGTCGCCGCTGACTTCCCTGGTGGCCACCCGGACCTGTTCGGTCTTGCCGTTCCTGATGATGGTCAGGGTCAGCGTGGTGCCCGCCGGGTACGCGTTGATCAGGTTGCTCAGGTTCGTCTGCCCGGTCACCGTCTTACCGTCCACGCCGGTGATCACGTCGCCGGCGCGGAGCACGCCGTAGGCCGGGTAGCCCTTTTCCGCCTGTACCACGACGATCTGGTACGGGATGTGCAGCTCGGTCAGCGCCGCGGCGGTCGCGGTCTGCTGCGATCCGGTCATTTCCTGGGTGTCCTGCTGCTGGCTCTGCTGCGCGGTCTGCCCGGCAGGGAACAGCTCGTCCTCGGGCACGACCGCGTCCTGGGAGCTGAGCCAGGCGGCCAGCGTGGTGAAGATGTTGAGGTTGACGCCGGGTCCGCCCCGCACGTCGACGGTCACCATGTTCAGGTTCCCGGTGGTGGGATACGAGCGGTGCCCGGCGATCGTGATCAGGGGCTGTCCTGAATACTTGCCCAGCGTGTTCAGCGTCGGCCCGGGCTGGAGGATGACGTATGGAACCGGGATCAGCACGCTGACGGCGAGCGCCGCGACCGCGCCGACCGCCGCGATCAGGAGCGTCAGGGAGCGTCGGGACATGGTGCGAAGACTACGCGCGCAACCTTGGGATCAGGCACTGCCTACCCACTCACTGCTGCCGTCGGCGAACCGCTGGTGCTTCCAGATCGGCACGGAAGCCTTCAGCACGTCGATCAGCTCACGGCACGCGTCGAACGCCTCGGCCCGGTGCGGGCAGGCCACGGCGACCACGACCGCCAGGTCACCGATCGCCAGGTCGCCGATCCGGTGTACGGCCGCGATCCCGAGGACGGGAAACTTCTCCGCGATCATCTCGGCGACGCGCTGGAGCTCGGCCTCGGCGGAGGGGTGCGCGCTGTAGGACAGCCCGGTGACGCCCCGGTCATGATCGATGTCCCGGACCATGCCGACGAAGAGCGCGATCCCGCCGGCGCCCGGATCCGCGACCGCGGCCCGGACCTCGTCCACCGACAGCTCGGCCTCGCGCACGGCGATGAGGCGCACAACGGTCACCGGCTAAGGTTACCCGGTCGAGCGGGCCCGGGGCTTGCTCAGGGTTCGGCCCGGTGGCGCCGGCGGGCCCGGCGGACGATGGCGGCGGTGCCGATCACGGCTACCGTGGCTCCGG
The DNA here is from genome assembly GCA_035505275.1 of Streptosporangiaceae bacterium. GTDB lineage: Bacteria > Actinomycetota > Actinomycetes > Streptosporangiales > Streptosporangiaceae > Palsa-504. The sequence continues at coordinate 47,920 of DATJQX010000056.1, read as the reverse complement.
CGGCGGTGATCGTCGTCGCCTCCTTGCGGGCGATGCGGCGGCCGGCCACGGCGTGCCGGCCGTGCCGCTGGTCGAGCAGGACCCGCAGCGCCGCCGCGTTGTCGAAGCGCGGCCGCCAGCCTGCCGCGCGCAGCGCGGCGCAGTCCACCACCCACGGGTACACCACGTAGCGCAGGTCCATCGCGGGCGCCGGCGTCACGCCCATGCGGTGCAGCCGTTGCGCGGCACCGAACGTCAGCCTGGCGGGCAGCTCGATGCTCTTCAGCCCGCTGATCCGCTCCACCTCGTCTTGTTCCAGCCAGCCGTCGCAGCCCACCGCGAACTCGCCGTCGATGCCGCCGCCGACCGTGAACTCAAGTGCGGAAATGAGGTCCTCGACGTGACAGAACTGCCAGCGGGGCGCGGAACCCTTCACCGCCAGCAGGCGCGGTGCCTCGAAGTGCCTGGTCACGAGCGTATCCACGGACCAAGGCTCCCCCTGGGCAGATCGGCCGTCGCCGACCAGGGCGGCGGGGCGCACGACGGTCACCGCCATGCCCGGGTAGGCACGGGGCGAGCGCCTGGCCAGCTGTTCGATCTCCAGCAGGTCCCCCGCCACGCTGCTGTCCGCCTCCGCGGCCAGCCGTGCGTCTTCCGGCAGGGGCACCGGGTTGTCCGGCCGGGCCCCGTACACCATGGAGCTGGTCAGGAGCACGACCCGGCCGACGCGGCCGGCCGCGGCCGCGGCGAGGACCGTCTGGGCGCCCCGCACGTTGTACGCCCGCCGCGCCCTGGCCCCGGTATCGGGCGAGAAGTCAACGTCCGCGTGCACGATGACGTCCACGCCGGTCAGCTTGCTCGCCAACGCCGGGTCGCGGACGTCGGCGACCCGCCAGGTCACGCCCTCGATATCGCCGCGCTCTTCGTCGATCGCGATAACCTTCTTGACGTGGCGCGACGAGACCAGCACGGCGGTCAGGGCGTGCCCGATGCCGCCGGCCGCTCCGGTGACGGCCACCACGGGCATAGGCTGATTCCGTGCTGTGCTATCTCCCTTCGGGCGTACCGGCCGGCGGGCGTTTGTCACAGTGTGCTTCTCCCCGAGATAGCGTGACGGTCATGACCCTTCCATCCTGCCCCACCCGCGATGGCTGACCGGCCATTCGGCTTCGGCCTGCCGGAGAAGCCGGAAGATCAGGGCGGCCAGGGATCGTCGGGCGGTCCGGGCGGCGGGCCCGGCGCGTCCGGGCCTGGCGGGCCCGCGGGCCCCGGCGGCGGACCGCTGGGCGCGTTCGGGCCGATGGGCGACCCGCAGCAGTTCGCCGACGCGCTACGCCAGTTCGCCGACCTGCTGTCCTGGCGCGGCGGCCCGGTCAACTGGGACCTGGCCAAGAACGTGGCCAGGCACGTGATCGTGGCGGCAGGCGACCCGAGTGTGCTTGATGCCCAGCGCCGCGAGATCACCGAGGCGGTCCGCCTCGCCGACCTGTGGCTGGACGAGGCCACCGCGTTCCCGTCGGGAGTGCGCAAGATCGAGGCCTGGAGCCGGTCGGAGTGGCTCGAGGCGACCTTCCCGGTCTGGGCGAAGCTCTGCGATCCCATCGCGGCCAAGGGCGTCGAGGCGATGAGCGGCATGCTCACCACGGACCCGGCGCAGCTTGGCGAGGAGGTACCCGACGAGATCCGCCAGGCTCTCGGCGCTTTGGGCGGCGGTTCCGGCGGGATGCCGGGCCTGCAAGGGCTGGCGGCCATGCTGCGCCAGATCGGCGGGGCCATGATCGGCAGCCAGACCGGAACGGCGGTCGGCGAGCTCGCCCGGGAGGTGGTCGGCTCCTCTGACGTCGGGCTGCCGCTCGGCCCGGAAGGCGTCGCCGCCCTGCTGCCGGCCGGGGTGGCTGAGTTCGGGCAGGGGCTGTCCGTCGACGCCGGGGAGGTGCGGCTGTTCCTCGCGCTGCGGGAAGCCGCCCACCAGCGGCTGTTCGCGCACGTCCCGTGGCTGCGCGGCCACCTGCTCGGCGCGGTCGAGCAGTACGCCAGCGGCATCACGGTCGACATGACGCGGCTGCGCGACGCGACCCAGGACATCGACGTCACCAACCCCGAGGCGCTGCGCGACGCGCTGGCCGGCGAGGGCCTGTTCCGGCCCGAGGACACGCCGACGCAGAAGGCCGCGCTGGTCCGGCTGGAAACCGCGCTGGCGCTGGTAGAGGGCTGGGTCGCGACGGTCGTCAGCGCCGCGGCGCGGGACCGCCTCACGCACGCCGACGCCCTGGCCGAGGCGATCAGGCGGCGCCGGGCCACCGGCGGCCCGGCCGAGCGCACGTTCGCGACGCTGGTCGGGCTGGAACTGCGCCCGCGCAGGTTGCGCGAGGCGGCGACGATCTGGCAGGGCCTCACCGAGGCCCGCGGCGTGGACGGCCGCGATGGGCTGTGGGCGCACCCGGACCTGCTGCCCACCCCCGACGACCTGGAGAACCCCGAGGGGTTCGTCCATGGCAGCCAGCCTGACCTGGACATCTCCGATCTCGAAGAGGGCACCGAATAAAGGGCAGCGGATAAAGGGCAGCGGATAATCTGACCCTCGTGGGTGCGTGACGCGAGCCGCACCGGGCAAGAGCACGGCATGGACGAACCCGGGCGAACCGGCGTGATCGTCGTCGGGATGGGCCCGGGCGGCGGTACGCGGCCGCGGCGGCCGGGTGCTCGGCGCGGATTCCCCAGGCGCAGCTGGCCCACCCGGCGGGTCAGATGCGGGCCAGGACGCCATCTAGCGGGTAGGGCACCCGCCGCATATCCAGCGCGCCGGCCAGGACCTGCCCGTAGCGGATCTTCCGGCCCGATCGGGTCCCCAGGAAGCGCCGCAGCTGCTGCACGCGGGTCCGGCCGCGCTGGGCGGGCTGCCGGCAGAAGGTACGGAACGGCCCGAGCTCACCCTCGGCCTCGATCAGCTCCTCGACCACGGCGACGCCGAGCGAGCGGATCAGCTCGTCCTCCAGGTCGGCTACGCAGACGAAGAACCCTAGCTGCTCCAGGCCGCCACGGGTCAGGCCGTAACCCAGACCCGCCCGCTCCAGGCCGCGGCGGAAAGCGCCTTCCTCCGCCTCGTCGCACAGGCCCGCCAGGGCGACGCCGAACCCCTGCGGGCCGAACCGGGCCAGGAAGTGCCCGATGTTCGTCGCGCCGCCCATCGGCACGACGAACACGCCCTCCTCGCTCAAGTTCCGGCCGTGGCGGGCCGCCAGGGTCTGGATCGCGGCCTGGTCGCTCAGCCCCTCAACGAGGATGACCGTGCACGAGCCCGGGGCGGTGTTCCCGGCGTGCGCCGTCGCCGCGGCCAGCGCGGCGCTGCCGCCGACCGCGGCGCCCGGGCCGACGGCCAGCCGGGAAAGCGACCCGTCGTCCACTCTCCCAGTCTGCCAGCAACTACGCCAGGGGCTGACCCGGCGGACCGGCTCCGGTGTCCTGGTACGTACACCACTGCCCGTTCGGTCAAAAAAAATTTCAATTATCCCGAACGGACGGTGTTGTTACGGTCTGGCGAAATCTTAATCAGAACTGAACTACTTCGGGGGTAGGTCCCAAAGAAGTAACCGGGCATGATTACCACCAGAGTTCCTTGCTTCCCTGGTCCGCCTCCCTGCGGCGGTCCGGGGGGTGACGTCGGGGAGAGTCCGCATCGATAAGGCAAACCCTGCAGCCTTATCGGTGCGGACTTCATGCTGCTGCGGGGCCCGTCAGGACGTCACCGACTGGCTGAGTTCCACCAGGTGGCCGTCCGGGTCGCGCGGGAAGCAGCGGATGTGCGTCACCGCGACATCGGCCCCGAGCGGGCCCGCGGGCGGCTTCGGCCCCGCAGGCGGCGGCTCGGTCATCAGGCTCCCTCCGGCTGGGCCTCGACGGCGTCCTCCGCCTCCCTTGGCGGGCGGCCGGGGCGGCGCTGCGGGGCAACACGGCCGGGGAGCCGTCCGGCATCGGCCAGCGCGCGGCGCAGCAGGAACTCGATCTGGGCGTTGGTGCTGCGCAGCTCGTCGGACGCCCAGCGGGACAGCGCGTCATGGACGGCCGGGTCCAGCCGCAGCAGGATGCTCTTACGGTCACTCACAGGAATCGGTCACTGGTACAGCGAGCCGGTGTTGACGACCTGCTGGGTGGCCTGCTCGCTGCACAGCACGACCAGCAGGTTGGACACCATCGCGGCCTTGCGTTCCTCGTCCAGCTCCACCACGCCCTGCTCCTGCAGGTGCTGCAGGGCCAGCCGGACCATGCCGACCGCGCCCTCCACAATGGTCAGGCGGGCGCCGACCACCGCCGCGGCCTGCTGCTGGCGGAGCATGGCCTGCGCGATCTCCGGCGCGTAGGAAAGGCGGGTCAGCCGGGATTCGACCACTCTCACCCCGGCCGCGGCGACCCGCTCGGCGATCTCGGCGGACAGTTTCGCCCCGATCTCGGTGGCGTTCTCGCGCAGGGACAGCTCTCCCGGGTGGTGGCTGGTGTAGGGATAGGCCGAGGCGATGTGCCGGACCGCGGTCTCGGTCTGGATCGCGACGAACTGCCGGAAATCATCGACCGAATACAGCGCCTTGGCCGTGTCGGCGACCTGCCAGACGACCACGGCGGCGATCTCGATCGGGTTCCCGTCCGCGTCGTTGACCTTGGTCACCGCGCTCTCGTGGTTCCGGATCCTGACCGACACGCGGCGCCGCTTGGCCAGGATGTTCACCCAGTGCAGACCCGGGTCGCGGATCGTGCCCCGGTACTGGCCGAACAGCTGCACCACCCGGGCCTCCCCGCCGATGACCGGGGTCAGGCCGCTGAACGCGAGGTAGGCCGCGACCAGCAGGAGGATGCCGAGCGTGAGCAGCCCCTGGCGGCTTGCGGCGCCGACGGCCGCGCCCAGCACCGCCAGCCCCGCGACCGCCAGCACCGCGCCGACCGCCAGCATGACGATCCCGGGCAGCGACCACCCCTGCGACTCGACCACGGGCTTGGCGACCGGCTCCCGGGCCGGGCTGACTGGGGCCTGCATGCTCATCACGGCTGCCTCCGGTTCATACGGCCGATATCACGCTTAGCAATATGATATCAATTTTCAGGCGGTAGCCCAGCACCGGAAGACGGGACACGCCGATAGAAATGGGCGACCGCGGCTGCGCTTAGGGCCTGCCGCCGCGCCGCTCGCCGTAGCGGCGGCGCCGGGTCTCCGCCGCGACCTCCGCGAGCGCCTCGGGCGACAAGATCGCGGGTTCCCCGTACGACAGCGCCAGCCGGTAGGTACGGGCCAGCCATTCAAGCAGCAGGGCCCGGTCGTACGCCTGCGCGAGATCGCGGCCGTAGGTGACGGCGCCGTGGTTGCGCAGGATGACCGCGCTGCGGTCGTCCAGCGCCCGGACCGCCGCCGCGGCCAGTTCGGCCGACCCGAAGCGCACGTAGGGCGCGACGCGGACCGGGCCGCCGAGCCCGGTGATGGCGTAGTGGATGGCGGGCAGCTCCGAGCGCGCGGCCGACAGCGCGATGACCTCGGGTGAGTGCGTGTGCACGATGGCCCTGGCGCTGGTCGCCGCGTAGATGGCCACGTGCATGGGCGTCTCGGTGGAAGGCGTTTCCTGCGCGCCGTCGTCGAGCTGGGTGCCGGTCAGCGTGACGAGGCAGACGTCGCTGGGCCGCATGTCTGCGTAGCTGATCCCCGACGGGGTGATCACGACCGTGTCACCGACGCGCACGCTGACGTTGCCCGCGCTGCCGACGGCCAGCCCGTCGTCGAGCAGGCGTGCGCCGTAGCTGACGAGCTGCGCGCGAGCCGCCCGGAGCTCGCCGGAGTCCTGCACGGGTTGGTCTCTCCCATCCGGCCGGTCGGCGCACTGGGGCGCGGGGAAGGCGCGCCGGCCCTGCCGCGTTAGATTACGTGGTTGTCGTGGTAGTCGGATCTTCGAGGGAAAAGAGGCTGACGTGGCGCTGCCCTACGATTCTGCGGCGAAGTTCAAGGAGTACGCCCACCCGGAGATGATCGTGACGACCGAGTGGGTGGCCGAGCACCTTGACGACCCGGGCCTGGTCGTGGCCGAGTCCGACGAGGATGTCCTGCTGTACGAGACCGGTCACGTCCCCGGCGCGGTCAAGCTGGACTGGCACACCGAGCTCAACGATCCGGTCACGCGCGACTACGTCGACGGGGCCGGCTTCGCCGCCCTGATGTCGCGGAAGGGGATCGGCAGGGACACCACGCTGGTGCTGTACGGCGACAGGAACAACTGGTGGGCGGCGTACGCGCTGTGGGTCTGTGCCCTGTTCGGGCATCCCGACGTGCGCCTGATGGACGGCGGGCGAGCCAAGTGGATCGCCGAGGGGCGCCCGCTGAGCACCGACGTCCCTTCGCGCCCGCCGGCGGACTACCCGGTCATCGAGCGCAACGACCAGCAGCTCCGCGCGTTCCAGGACCAGGTCCTGGCCCACCTGGGCCAGCCGCTCGTGGACGTCAGGTCGCCCGGTGAGTACAGCGGTGAGCTACTGCACATGCCCGACTATCCGCAGGAAGGCGCGCTGCGCGGTGGGCACATCCCCGGCGCGAAGAGCATCCCGTGGGCGCGGGCGGCGGCCGAGGATGCCACGTTCCGCACCCGCGCCGAGCTCGAGGCGATCTACCACGAAGGGGCGGGCCTGGGTCCCGAGGACGACATCGTCGTCTACTGCCGCATCGGCGAGCGCTCCAGCCACACGTGGTTCGTGCTCCAGCACCTGCTCGGCTACCCGCACGTGCGCAACTACGACGGGTCATGGACCGAGTGGGGGAACAGCGTCCGGGTCCCGATCACCCGCGGGGACAGCCCGTGACCACCGCGGCCGGGCTCAATCCCCGGCTCCAGGAGATCGCCGACGACTTCAACGCCGTGTCGGGCCAGGACCGGCTGCAGCTCCTGCTGGATTTCTCCCGGGAGCTGCCCGCCCTGCCCGACCGGTACGCCGCGGACCCCGGTCTGCTTGAGCCGGTGCCGGAATGCCAGTCACCGCTGTTCCTCGCCGTCGAGGTCGACCAGGACGCGACCGTGCACCTGTTCTTCCAGGCGCCCGAGGAAGCGCCGACCACCCGCGGCTTCGCCAGCATCCTGTACGCCGGCCTGGACGGGCTGAACGCGGATGAGGTGCTGGCTACGCCGGCCGAGTTCTCCGGCCAGCTCGGCCTGCGTGACCTGGTGAGCCCGCTGCGGCTGCGAGGCATGGCCGCCATGCTGGCGCGGATCAAGGCCCAGATCCGCCGGCAGCGCGGCTGACCGCGGCTGGTGGCGCGGATCCGGCTAGCGTGGCGACATGGATATGAAGCTTGAAGTCGTTCCCATTCCGGTGCGCGATGTCGACGCCGCCAAGGACTTCTACACCGGGCAGGTCGGCTTCCGCCTTGACCACGACGTGCAGCCTGGCAACGGCATGCGGATAGTGCAGATGACCCCGCCCGGCTCGGCCTGCTCGGTGGTGATCGGCGAGGGCCTGCCGCTCGGCGAACCGGGCTCGGTCAAGGGGGTGCAGCTCGTCGTCGAGGACCTGGATGCGATCCGCGGCGAGCTGGCCGGACGGGGGGTTGGCATCAGCCCGGTACAGCAGCTTGGTCCCGAGGGCACGCCCGGCTCACGGTTCTGCTTCTTCGACGACCCCGACGGGAACATGTGGGCCGTCCAGGAGTACAAGCGGGCCTAGGGCGGGCCCTGCCACACTGGTGGTCATGTCCTTGCTTGACGGCGCCGAGGTCCAAGGCGGGGGGAAGCGGTGACGGGGGCCGAGGCGGAGCAGTCGCCGCGCGTAGCCGGCCAGCCGCCGCCGACCACCTGGCTGGGTTTCTGGCGTGAGCTGGCCATGCGCACGGCCGGCTGGATACGCTCGCACCGCCCCGGCGCCGGGGATCAGCCGGCCTGGGCGGGGCCGTTGCTCCTGCTGATCACCGCGGCGGCGGCGGGCTCGTACGCCTGGCGGTCCGCCCGGCCGGTGAACATCGAGATCTACTACGCGGCCGCGACCCGCAGCATGACGACGGGCCTGTCCAACTTCTTCTTCGGAGCGTTCGACCCGGCCGGGACGATCACGACCGACAAGCTTCCCGGCGCCCTGTGGCTGCAGGCCATCTCGGCCGGAGTGTTCGGACCGCGCAACGGGGCCCTGGTCCTGCCGCAGATCGTCGAGGGCGCGGTGACCGTGCTCGTGCTCTACCACATGGTGCGCCGCCTGGCGGGCCCAGCGGCGGGGCTCCTGGCGGCCGGCATCCTGGCGATCTCGCCCGCCACGACGGCGCTCAACCGCGGCAACATCTCCGACACGCTGATGATCCTGCTCACCGTGCTGGCGGCCGACTCGGTCGTGACGGCGGTCATCACCGGCCGCCGGGCTCCGCTGCTGCTGGCCGGCGTCTGGGTGGGCCTGGCCTTCCAGGCCAAGATGCTCGAGGCGTGGCTGGTGCTGCCCGCGCTGGCGGCCTGCTACCTGATCGCGGCGCCCGGCGGCTGGCTGCCACGGGCCCGCAGGTGCGGCGCGATGGTGCTGCTCGCCGCCGCCGTTTCGCTGAGCTGGATGAGCGTGGTGTCGGTCTGGCCATCCGGGTCGCGGCCGTACGTCGATGGCAGCAGCCACGATTCGGTCTTCCAGCAGGTTTTCGTCTACAACGGGTTCGGCAGGCTGGACCAGGCCACGCCGGACCAGCTGGTGAACCGGACCATCAGGCTCGGGATACCCATCTCGCCGTCGCCGTCGTGGCACCGGCTGCTCACCGGCGACCTGGGCCGCGACTCCGGCTGGCTGCTGGCGGCTGCGCTCGTCGCCCTGCTGGCGGGCCTCGCCGCGCGGCGCCGCGAGCCGCGCGGCGACCTCGCGCGGGCGGGCCTGGTGCTGTGGGGCAGCTGGCTGATCGTGTTGTTCGCGGTCTTCTCGGCGGCCACGACGATCAACACGTACTACCTTGCCGCCCTGTCCCCCGCCATCGCGAGCCTGATCGCCATCGGGATCGTGCTCGCCTGGCGGCACCGCCAGGCGAGCTGGACCTGGCTGGCGGTCGGCGCCGCCGTGCTCGCCACCGCCGCGTACGGGGCGTGGCTGCTGCCCGCGAGCGGCACCGGCCTGCCCGGCTGGCTGCGGGCCGCGCTCATCGGCCTGGCCGCGGCCGCGGTGTGCTTGATCGTGGCCGCGGCGTGGCGCAGGCGGGCAGGCGTGCTGGGCGTGGTCGCCATCGCGCTGGCGGCGGGGGCCACGCTGATCGTGCCGGCCGTCGGCGCTGCGGCCGTGGTGACGAGCGGGCTCGGGCCGTTCCAGACACCGTTCGAGTCGGCTCGCGAGACGGGCGACATCACGAGCTTCCTGTCGGCGGGGTTCGACATCCGGTCATCCCTGGCCACGCTGGAGCAGGCCAACGCGGCGGAGCCGTACCTGATGGCGACCCAGACGGCCGCACTGGCCGCTCCGTTCATCTACGCCAGCGGCCTGGAGGTGCTGCCGATCGGCGGCTTCACCGGCACCATTCCCGAGCCGACCCTGGCCACGCTGCAGCACCTGATCCGGACCGGCTGGGTCGCCACTGTCCTGGCCTCCCCCACGACGACCGATCCGCGGCTGCTCTGGGTCGCCCACCATTGCCTGGACGTCACCGCGCGGGCGCCCGGCCGGAGCACGGTGCTGCCGCTCGCCGTCTACTACTGCGTCGCCCTGTTACGTCTCGCCACGGGCCAGTGAGCCGGCTGGCTGCGACGCGCTATCGCGTCGCGGGACGCGGGCGAGAAGCAGAGTCAGGGCCAGCCCCGCGACCATGGGTGCCCACCAGGCCCACGGACCCCGCCACCCGGCTCCCGAGGCGAAGGTGAGGATCACGGCGGCGAGCGAGGTGGCGATGAGACGTGACCAGCTACTCGAGGCCGTCACCAGCGCGACCGCCAGCGCCGGCCACACGTAGTAGCCGACCATCACGGGCTCGAACACGCAGCGGATGGCCAGTGCCACGGCGACCCACCACAGCAGTCCGGAGAGGAATTCGGGGCTCCACTGGGTCATGCGGCCCGTCGCGCGCCACCGGTGCCGGACGACGAGCGCGCACCCGCAGGCCGCGAGGATGGCCAGCGCCCGCAGGGGCCCGGCGGCCACCGCACCGTCGCCCAGGTGCGGGGCAAGCGACGTCCACGGAGTCGGGTGATCGATGGCCGGCCAGTTGGGCTGGCTGGTCACGGCGTCGAAGGTCGCCCTCCAGTTCGCCGCGGCGGCGGCGCCGAGCAGCGCCGCGCTCGGGGCGGCGGCCCTGGTCAGGTAGCCGGCGATCCGGCGCGGTCCGAGGGTCGCCAGCAGGACCGGCAGCGCGAGAACAACCAGCGGCTGGATCGCGAGCGCCGCCCCGGTAAGCCACGCAGACCGCCCGGCTCTGGAGTCGGCTAGCGCCAGGATGGCGTACAACAGCAGCGCCACCGCCACGGCGTCCTCTGGATGGCCTCCGGCCAGCGAGACATTGCCGAGGGCCACGGCTCCCGCGGCGGCCAGCAGCGCGCGCTTGCGACGTGCCACCCCGACGCGTTCGGCGATCGAGTCGGCGGCGAGCAGCACCAAGCCGGACAGAGCCATCTCATAGGGCCCGGCGAGCAGCCACGCGCCAGGGTGGGGGTTGAGCGGGCCCGGAGGCGCGAGCCCGAGCCCGGCCGCGTCGATCACGGCCACCACGGGAACGAGGATCAGCGCCGCGCCGGGGAACGCCACCAGACCGGTGTGCTGGGCGTACAAGCCGGCCAGATCCAGGTGCACCAGGTGGTTGGCTGCGGTCATGGTGGACCACAAGTCGGCCGGAAGCACGAACGCCTGCCTGCCGGTGAGGCTGGCTTCCCAGGGTCTGAGCAGACGGTTTCCCCAGGTCGTCGCGGCCATCCCGATGGCGATCAGGGCCGCCAGGGCGAGCAGCGGCAAGCGCCTGCTGACCAGCCACCGCCGGAGCGCGGTCACCGCCGCCGGGGCGCTCGCGGCGGCAGGGGGCGCCGGCTGGCCGCCACGCGCGGGCGCTCCGGCGCGCGGGGTGGCGCTCACCCGTCCATGGTGGCAGGTGGCGTGTCCAGGGACGAACCTGGGCTCGGCTACCACTACGGCTCCGCTGAGGCGCTGCTGCCCCCCGCGCTCGCCGCGGTCGAGGAGTGGGGCGCCCAGCGGCGGCTAGATGCTGCTGGCGGACTCCTGCTGGATGCCGTACCGGGCCGCGACCGGGTTCCAGACCTGGACGAACGCCTCCTTCGCGGCGTTGGCCTGCTGGTCAGCCTCATTCGCGGCGTTGTAGGCACTGGATTGAGCAGCCGGGACGCACCCCTGCGTGAGCTGGAGCTGCGCCCAGGACAGATAGTCCCGGTCGGCGGCCAGCGAGCTGCGCAGGGCCGCGGTCAGGTCGGCCTTCACGGTCCCGCCATCCGCCAGAGCGGACGTTGACAGGGCTGAGGCCTGGCTGTACTCGGTGCTGCGCTGATTCACCGCGGCCTGGATCTGCCCGACCGCGCTGGACAGGTCCGTGCACGCGCCGACCTCGCTGACCGCGCTTTGCAACGCCGTCCGGGTGGCCGCGCTCGAATTCAGCAGATGGTTCACGGCGGCCGCCTGGTTCGAGGCCAGTGCGGCCGCTGATGGCGACGAAGGCGCCGGCGATGGCGATGGCGGCGGCGCCGAAGACGGTGGCGCTGAGGTTGCCGGGGTTGCCGGGGTTGCCGCGGGCGAGGACACGGCGGGCCTGACGTGGGCCGGCGCGCCATGGGCTGGCACGACGGCGGCGGTCACCGCCGCGGCGATGCCCGCTGCCGCCAAAGCCAGGATGAGCCCGATGACGCCTGAGCGGAGGCTGGGCCGGCGACGGCGGGATCGGCCCGGGCCGCTGACCGGGCCGGGGCTCACCTGACCGGGCCCGGCCGGAGGCCGGTCTTGCGGCGATGGCGGCTGAGCGGGCTCGTGCCGCCCGGCAGGCCGCTCCTGGGTGGAGGACGGCCAGGATTCCGTGGCTGGCCTCGCGCGGCCCTGCGAGCGCAACCGTGCGGGGTCATCGAGCCAGCCGGGAGCGAGCCCTAGCGCCGTGCGCAGTTCGTCAGCGAACTGGCCACACGTCGCGTACCGGCCTGCCGGGTCCTTCGCCAGCGCCGTAGCCAGGACCTGGTCGACGGCCGCAGGCAGGTCGGGGCGCAGCGCCGTCGCCGAGGGGGGGTGGCGCGTACAGCTGTGCGTACATCACCGTCAAGCCCTGGTCCTGCCCGAATGGCGGCGCGCCGCACAGCAGCTCGAACGCGGCACAGGCCAGCGAGTACAGGTCCGCGCGCCGGTCCAGGGCGCGCCCTTGGATCTGCTCGGGCGCGAGGTAATTAAGGGCTCCGGCGAACTGGTCCGTCGCGATGATCTCACCCGGCGACAGGTCTCTCCCCATGCCGAAATCAGATAGGTACACATGGCGGTAGCCGCCGGCCCGGTCGGGTGTTCCGCCCCCGCTAACGGCATCGAGCAGCATGTTGGCGGGCTTGACGTCGCGATGGATCAGTCCGTGGCCGTGAGCGGCATCCAGGGCCGACGCAATCTGGGCGATGACGCTCCAGGCCGAAGCCACCGGAAGCGGCCCGAGCCGGCTGAGCAGCGACCTGGCGTCGCCGCCCCCGACGTGGCGCATGGCCGCGTACAGGATCCCGCCCACGTCGCCGGCCTCATAGACGGGAACGATGTGGGGGTGGCCTATCTCGGCGGCCGCCCGTGACTCGGAAAGAAACCGCGTCCGGAAGACGGCATCGCCGGCCAGCTCCGGGGCCAGGATCTTGACCGCCACCTTACGGTCCAGGTGCTCGTCCCGGGCGAGGCGGACGACAGCGATGCCGCTCTCACCGATGCACTCCTCGAGGTGGTAACCGGCGACCCTGCCCGACATTGCCACGTCGGGCAGGACCGGGTACGTCCCGTTCACGGACCCACCACCAGCCAGGAACAGCCAAACGACCGGCTCAAGACCCACTCCCTGCGCAGGCCGACGTCCCGAGCCTGTCCGGCCCGGGTCCCCGCAGTCCCAAACCGTCACGATAGTGGCATTTCGCCAGGCCTGCACGGCGAACGGCAATCAGGTCATCAACCGGGCCGACTTCGGCCTGACCTGGAATCTGCTGGGCCTGACCTCGATGAACAACACCCTCACCATCCGCGCCGTGTTTACCCGGCGGTGATCCTCAGACGGTGATGACCGGCTCGTGGCGGACCGGGAAGTTCACCGAGTTGGCGATGAAGCACTTGGCGTGAGCGTCCTGGTGGAGGCGCGCGGCGGTTTCGGTCATGTCCGGTGAGGCGACGGCCACCTGCGGCCGCAGGACGACCTCGGTGAACCGGCCGCCGCCGTCGTCATCCTCGGTCATGGCGCCGCCCGCGTGGTCGGTGTAGCTCATCACGATGACCCCCGCCTCCGCACACAGGTGCAGGTACCACAGCATGTGGCACTGCGATAGCGCGGCGACAAGCTCCAGCTCAGGGTTCCACCGCGCCAGGTCACCGCGGAATAGCGGCTCGGAGCTAGCGGCGATCACCGGACGGCCATCCGCGCTGACCTCGTGATCCCGGTCATAGGCGCGGTATGCGCTCGTGCCGGTGCCGCGGTTACCCGTCCACGTGACCAAGACGCCGTAGCTGTGGATCCTCGGCATGATTCACCCCCAGCGCGCCCTCAGTGAGCGGGTGCGGCGAGCGCGTTGTTCACCCACGCGCGCAGCGCGGCCAGCGGGGCGGCGCCTGTCTGCCTGGCCGCCACGTGCCCGTTACGCAGCACGAGCAACGTCGGGATCGCCTGCGCCCCGAATCGCTGCGACAGGTGGGGCGAGACGTCGACGTTCACCTTGACCAGCTTCACCTGGCCCGCCAGGTCGCGGGCGAGCTGCTCCAGCGCCGGGCTGACCGCGCGGCACGGCCCGCACCAGGGCGCCCACAGGTCGACGATGACCGGGATCGTAGCGGCGTCCGCGACGTCTGCGAACGTGGTGTCGTCGGCGTCGACGACCCACGGCAGCGGCTGATGGCACTTCCCGCACCGCGGCGTCCCGGCCGCCGCGGCCGGGACGCGGTTGGTCTGGCCGCAGTGCGGACAGCGGGTCAGCTCACCTGGCATGGATTCATCCTCCTCGGACGCGCCAGGTCTGGCGTTCGGTCAGATGACGCCGTCGAATCCCTTACCGAGGATGCTCGGACCAACGATTGCCGGGCTCGTCCTCATCTTCGCAGAGAATGCTGATGCCCGGGCCCCCCAGCACGCCGGGGACGTCGGCGTCCGCCCCCGGCTCGGCGGGCCCCTCAAGCGTGTAGCCCAGCGGCAGGTCCGCTGACGGCACCACGTTCTGGGCGAGCTCCTGTCGCCGGGCCTTTTCACCTGGCCCGCTGTCCTCGCCGCTCATCTCACCGCCCTGCTCATCGCTCATCCCGGTGACCTTTCCCTGGTTGGCTACTGGCGCTTGCGCTGAGCTGCGGCCGACGCCTGAGGCGGGGTGGGGCCCCGGGCACCGCGGGGGGGAGACGGCGCCATCGGGGCCCCACCCCTGACCCGGCTCGCCGCCTGCCCCTCGGGCATCTCGCGGCCGGGCTTCTCCAGGAGCATGCCCGGGTCGGAAGGCGTTCAAAGGGAAATCTACTACCTTCTCGGGGAAAACTGGCGAATCGGAACCGTGGCGGTCGCTGAGCTGCTAGGAGCAAAATGGCCAGGGTGACGTCCGACCAGCCCACGATGTCTGACGTCCTTCCCCTGCGCGAGACGGATCCGCGCGAGGTGGGCAACTACCGGTTGCTCGGCCGCCTCGGGGAAGGCGGGCAGGGCGTCGTGTTCCTGGCCGTGGGTCCGACCGGAAGCCACGCGGCGGTCAAGCTTCTGTCGCCAACCACGGACCCGCAGGTCCGGAGCCGCTTTCTGAAGGAGGTCGCCGCGGCTCAGCGGGTCGCCCGGTTCTGCACTGCGCAGGTTCTTGATGCCGGAATCTTCGAACGCCGGCCGTTTATCGTCACCGAATACGTCGACGGGCCATCGCTGGTGGAGGTCGTCGAGCAGTACGGACCGCAGGGTGACGCTGCGCTCGAGCGCATCGCCATCGCGACGCTGACCGCGCTGGGCATAGTGCATGCGGCCGGGATGGTGCACCGCGACTTCAAGCCGGGCAACGTCCTGCTCGGACCCGACGGGCCAGTGGTGATCGACTTCGGGCTGGCGGCCGTTCCCGGGATGACCACCGCGGGCCCTTCTGGCCACGTTGCCGTGGGAACTCCGGCGTTCATGGCTCCTGAGCAGCTCGCCGGGAATCGGGTGACCGCCGCGGCCGACATGTGGTCCTGGGGCGTGACCATGGTGTTCGCGGGTACCGGAGAGTTGCCCTTCAGGGGCGGGTCGCTGACCGCCGCCGCGTTCGCCATTCTTCATTCCGAGCCGCGCGTGGGCAGGCTTCCCGAACCACTGGGCTCGCTGGTCTACCGCTGCCTCACCAAGGACCCCGCCCTGCGGCCGTCGGCCCGCGGCGCGCTCGCCGAGCTGGTGGCCGCGGGAGCGCTGCTCGTGGGACCGATGCCGCCCGTGGCCCCCCCGCTGGCCACGGATGAGGGTGAGGAGACATCCAGCTCACGGATCGCGCCGACCGCACCCGGGCCGCGGGGAAACGGCGATGGCCTGCTTGCCGATGGGCTGCCGGTCAGGCGACGGTCGGCGCGACGCCGGCGCGGTCGCACCCGGCGGCGCCGGTGGGTGGCCGTGCTGCTGGCCGCGATCGTGCTCGTAGCCGGGGTCACCGGGCTCGCCTTGAATCTTCCCCGGCGCGGCCCGTCGTCTGAACGGCCAGCGGGCAGCCGGGTTAACGAGGAACTCGCCGCCGAGGCTACGGCCAGAGCGGCGGCCATCAACTGGATCGTCGGTCAAGTCAGCCGTTCCGAATTCGTGTCGTGCGATCCCGAGGTATGCGCGGATCTGGCCAACGAAGGCTTCCCGAACGTGGAGACGCTCGGCCCCGAGGCGACAGATCCTCTTGGCTCTGCCCTGGTGGTGGCCACCGCCGCTGTCCGAGCCCAGTTCGGCGGCCGGCTGGCCTCGGTCTACGCCCCGGTCGTCCTCGCGAGCTTCGGCTCCGGGAACGCCAGGATCGAGATCCTGTGGGTCTTCCCCGGCGGTACCGCCAAGTACCTTGACGTTCGGCAGTCGGCGCTGAGCGGCAGGGAAGGTTCCGATGCCGAGCTGCTGGCCAACAGCCGGATCCAGGTCTCACCCAAAGCCAGGGCACAACTTCTCAGCGGCGACATTGACCCGCAGCTGCCGCAGCTCCTCGCCATCATGGCCGCTTTCCACCCGGTGAGCGTCGTGTCCTTCGTCAACCAATCGCCTGGTGGCGGACCTGGCAGCCTGATGCGGTCGGTGGACTTGGCCACGGCGGACCCGGCCGCGCACCTGACCCCGGCCGCATACCTCGGCTGGATGCAAGCGTTCCTCAACGCGCAGCGAGCCCCGTACCGCCCCACATGGATGAAACGGGAAACGCTGCATGCCAGCAAGGTGCTCATGATCGGGTATGGCGCGCCGAGCCCGCTGAGCCTGCAGAGCCCGCAGACCTGACCCAGATCCGGCAGAGCCAGGCAGGCGTCCGGCTGCGTGACCGGTGTGTCCTTGCGCTCCCCTCCCCCTGCGCAAGGACACACCGGCCTGCAGCGTCTCGGTAAATCTAGGAAGAAACAAGAATATATCTCCTGACTCACGCACCATATAGCAGCATAGGTAGGAAGTAAAGAGCATGAACAAGATGAACTGAGAAGAGAGACGCAGATGTGTACCGTCAACCCCCCGCGGGAGAGCTAGACTCTTCTATCTTCTTCGGATATAGATGGGTACGTAGCCGGTGGCGGGACGAGCACCGGCTACGCGGGAGGGGCAGTCATATGGCCGATGAGGACTGGCAGCGGCTCGCCGATTACGTGGTCGCACGCCGGGTCGAGCTAGGCATGCGGGACAGGCGGGCCCTTGCCGACGCGTCCGGAGTGACCGAGCGGACGCTGGGAAAGCTCGAGAACGGCCAGCGCGTTTCCCCAAGCACCCTCGGGATGGTCGAGAACCGGCTCGGCTGGGCTCCGGGTTCGTGGCGACGGATACTGGCGGGCGGGGAACCTAGCGTGGGTTCGCCGACCCTCGGGCATGCCGAGTACGAAGACCCCACGCTGTGGCACATCGCCAGCACTCCAGGGCTGCCCCCCGACGTGGTTCGCGGCCTCGTCGCCCTCGCGCGGAACTGGCGGCAGGGCGACGAAGGCACAGACGAGCAGGCGCCGCGGCACGCTTTATCGCCGGCCGCCCGGCCGGCCCGCTGGTCAGGTGCTCAGCCTGTCGGCGAGTTGCCGGGCGTTGACCTGGGCGTAGTTGCTGTAGCAGTTGTTGAACAGGACGTCGGTGACCTCGGCGTCGTCGGCTAGGCCGCGGATCCTGGCCGCCCAGTCGTCTAGCTCCTGCCCGGTGTACTCATAGCCGAAGCGCTCGTAGATGTCCTTGCTGTCCCACTTGTCCGAGTGGCCGTGCATCCGGACCACGGCCAGGTCGCTGGTGGCGGCCAGCACCGGCGGGATCGAGCTGGGATAGCCCTGCGGCATGTCCACGCACACGTACGGCAGCCGGTTGGCGGCCAGGAAGCCCAGCGTTTCGGCCTGGTTGTCCTCGGTCATCCAGGTCCGGTTGCGGAACTCCACGCACACCCGGTCCGGCGCGGCGCGGGCCGCGCACGCCACGATGTACTCCTTGTTCGCCCGGGCGATCGGGAACCACGGCGGGAACTGCAGCAAGATCGCGCCGAGCTTGCCGGCCCGGCGCAGGGGTTCCAGCGCACCGAGGAACCGGTCCCACGCCTGATCGGTCACCGAAGGGTCGACGTCGGTGCGGTAGACCCGGTCCTTGCCGGACTTGCCCGCGGCTTCGCGCAGGTCGGCGGGCAGCGCCCTGACGGGGGTCGGGTGGCCGGTGAACAGGCTGAACGCCTTGACGTTGAAGGTGAACCCGGCCGGGGTCCGCTCCGCCCAGAACGCCGCGGTCTGCTCGGCGGGCAGCGCGTAGTAGGTAGCGTCCACCTCGACCAGCGGGAACTGGCGGGCGTAGAACCGCAGCCGCTTCTCCGGCGTATCCGCCTCGGGCGGGTACCAGCCGGAAGCGATCAGGGTCTTATCCGTCCACGACGCCGTACCCACGCTTATCTGCGCCATACCCGCAGCGTAGGAGAAACCCCGCCGGAGCGGCGCGGCTGCGGTCAGCCCCGGCCAGGGGCATTGCGGCCGTCGCCGTGGTCGTTGCATGCTGACGGCGTGGACCTGCGCGGCAAGGCGTGTCCAGGCCGTCACTCCGAACGCCGTGATGCCCAGGTGGTGCCGGATCGGCCGATAGCGACAGCCTGCGTCCGTAAATTCCTCGATCTCGTCCAGATGCGCAACCGCATAAGCAGCCATGGCCCGCCCATCGTCGCCGTTGGCCACTGCCCGGCCAGACCCAAGGGGCGCCCGGCCCCCGCTCGGTCGAGGTGTCTAGGCTGACAGAGCCGGGCGGCGTCAGAAGGACCGGCCTGGGTTGAGGATGCCGGCCGGGTCGAGCGCTGTCTTGATCGCCTGGTGCACGGCCAGGGATGCGGGCCCGAGTTGCTGCCGCAGCCAGGCCTGCTTGAGCACCCCGACACCATGCTCGCCCGTGATCGTCCCGCCGAGCAGGCGCGCGTGCTCGCAGAGCCGTTCACCCGCCGCCATGGCCCGGGCCACGGTCTCGGCGCCCAGGTCGGGCAGCATCAGCACCGGATGCAGGTTGCCGTCGCCGGCGTGCGCGACGGTCGCGATCGGGATGCCGCTGGCCGCGCTCACCTCCTGGACGGCCGCGAGCATCTCCGCAAGCTGCCCGGGCCGGACGCAGACGTCTTCGATGACCGTTGGTCCCGCGGCCATGACGGCCGTGCCTGCCAGCCGGCGCGCCTCAAGGAGCAGGTCCGATTCCTCGGCGGTCGTCGCCTGGACGACAAGGTCGGCGCCCGCCTGCTCGCAGCACCGCGTCATCCGCCGGACCTCATCATCGGCGGCGGCGCCGTCGGCCTGGCCGATGAGCAACCCGGCGGCGCTGCGGTCCAGGTCCATCCGGCGGTAGTCCTCGATCGCGTTGACCGTGGCCTGGTCGATGAGCTCGAGCATGCTTGGCACGACCCCGCTGGCCTGGATGGCGTCCACCGCGTGGCCGATCGCGGCCAGCGCGGGAAACGACGCGACGAACGTCACCGGGTCGCGTGGCGGGCGCGGGCGGATCCGCAACGTGGCCGACGTGATCACGCCAAGGGTCCCTTCCGACCCGATGAACAGCGAGGTCAGGTCGTATCCGGCGACGTCCTTGCGGGCGCCGCTGCCGGTGCGCAGCACGGTGCCGTCGGCCAGGACGACTTCAAGGCCGAGCGCGGAATCACGGGTCACGCCGTACTTGACGCATCGCATGCCGCCCGCGTTGGTGGCCAGGTTCCCGCCGATCGTGCAGATCTCGAAGCTGCCCGGATCGGGCGGGTAGAACATCCCGGCGGCCGCGGCCGCCCGGCCCAGGTCGGCGTTGAGGACCCCCGCCTCGACGACGGCGTACTGATGCCTCGTGTTGATCTCGCGGATGGCGGTGAACCGCTCCAGGCTGAGCATCAGGCCCCCGTCGATCGCGTTCGCGCCGCCGGAGAGCCCGGTACCCGCGCCCCTGGGCACCACGGGAACCGCGTTCTCGGCCGCCCACCGCAGCGTTCCGCTCACCTCCGCGACGGTGCCCGGACGGACGACCGCCCGCGGCCGACCGGCGGGAACGGTGGCCGCGCGGTCACGCCGGTAACCCTCGATGATCCCGTCATCGGTCACCACGGCGCCCGCAGAAAGCCGCCCCGCCAGATCCGCCAGGTCACCGGTCATCGCCCACCCCTCACGGTCACGGTCCCAGGCTAACCGTCCCGGCGCGAAGGCCGGGCGTGCCGCATCACCGGGCGCCCGGCGAGGGAGTCGGGGCGGCCGACGGGAGCAGGGAGGAAAAGATCACCGCAGAGGACGCGGAGCAGCTCAT
Organism: Streptosporangiaceae bacterium; assembly: GCA_035505275.1. GTDB lineage: Bacteria > Actinomycetota > Actinomycetes > Streptosporangiales > Streptosporangiaceae > Palsa-504. The sequence continues at coordinate 27,891 of DATJQX010000056.1, read as the reverse complement.
CGCCGCGCTCGAGCGTGACCAGCCACCGGCGGCGTCGAGTCTCGACGCCCGGCCGAAGGGCAGGGTGAGGTACCTGCGGGTGGTGGCGGACGCCCTTGAAGACAGCGAGCCGACGCGGGCGTGCCGTTCGACCTGACGCAGCTCAAGCCCGAACAGCTCGAGGAACTCGTGGAACACCCTCCCGAGGCCGCGCCCGCTACAGCAGAGCACGGTTAAACTGCCAACCCGATGTCTAGCCGCTCAAGGGCTGCGCCGCGGTGAGCGGCAGCCTCATGGCGTGGTAAACGACGCAGAGCCCCTCCGGACCCCCGATGTCAGCCAGGAAGGCCGTAGGTCGCGACCGACCCGCCGGGCCCCCCGCGTGTTCAGGAGCTGAACAGCTTCCAGTGCCCTTCGGAGACGACCTCAACGGCGCCGTCGATCACTTTGAGGGCCGTCTCATCGTCTATAGCGTATGTCGGCACGGGCAGCCGGCCGGCCCATTTTTCTGCGTTCGCCACGTCTTGGTGATCGCCGTATTCCACGTGCGGAATGATCGCAAAATCAACGAGTCCTGCTCCCTCAGCCATGACCAAGGTCATGGTGATTTCTTCCCCGCCCCTAGCGAACACGATATCTTCGGACCAGAGCCTTTCCCCGCTGCATCTGGGCGGATCAAAATACGTCTCACCGAACATCGACGCCATCGCGATGCTCCCGGCGCTCACCCCTACGTACACCGTCTCGGGCCGCAAGGACGGCAAGAGATCTGCGAGTCCCGAACGCTTCATCCAGTAGGACAGGTACACCGGATCGCCGCCCCAGACCAGCAGGGCGTCGCAGTTCTGGACCGTTGCGACCCAGACTTCTTTATCGATGCTGGGCAGCGCGGTGAGCTCCAGCACCCCCACCGACTTCCAGCCCAAATCGCACAACGGACTCTTGGCGTTTCCGGAGATCGCCTGGAATGCCTTGCCCGCACCGTCAGGGAAGGGGTAGATCGCGGTGGGAACGAACAGGGCACTGGACTCGGCAACCGGCTTGCCCAGCAGGTCGACGAGCACGTCGTAGATGCTCGGGTTACTGATGCCTGAGGAAGTGAGAAGAAGTTTCACGAAAACCTTTCCTTCTGGGACCGCCCGGCGTTCTGCTAGTCACCGCATGCCCATTCTCGCGTACGCAGAGCAATACTTGACACAAGGGTGACTGCCTGCCCTGATCAGCCGGGCCTTGGATGCGAGCTGCCCGTCCGGGACGAAGCAGTAATGGAAGGCCAGCTCGCCGCTCTTCAGGTGGCGGCGGACCAGCAGCGAGTGGTGTCGCGAGGCGGTGGCGAGCCAGGCCCAGGCGTACCACCGCTCACCCTTCGACCCTTGGCCTGCGGAGCGGACCTCCCACGCCTTCTTCGCCTTCAGCAGCTTGTTCACCGCCTCCGCGCAGGTCATCTTCGTCGCGCCGGCGAGCGTGAGCATGAAGTTCGAGGCGACGCGCAGTACGTAGGCCTGGCCGTGGCCCTCCAGGTACTCCCGCAGGTCCGTGCAGGAACCGTAGACTTCATCGCCGCAGATGAAGTCCAACGCGAGGCCGTCGCCGTAGGCGTCGTGCAGGATGTCGATGGCACGCTGTCCTTTGGTGCGGAACCGCAGGCTGACCGGCAGTCCCGTGACTAGGGATTTCACCGGGTCCCTGATGTCCTCAGCCGGTATCCACTGCCGTGCGCCGGCCAGCGCGTGGCCGGTCTTCTCCCGCACATAGGACAGGTGCACCGTGTTGATCCCGTTCGCAACGCGACCCGCGCACCCCATGTACTGCCGTTTTACCCCGTTGAACTGCCCTGCTTCTCCTGGCCCGTCTCGTCCAGCGCGCCGACCGTCATCCGCCTGCGGCGCGACCGGCGGGCCGCGTCGTCCAGCCCGGCCGCCGCGTACCTCCTGACCAGGCTCATCGCCGCCCGCTCGTCCCACGAGGCCCTGTTCAGCAGCCGCTGGGACTTACCGGGCGACCTGTCGCCCGCGTACTGGGCGATCGACCATCCGTTCCGCGACGGCAGGTCGCTGGCCAGCGCGTTCAGGTACTTCCCGGCCTGCAGCCACGTCTGCGCCCGGACAAAGCAGGAACGCAGCAGCCCCATCAGGGCAGCCCGCTCCCGCAGTGCCCGGCTTGCCCCTAGTCTGGCAGCTCCAGCCGCCTTATGTTCATTTGCTCTCACAAAGCAGCATGGTCGAGGGCGGCCGCGTTCATGCCGCCAGATTCCGTGCAGATGCTGCTTACCTGCGCACTGGTTCTCCAGCGCTCTGCGCGGCTGGAACGGGAACCTCCCGGTCCGGCGGGCGGCCTGCCCTGGCCTGACAACCGGGGGCTGACATTGACAGCCCCCGGTTGTCACAATTGGGGCATGGGCAAGCAGGTTGAGACGGCCGAGCACCGGGAGATGGTCGCGCGGCTGAAGGAGGTGCGGGCGGCGGCCATCGAGGCGGCCCGGCGGGCGGCGGAACTGGCGCGGGAGCGGCGGCAGATCATGGAGGCGCTGCTTGCCGACGGGTTCTCGCAGGCCGACCTCGCGCGGGAGCTGGGCGTCACCCGGCAGGCGATCCAGAAAATGATCGCCGCCGGGGCCGAGCGGCGCGGGAAGTAGCAATGCGGCGCAAGGGTGTCTGCTACGACGTCGGCCGGGAGCTTGAGGGGCGGAGCTGGCGACCGGACTTCCGGCCCGGGGACGTGCGGCGGGAACTGGAGATAATCGCCGGCGACCTGCACTGCACGGCAGTGAGGATCTGCAGCGCCGACCTGCCCCGGCTGAGCTGGACCGCCCAGGCCGCGCTGGAACTGGGACTTGAGGCATGGCTGTCACCGGAACTGTGGGACCACGATGCCGAAGACACGCTCGCTCACGTCGTGAGCGCAGCGCGCGTCGCCGAGGAACTGCGGCACACGTATCCGGGCCGCGTCTTCCTCAGCGTGGGGAGTGAGCTGTGCCTGTTCATGCGGGGCATCATCCCCGGCGGCACCGTGCCCGAGCGGATCGCCAGCCCTGACCTCGACAGCTTTCTTCGCGCACCAGCCACCCAGGAATCGCTGAATGAGTTCCTCGCCCGCGCGGCAGCAGCCGTCCGGCCGCAGTTCGGCGGGCAGATCACCTACTGCGCGCTTCCGACTGAGCAAGTGGACTGGACAGGATACGACGTGGCCGGCGTTGACCTGTACCGGGACAAGCTCAGCCGCCCCCACTTCGGCCGGGCCGTGCAGGTATTCAGGAACAAGGCAGGAGGACGGCCGCTGATCATCGGCGAGTTCGGCTGCTGCACCTACCAGGGGGCCGCGGACCGTGGCGGCTGGGGCTTCGACATCATCGACCATGGCGGCGACCAGCCCCACGTCAACGACGGCTACGTGCGGGACGAGGCGGGGCAAGCCCGGGAGATCAGCCAGTGCCTGGACATCTTCGAGGCAGGCGGCGCGGACATCGCGTTCGTCCACACCTTCGTCCAGCAGGGGAGCCCGTGGAACCCCGACCCCCGGTTCGACTTCGACCTAGCCGGCTACAGCCTAGTGAGAAGCTTCGCCGGCAGGCTCGGCGACCTGACTCAGGAATTCCCGGACATCCCGTGGGACACCACCGAGCACGGCACCACCTACCCGGACATGCCCTGGGAACCCAAGGAATCCTTCCGCGCCGTTGCCGCCTGGAACGCGGCCCATTAACAAGTCCGGGACACCCATCTAACCGGGCGTCACCATCATCGCGGCAACCTGCCCGATTCCCGGCGGCGAACATGACCCTGGTCAGCCAGCGATTGGATGCTGCCGTATTAGGAGGCACTCCCGTGACACGGCCTGACGTGGCCGGGCGTGGCCTGACGTGCCGTTTCGCTGAAATGGTAAGGCTGGATGCGGACTAGCGTAGCCGTATGCCCGTGGTCGTTGGCTCCCCGTTTGGCCGGGCCCCCAGGATCTCGTTAGCAAGGCTAAGATTCGAAAGCCAGAGCCCTGGCCACCTCGCCGACGGCGCCCGCATCTGACGTCTCACCACGCCAGCGGCTGCCCTCGCCCGTCCGCGCATCCGTGACCTCACCAGCGAAGACCCGGCAAGCCTGCCAGCCAGGCCGGTCACGATTGCGTGACGGGTGGCGCGCATGCGGCCGGCCGGCATGACAATTACGCTGAGCCATTTCGGGCGGGGCGGACTTTGGGCGGTGGCGGCTTGCCTAGCGGCCAAGCGGACATGGGGGACTACGCGGCGCTGCAGGCCCGGCTCAAGGGGATGATCGGGTGGGATGACGGCGCCCGGTGGCCCGCCGGCGCGCTGCCGGACGTCGGCCCGTTCGACCGGCGTGTGATCGCGGTTGGCGGCATCGTCTTCGCGGTGCTGATGGCGCTGTCGGACCGGTATGGCTTTGACCGCGATGAGCTGTATTTCCTGGACTGTGCGCGGCATCTGCAGGCGAGCTATGTTGATCAGCCGGTGCTGGCGCCGCTGCTGGCGTGGGTGTCGCTGAAGCTGTTCGGGGTGTCGCTGCCCGGCCTGCGGGTGTGGCCGTCGCTGGCGGCGTGGGCGACGGTGGTGGTCGGCGGGCTGACCGCCCGCGAGTTCGGCGGCGCCCGGCGGGCGCAGCTGCTGGCCGCGGCCGGGACGGCCATGGCGCCGTGGCTGCTGGGGTCCGATCATCTGGCGAACACGACACCCTACGAGTTGCTGGCATGGGCGGGGCTGGCGCTCATCGTTGTCAGGATCGGGCGGACCGGCGACTTCCGCTGGTGGCTGGCCGGGGGCCTGGTCGCCGGCTTCGGTGTGGCTGATGACCACAGCATGAGCTTCTTCGCCATCGCGCTGGTCATCGGGGCCCTGCTCAGCGGCGGCCGCCGGATGATCTGGAACCGCTGGTTCCTGGCCGGCGCCGTGATCGCGGTGGCGTTCGAGCTTCCCGACCTGTGGTGGCAGGCACACCACCAGTGGGCGACGATCGCCATGACTCAAGCGCTCTACCGGGAAAACGGCGGCCTGGCCAATATCGGCCCCTGGGTCCTCCAGCAGCTGGGCATCGCAGCCCTGACCCTGGCGGGGGTCTCGGTGATCGGCCTGTGGTGCCTGTCGCGGTCCGGGCGGCCGCTGTGGCGGGCGCTGGCGTGGGCGTACGGGCTGCTGTTCGTCTTGTTCGCGCTCACCGCCGGGGCGAAGGGCTACTACCTGGCCGCCGCGTACGTGTACCTGCTCGCCGCCGGTGCCGTGGCCATCGACGGGTGGCTGCACGCGCGGCCGGGCCGGCTGCGCAACCTCATGCTGGCCACCGCGGTCCTCACGGCGGTGACCCTGCCGCTAGAGCTGCCGGTGCTCCCGCCCGCCGGCCTCGCCCGGACCTTCTACAAGTCGAACCCGACCCCGCTCGAGACCATCGGCTGGCTCCAGCTCGTCCGCACCGTGGATGCGGTGTGGAAATCCCTGCCACGCAGCCAGCGGGCCAGCGCCGTGCTCTTCGCCGACAACTACGGCTTGGCCGGGGCCATCAACGAGCTCGGCCGGGGGACGGGGCTACCGACCGCCGTCAGCAGGCAGAACAGCGAGTGGTGGTGGGGGCCAGGTAACCCGCACGCCACCACCATCGTGGCCGTCGCGCCCGGGCCCGCCGGCGGCGGCACCGGCTACGGCTTCTACCTCTTGGAGTTCTTCACCAGCGTCCGGGTGGTCGCTACGCTGTCGAATCCGTACGGCCTCCACAACCAGCAATGGGGCGGCCACGTCTATATCTGCACCGGCCCTCGGCTGCCGTGGGCCCAGATATGGCCGCAGCTACGCGAATACAGCTGACAGCTGACCGCGTCGATCGCGGCACCAGCGCCTGCGCCGGGTACGCCGAACTGCCGTGGCCCGCCGACCTGGCCCGAGGGCCGGGCCAGCACGGAGCCAGCACGATCGCGCGCACCCGGACATGGACTGTTAGCCGTAGTACCTCAGGCGCGGCCACAGAGCTGGCCAGCTGCCGGCCGGGCGAGTGCAGACGCCGATCTGGATGGGAGTCCAGTCGTTCTGCACGCCGTAGGGGGCGTGGTAGGTGCTCAGGAGGCGGCAATTGGCGAAGTAGGGCCGCAGCCGGCCGAGCGCGTCGACGACGAGCACCGTGGCGTCGGAGGCCCGGCCGGGTCCCCACGTCCAGTAGGCGTTCTGGCCGGAGAGCACGGGCGGCAGGTGGTCCCGGCTGCCGTAGACGTCCAGCGCGCCGGCTTCTGCGTAGTATCCGGTGAAGATCGAGGTAGGCGGCTGGCCGCCTTGCGTCAGGGCCGCGTCCTGCGCCGCTACGGCCCGGGTGAGCTGGGGCCAGCCGATGGAGTCTCCGACGGAGCTCTGCTGAGAGCTAGCCGGCAGGGTGTGCACGTCGCTGGCGGGCAGGATGGGCAGCACGCCCGGCAGCGTCACGGCCACCCCCGCCAGGCACGCGCCCACCACGAGCCATTGCCGGGCCCGTGGCGCGTGCGCGCGGGCGATCCAGCGCTCGGTGGCCGCGGCGCCCGCTGCCAGCACGGCCGGCGCTGTTCCGTCGGCGTAGTACACCTTGCCCGGTATCCAGGCCAGTACGTAGATGAGGATGAGCGTGGCGGCGACGGCGACGAACCGCAGCTCCGGGGTCCGGCAGAGTACGACGAAGCCCGCGATGACCAATGGTGCCATCAGCAGGCCCAGGTAGGCGAGCTGGCCGGGCAGGCCGCCGGCATAATCGGCCGGGGAGGTGTTCTCGTGGTGCAGCGCGGCGGACATGGCCAGCTGCGGCCAGCCGTACGTCGCCTGCCAGATGACGTTCGGCGCCCAGATCACCGCGGCGATGCCAGCGCCGAGCCATGGCCACCGTGTCCGCAACACGGGGCACTGCGGAGAGACGAGCAGGCCGATAGCAAGGCCGATCAGTAGCAAGACCACCAGGTTGTCGGCCTCGAGCCCGACGCCGGCCGCGGCCCCCGCCGCAAGCCACCAGCGCGGCCGGTCCCGCAGCAGCGCCGTGCTGACGCAGACCAGGACGGCTGCCCAGGCGAGCAGGTCCAGCGGCGTGGTGTTGGCGACGTGCACGGCGCCGATGATGACCGGGGCGCACGCGGTGGTAAGAGCCGCGAGCACCCGGCCGAAGCGGCCCGCGCCGAACAGCGCAGCGAGCCTGGCAGCCATGATCACGATCGCCCCGCCGGCCAGCGCGGGAATTATCCGGATCGCCGTCGGGCTAGCGCCGAGTAGGCCCGTGATCCGGGTCAGCAGCGGGGCAAGCGGCGGCTGGTCTACGTAACCGAACGCGAGGTGGTGCCCCGCGACCAGGAAGTACAACTCGTCCTGCTGGAAGCCGTACCGCCCGCTGACTGCGAGCTCGACCGCCACGAACACGCCGCCGATCACCCACGCTAGCAGCGGCACGCGATCAGAGCGGGAAACCGCCGTTTGCGCGGCTGGGCCGCCTGCCGGGACGGTCGTCTGAGGACTCGCGGCTTGCGGGGCGGAGCCGCTGACGCCGGGCTTATCCATGGCTAAACCTCCTGCGGCCGCTCCTGCCGGGAACTCCGGCAGGAGGATCAAACTGACAGGCCTGGCGGGTTTCCGGACTGCCTTTCGGCTGCAGTTACCAGATCCGCGACGATCTGAGGTACAGCCGTGTGCAGGCCCCGCCAGGCAATGCAGCCGGGAGTAGTACGGTCCCAGCTGCCTGCCCACCGGATATGAGTACCGTCACCGGCTGGGGTGAGGGTTATCTCCGCCCGGTAGTTGCGCACCGGGATACGCCCGTTAACGCTGCGGGCGAGGAACCGGCTCTCCTCGACCTCGAGGATCTTCTCGACCGAGACCTGGTGGTGCAGGAAGTAACGGTGTGAGCGCTACCGGTCCCAGTGGCGGCGGAGGTGCGGGATCAGGTCCTCGGGGCGCTCCTCGGGGAAGAACATCTTCGCCCCGTCGATCTCGATGACGTCGCGCGCCCCGGGGATCAGGTCGCGCAGGTGGTAGGCCCACTTGACGGGGAAATTCGTGTCCGCGGTGCCCCAGACCAGCAGGGTCGGCATCTGCAGGGTGCGCAGCTGGCCGCCGGCGGCCTCGAGGTCGGCCGCGTCGAGCGAGGCGATCAGCCGCTCGAAGCCACGGGCGCGGTCGATGGTCCCGGCGATCCCGGCGGCGTATTCCCGCCACACATCCAGGGAAACCCGGTCCGGGTCCTGGTAGCCCGCGTTGGCCAGCGGGTTTGCCGCCAGTATCGCCGGGTTAGCGGCGAGCTCGGCCACCAGCGGCGCATACGCGCCCTGCCGGGCCAGCTCGATGACTGGCGCGAAGTCCGGCGGCGGGAAGTTGCCCTCGCACTCGCAGTTGGTGAGGGTGAGCGTCCGGATCGTGGCCGGGTGGCGGGCGGCGAAGACCTGCGCGATGGCGCCGCCGGTGTCGTTGCCGACCAGGTCGACCGTGCCGAGCCCGAGGCTGTCACACAGGTCGGCGAGCGCCTCGGCAAGCGCGGCCACGGACATGTCGTCGCGGGCCGGGCTGGCGCCGTGCGCGGGCAGGTCGACCGCGATGCACCGGCTGGTGTCGCTCAGGTCCTCGATGACCTGCCGCCACAGCGCGCCGCTAGTGCCGAGGCCGTGTACGAACAGCGCGGCCGGCCCTTCGCCGGACTCGGTGTAGGCGATCTCGCCGGACGCGGTGGCCAGGGACCGGCGGTGGGACAGGAACGTGTTTACGTCCATGAGAGCGTCTCCTATTATTGACATACCGTTTGTCGGTTAGTTCTATTAGATACATACCAATGGTCGGTATGTCAAGTTCTGGCCCCCAGATCATCCCGGCCCGAAGGCGTGCTCCGCCAGGGCGTAGCACCAGGTACAAAGGAGTTCCATGACCGAACGGCAGGCCACCCCGCCGCAGCAGACCGCCCCGGGCAAGCGGGCGGCCCAGGGCCGCGCGACGCGCGGCCAGCTCATCGAGGTGGCCACCGGCCTGTTCGCCGAGCACGGCTACGAGGGCACCTCGATCGAGGCGGTGCTGACCGCCGCCGGGGTCAGCCGCGGCGCCCTCTACCATCACTTCGCGGGCAAGGAAGCCCTGTTCACGGCCGTCCTGGAGGCACTCAGCGAGCGCGTCACCGCGCAGGTCACCGAGGTCATCAGCGGCTGCACCGACCCCGTCGACGCGGTGCGCACCGGCGCCCTGGCCTGGATCGACCTAGCCGGCGACCCGGTCATCCAGCAGATCATGCTGGTGGACGCGCCCTCGGTGCTCGGCTGGGAGCAGTGGCGGGCCATGGACGAAGGCCGCACGCTCGGCGCGACGCGGGCCATGCTGCAGGCGGTCAGCGACACCGGCCGCCTGCCGCAGGAACTCGTCGACCCGTTCGCGCCCATGATCCTGGCCGCCCTCGACGAGGCCGCCATGGTCATCGCCCGCGCCTCCGACTCGCGGATCGCGGTCGCCGAATGGCGGCAGGCGGTCGAGGATTTCCTCGACCGCCTGCTGCGCCCGTAGCAGGAGGCGTTACTAGCCCGCCAGCAGCACCCGCAGCCGGCCGAGCCGCGCCTTCGGGTCGCCGGACAGCGCGTTCTGAAGCGGTCGAGCAGGTCACGAAGCGTAATTGGCCTGCGTGGAGCACGCGCACCTGTAACCGCCTAGGTACTCATTCGGGGCTCTCATAATCGACGGCGTCGGCGCGGCATATCGGTTTATCTGTCGGCGCGGTGACCCGGGCCTTCACGTGGTGGTGGACCAGGTGGTCATGGTCAACCCTGGTGCGGGCTGTGGTTGGCGCAGCGGCTTGAACGCGGCCCGGATCTCGGTCGCGAACAGCTCGGGCTCTTCCCAGGCGGCGAAGTGGCCGCCCCTGTCGGCCTCGTGAAAGTAGGTGACGTTGGGGTAGGTCTTCTCGACCCAGCTGCGCGGGGTCCGCCAGATCTCGCCAGGGAAGGTGGTGAAGCCGACCGGGAGCTTGACCTGCGGGCGGGGCTGTCCGGCTGTATGGGCTGCGGCTTGCGTGTTCTCCCAGTACGACCGGGCCGCCGAGGCCCCGGTGCCGGTCAGCCAGTACAGCGTGATGTTGTCGACGATCTGGTCCCGGGTGAGATGGCCCGAGGGCTGGCCGTCCAGGAAGGCGCGGGAGATCTTGTAGTAGCTGTCGGTGTCGTGGTCGAGCATCCAGGCCGCCAGGGCGACGGGTGAAGCCAGCAGCGCGTAGCCGATGGTCTGCGGCCGCGTGTTCTGCTCGATGAGGTAGCCGTTGCCGCTCGTCCTGAATGTGGCGATCGCGTCGAGCGCGGCGCGTTCCTCCGGGGAAGGGTCTGCCGACGGGTAGCCGCCGGCCAGCCCCGCCAGGAGCAAGTTCATGTGGATGCCGAGCAGCCCCTCGGGTGCCTGACGGCCCATCGCGTCGGTGACGGCGGCGCCCACGTCGCCACCCTGGGCGACGTAGCGGGTGTAGCCGAGGCGGTGCATCAGCTCCGCCCAGGCGCGCGCGATGCGGCCGGCGTTCCAGCCGGCCTCGGCCGGCTCGGCGGAGAAGCCGTAGCCGGGCAGGGACGGCAGCACCAGGTCGAACGCGTCCTCGGCGCGTCCGCCGTGCGCGGCCGGGTCGGTGAGCGGGCCGACCACCCCGAGCATCTCGATGACCGAGCCGGGCCAGCCGTGCGTGATGATCAACGGCAACGCGCCCGCGTGCGGCGACTTCACGTGGATAAAGTGGATGTCTTCCCCGTCGATCTCGGTCTTGAACTGCGGCAGCGCGTTCAGTTTCGCCTCGCACGCGCGCCAGTCGTAACCGGTCGTCCAGTAGCGGGCGAGCTCCTGGATCGTCGCCAGCTCCACGCCTTGCGACCGATCGGCGACCAGCTCCCGGGTGGGCCAGCGCGTCGCGGTGATGTGCCGCCGAAGGTCGGCGATCGCTTCGTCGGGCATGTCGACATGGAAGGGACGGATCTCAGTTTCGCTGGACATAGCCCTCCACCTTCCTGGATCCGTTGACGGCGACAGACGGCCGGACCGGTCGGCTCCGGCCCGACGTTCCACGGCAGCGGCATTCCTCCCGCGCCAGCGGAATAGCCGGCACTGCCTCACGATTGCGGATCGGGCGCACGCGTCGCGCCCGTGACATCCCTGGTCTGTACCCTGGCCTGCGTCGGGCAGCCAAGTGACGTGGACTGGCCTAACGATCTCCCATGGTCCACCAGCCGCTGAACCTGGTCTACGGCAACGCCGCCCGGCAACTCGGGTCACGGCGCCGAGATGAGCGGACCCGGCGCCGCACGGCGTCCTGCGTCCGGCGAGCAAAACCGGCCAGAGCCGGGCAGCGGGAGCAAACCACGCAGATGACCACTGACCTGGGGCTGCGTGGCCGGGGTTTTGCGGCTACCCTGAAGACATGGGCCAGTCCACGCCCGAGCTGCCTGCCGATACCCTGGTCAGCGCTGCCGACAACGCCCGCCGTGGTGTCGTGACCCACGTCACCGTCAAAGGCGAGCGCGTCGCCGCGATCGTCTCCGAATCCACCCTGGCGATGGCGCAGCTCCTCGCCGCCTTGGTGACCAGTGAGATGGCTGCCAGCGCGCTCCCAGCGGCGCTGCCGGCAGCGTTCCCGTGGGCTTGTTCCCTCCCAGATGGTGATCTGAAGGCGTTCGCTGGCGAATTGTGCGAGGCGGTCGTCGCTGAGTCGCCCGAGCAGGTTGAGCGCGTTCTGGCTGACTGGCAGGCCGTCGCCGAGGTTCACGCCGGAACGCGCTCAACGTGAGCGGAAGGGCGGCCGTCTTCAGGCTCCGTGGCCGCGTCAATGGCTCCTGCCGCTTGGCCCACGCCTACCGATCACAAGCACGTTTCGGCGGCCTGGCGCGGCCCGACTTTGCCGAGGCGCCGTCTCGAACCTCAAAGCAGATTAAGCGGACTGCACTATTTGCGGTCAGCCCAGAACTCGCGCCGGGTCCGCCGCAGCGGGCCGAGCCCGTCCTCATGGGCGACGGCGTTCTGGACGATGAGCGCGTCGAGTCGCTCGGGATGGGCGATTGCGAACCGCCGCCGTAGTCCTGTACGACCAGCGTGTAGCGGCGCAGGCCGAGGACCTCGGTGAAACGGCCGATGACGGCCGCCAGGTGGTCGAAGGTGTAGGCAACTCGGTCTGGCTGGACGCGTCGCTGCGCCCGAACCCGGGATAGTCCGTGCAACGAGGCGGAACGGGCCTACGGGCCGGTCCAGCAGCGGCTGCTGGGATGTCGTGCCCGCCGGGTGGCGTGAGCACTGTTTTATTAGGTCGCTGATGGTTCTCCCGCAGGCCGCTGGCATGATCTTTGAGGTCATCGCTCGCTACGTCGAGGCCCTCGGCGGCCGACTGGACCTGGTCGCCGACTTCGGCGACGGGACTGTCCGATTGCCCGTCACCGACACAGCCACCGCAGGGTAACGCCAATCCCGTGGCGGCCTCTAGGGCTCGCCGAGGTGCCGACGTCCGAATCTGCGAATAGCGAGCGTCGCCTGCTCGCATACTTATGCGCTGACCTGGATGCCGCCGAGAGTGGCGGCGATCGCCAATCCAGCCTTGCCGTTCGTATCAGGGCCGCGCCTCCCTGCCGATTTTGTGCTCGGACCGCCGACCAGTTGTCTGCGCTGCAAGCCTGCCGATTGTCCATTCCGGCCGTGGTCTGGGTCTGGGGCATTGACCCGGCGTGGCTGCTGCGCTGTGCTTCCGGGACGGGTGGAGCCCTTCCCGGACGACTGCCCTCTCTGGCCAGGCATCCGGCTCCCTGCCGAATATTGTTGTCGTCCCGAGGCTGGTGCGGCGTTGTCGTTCCGTGCTCCCGTCGGATAGGGGGGCCGGTGCTGGATCAAAGCGATCGAGCTGGACGGCGCCCGGCCAGTCCCGGGCGCCGGTCGCTGTTGGCCGCCCGCACCCTCCGATGTTCATGCGTGCCGGTACCGGAGAATGGCGATCGGCGTGAACGCGAAGATCAGCAGTGCGGACCACGCCAGGGCCAGGACTACGTCGGTGGTCGAGCCGGCCAGCGCCGATCGGACCGCGTCGACCATTGGCGTGACCGGCTGGTGCCTGGCGAAGGGCTGGAGCCAGCCCGGCATGGTGCTCACCGGGACGTAGGTGCTGGAGATGAAGGCGAAGACGAAGGCGACCATCGACATGCCCTGCGCGGCCTGGCCGCTGGGCGCGGCGAGGCCGATGACGATAAAGACGACCGTGAAGACGATGCCGTAGACCAGGCAGAGGCCGAGGGCTGCCAGACCATCGGCAACGCTGCCCTGCAGGCGGAACCCGAAGGCGAACCCGAACGCTGCGGTGGTACAGATCGACCAGGCATTGGTGCTCGAGTCGGCGATGATCCGCCCCAGTACGATCGCCCGCCGCGGTATCGGGAGGGACAGCAGCCGGTCGGTGAATCCCTGGACGCGGTCCTCGGCGACGGCGACGGCGATGCCGCCCCCGGTGAAGAGCACGATGGTCGCGACGTAGCCGGGCACCAGGTAGTAGACGTAGGTCGTCGCCCCGGTGGCGATGGCACCGCCGAAGACATACCGGAACATGAACAGGAACATCACTGACTGGACGATGCCCATGGCGAAAAGGCCGGGGGTGCGGAAGTATTTCCGCAATGCCCTGCGGGTGACTTCAAGGCTGGCCCGGGTCGTTCCGGGCGCGGCGGCCGGGGCGGTGATGGCCGGGGTCACCGGGCGCTCCCGTCCTGGCTGGCTGCTGCAGGTGCCGGTAGATCGATGTGGTCATCGGTGAGGGTCAGGAACACCTCATCGAGGGTCGGCCGGCGCAGCCCGATCTCATCGACGGCGATGGCAGCCTCGTTGAGGCGCTGGATGGTGGCGGCGAGCTGACTGGTGCCATCTGTGGTCGGGGCGATGGCGCGCCGCCCGGAGTGGTCCAGTCTGGGCGGATTCGACGTGACGTGCAGGAGGATCTGGCCGACGGCTTCGAGCCGGGACGGTTCGCCGAGGGTGATCTCGATGACGTCACGCCCGATGCTTGCCTTGAGTTCGCCCAGGGTGCCCGATGCGATCGCCTTGCCGTGGTCGATCACGACGACGCGGTCGGCCAGCTCGTCGGCCTCGTCGAGGTAGTGGGTGGTCAGCAGGACATCGGTGCCGCTGGCGGCGAGGTTCCGTACGGCGTCCCAGACCTCGCGGCGGCCCGCGGGATCCAGGCCCGTGGTCGGCTCGTCGAGGACCAGGAGCCGGGGGGCGCCGACCAGGCTGGCGCCGAGGTCGAGGCGGCGACGCTGGCCTCCTGAGTAGGTGCGGCAACGCCGATCGGCGACCTCTTGCAGGCTGAGCTGCTCGATCACGATCGAGGCGGCGCGCTGCGCGGCTTTCTCCGGGTGCCCGAACAGCCGGGCCGTCATCACCAGGTTCTCCCGGCCGGTCATGACGGGCTCGACCGCGGCGTACTGGCCGGCCAGGCCGATGTCACGGCGGACGGCCAGCGGGCTGCGGGCGACGTCGTTGCCCCGCACCCGCAGGGCTCCGCTCGTCGGCGCGATGAGGGTGGCGACGGTCCGGACAAAGGTTGTCTTGCCCGCGCCGTTGGGCCCGAGGAGGGCGAGCACCTCGCCGGATGGGGCGACAAGGCTCAGGCCGTCCAGGGCCGTCACCTTCCCGAAGCGGACGGTGAGCCCAGCGGCATCCAGGAGCGGCGCTTCCATGGTCGTGGTGCTCACCGGTCCTCGCCGGCCGCCGCTGGCACGCGGCCTTCCGGGCCGTCGTGCACGTACCGGTTGATGGGGACGGAAGGCCCGGCGACGGGATCCATGGCGTTCCTCTCCTCAGGGGCTGTTCGCGCCAGTATCATTCACCTGAATGAACGATGTCAACTTTATGAGTGACTGAATCAACGGGATGAGTGACACCCAGTCTGAGGGCAGGTATCGTTGAGCCGTGGTCCACAAGACGACGAGCAGCGCAGACGCACAGGCAAGATCCAGGGCGCGCGTCCGGCGCGCCCCTGACCCCAGCGAACGACTGCGAGATGCCGAGCGGTCCCGCCAGCGAATCCTCGACGCCGCGATCGCTGAGTTCTCGGAGAAGGGCTACGCGGGGTCGCGAGTCCGCGCGATAGCCGAGCGGGCCGGCGTCAACTCCCAGCTCATCTCCTATTACTTCGGCGGCAAGGAAGGCCTCTACCAGGAGATCATGCGGCGCTGGCACGAACAGGAAGCCCAGCTGGAGCAGCACATCGAGCAGCAGGGCCTTTCGTTCGCCGACCTGTGCGACGCCTACTTCCGGGCCATGCGCGCACAACCCGAACTAACCCGAATCCTCGTCTGGGACGGACTCAACCAGACCTCCCCGGTCCCAGCGCGACCCATTGGCGAGGGATCCGAACCGCCTGAGGTCGGCGATCTTCGCCGCCGGCAAGCCTGCGGCGAGATCGCGGCGGACCTCGACCCGGCCTACCTGCTCATCACCCTCATGGGCGCAGCCATCGCCCCGGTCACAATGCCCCAGCAGATCGAACACCTCTGCGGGCTGCGCGCCGACTCCGAGGATTTCGGCAAAGCATTCGCCGAACAGGTACGGCTCATCCTCGGCCACCTGAGCGGGAACCGGCCCGCGACCTAGCCAGTGAGCCTTTTCATCCTGATCTTGGGGTCTCTCGGTATATGGCCTGATCAGGTACGGCGTGTCGGGGGAAAACGAAGCCCCTGGTAGATCAAGCGATCAACCAAGATCCGCATCTGCCACCGAGGGGCTCCAGGTGCTTTTCTATCCTGCCGCGCTGCCGTTTTCTCGCCAGACCCTGGATTATGTCGCCGGGTCATCAGGCGCCACCGCCGCCAGATCGGCTCGTGCTGGCGCAAGCTGAACCCGGGCCGGCAGTCCCTGCTGGTCCTGGCTTACCTGCGGAAGGGCGAGTCGTTCGCCGAGCTGGCCGCCGGGTTCGGCGTCGCTACCGCTACCGCCTGGAGATATGTCACCAAGACCGTCGCGCTGCTGGCCGCCCGGGCGCCGACGCTGGGCCAGGCGCTGCGCGGCGCCCGCAAGAGCGGGCATCCCTGCCTGGTGATCGACGGCACCTTAGTCCCCATCGACCGGGTTGCAGCGGACCGGCCGTTCTACTCCGGCAAGCACCATAAGCACGGGATGAACCTGCAGGTCATCGGCAGCCCCAGCGGGAACATCGTGTGGGTGTCTGGGCCGCTGCCCGGCGCCGTGCACGACCTGACCGGCCTTCGTGCCCGGCGATCCCGCGGCACCACTCACTGACCGGCTGCGCCCGGCCGTGGCCCCCTACCTGGCTCGCTTCAAGGGCTCCTCCCGCGAGCACACCGAATCTGACCTGCGCTGCTACCTGTCCTGGTGCGCCGAGCGGGGCCTGGATCCGCTAGCCGCGCGACGGCTGCACCTGGAGTTGTACATCCGCTGGATGCAGGAAATCCGCCGGTTCCGGCCCTCCACCGTCTCCCGGCGGTTCCCGGTCACGGCCGGGTTCTACCAGACCTGCGTCCTGGACGGCAACCTGGAGCACTCACCCGCCGAGCACGTGCGCCGCCCGTCAGTCCCCGCCGAGTCACCCACCCTGGGGTTCACTCACCTGCAGTTCGAAGCCCTGCTCACCGCCGCCCGCGAATCGGCGCACCCGTGCGACTTCGCGCTGGCAGCCATGCCTGGCCTGCCCGGCCTGCCGATCTTCGAAGCCACCAGCGCGGACATCGCCGACCTCGGCGACGAGCACGGCCACCGGGTGCTGCGCGTATGCGGCAAAGGCACCAAAGTGGTCCTGGTCCAGCTGCCGCCAGCCGCCGGGCGGGCCATCGGCCGGGCAACCGGTAACCGGTCCCGCGGGCCCATCCTGCTCAACAGCCGCGGCACCCGGATGGACCGGCACGCAGCTACCCGGCGCCTGCACCGGCTCGCCGAAAGCGCCGACATCAGCGTGGCCAGGATGCATCCGCACATGCTCCGTCACGCTCGTTACGACCATGCTCGACGCCGGCGTCGACCTGCGCGACGTGCAGATCGCCGCCCGCCACGCCGATCCAAGCACCACGATGCGGTACGACAGAGCCCGCCAGAACCTAGACCGCCACCCGAGCTACATCCTCGCCGCCTTCACGGCCTCTGGCACCTGACTCAGCCTGTGTCTCCCGGACCCAACTCCGGGAGACGCACTGCATTGCTGTCGGCATGATGGCTCCGGGGCGGCACGGCAGAGTCGTCTGCCCAACACGAGTAGACGGCACCGTCGCCCGCCGGATGGCGTGGCAGACTGGCTCGATGGTCCTGTTCCGGCTCAATGGCGAGGTCAGTTCGGAGAACCCGAGCGCAATCCAGCCGCTGCTCACGCGGATCACCGGCGGCCAGGTCACCGTGACCGCGGCGGGCCTGCACGTGGAGGGCGCGATGGAAGGTACTGATGCCCGCGACGTGAATCGCCGGCTGCTATCGGCGCTTCGGCGCACGGAGAAACGCACGCGGCTGCGTGCCGAATGGACGGCAGGCGGTACCACGTACCGGTTCTTCGATTACGTCCCTAAATCCGAGCGACCTGCATAGATCCATCCAGCAATGGCATCCAGGCGATGCAGGAACCGTCGGACCGCGAATATCCGCATCTGGTTGATATGCCCGTGATCGTGAGGCACCGTGATCGAGGCGCGCTTGCGCTTCGATCACGGGCATGATCAGGCATTATGCCGAGCCCGAAGGGCGAGTGATCTTTGATCACCGGCATAATGCCGCTGCGCGGGCGGTCGCTTTTGGGCCCAGTTCTGCTCACGATGATGGCATCTGGCGTAGGAAGTGACGTTGACCCGCGACGGTCCTTTGCAGTGGCCGGATCAGCACGCTAACCCGAGGCTGTGACCTGGTGCTGGTGGCGCTCGGCAAGTTGCTTGAAGTTGAGCAACTGCCGCCGGGCCATGATCAGGTCGCCAATGGACAGCCCGAGGGCAGCCCAGCGGGTGGTCCGCATGACCACCTTGAGCAGCAGACGCGTCCCGTCGTGGTCCTGCGGGACCAGGACGTAGGACATGAAGGCGCCCATGACGGTGCCCGTCAGCTGCGTCCCGGGATCGAC
The DNA here is from genome assembly GCA_035505275.1 of Streptosporangiaceae bacterium. Classification (GTDB taxonomy): domain Bacteria; phylum Actinomycetota; class Actinomycetes; order Streptosporangiales; family Streptosporangiaceae; genus Palsa-504. Next base: position 9,895 of record DATJQX010000056.1, on the reverse strand, counting down.
CGAGACGATCCGGCCCAGCTCCCTCCCGCCAGCAGTGGTGAACCTATCGCCCACTCGGGGCTCCGGCAGGCCTGCCAGGTGCCGGGGTGACCGGCGGCCACGGTTGTCGATCCAGTCGTAGGAGTACGGCGCAAGCCTGACCTGCGCGACCCACGGCCACACCGCTTCGGCAGGCGCCTCGACGCGCACGCCCCGCCACGCCTGCATCGTGGGTGACCCGGCGAATTCGTCGCAGGGGTAGGAGCGCAAGGTCTCGCTCTGGCTCACACCCCACCGGTCACCGATCATGCGTCCATCTTCCGCCAACGGTCCCGCCACCACGTCACCCGGCCCGGCCGCCGCGACCCACGCCAGCGCGAGGCCACGGCCCAGACGGGTAGGCACCTGCGAAGCGGCTCACGCGCCAACCGGCCCAGCGTGCCCCGCGGCCAATCCCCGGGAGGCGCCCGGCACTGCCGGAGTGAGTATTTCGTCCGTCGGCATATCTATGCACGAAACCGGAATACTCACCCATGCTTTCTCGACCCTGCCGGCGATTACCGCACAGCCTTCTCTATCATTTGGTAAGGAATCAGGTCGCCGAATAGGCGCGGCTGACAGCCGTGCTGATTGCTCGGGTGGCCGCGGTCAGGTCAACCAGCTATGTGGACCGTCATCTGGGGAGGCGGACAGCCCGGACGCTGGCGGGATCTAGAGCCGCATGTCCGCTGGCAGTGGCCACGGTTTGCCGGGCCGGGGGGCGGGTGTCGCTTGGGTAACGCAAGGCCAGCCGGCTGGTACTGACACGTGTGTTCCGGTGTCGTCGGGGCTGGCCTCGATCACTGCATCTAGGCGTGATCGGATGCTGGCACGGCGGCTGATGCCGCCACGGATTAACCGCGGTCGCTCGCTAGAGTTTGCGGCGTACGCCTGCCTCGTGCTTTATCCCGGCGACCTCATCGGCCAGGTCACCGGCCAGCGCGTTGCGGCCGGCCCCCGTGCGCAGCGTCGGCAGGAGCGTCGCTCCGCGGCTGTCCTCCAGCTCGAACGCGAGGCCGGCGTACAAGGCGGCCGCCGCGAGCACCATGCCGGTAATGCCGGCCGCCTCTTTCCAGCCGGCGGCCGAGGACAGCTCATACGCGGCCGTTAGATAGAAGCGCAGCGAGGTCAGCATCATCACCACGGCGGCCAGTACCTTGCTGAGCGAGGCGGTGACCGCGGGAACCAGCAGAACGGTTGCGGCCCCGGCGAGGACCAGGCCGAGGGCAGGGCTCGCCTGTCCCGGCCGGCCGGTGTAGGTGGCCAGCCCGATCGAGAACCAGCCGCCGGCCTGCAGCGCCATCCCCGTGCTGGCCGCCGGGTCCCTGGCCAGGAAGCCGTAGATGAAACTCGCCATCTGCAGGGGCACGACGAAGGTGAGGACGGCCAGCCCGGCATCGGGTGACTGGGCGACAGGAATCCAGGACAACTGAACTCCGGCAATTGTGAATGTGCCGACGGCCAGGGCTAGCAACCCCAGCGGAAGCGGGCTGGCTATCGGCCGGAGCATGACTCTGGAGACCGCAAGGCTCGGCTCAGTGCGCATGAAGGTCTCGCTACCCGCACCCGGCCGGCTTAGGCAAGGGCAGCGTAGAACGACATGATCTGCGTGCTAACGCTAGCGTTCCCCGCCTATGGTCGGGCGGACGGGCGGCCCAGGCTGTATTTTTATACGTCACCGCCTACGTCCAGGCCTCACTATTCTGCCGCGGACAGGGCACTTGACCCAGGCCGTCATAGCCCTGGTCACCACGATCACGATGTTTCCGCGGGTTAGCGCTTTGTGCGTGATTTCACAAGCCGTCTCCGCGGAAACGTTCACCCGCCCAAGGCCGGTGACACCATCCGGTCATGCCGCTGTCCGGGAAAGGTCATGCTTCGATCTGATCTGCACCGTTACCCATGAACGCGGGTTGGTCCATGTTCAGGCGCTCCGTAGGCTGGCCGGTGATCTCAGCGATGAGGTCGAAGTCCTTGTCGAGGTGCAGCACCGTCAGCCCGGCGAGTTCGGCAGCCGCACTAAGATCAGATCCGGTAGCGAAGGAGCACGATGCTGGCCCCGATCCGCGAGCAGCGTCAAGATCTCCACCGCCCGGTCCTCGATGGCCGGGGTCAGGTATTCCACCGGCATAGACGACAGCGGCGGCCGCTGGAACGCAATGCCGCGGGGATAAGAGCGAAACCTCGTCAGGGCTTGGCCGGTCGCGGCTACCGTGAGTGATATCTGCTGGTCCGGGGGTTGTTTCCCGGGTTTCCTGTGGGATGGGTGAGGCTCCTGCTAGAAGAGGGATTGTCGAGATCTGACCCTTCTTCGCGAGGAGCCTCTGTGTCTTCTTACTCTGCTGCCGGTCGTCCTGTCTGCGTTTTCGCTGATGAGGGGGACCTTCCGGCCGGGGTGACGGTCGCGGTGCGGCTGTGTGACCTGGTCTCCCCGCTGAAGAACGCGCTCCGCTGCGCGACGGGGACCGGTCGGCGCTTGCCGTGGCGGGCACGGGAGAGTCCGTTCGGGCGAGCCGGTGGCGTTCGTGAAGATCGTGGCGGTCGCGCCGGCGGTGGTGATGAGGGAGGGGCAGGTCCGGGCGGCGGGCAGCGCGTGCTCGCACGCGACGCTCGGACCGCTGGAGGACTGGCTGGACGAGAAGGCCGGGCCGGGCGTCATCGACGCCATCGCGGGCCGCGCGGTCCTGGACGGGAGATTCGTGAAGGGCGAGCGGGAGCGGCTGCTGGCCGCGGCGTTCATGATCGGGGTGCTGGTGCTGATGACGCTGATGCCGGAAGCGCAGCTGTCCGACGTGATCATCGCGCTGGCCGGTGACCTGGCGCTGGTCCCCTGGTCACGGCAGTGGCGGGCGGCATCGGAACGGTCCTGCCTGGACTGGCGCAAGGCCCTCGGCCCGGCGCCGCTGGAAGAACTGCGGGCCGCGGTCCTCGCAAAGCACCCGGACGTGCTGGCGGAGGATCAGGTCTGGCTGCTGGACCGGCTCTGGCATGGCGTCCGCCGGATCGCCGCCCTCACTGGGCGCACCCACGTCCTGATCAGGGTGAAAAGCGACATCACGCTGAAACGGGTCTCGGAGATCCTGCGTGACGGCTCGTACCTGGCGGAGATCTCCGGCGACGGCATCACCATGACCGTCCGGGTCATCGAGTACTTCGCCGACGTCGAGGGCCAGACGGTGCCGGAGATGTTCTGCCTGGTCACCGATCTCCTCGACTGGAAGGAGTACCCCGCCCCCGAGCTCGCCGGGCTCTATAAGCGGCGCTGGGACGGCGCGGAGACCGGGCTGCGGGAGGCGAAGGCGCCGCTGCACGGGGCCGGGCCGGGCACCGGGGCGATGCTCCGCTCCGGCAGCCCGGAGCTCATCGCCCAGGAGATCGCGGCCTGGACGTGCGCCACCGAGATGACCCGCGGCGTCACCCGTGCCGCCGCCCTCACCGCGCAGCCGGCGGTGACAGGACGCCGTGCCGGGCAGCCCGTCCGGTACCGCGACCTGTCCCTGGCCCATGCCCGCCGCCTCATCCTCGCCGCGATCCGCTCGGGAAATGCCGGCTACAAGACCCTGACTAGCCAGATCGCCAGGTTCCGGGCCGTTGCCGACCGGAACCGGCACCGCGCCCCCAAGTCCAAGTCCCCGAGCACCTTTGGCCACGCCGACCCCAAGGACACGATCACTCGCACCGCCCCGGCCGTCATCACCATGGCGAACAAGCCCGCAGAGCCGCCCCGAGCCGATGCGGCCCCCCGGAAACAGTCGCAGAACACCGCAGACCACCAGCCTGGCCGGGTCCAGCGGCCGGCTCTGCCATTCGGCCATTTCGTCCATGACCCGCTCGGTGATCGTGGTGATCGTCTGCTTAGACACCTCCGCGCCGTAGACCTCGGCCAGGTGCGCGGTGATCTCCCGTGCGTCAGCCCTTTCGCCGACAAGGAGATCACCATGTCCTCGATCCCGGTCAGCCGCCGCTGCCTTTTGGCGACGATTCTCGGCTCGAAGTGGAATCCCGGTCCCGGGGCACCGCGATTTCCACCGGCCCGATATCGGTAAGCACCGTCTTCGCGCGGTGGCCATTACGGGAATTCCCGCCGTTGCGGCCTTCCGGGTCGTGCTTGCCGTAACCGAGGTGGTCATCCAGCTCACCCTCCAGGGCGCCCTCGAGGACCACCTTGGTCAGCTTGCCCAGCAGCCCGCCCTGACCGGTAAGCTTCACCCCGCCAGTGCGGGCCCGCTCGGTGAGCTCGCGCAGCAGCTGCACATCCGCCGCCGACAGCGCCGACTCGGCCTGGTCCCGGTCCTGTGTCACGTGAGTCATCTGGTGTCTCCTCCGTCTCGGGAGTTACACCGTTGAAATTACAGTCCCGCCGCCTGCCCACCAAAGATGCCATGTGAGGGGGACCTCCCCGGCGTCAGTCGTAGCAGTATCTACGACGTAACGGGCTTAGGGAACAGGTCCCTTGTCCCAATTCGGTTCGGAGCTCGAGGAGGTCCCTTGTGAGCATCGTAGGCGCATTCGACGTGCACCGCCGGCAGCTGACCTTCGAATACCTGGACATGGTGACCGGGGAGGTGAAACGGGGCCGGGTGGTCCCGGCAGACCGGCCGCATCTGCGCGCGTGGCTGGCCCGGTTCGCCGGCCAGGACGACGTGCACTTCGCGCTGGAGGGCTGCACCGGCTGGCGGTACGTGGCCGAGGAGCTGGCGGCCGCCGGGATCACCCCGCACCTGGCCGAGCCGGCCGATACCGCCGCGCTGCGCGGCAGGAAGCGGCACGCCAAGACCGGCAAGACCGACGCCCGGCACCTGCGGGTGCACCTGCTGGCTGGGGACCTGCCCGAGTGCTGGATCCCGCCGCAGCACATGCTGGAGGCCCGGGCTGTGGTCCGGCTGTACAAGGACCTGCTCGATGAGCGCGGTGCCTGGCATCAGCGGATCGCCGCCACCTTGTTCCACCAGGGCGTCCCGCTGACCGGGTCGATGGCCAGGCCCGAGGGCCGGGCCGCGGTGGAACAGGTGCAGCTGTCCCCGGCCGGGCGGCAGGCGGTCCAGGCCGGGCTGCGGCAGATCGGCCGGCTCACCGCCGAGCTGGACCCGCTGCGCCGCCAGCTGGGCATGCTGTCCCGCCGCCAGCCCGGCTGCGCGGCGCTGCGGGAGGCCTGGTTCGGCATCGGGCCGGTCACCGCGGTGGCGATCTGGGCCGAGCTCGGCGATGTCCGCCGGTTCGGCAACTCCAGCGACGTGGTCCGCCACGCCGGCCTGGACATCACGGTCCGCTCCTGCGACGGCAAGGGCCCGCCCGGGCGCCTGTCGCGGCAGGGCCCGCCGCTGCTGCGCTGGGCGCTGTATGAATCGGCCAAGTGCGCCGCCCGCCCGGCTGCCCCCGACCACGGCTACTACACGGCGGCCCGGGACGCGCGCACCGCCGGGCTGGCGACCTTGCCGGTGGCCCGCAAGCTGGCCCGCCGCTGCTACCACACGCTGCGTGAACCCGGGGAGGAGGCGCTAGCCCCCGCCGCGTAAAGGACCGGCCCCTGCGCCCGCCGCCGCGCCCGTGAACTGATGAACCCGCGGCCGGCTCCTGCCAAGAGCCCGCTGCCAGGCCAGCTCCTGGTCAGCCTCCAAACAATGAGCGGCCGCACCATCCCCAAGCCGGGACACCCGATCACGCATCATGTCGCCGGAGCCAAGCGCAACTGCTCCGCGCACCGAGATAAGGCTGGGCGCCCGGCGCGGCCGGAGCCACCGAACGCGGCCCCATCCGCCAACGGCCCGACACCGGAGGGCATCACGATGACCTGACCACGCCCAGACCCGCTTCCCCGCCGCCCGATGATCGGGGCCGGGCAGCCCGGCGTCAAGGTCGTTCGTCCGCGGGGCGCTCCACCTTGACTCCGCGCCGCCCGGCCCACGTAACCGGCAGCTATCAGGAAGCAGGGAGACAACCAGTCACCCCCGGGCCCCGCAAATCGATGAGCGTTCGGTCTTGACCGGGCCGGGGCCTCACAGATAAGGCTCTATTTTCGGACCAGATCTTTCTGTTGCGCCTCGGGGGCCGCAGCCACATCGCCCGGGGTCAGCCGGGCGGGCCGGGGGGTGGCCAGTGGTGCCAATTGCTCACGGCGACGGATTTGTTATGTTACTGTCACGGTGCGTTCATGGCCCATGGGAGGTGCCTTCGCGATCGGCCGTGGTGTGCCGTGACGTGCCGCGGCGGCCACTGCCACAGCAGGGTCCGGACCGAGCGGGGAGCTCGGGAAAGTGGTGGGGAAGCCCGATGAAGCTGGTCGTGTCAGCGGGTGAGGCGGGGTGAGGACCGGGTCGCGCCCGTCGGCCGGGCAGGTCGCGGTGGCTGCGGCGGTCTTGTGGCTGGTCCTGTGCGGCGCGCTCGACGCGATGACGGGCCTGAACGTGCCTTCGCTGTTCAGCGTGGCGCCGCTGATCGTGGCCACCGTCGCTGACGAGCGCCGTACGGCCGTCTTCGCCGGGGCCGCGGTGGCGCTCGCCATCGGGAACGGGTGGCGGCACGGCATCACGGGGGATGCGACCTACTGGACCCGGGTTGCGGTGGTGCTGGCGGTCAGCGCGATGGCGGTCGTGGTGGCGGCCATGCGCCGCCGGCGCGAGGAGCGCCTGGCGCGCATGACCGCGGTCGCGGAGGCCTCGCAGCTGGCGCTGCTTCCGCCGCTGCCTCCAGAGATGACCGGGATCACCATGGCGGCTCGCTACCGCTCCGCGACCCGCGAAGCCTCGGTCGGCGGTGACCTGTACGAGATCATCCCGACCGGGCACGGGATCCGGGTGATCATAGGCGACGTCCGCGGCAAGGGCCTGGACGCCATCTGGCTCGCCAGGCACGTCCTGAGCGCGTTCCGGCGAAGCGCGGTGGCAATGCCCGCGATGGAACACGTCGCGGGCGAAGTCGGCCAGGCCATCGGGGCGCATCTGGGCGAGGAGGATTTCGTCACCGCGGCGCTGGCCCAAATCGCCCCCGGCGGCGAGCTCACCATCGTCAACTGCGGCCATCACCCGCCGCTGCTGCTTCACAGCGGCGGCCTGCAGCCGCTGACCGGCGGGAAGGCCGCCCTGCCGCTTGGCCTGGAGGACGACTTCACCGCGTTCACTGCGAGCTGGTCGCCCGGCGACCGGCTCCTGCTGTACACCGACGGGCTTGTCGAAAGCCGCAACCAGCACGGAGATTTCCTCCGAGAACACGAGATCGCGGCCGCGCTTCTCGCAGCTGACTGTGAGCAGGCGCTGGATGCGCTGATAACAGCCGTGCACCGGCATACTGGCGGTCATGCCCACGACGATATGGCGCTCCTTTTGCTGGAAAACAGCGCATCTCGGCGCAGCGGCACCAATGGACACCCGGCACCCGCCCAGACTGCCGTCGATACAGGGATCGCCACTCGGTATGCAGCCACAAGCTGATTTACAGTACAAGCTGATGACACACACGCAACCGGTGCTAAGCGATCTGCATGGGCGGTCTGGGCTTGGTCTGGGCTCGGCGTGGCGGTCCAAATTGCCGTTCATGATAGACAGGGAAAGCCGAGTCGGCGCTCGGTTTGCTCAGCCTATGGAATAAGAGTCGCGCAGTGTGGCGGTTGCTGATCACAGCCATCGCGCGACATCGGCTGGTGAGCCCTGGCCGAGGGTCGGCCGTTGAAACACGGTACCGTCCGGGTCATGGTCACCAAAGCCGAGCGGCGCGCCGCGCGCGAACGCGTGAGCGCCGACCACGAATCGCAGCTGGCCGGACTTCTCGGCCACATCGGGGCAGAGATCGACCGCTACCGCCCCGGCGAGATCGACGCCTATGCCGCGGATGAGACCATCCACCACTATCACCGTGCCGCCGCAGAACTGTGGAAATTCTGCTTCGCCCGAGGCGGTGGCGCTCACGTCGAGTTCATCGCTGACCTCCTCGATCGTATGACGGCCGACGCAAAAACCATCGACTGGTGGGAACGCGGCGCACCGCGACGACAGCCATGACCCAAACGTGCGGCACTCCCTCGGTGGGAGGTGCCGGGTGTCACGGACTGTGGCCGCTCCTCAAGAAGGCTGAGCGCGCGAACCGTTCTGCATCAAGGCAGGCACTCAGCTGCGAACCTGCGGAGGCGGCCGGAACGAGGTGATCTGTGCGCTTGTCTCGCCTGGGAGGTCCGGCGTGCGTGCACCCGCTGTAGGCAGCCAACCTGACCAGGCCGTAAGGTCGAAGTTGTGCTGATGGTAGTGCAGCGTATAGTGCAGTATAGTTGTACGCATAAAGTGCAGCAGTAATCTGGGAGCGATGCACGATGGCCATCAGGCTCAACCAGCCAGCCAAGGCCCGCAAGAGTCTGCCGCTCACTGAGCGCGATCTTGCCGATCTGGAACGTCTTCGAGGGCAGAGCCCTGAGCGTGATGCGCTCGCTGACCTCGCTGGCGTCGTCGTGGTAGAGGGAGTCACCGAGGCTGCACTCTTGCACATGATCTTTACCGCGGGACTGCGTGCCATCCGGGAGAAGGCCGAAGAACTCGCGTACGCCAGCGCAGCTGCTGACAGGCTTGCCAGCGGCGAGGCGGATGAGATCCGCCGGATTGCACGGCGCAGGCGACCCTCCTGGGCGGACGAGGATTAGACGGCCTCCGCCATGACAGACATGCTGCGCGGGCGCATTTACCGTGCTCACCTGGCCCACATCGGCGAAGACAAGTTTTTCCTGGTTGTGTCGAACAACCGGCGCAACCGGGCGTTCGAGCAAGTACTCGCAGCCCGGCTGACTACTACGCCACCAAAGGCCGAGCGTCCCGCAATGGTGCCGCTGGGGCCGGAGGAAGTCATGACCGGCTGGGTTTCCTGTGACGATATCGAGACGATCTACGACGACGAAGTACGGGCGGATGCCGGCGCGATCACGGCACCCGCTATGCGCCGCATCGAGGCTGGCTTGCGAGCCGCCCTCGGCATGGCTGAGTGACGATCTTACATCATACAGCGATCTGATCCTCGTCGCCGTTATAGCCTTTCCCGTCGCCTTGATTATGCTCGCGCAGTTAGCCGCACTAAGTAAGCGGCCATGCCTGAGAAAGACCGAATCGGTTTATCTGTACATGATCTGTCAGCGACTCCCGCCACAGCACGACGCGCCGAATCGATATGTGTAGATTGTAGTACGCTGGCACGGGTTTGTTCGTCACGTTCTGTTATCGTGACCTGCTCCACCCAAATGGCAAAGGGATCATCAATCCTGTCACGCATCCGGTGGAAGACCCTCGGCGATCGTTGACGGTGTCCGGAACTGCCGCACAATGGCGACTCTCCCGGCGACCAGATGGCTCGTTCCGGCCCGCTCCAAGATCGTTTGGCTCCCCTTTTTGGCTCCCCTTAGTGCGTCGGGAAAGAACGCCTGTTCGCAGCAGACGTGATCTTTCGTTCATTTCGCCCGTGGCAGGTCATCGGTGAACGTTGCCCGGCATGGCGAAATGTCCCGAAACGAGGGGCTGCCTGCGGGCAGTAGGTCATAATAAGTCGCGTGGACTCGACATTAATATTGAAGAATGTCCATTTAACTGCGCCCCGACCGCGACTCGAACGCGGGACCTACTGCTTAGGAGGCATTCCCGAAACGCGGCCCGACGTCGCCCGGCATGGCCTGACGTGCCGTTCGGCCACAGTGATAATGGCTGGATGTGGCTGGATAAGGCCCTGTGCCTGTGGTCGTTGGCTCCCCGTTTGGCTCCCCGGGATCTCGTTAGCAACGCTAATATTCGAATCCCGATACCTGTTGCGGCCACCGGATCGCGAGCCCGGCCACCGACCTCACCGGGATGAGCGAGTCCGGCCGCACAGCGCGACCGCTGGAAGCGGGACGAGAGGTTTCACCGTCATCAGG